>NZ_CP031013.1:3204996-3856244 GCF_003711205.1 Polaromonas sp. SP1 | reverse complement strand
ACGGGATGGGGGAGGGGTTGTAAAATCCGCTCCCCTCTGCGCGCCATGTGGTGCGTGACCCGAATTTGCCCCCGGCCTGTAACCGGGGCGCCCCACCCGAGTGACTGCGTTTTGACTGACTCCCACACCCCGCCGGCCGGCCTGGCCGATGAATCCCCCAACGACACGCCCATCCAGGAGCCGCGGCTTTGGTGCGGCGACGGCTGGACGGCCAAGGTCATCAAGAACGAGGACGACGACGGTTGGGCGGTGGCGATGATCAAGGACGGCGAGCCCGAGCCCGCACTGGTCGGCCCCTGGACCATGGGCCGCGACAAGAAGAACCCCAAGCCGCTGGACGGCCCGGCCTTCAGCACGTTGGTGAAAACCGCGTCGGAGTTTGTGCGCCGCCATGAGCAGCAACTGCATGCCACGTTGCACCAGAGCATTGCAGTGACGGCCAATGAGGTGCGCGTCACCGTTTCGCTCGACATCGTTCCGGACGAAGACAACCCGCACGGCCTGCTCAGCGCCGCTGACGAAGCGGGTGAGGAGCTCGCGCAGGTCCGCGTGGCGCCGTCCTTCAAGCTCAACCGTGCCAGCGCCGTGGCGTGGGCTGAAAGCGGCTTCGCCAAGCCGGCAGGGCGGTGAGCGCCCCCCGCGCCTGCGGGATCGACTTCGGCACGTCCAACTCCACGGCAGGCTGGAGCCGGCCGGGGCTTCCCGCACTTCCTGCGTTGTTGCCGCTTGAAGGCGGAAAGCCCACGCTGCCTTCTGTCGTGTTCTTCCATGCCGAGGACGAGCATGTGAGCTACGGCCGCGCCGCGCTGGCCGACTACCTGGCGGGCTACGAAGGGCGGCTGATGCGCTCGCTCAAAAGCCTGCTCGGCACCTCCATGATTGACGACCACACCGAAGTCGCCGGCCGCGCGCTGCCGTTTCGCGATTTGCTGGCGCAGTTCATCGGCGAGCTCAAGCACCGTGCCGAAAAAGCTGCCGACCAGCCTTTTACGCAAGCGGTGCTGGGCCGCCCAGTGTTTTTCGTGGATGACGATGCGGCCGCCGACAAGAAAGCTGAAAACACACTGGCCGAAATCGCGCATGCGGTCGGCCTCAAAGACATTGCCTTCCAGTACGAACCGATCGCCGCGGCGTTTGACTACGAGTCGCAGATCCGGCGCGAAGAACTGGTGCTCGTGGTCGACATCGGCGGCGGCACCTCGGACTTTGCGCTCGTGCGTCTGTCGCCCGAGCGCGCGCGCAAGGCTGAGCGCCGTGACGACATCCTGGCCAGCGGCGGTGTGCACATAGGCGGCACCGACTTCGACAAATACCTGAGCCTGGCCAGCGTGATGCCCACGCTGGGCCTGGGCAGCAAGCTGCAGAGCGGGCTGGAGGTGCCCTCGGCCCAGTACTTCAACCTGGCGACCTGGCACACCATCAACCAGGTCTACAGCAAAAAATCGTGGACGCAGATCAGCGACATCCGGCGCAGTGCGGTCGACAAGGACAAGCTGGACCGCCTGCAGAACCTCGTGCGTGAGCGCGCGGGCCACTGGCTGGCCATGCAGGTCGAGGCGGCCAAGATCGCGTTGTCTGACGCGCCGCAAACCACCATGGACCTGGGCCGCATCGCGCCGGGTGAGACTCTCACCTTGCACCGGCCTGATTTCGACGCGGCCATCAGCGAGCTGGTCGGCACGGTGTCGCGCACCGTTGTGGCGCTGCTCAAAGATGCGGGCGTAAATGTCGGCGACATCGACACCGTGTTTTTCACCGGTGGCTCCAGCGGCGTGCCTTTGCTGCGCGAGCAGATCTCCGCCTTGCTGCCGCAGGCGCGCAGCGTGGAAGGTGACCGTTTCGGCAGCATCGGCGCGGGGCTGGCGCTGGATGCGGTGCGCAAGTTCGGCTGAACCTGCGCACATGGTTTTACTCCCTCTCCCAGAGGGAGAGGGAGTAAGAAGGGCGCCTCCTTTTGCGGCATCGGCCTACAGCCTTGCGGTGGCAAGGGCGGCATCGGCAAGCTACGATGGCTTGGCCTTTTCCGTTGCCCACCAACCCTGCCGCCTTCATGCCCCTTCCATTCACGAAGCCTGTTCCGCTGGCGATGATGCTGGCCTTGTTGCCGTGGCCGGCAAGCGACGCGCAAGCCCAATCCCTCACACCCGTCACCGTAACCGCCACCCGCACCGAGCTGCCACCTTTTGACGTGCCCGCCTCCGTCGACGTGCTGGACGGCGAGCGGCTTCGCGCCGACGGCCGCGCGCAACTCAACCTTTCCGAAAGCCTGTCGCTCACGCCCGGCGTGCTGGCCCGTGACCGGCAAAACCAGGCACAGGACCTGCAACTCTCGGTGCGCGGCTTTGGCGCGCGCTCTACCTTCGGCGTGCGCGGTGTGCGCATCTATGTCGACGGCATTCCGGCCACCATGCCGGACGGGCAGGGGCAGCTCTCGCACATAGACCTCGGCTCGGTGGGCCGGGTCGAGGTGCTGCGCGGGCCGTTTTCCGCGCTGTACGGCAATTCGTCGGGCGGCGTGGTTCAGGTGTTTACCGAGGAGGGCCGCGGCCGGCCCGTCGTCACGCCCAGCGCCGCGTGGGGCAGTGACGGTTTTTACAGGGGCGGCGTCAAAGCTGCGGGGGGCATCGGGCCGTTCGGCTACGCACTGAACGCCAGCCGCATTGCCGGCGGCGGCTTTCGTGCCCATAGCGCGTCAGAGCGCGACCTGGCCAACGCCCGCCTGGACTGGCAACTGCTTTCCGGCGGGCAGCTCACCCTGGTCGCCAACCACCTCGATGCGCGCGCCGACGACCCGCTGGGCCTGAACCGCAACCAGTTCGACACCGCACCGCAAAGCGCCGACCCGTCAGCCACCCAGTTCAACACCCGCAAGACGGTGCGACAGACCCAGGCCGGACTGGTGTACGAGGAACCTTTGGGCGGCGGCAACCGCCTGCGCGCCATGGTCTACCAGGGCCAGCGCGCCACCGTGCAGTACCAGGCAATTCCGGTGGCGGTGCAGGCCAGCCCGTTGCATCCCGGCGGCGTGATTGATCTGGACAGAAATTACGGCGGCGCCGATGTGCGCCTGACCCTGCAGGCGCACCTGGCCCAGTTGCCGCTGGAGCTGGTGACGGGCCTGGCCTATGACACGCTGCGCGAGCACCGCCGGGGTTTTCAAAACTTCAGCGGCGCCACCCTGGGCGTGCAGGGCGCTCTGCGCCGCGATGAAGTCAACCGCGCCAGCAGCCTGGACCCGTACGCGCAGGCCAGCCTCAAGCTATCGCCGCAGTGGACATTGCACGCCGGCCTGCGCCGCAGCACGGTGCGCTTTGAATCGGCCGACCAGTATGTGGCCGGGCCCAACGGCAATGACAGCGGCAGCGCGCGCTACAGCGCGACCTTGCCGGTGGCCGGCGTGATGTACGCGCCGTCGAAAGACCTGCGCTTTTACGCCACGGCCGGCAAGGGGTTTGAAACGCCGACGCTCAATGAGACGGCTTACCGCGCCGACGGCTCCACCGGCCTCAACCTGGGCTTGAGGCCTTCGCGCAGCAACAACGTCGAAGCCGGCGTGAAAGGGCGCACGCCGGCAGGCAACCCGACTCGCGTGGAGTGGAGCGCCGCCCTGTTCAACACCGCCACACAGGACGAGATCGTCACCCAGACCAATGTCGGCGGGCGCAGCACTTTTCAAAACGCCGGCGCCACCCGCCGCCGCGGGCTGGAGCTGGCCGGCAGCCTGGCTATGCCGGGCGACTGGCTGGTGCAGGCGTCCTACACCCGGCTGGACGCGCGTTACCGCGACGCCTTCCTCACCTGCGCGGCCACGCCCTGCGCCGTGCCCAACGTGGCGGTGCCGGCGGGCAACCGCATTCCGGGGCTGGCGCGTACAGCGCTGGCGGTAGAGGCCGGCTGGCGCCCGGCGCGTGGATGGCGCGGCGGTGTGGAGGCACGCTACCTGGGCAGCGTGGCCGTGAACGACCTCAACTCGGATACGGCCGCTTCGTTTGTGACGGCGGCGGCGCATGTGGGGTATGCGGTAGAGGCCGCC
Organism: Polaromonas sp. SP1; assembly: GCF_003711205.1. Lineage (NCBI taxonomy): Bacteria > Pseudomonadati > Pseudomonadota > Betaproteobacteria > Burkholderiales > Comamonadaceae > Polaromonas > Polaromonas sp. SP1. The sequence goes on along the minus strand of NZ_CP031013.1, from coordinate 3,852,211 downwards.
GGCTGGAAAGTGCTTGCCAGCGCACGGCTGGACAACCTGTTCGACAAAAAGTACGCCGGCTCCGTCATCGTCAATGAGGGCAATGGCCGTTACTTTGAGCCTGCCGCCGGGCGAAGCTGGCTGCTGTCGCTGTCGGGCAGCTACGCGTTTTAGGGTCGCATTTCAGGAATGCTTTTGGAGGAGGGCGTTTGCCGCCCATCACCACCATGCCTTGGTGTTAATCGATATTAAACTATCTCATTTAGCAAAAAAGATAGTTCAATATTGATTTTCAAGCTTGATATAGATAAAATACTATCGATTTCATGAAAATCGATACTTATTTATACTTCTCTTTTATTTCTGTATGAAAACCCTTTCTGACATGGCCACCCGCCTGGAAGAAGAACGGCGGCGGCTGGGACTGGACTACCAGGCCCTGGCTGAGCGCACAGGCCTCACGCCCCTATCGGTGCGCGGCGTTTTGCAGGGCCGCACCGCGCCGCGCATCACCACATTGATGGCGATTGCCGACCAGCTTGGGCTGGAGGTGCTGCTGCTGCCCAAGGTGGTGGCGTCCGGCTTGCAGGCGCATACCGCCGAAGAACCCCCGCCGCCTGCGCTGTCGCGGGTGGACCGCATCGTGGCTGAGACCTCGCAACTCGCCGGGCTTAAGCCATGAACGTCCTGGCGCTCGACATCTACATCGGCCCTTTGCGCGCCGGGCTGCTGTTCCAGTACGGCACGGGCAGCACCGCCATCACGCGTTTGATTCCCGACGAGGCCTTCTGGTCCAACCCGGCCTCGCCGGTGTTCTCATGGGCCGCGACGGATGACGACGCCCAGCGCCGCGAGATTTTCTGGCGCAGTTACGTGAACACGCCGTTCTTCAATGCCGAAGGCGGCCGCCTGCCGGCCTTCTTTCAAAACCTGTTGCCCGAAGGGCCGCTGCGCCGCCACCTCGAGCAACTGCGCGGCTGCGGCCCCAACGACCATTTCGACATGCTGGCCGCCTGCGGCACCGACTTGCCGGGCAACGTCTATGCCTACCCCGCGCACCTCGACGCCCAGGCGCTGGCCGGCGTGGTGACCCAGCACCACGACGCACTCGAGATGTCCGTCACCGCCGACCCGTTGCCCGATGCGACCTCACTGTCAGGCGTGCAGCCCAAGCTGGCGCTGGTGCAGCAGCAGGGGCGCTACGTGGCACGCACGCGGGATGCCAGGGGCACGCACATCATTGCCAAGCTGCCCACGGCTGAATTTGCGCTGTTGCCCGAAGTCGAAGAGTTGTCTTTGCGCCTGGCCCGGGCCGCCGGGGTGACGGTGTGCGAGGCCTGGCTGGCGCCGCTGGACGAGATCGTCGCCGAGCAGCCCTTTGTGCTGGGCGAGAGCCGGCAGTTCCTGGCCGTCAAACGTTTTGACCGCGGGCCTGAAGGCCACATCCACTGCGAAGACTTTGCGCAGATCCTGCGCATCCAGCCCGAAGAAAAATACACCCACCCGGCCGCCAGTTACGCGGCCATGGCGCGCACCCTGCGCGAAGGCATGAGCTTGCCGGCGCAAGAGGGCGAGGGCGCGGCCGAAGAGCTGATACGCCGCGTGATGGTCAATGAAATGCTGGGCAACTACGACGCACATGTGAAGAACTTCGGTGTGCTCTACCGCGATGGGCGTACGCCCGCGTTGTCTCCCGCCTATGACGTGGTGGCCTACGCGGCCTACCTGGGGGGGCGAGGGCACGCGCTGCGGTTTGTGCCCGGCGGCGAGAAGCAGGCGCGGCTGAACGCGCAAACCTTGCGCAGCTTCTGCAATGCCACCGGCATGTTTGAAACGCGCGTGCGCGGCGTGCTCAATGAGGCAGTGGGCAAAGCCTGCGAATCATGGCCGCGGATGATTGCCGACAGCCAACTGCTCGAGCGGCAAAAGCAGAACCTGCTCAAACACTTTGAGGCCTGCGATGCGGTGGTCAGCTGGCGTGCGCGGCGTGCTGCCGGCGCCAAACGCAGGGCACTGGCTGGAGGCTAATCAAGAAACTGGTGCGGCAATGGTTGCGCCTCGGTTTGGCTTGATGCCCCTGATGCACCCGATAAACTCGCACCGTCTCCCGATCTTGTCTCTGCCAGCCAGGTCTGTAAGTCTTCCGACCCACCGATTTTTTTCCCGTCGATAAACACTTGCGGCGCCGTTCCCGCGCCCGCCACCGCCTGCAAGGTCCTGGTCGTAATGCCATGGCCCAAGGTAATCTCCTCGTAGCTGAGACCTGCCTCTTCCAGCAGGGCCTTGGCTTTAGCGCAAAACGGGCAACCCTGTTTGGTGAAGATAGTCACCGGCTCAGGCGCTTTTGCATCAGGCGCGACGTACTTGAGCATGGTGTCGGCGTCCGAGACCTCAAACGGGTCGCCTTCTTTTTCGGGTTCGATAAACATCTTCTCGACCACGCCGTCCCGCACCAGCATCGAATAACGCCACGAGCGCTTGCCGAAGCCCAGGTCGCTCTTGTCGACCAGCATGCCCATGCCGCGGGTGAAGTCGCCGTTGCCGTCCGGGATCAGCGTGATGTTGCCGGCCTCCTGCGCCTTGCCCCATTCGTTCATCACAAACGCATCGTTCACTGAAAAGCACACCACGTCGTCAATGCCGTTGGCCTTGAAGGTGTTGGCCAGTTCGTTAAAGCGCGGCAGGTGGGTGGACGAGCAGGTCGGCGTGTAGGCGCCGGGCAGGGAAAACACCACGACGTTTTTGCCGGCAAAGATGTCGGCGGTTTTGAGCTCGACCCACTGGTCGTCCTTGCGGGTTTTGAAGCTGACGTCCGGGACGCGTTGTCCCTCGTTGTTGGAGAGCATGGGAAATCCTTGAGAGTCCTTGGGATGGTCATTCATTGTGGGGACCGCCGCCTGCGCGGTGCTGTCGGACAGCGACGACATCGGTGTAAGGCTTCACCACCAGCGGGCGGTTTGGGCAGGCCGCAAACGCGCCTGGCACGATGCTTGAATGGCTGTTTGAATGACTCTTTGAATGACTCTTTGAATGACAATAGCGAGCTCGCCAACCCTTCAACCTTCCTGGAGCCCCGGATGAACTTTGCGCCCGACCTTGCCACGGTCACCCACGGCATCCAGCTGGCGGTAGCCCCGGTGTTTTTGCTCACGGCCGTCTCCGGCATGATCGCCGCCGTCGCCGGCCGCCTGGCCCGCATCATCGACCGCGCGCGCTTTCTGGAAAACCGGCTCGAAACCGGCGGCGTGGAAGAGTCCCGCGCCCAGCGCATGTATGCCGAGTTGCGCGAGTTGCGCCACCGCGGCTGGCTGGTCAACATCTGCATCGCCTTGCTGACCTTTTGCGCCATCCTGATAGGCACCACCATCATCCTGCTGTTTCTCGGCGAAACCAGTGAATTGCCGATCCTGCGGATCGCCACGGTGTGTTTTTTGTCCGGGGTGATCTGTTTCTTGCTGGCGCTGGTGTGTTTTCTGGCCGAGACCTTGCTGGCCACACGGCTGCTGAAGTTTGCCGAGCCTTCGCGTTCGGAGTGAGCGCGAAGGCTTGTAACACCACCGGCTCCGGGGAAACTCCTGTCAACGGTGGGCAAATAGACCCGTTGGACATATTGAGGCGTGATATGCGAGCGGGTTACTGCCGCCTGGCCTCTCACCAAAAACTACCGGAGCACCACGATGACAACCCCCACGACAAACACCAGTCCCACCAATGCCTTCTTGCGGAGCCACAGCTTTACGCTCGTCATGGCAGCCGCCTTGGCCTTGGCCTGCTCCTCCAGCTTTGCCGAAAAACCCGAATGGGCCGGCGGCGGCAAAAACAAGGGCAACAAGCACGACCAGGTGGAGCAGTCCGACCAGGGCGATTCCGGCAAGGGCAAGAAGGCGAAGAAAAACAAGCAGGCCGCCGAGGTCAAGGTCGGCGGTTACTTTGTGCCGCAGCAGCGTGTGGTGGTGCAAAACTACTACGGCCAGCAATTCAAGGCCGGCAAATGCCCCCCGGGCCTGGCCAAGAAAAACAACGGCTGCCTGCCTCCGGGGCAGGCAAAAAAATACGCCATCGGCCAGCCGCTGCCGCGTGACGTGGTGTTCTACCCCGTGCCCTCGTCGGTGGTGGTGCAACTCGGCGCACCGCCCGCAGGCCACAAATATGTGCGCGTCGCCACCGACATCCTGCTGATCGCGGTGGGCAGCAACATGGTGGTGGACGCGATCCAGGACCTGGCTGCAATGTGATGTGCGTTGGCGGTGGGCGCGCTTACGGAAGTTCGCGAGCCTTCCGCCCCGAGACCTCAGCTTGCCAGGAAGCCAGCCTTGACCAGTTCCTGGATGATCCTGGCGGTGAATTTTGCAGCGACTTCTTCACCGCCGGGGTTGAGGCTGGAGCCATCCGGAATGCTGACAACCCACTTGGCGCCGTCCCTCGGCTGGACGGTGACTTCAAGCGTGACCTGAAGCCCGGTCTCCGGCAGGTTGCTGGCCTGTATCGGCCGCAGGTAAATGATGGCGTCCCTGCCGCCGGTCACGCCCCGCTGCGAGAGCGCCGCCCGCAACTGGTTCGGTGCATTGACCCGCAAAGACCTCACCATCGGTTCCAGCGCCGCCTCCGCATACTTGCGGTCGTTGTTTCGTTGTTCCGGCGGGGCGAGCCTGGTGGTGGCGAAGGCCAGGCCCATGTTGGGCGGATCCTGAAACACCACATTCGCCGTGGTCAGCCTCTGGTTGTTCACCGGGTTTGACGCGGCATATTTTGTGGCGGGCGTGGCGCAACCCGCCAACACGAGAAGGCTTGCCACGAGGGCTGCGAGGCCGGCTTTCCATAGCGCGGCGTTGTGGGGTCTGATTTTTATCAACATGGATTTTCCGGTGTGAGATGCAGGGTGAAACACCCAGCAAATGTGTGCCCAGTCTTCCCGGAAACGCAGCGGGTTAACCCCTCCCTTGTTTAGAGGGGGAGGCGCACGCGCTCAGTGCCGCGCGATGGTCAACGCAGAAGGCAAGGCGGGCAAATCCACCATCACCGGCTGCCCGGGCGCGGTGCAACCTGTGTCGCAGCACTTGCCGGGCTGGCGGTTCTTCGTGATGGCGCGGTCCGGGTCGTGCGGGACGCCGTCGCCATTCACGCCGCGCTCCAGGATGCGCTCCACCAGTTCCACCTTCGAGCCCACCGGGTAGTTGCGGTAGATCTCCTGCTTCATGGCCGCCGGTGAGCCGCCGCCGTGCAGGCTGATCACGCTGTACCAGCCGCCCTGGTAGCCGGCCGTCAGGTCTTCGATAAAGCGGGCGGTTTCTATGCGCTGCTCATAGGGCACATCGGGGTTGGCGCGCAGCACTTCCGAGAGCTTGGCGCCTGTCTCGGGGTTGTGGTCTTCGTCCGGGCCGGGCAGGGTGACGATCAGGCCGCCGCTCACATAGTGCGCGATGCGGTGCATGTCGTAAATCTTGGTGGCCAGCAGCAGCTTGCCGATGTTGCTGAAGACGGCGTCGGGCACAAAGGTCTTGCTGTGCTCGTCGGGCTTGCCATACACGCTGGCCGCCACGCCGCAGGCGTAAAAACTTTCGGTGATGGTGATCAGCTCGACCATCTGCTCACGCAGATGCGTTTCCTTGCCCGGGTCAAAGCCGTTGGCCTCGCACATCAGTGCGCCCGCTCCAATCAGCAAATCACCGAAGCCGGCGCGCGCGCCTATGCAGGTGTGGCGGTGGTGGGTGGCGTAGCTGTAGGTGAGGTGGCCGGAGTGTTCCCAGGTGCCGTTGCTGCCGTCGTAAAACACGCTCTCCCAGGGCACAAAGACCTTGTCGAACATCACCACGCCGGTGCTCTGGCCGTATTTGCGGCTGAAGAGGGCGGCGCCGTGCTCGACCTTTTCGCCAGGGCGGCCGGCAGGGCGCGCAATGATGGTGATGCCGGGCGCGTCCACCGGCACGGCGCAGCAGATGGCGAAGTCGGCGTCTTCCTGGCCCATGTTGCGGCAGGGCATGACGAGGAACTCATGCACATAGGGTGCGCCGGTCACGATGGCTTTGGTGCCTGAAATCACGATCCCTTTGGCATTGCGCTCGACCACATGCACATAGCTGTCCACGTTGGCCTGCTCATGCGGGCGGCGGCTGCGGTCGCCTTTCGCGTCGGTCATGGCGACGGCGAGCGTCAGGTCCTGGTCTTGCACCCGGTGCAGGTAGTTCAGGAAGCGTGCGGAGTGCTCTTTGCTCCCTTGCGCATCGTCGATGCGCGCCGACACCTGGCCGATGGCGTTGAGCGCGTCGTGCGTGAGGTAGCGCTGGGCGCAGCCGGTCTCCTGGCAGACCAGGCGCACGGCTTCCAGCTTGTTCAGCAGGTCGCCGCTGCTGGTGTTGATATGGCTGAGGCGGTTGACCCGCTTTCCGCTGGTGTGCTGCACCGCCGTCATCAGCGGTGCGTACTGCGGTTTGAGCGCGTAGTCGTACGTCAGCCCAATCGCATTGATGCCGGGGCCAAAGCCTGGCTCGTCGGCCACGCTGCCGACTTGGCGGCCGTCCAGGAACACCCGGGGTTTGTAGCGGCGCAGCGACTCGCGAAAGTCCTTGCCGGACATCAGGCTGGCGGCGGGGGCAGGGGCATTCATGGAGTCTCCTGAATCGTGGTTGAACGTGTGGTTAATTATTTGAACAGTGTTCAAAATTTAAAACAAGTGTTATTTTTCACCCCAATTCAGGGCTTCCGGCGCTGCCTTTGGGCTTACATTTGATCGATGCAAGCCCGACTAGACCGCCAACAGGCCCAAAGCGACTCGCGCCGCAAAGGGGTGCTGGACGCGGCCCGCGCGGTGTTTGACCGCCTGGGCATCGAGGGCGCCAGCATCCGCGAGATCGCCAAGGAAGCCGGCTACACCGCCGGCGCCATCTATTCCTACTTCGAGAACAAAGAGGCGATTTACGGCGCCTTGCTGGCCGAGTCGCTGGAGCGCCTGAACGCCGCGGTGGACGCGGCCGGCAACGATTGCACCGAGCCCGCCGACCTGCTGGAGGCCAAGGCCGACGCCTGGTTCGGCTTTTTTGCGGCCAACCCGCGCGACCTGGACCTGGGCTTTTACCTCGTGCAGGGCATGCGCCCGCGCGGGCTGACGGCAGAGCTGAACTACCAGCTCAACGACCGCTTGCATGACGCCTTGCGGCCCTGCGAAGCGGCCCTGCAGGCCATGGGTTTGAATGCCGAAGACGCCTTGCGCGAAAATACGGCCTTGTTCGCGCACGGTGTCGGTTTGCTGCTGATGAAGCACACAGGCCGTATCCGCATGTTCGGGCAAGACGCCACGTTGCTGTTTGACGCCTACCTGATTGCCCTGGTCGAGCGCCTGCAGCGGCCGTCCGCCTGATTCGCTCTCAGCCTTCCGCCTTCACTCATTTCCCAGGATTTCCCATGCTGCTTGATGCCGACGACTCCCAACTGGTGCTGGTGGACTACCAGTCCCGCCTCATGCCCTCGATTTTTGAAAGCAGCGTGGTGCTGGCCAATGCGCTGCGGCTGGCCCGCATCGCCAAGCTGCTCGACGTACCGGTGTGGGGCACCGCCGAAAACCCGGCATCGCTGGGCCCCAACGTGCCTGAGTTACAGGCCGCCATCGAAGCGGCCGGCGGTAAAACCTTCGACAAGATGTCTTTCAGTGCCGTGGCCGACGGCTTTGGTGAACTGCTGCGCCCGCCCGTGCGCAAGGCGCAGGCCGGCGGCAACGCCCGCAGCCTGCCCAAGCACCTGCAAAAACCCGCGCCCGAACCGGAAGAGGGCCGAAGCACCATCGTCATCGCCGGCTGCGAAGCCCATGTCTGCCTGATGCAGACCGCGCTGGATCTGCTGGAAGACGAGTTTGAAGTCTGGGTGGTGACGGATGCCTGCAGCTCCCGCAGCGAACGCAACCGCGACGCCGCCTTTGACCGCCTGGCCGGCAACGGCGCCGAGCTGGTGACGACCGAGATGGTGGCTTTTGAGTGGCTGCGAACGGCTGAGCATGAGGCTTTCAAGGACGTGCTGGCCCTGGTGAAGTGAGGCACGCCCCTGTCGCGCGGAGGCCGCAGGCCGTGCCGGTGGGGCAAAATGTTGAGAAATAACGGCCCTGACCCGCGAAGTGCCTGGTCTGTGGGCTATTCAGGCATGGATAAAAGTACCACAGGAGCTGCTTATGAGTTGGGACGTATTTGTGGCACGGTACTCGCGCGAGTACGAGGCGCTCGGGGACATCCCCGAAACAGAGTGCTGCATGCCTTTGGGCTCCCGTGCCGAGGTGCACGCAGCCATTTCACAGCACTTTGGCGCCACCGACTGGTCTGATCCCGCGTGGGGAAGGTTCAATTCGCCGCATGGCTCCATTGAGTTCAGCGTCGGTGAAGACAAGCCGAATACCGGGTTCATGATGCACATCCGGGCGTCTGCAGCCGTCGTTCAGCTGATTGTCGCAATGTGTGTTGCGCAGCGCTGGCAGGCGCTCGACTGCAGCACCGGTGAGTTCCTTGAACGAGCCCATAACGCGGCAGCCGGTCTGGAGCGATGGACCGCTTATCGCAACCAGGTCGTGGGTGGCGTATAACAAATCGGTTGGCTAGGACGCGCAGAGGCGTTACCCTGCCAGACGTGAGCACCCTGCGCCCCCCAGCGAGACACCATGCCTGCTGACACCTGGCTGTTTGCACTGACCTTTCTTGCCGCCTTGGGCTGCGCGCTCGTCGCCGGCATCTTCCTGGCGTTTTCCAGCTTCGTGATGGGCGCGCTGGCCCGCATCAGCCCGCCGGCCGGCATTGCGGCTATGCAGGCTATCAATGTGGTGGTGCTTAACCCGCTTTTTCTCGGTCTCTTTATGGGCACGGCGCTGGCGTGCGCCGTACTGTTTGTCTACGCCGTGATGCACTGGCAATCGCCGGCTGCGCTGTACCTGGCAGCAGGCAGCGTCTGCTACGTGCTGGGTACTTTCGGCGTGACCATGGCTTTTAATGTGCCGCGCAATAACGCGCTGGCGCGGCTTGATCCGTCGGCGGCGGAGGCGGTGGGTTTCTGGCGTGGTTATGTGACTGGCTGGACGATGTGGAACCACGTGCGCACGTTTGCGGCGCTGGTTGCGGCAGTGCTGCTCATTTGGGCTTTGACGCGGCTATAAGCGCTTTTCCAGGCAGGCATAAATTATTAATGAAAAGTGGATCTAGCCAAGACCGTGCCTTGGCTTATAGCTATCAAATTAATAGCAAATAGCACCTGTTAAAGGGTCATAACCGTCTTCGTCAGCCAGCTGAAAGCCCGTTATCCATAATTAAGAATTCAGTTTCGCTCTTTTTTCACCTCTTCGGCCCAGCGCAGGCCACCACCTTTCCGGAGACAAACCCGTGTTCAAGTCCCTTCAACTGAGCAAATCCGACGCCGGTTTTTCCGCCGCCATCACGGACACCGACGAAGCGCAGCTGCCCGCCGGCGACGTGCTGGTGCAGGTCGAGTACTCCACCCTCAATTACAAAGACGGCCTGGCCATTACCAACAAGGGGCCGGTGGTGCGCAGCTGGCCCATGGTGGCCGGCATTGACGGCGCGGGCACCGTGCTCGAATCCACCCACGCCGGCTGGAAGGCCGGTGACCGCTTTGTGCACAACGGTTGGGGCCTGGGTGAAACGCGCTGGGGCCTGATGGCCGAGCGTGCGCGCCTGCAGGGCGACTGGCTGGTCAAGCTGCCGGCAGCCTTCACCCCGCGCCAGGCCATGGCCATCGGCACGGCGGGCTACACCGCGATGCTGAGCGTGCTGGCGCTGGAGGCGCATGGCGCCAGGCCGGGCGACGGCGAAGTGCTGGTGACGGGCGCGACTGGCGGCGTGGGCAGCGTGGCTGTCGCGCTGCTGGCCAGGCTGGGCTACACCGTGGTGGCGGCCACCGGCAAGGCCAGTGAAGAGGCTTACCTGAAGCAACTCGGCGCAGCCAGCATCATCGACCGCGCAGAACTCTCGGCCCCCGGCAAGCCGCTGCAAAAGGAACGCTGGGCCGCGGTGGTCGACGCGGTGGGTTCGCACACGCTGGCCAATGCCTGCGCGCAGACGCGTTACGGCGGCGTGGTCACGGCCTGCGGGCTGGCGCAGGGCGCGGACTTCCCGGCGACGGTGATGCCTTTCATCCTGCGTGGTGTGACGCTGGCCGGCATCGACAGCGTGATGGCGCCGCTGGCCAAACGCCAGCAGGCGTGGGATCGCCTGGCCAAAGACCTGGACACGGCGAAGCTGGAGTCCATGATCGAAGAAGTGCCGCTGGCCCGCGCTGCAGAAAAAGCCGCGGACTTGATGTTAGGCAAGGTGCGTGGCCGGGTGGTCGTCAAAATCTGAACGCAGATTCAAGAAAAGAAAACGGAGCCAAAGACAATGACAAGCTACGCAGACTTCTACCGCCAGTCCATAGCCCAGCCCGACGCCTTCTGGACCGAGCAGGCCAAACTGATCGACTGGCACAAGCCCTTCACCCGCGTCTGCAACGACGACAAGCCGCCCTTTGCCCAGTGGTTCGAAGGCGGGCAGACCAACCTGTGCCACAACGCGGTCGACCGGCACCTCAAAGACCGGGCCGACCAGGCGGCGCTGATTTACGTGTCGAGCGAAACCGGTATTGAAAAAACCTACAGCTTCAAAGAGCTGCATGTCGAAGTGCAGCGCATGGCCGCCAGCCTGCTCGCCATGGGCGTGATCAAGGGCGACCGTGTGCTCATCTACATGCCCATGATTGCCGAGGCCGCGTTTGCCATGCTGGCCTGCGCACGTATTGGCGCGATTCACTGCGTGGTGTTTGGCGGCTTTGCCAGCGGCTCGCTCGCCTCACGCATTGACGACGCCACGCCGCGCGTGATCATCAGCGCCGACGCCGGCTCGCGCGGCGGCAAGGTGGTGGCGTACAAACCGCTGCTCGACGAGGCCATCCGCCTGGCCAAGCACCAGCCCGAAGCCGTGCTGCTGGTCGACCGCGGCATGGCGCCCATGACCATCGTGGCCGGCCGCGACCTGCACTGGGAAACCCTGCGTGCCAAATACATGCACGCTCAGGTGCACTGCGAATGGCTGGACTCCGCCGCCATCAGCTACACCATCTACACCAGCGGCACCACCGGCAAGCCCAAGGGCGTGCAGCGCGACACCGGCGGTTATGCCGTGGCGCTGGCCGCCAGCATGAAGCACATCTTTGACGGCCGCGCCGGTGAAACCTATTTCTCCACCAGCGACATCGGCTGGGTGGTCGGCCACAGCTACATCGTCTACGGCCCGCTCATTGCCGGCATGGCCACCATCATGTACGAAGGCCTGCCCACGCAAGGCATGGACCAACAGCCCAACGGCGCGATCTGGTGGAGCCTGGTCGAGAAGTACAAGGTGACCGCGATGTTCAGCGCGCCCACGGCAGTGCGCGTGCTGAAAAAGCAGGACCCGGCCCTGCTGAAAAAACACGACCTCTCCAGCCTGCGCGCCTTCTTCCTGGCCGGCGAGCCGCTCGATGAGCCGACAGCACGCTGGATCAGCGAAGGCCTGAACGTGCCCATCATCGACAACTACTGGCAGACCGAATCCGGCTGGCCCATCATCACGATTGCCAACGGCGTTGAAAAGAAAGCCAGCAAATTCGGCAGCCCCGGCGTGCCCATGTACGGCTACAAGGTCAAGATCCTGCACGAGTCCACCGGCGAAGAGCTGACCCAGCCCAACGAAAAAGGCGTGGTCGTTATCGAAGGCCCGACGCCGCCCGGTTTTATGCAAACCATCTGGAAGGACGACGCCCGCTTCGTCAACACCTACTGGAAAAGCGTGCCCGGCAAGATGGTCTATAGCACCTTCGACTGGGGCATACGCGACGAAGACGGTTATTACTTCATCCTGGGCCGCACCGACGACGTGATCAACGTGGCCGGCCATCGCCTGGGTACGCGAGAAATCGAAGAAAGCATTTCGGGCCACGCTGGCGTCGCTGAGGTGGCAGTGATCGGTGTGGCAGATCAGCTCAAAGGCCAGGTCGCCATGGCGTTTGCCGTGCCCAAGGATTCGGGCGTGCTGGCCGACAAGGCGGCGGCGATGAAGCTGGAGGGCGAAGTCATGAAACGCGTGGACGGTGACCTGGGTGCGGTCGCCCGGCCTTCACGTGTGCACTTTGTCTCAGCCCTGCCCAAAACCCGCAGCGGCAAGATGCTGCGCCGCGCGATTCAGGCCGTGTGCGAGGGCCGGGACCCGGGGGATTTGACGACGATGGACGACCCGGCGGCGTTGCAGCAGATTCGGGATCGGGTGGCGGGCGTCTGAGCCACTGTGATCATGTGGGGTAGGTCGTCCGGGACAAATTCCTAAAGGCCATGTCGCGAAAGGACATGAGCCTCTTTTGATTGCTCGGGAAACCAGATTGTTTGATCATTCTCTTTGTCCGGACTGAGGTGCATAAGTAAGTTATGCACAAAATATCCAGCCGCCATTTCTCGAAGTCGATATGCGTGCCACGATTCGTGCAATTGTCTTGGGCGTTCAGGCGTTGTGTGCCACCATTTAATGAAATGGTCTTCTCCTAGCGCGACATGATCAATAACTCGGTGCATGTCTCCGTTTGCCGACGCTGCTAGGCTGTCGAGAATTCTTTCTGGACGAGAGCCTGATAGCTCGTAAGCAAATAAGCCGGCAAATATATTTCTTCCTCCCGGAGCATGTCTCACAAAACCGGCGGCAGTAGCCAGTTGATCGCTTGCGTCGCGAAAATTCGTAGTTGTCAATTTTGATTTGACTTCGATAATCGCCAAACATGCAGCTGGAGATACAAATACTAAGTCTCCATCCCTATATAGAACCGGATGAGAATTGTCGTGAATCAAAATATCTAATTGAGTGGTGCAACCGGTGGCTGTGACAACAAAACCTCGCCCAACCGAAACAGAAGCTGGAGCGCTTCGGCGAATAATTGATCGAAGAACTGACTCTTTCCATTCTCCATCTGTCGGCCAGTGATGGTCTTCTATCATGTGTCGCACTCGATTTTTTAGAGCATCGAGTTCTGCGGAAATCGACCGAAAATAATTTTCGATTCTCATAAGTAAACCTTGTTACCTGACATAAGCCGCCCGGTATGGCGGAAGTGACTTAAGTTAGAAGATGAGGGGGGAAACGCTGGATTGGACCGCTGTCATAGAGGATCAACCCCGGGAAGGATGGAATTTCTCTCCCCGCGTGATTCGCCAAATCGTAGGGCAAACTTAAAAATCGCCTCATCCAAGAAAGCTGTTCACTCAAAGGAAGTCGGTCAAGACGAGATCCTTCCAGTTTTACTTTCCCTTCCATTTCAATCTCGATTTTGTGATGGACGAACGCGTTTCGTTGTCGCGTCAGTTTTTGCAGTGTTTGATAGAGCGCGGTGTTCTTGGGGAGCGTGTAAGAGGGATGAAATGCTTTAGGGCCGGCAATCCACTTTTCTTTGATTTCAGCGCGCTCCAGCAGACTAAAAAGTTCTTCAGTTCCAGATGTTGCTAGGCCAATTGCGAGAATGGCATTGATCGCTGACTCTGAAAGCGCGTGCGAGAGAAATGCGATGGTTACGTACTCAGCCATAACGCGATCTGTGAAGCGGCGGAAAACTTGATATTCGGGATTCGCGTGCGCACGAATTTGACCGTCAATCAACTTTAGGAGATCTTCCGCTGGAGAGTCTGGATTTAGTGCTTTTAATCTATCCAGTTCAGAGTTGCGATATTCAGCGAAGTCTTGGATGGTTTTAGGTACGAATGAGTGGAATTCCGTCTCCAATTCAGAGAATGGTTCCCATCGGGCCTTCAGTGCAGTCTCGACGAATGCGTAGTCGACGGTGTGAGAAAAAGATAGTTGAGCTTTTTGTTCCATGCTTGAGTTCAGACTTAAGGGCATCATCGGGTTGAAGCAGACCTATGGCGCACCGGTAAACGGTCACATAGCTCAGTTTAGGGAGGCGCAGGAAGAGGCGCCTCCTCTAATTGATGAATCAAATGAACTAATCGCCAATGTCTCATCTTGAGAAAAAGTATTGAGACTTTGTTTCAGCCAAGGGTTTCTACCCAGACACCCCCTAAACCCCAGTCATAGCATGACCTGCGCAAGGCCTTCGGGTAGTCGCTGGGTGAGTCGCTGAACAGCTGACTTTTTGGAGGGGCCTGCCGGATTCTGTGATTACGACGAGTAAGGCAGCGGCTAAAAGGAACCCCCACCATGACAACAAAACTCAACGTGAACGGCCGCGCCGTTTCCGTTAATGCTGAACCCGACACACCCCTCTTGTGGGTGATACGCGATGAGCTGGGCATGACCGGCACCAAGTTTGGATGTGGCGCTGCGCTGTGCGGCGCGTGCACCGTGCACCTCAATGGCAACCCGGTGCGATCGTGTCAAACACCGCTGTCTGCAGCCGCCGGGCAGAAGGTGGCGACGATTGAAAGCCTGTCGCGCAACAACACGCACCCTCTGCAGGTGGCGTGGATCAAACACGATGTGCCGCAGTGCGGCTACTGCCAGTCAGGGCAACTGATGAGCGCAGCGGCCTTGCTCAAGGGCAACAAAAACCCGAGCGACGCCGACATTGATGCGGCGATGAGCGGCAACATCTGCCGCTGCGGCACCTACCCGCGCATCAAGGCGGCGATCAAGGATGCTGCTTCCACGATGCGTAAAGCCTGAGGAGAACGATCATGACTATCACCTCATTGACTTCACTGGTTTCTCCAAACCGCCGCACTTTCCTCAAGACATCGTCCGCGCTGACGGTGGCCGGCGGCGGCTTGATGCTGGGTGTATCGCTGGGTGTTCCGTCGGCCGCGCAGGCGGCCGGAACGCTCTACACACCCAATGCCTGGGTGCACATTGCCGACGACAACACCATCACGCTGCTGTCGGCGCGTTCCGAGATGGGGCAGGGCGTGTACACGTCGATGCCCATGCTGATTGCTGAAGAGCTCAATGTCGATATCCGCAAGATCAAGGTGGCGATTGCGCCTCCGGGCAAGGTCTATACCAATGCACTGCTGGGCGCGCAGATCACCGGTGGCTCGACCTCGGTGCGGGACGGCTGGGAGAAGCTGCGCATTGCGGGCGCGCAGGTGCGCACCATGCTCGTGTCGGCGGCGGCTGCTAAGTGGAACGTCGATGCCTCGACGCTGAAGGCCGAAAACGGCATGGTGATCGGGCCCAACGGCAAGAAGGCGACTTACGGCTCGCTGGCCGAGGCGGCTTCGAAGTTGCCGGTGCCGGAAAACGTGGCGTTGAAAGACCCGAAAGACTTCACCGTGATCGGCAAGCCCACCAAGCGGCTGGACACGCCGATGAAGGTCAACGGCACGGCCGAGTTCGGTATCGACGTGAAGCTGCCCGGCATGGTCTACGCCAGCCTGGAGCAATGCCCGGTCATCGGCGGGAAGGTCACGAGCTTTGATGCAGCGAAGGCCAAAGCCATGCCCGGCGTGATCGACGTGGTGCAGATCCCGGACGGCGTGGCCGTGGTGGCCGACAGCTACTGGCATGCCTACAAGGCGCGCCAGGCGCTGACGGTGCAATGGGACGAAGGCCCGGTCGCGGCCATCAACAACGCCAACATGCTGGACGGCATCCGCAAAGCGGCGGACAGCGGCAAGCTGATCCCGATCGTGCCGGCCAAGGGCGATGCGGCGGGCGCGATGAAGGGCGCGGCCAGGACGGTGAAAGCCGAGTATGTCTCGCCGCTGTTGGCGCACGCCACGCTGGAGCCGATGAACTTCACGGCCGACTTCAAGAACGGCAAGATCCTGCTGATCGGCCCCACGCAGTTCCAGCAGGGTGCCGAGGGCAGTGTGGCGGCGGCGCTGGGCCTCAAGCCTGAAGACATCACGCTGAAGACGACCTTCCTGGGCGGCGGCTTTGGCCGGCGGCTGGAGCTCGACTTCATCGTGCAGGCGGCGCAAATCTCCAAGGCCGTGGGCAAGCCCGTCAAGCTGATCTGGAGCCGCGAGGACGACACCACGCACGACTTCTACCGGCCCATGGCCGTCAACCAGCTCTCAGCCGGGCTGGGCGCCGACGGCAAACCGGTGGCGCTGAATTTCAAGGTGACCTCGCAGTCCATCACGCAGCGCGCCTTTGGCCTGCCCAAGGACACGCTGGACCCGTTCATGGCCGAAGCCGGCGTGATGCCCTACGACATCCCGAACACGCAGTACGACCTGGTGATCCATGACACCGGGCTGCGTGCCGGCTACTGGCGCTCGGTCAGCCATGCGCTCAACGCGTTTGCCAATGAGAGTTTTGTCGACGAGATGGCGCTGGCGGCGGGCAAGGACCCGTATGCCTACCGGATGTCGCTGCTCGAGAAACAACCGCGCTTTGCCAATGTGCTGAAGATGGCGGCCGACAAGGCCGGCTGGGGCACACCGCCGCCGGCGGGCCGCAGCCGCGGCATCGCGCTGATGGAGGGCTACGACACCTACATGGCGCAGGTGGCCGAGGTCTCGGTGAAGGACAACCAGATCACCGTGCACAAGATCACCACCGTGGCCGACCTGGGCCGCATGGTCAACCCCGACACGGTGCAGGCGCAGATCCAGTCGAGCATTGTGTTTGGCCTCTCGGCGGCGCTGAACAACCAGATCACGCTGGACAAGGGCCGGGTGCAGCAGACCAATTTTGGCGACTACCCGGTGCTGCGCATGCATGAGTCGCCGGTGATGGACATCACGCTGGTGCCCAGCACCGAGAAGCCCGGCGGCATTGGCGAGCCGGCCACGGCGCTGGTGGCGCCGGCGGTGGCCAATGCGGTGTTTGCCGCCACCGGCAAGCGCGTGCGCACGCTGCCGCTGAATGACAACCTGGCCAAGGCGTGAGGGATTGACGCCAGGCCGGGGCGCCGAAGGACGCGGGCTGCTAGCATTTGACGCATGGACAACATCGACCTCGAAGTTCTGAAAACCTCGTCGCAGTGGCTGGCCGCCGGGCTGCGCTGCGAGCTGGTGACCGTGCTCAAGACCTGGGGCTCCAGCCCGCGGCCCGAGGGCTCCATGCTGGCCATCTGCGAAGACGGCCGGGTGGTGGGCTCGGTGTCAGGCGGCTGCATTGAAGACGACATGATTGACCGCGCCCGCCGCGAAGGCCTGAGCCAGGCGCGGCCGGCCATCGTGACTTACGGCGTCTCCGCCGATGAGGCGCGCCGCTTCGGCCTGCCTTGCGGCGGCACCATTGAGCTGGCGATTGAGCCGTTGACAAAAGCCAGCCGGATTGACGAACTGCTGCAGCGCCTGCAGGCCGGTGAACTGGTGGCGCGCCGGCTTGATCTGCACACGGGCGCCGTCACGCTCAGCACGGCCCAGCCCAGCCAGGGCATGCAGGTGTCTGAGGCTGCGCTGGTGACCTTGCACGGCCCGCGCTGGCGTTTGCTGATCATCGGCGCCGGGCAGCTGTCGCGCTTTGTGGCGCAGATTGCGCAGGGCATGGACTACGCCGTGACGGTGTGCGACCCGCGCGAGGAATACCGTGACAGCTGGCAGGTCGACGGCGTGGAGCTGGCCACCGGCATGCCGGACGACGTGGTGCACGACATGAAGCTGGACGCGCGCTGCGCCGTCATTGCGCTGACGCACGACCCCAAGCTGGACGACCTGGCGCTGATGGAGGCGCTGCGCTCTGAGGCGTTTTACGTCGGCGCCATCGGCTCCCGCCTGAACAACCAGCGCCGCCGTGAGCGGCTGGCCGAGCACTTCGACTTGACGGCCGAAGAGCTGGGCAAGCTGCACGGCCCGATCGGCCTTTACATCGGCAGCAAGACGCCGCCCGAGATTGCGATCTCCATCCTGGCTGAGCTGACGGCGGTGAAGAACGGCGTGGCTTTGCCGCGTGCTGTGGGTATTGCTGAAGCGAAAGCGCAGGCGGGGTTGCTGCCGACTGGCGAGGTGTGTGCGCTGCCCGCGTCGCCTGGTGAGGCCTGAGCGCGGCTTCACAGGATCTCACGGAATTTTAAGTAAAAAGTGCCTCTAGCCCAGGCGCTGCCTGGGCTTGTAGCTACTAAATTGATAGCGCTACAGCTTCGCCGTGCTGGCAGAGGCGGGCACATCAAAGGCCGCAGGCGCCAGCCCCGCGCGCGTGCGCTCAGCCATATGGGCCCAGGCGGCCTCCCATTCCCGAACGCGCGCGGCCAGGTCAAAGAGCGGCGCGCCGGCTTTTTCGGCCAGCAGCTGCTGCCTTAACTGCTGCAGCGCTTGCGGGTCGCGCCCCAGGCGCACGGCCTCTGCGACATAGGCGTCCGGGCTTTGCATCACGCACTGGTTTAGTCCCGCGGCCCGCAGCATGCTGCCGCCCAGGCGCGAGGCCATGCTGTCGCCCGCGCAGGTGATGGCCGGCACGCCGATGCGCAGGGCGTCTTCCAGGCCCTGGTTGGCGCTGAAACGCAGGGTGTCGAGGAAGAGGTCGGCGTGCTTCATGCAGGCGAGCGTCTGCACGCGCGAGAGGCGGTTGGCAAACAGCAGGCGGTTTTCATGCACGCCGGCGGCGTTGGCCTCGCGCACCAGGTTGGCGGCAATGGGCAGGCTGTAGGCGGGCAGCCAGAGCACCGCGTCGGGCAGCGAGCGCAGGATTTTCATCCAGGCGGCGAAGCTTTGCGGATCGAGCATGACCGACGGCACCACCGAGCAGAGCACCAGCGCGCCGGCGGGCAGGCCGGCTTTCTCGCGGTTGTCCCAGCCGGCCTCGGGTGCTTCGTCATGCGTGGCCAGCCAGCAGGTGTGCGGCAGGCGCACGACGGCGCCGTAGGGCGTGAGGTCCAGCCCGTCGGGGTGCACAAAGGTGTCGGACATGTTGTAGTCGCAAGGCCGCGGCGGGTTGTGGCGGTGCCACGTGAGCTGGCGTATTTGCACCGGCGCCACGCGCAGCTCGGGTATTTCGGGCCGGCACCAAGCGGTGTCAAACGTCATGTCGACAAACACGTCGAGGTGGTCCAGCCGCATGCGCGCGGCGGCTTCCACGTCGGACATGTGCGCGATTTCCGTCACGCTGGCGACGTGCGCTTGCAGCATTTCGCTGTGCGCGGGTTCGGGGTGCCGTGTCGGTGAATAGAGGTGGATGGCAAAGCGGCTGCTGTCGTGCAGCGCAAGCTGGCGTTTGAGGGCGTGCGCATGGCGCTCGTCGCGCAGGCTTTGCACCGTGATGCCGATCTGGATGCGCCCGTCGCGCTTGCCCACCGGGTTTTGCCGCTGCACAAACGGCGGCAGGGGCGACTGCAGGTCTTTGCTGATCCTGGCCACCGAGATGCGGCGTATCTGTGCCAGCTCGTCTTCGTTCATGCCGAGCATGAGGCCGTAGAACTGCGCGTCGCGCCAGTCGCGGCCTATGCCGGTGCGCAAGACGTCGTCCAGCATTTGCCGCAGCGTGGCCGCGGCGCGTTCGTTGTCCCGCCAGTCGCAGACGGTCATGGCTTCGAAGGCCTGGCCGGTGTAGAGCTGAAACGCATCGGGGAGTTGACCTTGGGGGCCACGCAACCTGTGGTCGAGGTAGGCGGGCGCGATTGAGCGGGAGAGGAAGTCCTTGAAGTAATCCAGCGTGGCGGCGTCAAAGCGCAGTCTTGCTTCGCGGGACTTTTCAAAGTCACCGTTGAAAGCCAGCACGGCGGCGGTGCGGATGCGGATGTCCAGGTCGTCCGGGAAGCGAAGCGCGGCCGCTTCAAGCACGGCTAGCGCCTCGGCATAGCGCCGGGCGCCGCAGAGGTAGTCGCTCAGGTTGACGTGGTAGGGCGCGTGGGCGGGGTCTTGCGCCAGGCATTGGCGGGCGCATTCGAGCGCGGCCTCCCACTGCGACTGCGCGGCGGCCATCAGCCCGACGTTGTTGAGGGCGCGCCCATGGTGGGGGTCCAGCACCAATGCGCGCTGGTAGGCCATGCTGGCGCGGGCGAGGTCGCCGCAGCTTTCGGCCGCGATGGCCAGGTTGGCTGCACCGTCGGCGGTTTCCAGCAGCAGGGCCTCGACGGAAAGCAGTGCCTTGTACGCCGCCATCGGCCGGGAGAGCGCAGACAGCAGCGTGGCGCAGGCCGAGGCGGCATTGACGTCGGTGGGCTGCAGGGCGAGGGCTTTTTCAAAGGCGATCAGCGCCTGCTCGAGCTGGCCGGCGGCATGAAGCCGGGAGCCGCGCAGCATCCAGCTTTGGCTGTCTTCAGGGGCCTGCAGGCCGGCAGCGTCGGGTGCGCCCGGGAGCGTGTTTTGCATCCTCCGGATTATGTGGCAGAGCCTCGCATCGCAGGGATAATTGCCGAAGAATGAATGCCTCTGCTCCAGCCTCGCCTTCGCCTGCATCACCAGCCTCTACGCTGCATTTGCTGGGGCGTTTCAGCCAGGCCTATACCGGTGCAGAGCGTGAGCTGCTGGACATCCGGCGCCTGCTGCAAGGGCGGCGGCCTGTGAAGCTGTGGTCGGATGTGCCGCTGCACCCCAGCTACGCGGGGCAGGACATTGCCGTGATCCAGCCTTTTGCCCAGCAGTTCCCCAGGGGCGGCGCCTTGCTGATTGCCGGCGTGCACATGCGGCCCGGCCTCTGGCTGAAGTACGCGAAGTTTGAGCAGATCATCCTGTTTTACAACCTGGCCAACCACGCGCAGCTGTTTGCAGCGATGGAGTCCCTGCGGGACAGCACGGGTCTAGACCCGGAGCTGGTGTTCGTGTCAAAGCTGCTGCAGTTGAGCGTTGGTTTGCCTGGGCGCATTTCACGCAGCCTGATGGACGTGCAGCCTTTCCTGGCGGTAGCCGGCGAGCGCTTCGCACAGGCTTCCACGCCGGGGGCGGCTGATCGCCCCTTCACCGTGGGCCGCGTCAGCCGCGACGCACCCGACAAGCACCACCCCGAAGACCCGGCGCTGTACCGCATGCTGGCCAGCCGGGGGCTGCGGGTGCGCATCATGGGCGGCACCTGCATGGCGCAGGCGCTGGCGGGTGTCGAAGGGGTTGAACTGCTGCCCGCCGGCGCTGAAAGCACGCCCGATTTCTACCGTTCGCTGGATGCATTTTTCTATCGCACCGGCGCGTCAACGGAAGCGTATGGCCGCGTGGTGGTGGAAGCCATGGCCGCGGGCCTGCCCGTCGTGGCGCACGTGCGCGGCGGTTATGCCGAAGTGATGGAAGACGGGGTGTCGGGCCGGCTCATACAGTCGCAGGAAGAAGCTTACGACGCGGTGATGCAACTGGCGGCGGACCCCGCGTTGTGCCGGAGCATGGGCGAGGCAGGAAGGCTGCAGGCGATCGCTGTGCATGGCCCCGAGGCCACGCAGCGGGAGATGGTTTATTACCTTGGGCCTGCGGCTGCCTGGTGCGGGCGTTAAGGCGCCTTGAAGATCGCGGTGCCGGTGAACGTGCCTGCCGGCGACAGGCCGCCGTTGTAAATAAGGCCCGCGTAATTGGCGTTGGGGCCTGTGAACATGCCTTTGATGCTGCCGCTGCCGCTGCTGAAGGTGGAGCTGGAGAAATACAGGAAGTTCTCCACCACATTGCCAAATGAGGTGTTAATGTTGACGTCCAGAAAGCCACCACCAAAGTTGACCGAAAGCGTTGCGCTGTTCAGGACTCCGCTGGCACCGGTGTACGACGTGGGGGCCGAGCCGCCGACGAGAGTGTAGGAGGCGGCTCCCCCGATGGTCGGTATGACCGGCGTAGCCTGGCCCACGAGGTAGTGAATCTCGGCGAGGTTGGTGGGGCCTGTCTTGGTGCCGGTGGCCCAGTTGCCCCAGCCGATGAAGTCATTGGTAGCGACTGAACCGAAAGAGCCCGCCGCTGTGTTGACGGTCGGCGTGAAGGTGAAGCCAGAAGCTTCGATGGACGTGGCCTTGCTGCCGCTCAGCACCACTGACGTTGAAGCAATCGGGCCGGCAAAGCTGCCATTCGGGTCAGTGTTGACAGGCGGCAGATGGTAATGAACGACAGCGGTCATGTCGGTGAAGGTGCCGTTTTCACCGGTGGGGAGTCCAGCAACTTTTGAGTCTTCCACGAGGATTTTTGGTGCTCCCTTGGGCGTGGTCTGGTTACCCACAATCACAGGATCCTGTATGGGCCCCGGCGTGGGCACTATGGCTCGCACATTCGTGCGCACGGGTGCGTCCGTGTTGTTGACCACGCGCACCGATTCACCGGCCGTCAGGCCCACGCAGCCGCCGGCGTTGCAGACTTCGATGCCGTCGAACTCGGTGGTTACACCCAGCGAGCCGTCGGGGTTGTAGCCGGCATTAAAGCCCGAGCCGCGTATGCCGATCGTGGCGGTGGTGGTGGTGACCTTGTAGTTCTCGCGGTTGCGCTTGCCGATGAGGCCGGTGACGGCCCGCATGCTGCCGCGCAGCAGGTCGACCAGGAAGCGGTCTTCTTTCGGGTCGGCCTTGTCGACATAGTTGGCCACCTTGAATTCGGTATTGGGCTGCAGGGACACCAGGCCGCCGTCGGTGAAGCGCACCTGCGCCCGGCCGCTGGCGCCGGTCACGATGGCCTGGCCGCTTTCGATGTCTTTGCCTTTGACCAGCGGTGTGGAGCCGCCATCGGCACGGCGGACATTCACATCACCTGCAATGAACTGGGCCACACCGGCAGAAGCCGCAACAGACGCCTGCAGCGGGTAAATGGCAGCCAGCGCAACGGCCAGGACAGTGTGCTGAAGCTTGAAGGACGAGGGGGTCATGCTGATTCTCCGGAGATTTTTTTGGGTAATGCTGTGCGCGCGGGCTGGCTTATTGGGGGATGGCGCTCAAGCCGGTCTGCTGGAAGACGGCTGCGCCGGAAACCTGGCCTGCGCTTTCGATCGGCGTGCTGTAGACCAGCGCTGCCCGGCTGGCGTTGCTGCCGGTGAAGAAGCCGGTGATATTGGACCCCGAAGTATTCGTGATCCTGGAGTTGTTGATATCCAGGGAGATGCCCGTCACTGAGTAGTTGGTGCCGCCAAAGCGTGTGGTGAGGTCGAGATAACCATTGCCCTGGCCGGCGCCGCTGAAATTGGCTGTGATGGAGCCGCCGACCAATTGACCTGCGCCGAGCGTGTTGGAAAACGCCGTGCCGCCGGCAAGCGCGTAAGTGCCCTGCATGTTGGTGGGCATTTGCGCCAGAGGCGTCGGCCGGCCCATCACAAAGTGAACGGACTCGATGGACGCGGCCGAACCGCCCACGATCTTTTGCCCCGTTACCCAGCTGCCCCAGCCGACGAAATCGGCGTCGGTGGGTACGCCCAGCGTGCCCTTTTCCATGTTGGTGAGGCCGGGCGTGCTGCGGAACTGGGTCCGGACGTTGCTGCTGTCGACGCTGTCGAAGTCGATGGGTTGCCCGCTGAGGAAGCTGGTCAGCACGGCGGTGCCGCCCTCGGGGTGGTAGCTTTCCGCCACCGGGTTGGCTGAGGTATCGGTAAACACCACGCCCACCGACAGGTCGGTGAACACTTGCCTGGCAGGGGCGGACGGCGTGGAAACGATGCTGGCCTTGCCGTCGGCAGTGGTCTGGTTGCCGACCGTGACCACCTCCTGGGCTGGCGCCGGCGTTGGCACGTTTGCCCGCACATTGGTACGTACGGGCGCCTCGGTAGGGCTTACCACGCGCACTGACTCGCCTGCCGTCAGCCCCACGCAGCCGCCGGCATTGCAGACTTCGATGCCGTCCAGTTCGGTGGTGATGCCCAGCGAGCCGTCGGGGTTGTAGCCCACGCTGAAGCCGGAGCCGCGTATGCCGATGGTGGCGGTGGTTGTGGTGACCTTGTAGTTCTCGCGGTTGCGCTTGCCGATCAGGCCGGTGATGGCCCGCATGCTGCCGCGCAGCAGGTCGACCAGGAAGCGGTCCTGTTTGGGGTCTGCTTCGTCGACATAGTTCGCGATCTTGAATTCGGTGTTGGGCTGAAGGGACACCAGGCCGCCGTCGGTGAAGCGCACCTGCGCGCGGCCGGCGTTGCCCGTCAGGATGGATTCGCCGCTCTCGAGCGCTTTGCCTTTGGCGAGCGGCTCGGTTTTGCCGTTTGCGCGCAGCACATTGACGTCGCCGGCGATGAATTGAGCCACGCCCGCCGACCCGGCCGCCAGGGTGTGCGCCGGAAACAGGGGGAAGGCCGCCGCCACCACGACCGAGAGGGCGGTGCGTTTAAGCGGAAGGCTTCTTCTTGTTTTCATGGCGTTGGTTTCCTGCCGTTGCGTTCTCTGTCGTGACGAAGGTCAGAAATCGCGGCGCACCGTCACGGAGAACAGGCTGCGGTTGTAGTCGGAAATGGCAACATTGGATTTCACGTTGGTCAGCGTCAGCTGGGGCGTGACGCGCCACAGTTTGGCGGGCACCCAGTTCAGGCCCAGGTTCAAATTCCATTGCTTGTCATGGCGGGTGACAAGGAAGAGCGGGTCGGCGCCGCCGTATTTGCGGTCTTCATAGCTCACGCTGCCAAACAGGGCCAGGGCATCTGACAGCGTTTTCTGCGCACCGGCGCGAAAGCCGACGAGGTCGTGGCCCAGGTGCGGCACACCGGCGGCGTTTTCCTTTTCGGTCCCGACATAACCGCCGCCAAACACGATGATGTTGCTTTCGCGGAAAGCGTGCGCGTATGACGTGCCGAGCACCGTGCGTGTGGCGTCGCGAATCGACTGCCCCGGGTATTTCAGGTCGCCCCACTGGATGTAGGTGCTCCATTGGCGAAAGCCGTCGATGCGGTAGGTCCATTCGCCCACAAGGCCTTGCTGGTCGCGTGCGCGTGATCCGTTGACGGAGTAGGTGCCGGCCTGGACGACGCCGCTGAATTCGTGCTTTTCATACCGGTAGCTGGCGCCGGCGTTGACGTCGACCTGCCCGGTGTCGAAGTCGCCGTGCTTCGCGTTGGCGCGGGCATTGCCGTAGACGTTGCCGATCAGCGACCAGCGTGGATCCACGACATAGCGGGCGGATACACCGCCGCCCAGAGTGAAAAACGTGTCCTTGGTTTCAACGCCAGCCTGGTTCAGCGTGAAGATCAGCCCGCCGAAAGCCGGAACGGCCACATTGGGGTTGCCCGGGCCGCTGTTGATGTTGGTGTCGTAGCCGATACCGGCTTCGAGGAAGGGCTTGACCGAGGAGCGGGCCGCTTCCTCGGTGCGGTCAATGGCCTGCAGGAACTGGTCGATGGTCGCGGCGGCCTCGGCGGGGATGTTGTCCCGCTTGGTTTCCATCAGCACCTGGCGGGAGGCCTTGGTGTCGCCGACGGAGAAGAGGGCGCGGCCGAGTTCGGCGCGTGCCCGCGAGTTGCTGGGTTGCACGGCCAGCACGCGCTCCAGTGCGAAGACGGCCCGGGTGTACTGTCCGGTCTCATTGGCGGCGATACCCAGCACGGTGTCGAAGTCGGGATCCCCTGCGCGTGCGGGCTCTTGCGGCTCCAGCAGGTCGAAGGCTTTTTGCGCCTGGCTTTGGTCGAGCAATGTGCGGGCATTGGTGACCAGGGCGTCGACCTCTGCATGTGCGGGATGGGTGATCAGGGCCGCGACCAGTAAGCCACCCGAAAAAAGTGTGTTTTTTGAAAACATAAGTATTATTTTTTAAGTGTCTTAGGTAACAACCCGTAAGCAACAAAAGTTTTATATCACGCTCAAGGGGCGTGCAACGCTTTATTACACCTTTCGGCGGGGGGTGAAATTGCGTGTTGGCAACACCTTTTGCCGGTTTGGCCGGTGCCTGGTGATATTTACCAATTTCACGGTGCCTGAGGGTATCTACGGTGTCTTTCCTTATGGGTACTGATGAATAATATTAGTCATTGCTTATATTAAGAAAAAGTTGCTATGGACCAGATGATTCAGGGCAGTGCGCAGGTTGAAAGAGGCCGGGTTTTTGAGCTGGCGGCGGAACTTTTCGCCGTGCTGGCAACGCCCATGCGTTTGCGGGTGCTCAGCGCCCTGTGCGAGCGTGAAAAGTCCGTCAATGAGTTGTTGGCTGAAATCGACACCACGCAGCCCAATCTTTCACAGCACCTGGCTGTGCTCTACCGCACCGGCGTGCTGGCCAAGCGCAAAGAGGGCACGCAGGTGATCTACCGGGTGCAAAGCGAAAAAGCCGTGGCGCTGTGCCGCAGCGTCTGCACGCAGATCGCCATCGAGCTGGACGAGCCGGGCGCGCTGCCGCCGGGCGAAAGCCTGTCGCCCCGGTCCGGAGCTGCTGACGCCTGAATAAAAAGAGATGCCATCCATGTTGAACCGATTCATCCAGCGTGCCCCTGAGCACTTCCTCTCGCGGGACCAGATTCATGAAGTGCGGGCAGGGCGCCGCGGCTTTCTGGCCGGGGCGTTTGCGGCGGCCGCCGCTGCGGCCAGCCGTGCCAGCGCGCAAGGCGCTGCCGCCGAGGGCGACGCCAATATCCTGAACCTTCCGCCCCACAGCAAAGGCCTGGGCCAGCCTGTGGCGGCCCGCGGGTACGGCCTGCCCAGCGAATGGGAAAAAAACCTGCAGCGCCGCGAGAGCCCGGGCCTGACGCGCATCGGCCAGGCGAGCGTGAGCTTTTGCCCGCTGCAGGGCCTGTTCGGGATCATCACGCCCAGCGGCCTGCACTTTGAGCGCCATCACCAGGGATGGTGGGACATCGACCCCTCCAAACACCGCCTGATGCTCAACGGCTCGGACGACATGATGCTCAAGCGACCCATGGTGTTCAGCATGGACGAAATCATGCGCCTGCCCAATGTGAGCCGCATGCATTTCATCGAATGCGGCGCCAACACCGGCATGGAATGGGGCAACGCCGCCGTGCCGACGGTGCAGTACACCCACGGCATGCTCAGCTGCAGCGAATTCACCGGTGTGCCTTTGCGCGCATTGCTTGAGTTGTGCGGCACTGATTTCAAGCGTGCCAAATTCATCCTGGCCGAAGGCGCGGACGGCTCGGGCATGACCCGCACCATCCCCATGAGCCTGGTGATGAGCGGCGAAGTGCTGGTGGCCTACGGCCAGAACGGCGAAATGCTGCGCCCCGAAAACGGCTACCCGCTGCGCCTCGTCGTGCCGGGCGTGCAGGGTGTGAGTTGGGTCAAATACCTGCGGCGCATCGAAGTGGGCGACATGCCCTACGGCGCCAAGGACGAAACCATCCATTACGTCGACCTGATGCCGGACGGCCTGCATCGCCAGTACACCAGCGTCCAGGAAGTCAAAAGCGTGGTGACTTCGCCCAGCGGCGGCCAGGTGTTGCTGCAAAAGGGCTTTCACAACCTCACCGGCCTGGCCTGGAGCGGGCGCGGCAAGATCCGCCGGGTCGACGTGTCGGTGGATGGCGGAAAAAACTGGACGCAGGCGCGGCTCGAAGGGCCGGTGCTCTCCAAGTGCCTCACGCGTTTTAACGCCGACTTCGTCTGGGACGGCAAACCGGCAATCTTCCAGAGCCGCGCCGTCGATGAGACCGGCCAGGTACAGCCGACTTACAGCGAACTGCGCAAGGTCCGCGCATCGCGCAGCATCTATCACAACAACGCCATCCAGTCGTGGTCGCTGGAAGAAAACGGCGAGGTGAAAAATGTCCAGGTTTGAGTTGCACCGGCTTTCTTCGCCCTCGTTCGTGCTGGCGGGCCTTTGCCTGCTGGGCGCAGGTTGGGCCCACGCCCAGCCGGCCGCGCGGCAAGCCGCGCTGGCAGAGGTCGGCCGCACCGCCACACCCGCCGAAATCAAGGCCTGGGACATCGACGTACGGCCCGACTTCAAGGGCCTGCCCAAGGGCCAGGGCTCGGTGCGCCAGGGCGAAGTGCTGTGGGAAGCGCAATGCGCCTCCTGCCATGGCAGCTTTGCCGAATCGTCCGAGGTGTTCACGCCGATTGCCGGCGGCACGACTGCGCAAGATATCAAGAACGGCCGCGTCGACGGCCTCTTGCCCGGCGCCAACCAGCCCAACCGCACCACGCTGATGAAGGTCTCCACGCTGTCGACGTTGTGGGACTACATCAACCGCGCGATGCCCTGGAACGCGCCCAAGACGCTGACCGCCGACGAGGTGTATGCCGTGACGGCCTACATCCTGCACCTGGGCAATGTCCTGCCCGACAACTTCACGCTGTCCGATGCCAACATCCGTGAGGTGCAGGCCCGCCTGCCCAACCGCAACGGCATGACCACCGCGCACGCGATGTGGCCGGGCAAGGAGCTGGGCGGCACGGCCAGGCCCGACGCCCAGGGCTCCAGCTGCATGGCCAATTGCAAGACCGAGGTCGTCATCAAAAGCTTTTTGCCGGACTACGCGCGCAATGCGCACGGCAACCTGGCCGAGCAGTCCAGGCTCGTGGGCGCCAGCCGCGGGGTCGACACCACACAAGCACCAGTGGCCGCCGGTTCACAGCCAAATAGTGCTCCAGCCCAGGCAGGGCGTGCGCTAGCCGCTCCTGAAAAGATAGCAACGGCAGCGCCGGCCACGGCAATACCTGCAGCCGCCTCGACAAAGCCGGCAGCCGCGGGCGCCGCCTCCGTCATGCCGCTGCTGCAGAAAAACGCCTGCCTGGCCTGCCACGGCATGGACAGCAAACTGGTGGGCCCGTCCTTCAAGGATATAGCCAACAAATATAAGGACCGCGCAGATGCTGCGAACTACCTGTCGGGCAAAATCAGGTCCGGTGGGCAAGGCGTGTGGGGTGCCATCCCCATGCCGCCGACGGCCTTGAGCGCGGCGGAGGCGGCGCAAATTTCCCAATGGCTGGCGCAAGGCGCGGCGAAGTAGGGCGCAGGGCCGGATGAAAGGCCATGCGAAGGTGGACGGTGTTTTTTTGAGGCATGCTTGGGAGAAATACCCTCCCGCGTTTTCGAGTTTTTGTGTCCAATCGTGTTCAGTGTTTAAGACATTCAAGTTATATAAAAAGGAGTTCAGTCATGGAACGTCGTGATTTTTTGGCAAGCAGTTCTGGCGCCACCGCGCTGGTGCTGGCCGCTACCGCCGGTTTGAGCCCGGCCCATGCGCAAAACGCAGCCGGCTGGAACAAGGCCGCTTTTGACAGCAAGTCCCTGGCCGACGCGGCCAAGGCCATGGGCGCCACCAGCGCGCCCGTTGAAAGCAAGGATTTGCTGCTGCAGGCGCCTGAAATTGCCGAGAACGGCAACGTGGTGCGCGTCGGCGCCCAAAGCAACATCGCCAACACCTCGCAAATCGCCCTGGTGGTTGAGAAAAACCCCAGCGCGCTCGCCGCCATGTTCGACATCCCGGCCGGCACCGATGCCAACGTGTCGACCAACATCAAGATGGGCCAGTCGTCCAACGTTTACGCGCTGGCCAAGGCCGGTGACAAGTACTTTTATGCGGTCAAGGAAGTGAAAGTGACTTTGGGTGGCTGCGGCGGCTAATCCCCGCCTTTCCCGCCCAAACCCGATCACCACCACAACCCTTGAAATCAGGAGAAAAAAATGTCAGAACCGATGCGAATCCGGGCACAGGCCCAAGGCGATAAAACCACGGTGCGCGTGCTCGTGAGCCACGAAATGGAAAGCGGCCAGCGCAAAGACGCCGCCGGCAAGACCGTGCCGGCCTGGTTTATCCAGAACATCTCGGCGACCTGGAACGGCAAGACCGTCATGAGCGCCCAGTGGGGCACGGCCGTGTCCAAAAACCCCTTCATGCAGTTCAGCTTCAAGGGCGGCAAGGCCGGCGACAAGGTTGCCGTCAGCTGGGTCGACAACCACGGCGACAAGCGGACCGACGAAGCCGTCATTTCCTGAGTCCGGGCCTGAGCCCGGCCGGGTCCGGGCGTTCCCGCCGCGGCGCAAGCTGCCCATAACGATAAATTTGAGCGATATTTGAGGAGACCACGATGAAATCAAGCCTGTTCGGGCTGGCGGCGCTGGCCGCGATCGCTGCCTTGCCTTTGACTGCCGCGGCGCAGAAAACCACGGCCGAAGGCATCGCCGAATACCGCGCCATGCTGGCCGACGGCAACCCCGCCGAGCTCTATGAGGCCAAGGGTGAATCCCTCTGGAAAGAGGCGCGTGGCCCCAAAAAGGCCTCGCTTGAAAAATGCGACCTGGGCAAGGGCCCGGGCGTGGTGAAGGGCGCGTTTGTCGAGCTGCCGCGGTTTTTTGCCGATACGCAGCGCGTGCAGGACCTGGAGTCGCGCCTTTTGACCTGTATGGAGCAGTTGCAGGGCTTTAACGCCGGCGAAATCGCCAAGACGCGCTTTGGCGCCGGTGAGCAGAAAACCATCGAATCGCTGGTGGCTTACATTTCGGGCGAATCGCGTGACCTGGCCTTCAACGTGCCGCAGTCGCACGCCAAGGAAAAACTGATGTACGAAGTCGGCAAGAAGGTGTTTTACCTTCGCGGCGGCCCCTACGATTTCTCCTGCGCGTCGTGCCACGGCGAAGACAACAAGCGCGTGCGCCTGCAGGATTTGCCCAATCTCACCAAGCAGCCTGGCGCCGGCGTCGGCTTCGGCTCGTGGCCGGCCTACCGTGTCTCCAGCGGCGACCTGTGGAGCATGCAGCGCCGCCTGAACGACTGCTACCGCCAGCAGCGTTTCCCCTTCCCGGGTTACGCGTCCGACGCGACCATTGCCCTGGGCGTGTACATGGGTGTCAACAGCAAGGCCGGCGTCTCGATTGCGCCTGCCTTGAAGCGCTAAGCCGGCAGTGAGGATTCAAATGAACACCACCAACACGATGAACAAGACCCACGCAAAAGCGGCGCTTTCAGCCGCCGGCATCGCCATGACAGCCGCGCTGCTGGCCAGCTGCGCCACCGCGCCGACACCCCAGCAGGTGGACGAAGCCACCCAGCAGGTGCTTAAAAGCTCTTTCAGCGAACAGGGCATCGCCAAGATGGACCGGCTCGCGCCGGATGCCTCCAACCAGGCCTGCTCGGAAGCCGCCGGCAAGCCGCTGGACGAAAAACTCGCCAAGTCCATCGAAGAAGCCAACATGAAGACGGTGAAGCTGCCTTCCGACGGCAAATACCTCGGCAGCTGGGCTGAAGGCGAAAAAATCGCGCAAAACGGCCGGGGCCTGACCTGGACCGACAAGCCGGGCGAGGCCAACGGCGGCAGCTGCTACAACTGCCACCAGATCAGCAAGGCCGAGCTGTCCTTCGGCTCCATCGGCCCCAGCCTCTACAACTACGGCAAGCTGCGCGGCGTGAGCGACCCGGCGTCTGCCGAGAGCAAACCCATCGTCGACTACACCTGGGGCAAGCTGTGGAACGCCAAGGCCTACAACGCCTGCTCCGACATGCCCAGGTTCGGCCATGCCGCCATCCTCAATGAGCAGCAGATCCGCGACGTGATGGCGCTGCTGCTGGACCCGAATTCGCCCGTCAACAAGTAATCGAGCCGGTCACCAGGCCGTGGCCGATTTATCAGTGTTTTAGGCCTCCAGCCCATATCCCAACTGGGCTGGTAGCTATCAAATCAATAGCAATTTAACTGGATTTCCAGTAGGTGCCCGTCGCACTGGGCAGGATGTTTAACGCCATGAATCTCTCCCGCCGCGAGTTTGCAAGTGTCATGGCGGCCGCCCTGGCCGCCGGTTTCCCATTGCGTGAGGCCGGCGCCGCCCAGGCCGCCAGCCTGTATGAGCTGCCGCGCACCGGCAATGTGCACCTGCTGCATATGACCGACTGCCACGCCCAGCTGCTGCCGATTTACTTTCGCGAGCCGTCGGTCAACCTCGGCGTGGGCGCGATGCGCGGGCAGGCGCCGCACCTGGTGGGCGAGCACCTGCTCAAGGCCGCCAGTCTGAAGTCAGGCACGCCCGAGGCGCATGCGCTGACCTTCCTCAACTTCGAGAAAGCCGCGCGCCAGTACGGCAAGGTCGGCGGCTTCGCCCACCTGGCCACGCTGGTCAAACAATTGAAAGCGGGCCGCCCCGGTGCCTTGCTGCTCGATGGCGGCGACACCTGGCAGGGCAGCGCCACCGCGCTCTGGACGCAGGGCCAGGACATGGTCGATGCCTGCAAGCTGCTGGGCGTGGACGTGATGACCGGCCACTGGGACTTCACCTACGGCGAAGAGCGCATCAAAAAAATCGTCGAGCAGGACTTTGCCGGCAAGATCGATTTCGTCGCGCAAAACGTCAAGACCAGCGACTTCGGCGATGCGGTGTTCAAGCCCTACGTGATCAAGGAAATGAACGGCGTGCCGGTCGCCATCGTCGGCCAGGCCTTTCCCTACACACCGATCGCCAACCCGGCCTGGCTCACGCCCAACTGGAGCTTCGGCATCCGCGAAAGCGAGATGCAGGAAACCGTGAACGAGGCACGCGCCAAGGGCGCGCAGGCCGTGGTGCTGCTCAGCCACAACGGCATGGACGTGGATTTAAAGATGGCGTCGCGCGTCACCGGCATCGATGCGATTCTGGGCGGCCACACGCACGACGGTGTGCCGGTACCGGTCATCGTCAAAAATCCGGGCGGCCAGACCATCGTGACCAATGCCGGCAGCAACGGCAAGTTCCTTGGCGTGCTCGACCTCGACGTCAAGGATGGCAAGGTGGCGGGCTTCAATTACCGGCTGATGCCGGTGTTTGCCAATCTGCTGCCTGCCGATACGGCGATGAATGAACTGATCGGCAAGGTGAGGGCGCCGTACGCCGCCAAGCTGGGTGAAAAGCTGGCGGTGACCGAGGGCACGCTTTACCGCCGCGGCAATTTCAACGGCAGCTTTGACCAGCTCATCCTGGACGCGCTGATGAACGTACGCGGTGCGGAGATCGCGTTTTCGCCCGGGTTCCGCTGGGGCACCTCGCTGCTGCCGGGCCAGGCCATCACGCGTGAACACGTCATGGACCAGACCGCCATCAGCTACCCCTGGACCACGCTGACGGACATGCGCGGCGACATGATCAAGACCATTCTGGAAGACGTGGGCGACAACCTCTTCAACCCCGACCCGTATTACCAGCAGGGCGGCGACATGGTGCGTGTGGGTGGCTTGACCTACACCTGCGAGCCCGGCGCGAAGATGGGCGAGCGCATCCAGGACATGCGCCTGGGCGGCAAACTGATCGAAGCCGGCAAGACCTACAAGGTGGCCGGCTGGGCGCCCGTGGCCGAGGCCAGCAAAAACGCCGGTCCGCCGGTGTGGGATGTAGTGGAAAGCTACCTCAAGGCCCGCAAAGTCATCAAACCCGTCAAGCCCAACACGCCGAAACTCGTCGGCGTGGCCGGCAATCCAGGCCTTGCTGCCTGAGCTTTTGCCCCCAACTGTGTGGCAGCTGTCAATGAGCTGTCAGTGGGCTGTGAATGAACTTCCAGTGGTGCTCATGTCCGCTATGTGAGCGCGTGTAAAAGCATGGCCCATTCGAAATGGGCATAACCATGGTCTTTCCGCTGTCACAGTTCGGTGGCACAATCTGGGTTGTTTCTGAAGGCCCTTCCTGCCACAGTCGCATCCGCTAATCGGTCCAGCCGTGTTGCGGAAGGTTAATTAACAAGCTTTAACCAGCTAATGTTTCCCCCAGGGAAACGGAGGTCAGCGGATATGAGTTCAAACCCGACGGCATCGTCTGTCTATTCGGCCTATCAAGCCAACACTTATCTCTTCGGCGGCAATGCGCCCTATGTCGAAGAGATGTACGAAAACTACCTCGCCAACCCCGGCAGCGTGCCCGACAACTGGCGCGAGTATTTCGATGCACTCCAGCACGTTCCCGCCGTTGACGGCAGCAATGCCAAGGACGTTCCGCATTTGCCGGTCGTCAATGCCTTTGCCGAGCGCGCCAAGCAAGGCCAGACCAAAGTCGTGGTCGCCAGCGGCGCCGACTCCGAAATGGGCCGCAAGCGCACCGCCGTCCAGCAACTGATCGCCGCCTACCGCAACGTCGGCGCACGCTGGGCCGACCTGGATCCGCTCAAGCGCGCCGAACGCGACAAGATTCCCGAACTGGAGCCCTCGTTCTACGGCTTCAGCGACGCCGACCAGGAAACCGTGTTCAACACCAGCAACACCTTCTTCGGCAAAGACACCATGAGCCTGCGTGAGCTCATGAACGCGCTGCGCGAAACCTATTGCGGCACCATCGGCGCCGAATACATGTACGCGACGGACCAGAACCACAAGCGCTGGTGGCAGCAAAAGCTCGAATCGATTCGTAGCAAACCCACCCTCAGCAAGGAAAAGAAACTCCACATCCTCGACCGCCTGACGGCCGCCGAAGGCCTGGAGCGTTTCCTGCACACCAAATACGTCGGCCAGAAGCGCTTCTCTCTCGAAGGCGGCGAAAGCTTCATCGCCAGCATGGACGAGCTGATCCAGCAAGGCGGCATCAAGGGCGTGCAGGAAATCGTGATCGGCATGGCCCACCGCGGCCGCCTGAACGTCCTGGTCAACTCCCTCGGTAAAGTCCCGGCCGACCTGTTCGCCGAGTTCGACCACACCGCGCCGGAAGACCTGCCCAGCGGCGACGTCAAATACCACCAGGGCTTCAGCTCCGACGTCACGACGCCCGGCGGCCCGGTTCACCTGACACTCGCGTTCAACCCGTCGCACCTTGAGATCGTCAACCCCGTGGTGGAAGGCTCGGTGCGCGCCCGCATGGACCGCCGCGCCGACCCCAAGGGTCTGCAGGTGCTGCCCGTGCTGGTGCACGGCGACGCCGCCTTCGCAGGGCAGGGCGTTGTGATGGAAACGCTGGCACTGGCCGAAACCCGCGGTTATTTCACCGGCGGCACCGTGCACATCGTGATCAACAACCAGATCGGCTTCACCACCAGCGACCCGCGCGACAGCCGCTCGACGCTGTATTGCTCCGACGTCGTCAAGATGATTGAAGCGCCTGTGCTCCACGTCAATGGCGACGATCCGGAGGCCGTCGTGCTGGCCACCCAGCTGGCGCTCGAGTTCCGCATGGAGTTCCAGAAGGATGTCGTGGTCGACATCATCTGCTTCCGCAAACTGGGCCACAACGAGCAGGACACGCCTGCGCTGACCCAGCCGCTGATGTACAAAAAAATCGCGCAACACCCCGGCACGCGCAAGCTGTACGCCGACAAGCTGGCTGCACAAGGCATGGGCGACACGCTGGGCGACGACATGGTCAAGGCCACGCGCGCCGCACTGGACGCCGGCAAGAGCACTTTTGACCCCGTCCTCACCAACTTCAAGAGCAAGTACGCGGTCGACTGGGTGCCTTACCTCGGCAAGAAATGGACCGACGCCGGCGACACCGCCATCCCCATGGCCGAGTGGAAGCGCCTGGCCGACAAGATCACGGCCATCCCCGCAACCGTCACGCCGCACCAGCTCGTCAAGAAGGTGTATGACGACCGCGCAGCCATGGGCCGCGGCGACATCCCGGTGGACTGGGGTATGGGCGAGCACATGGCATTCGCCTCGCTGGTGGCCAGCGGCTACCCCGTGCGCCTGTCGGGCGAAGACTGTGGCCGCGGCACCTTCACGCACCGCCACGCCGTGATTCACGACCAGAACCGCGAGAAGTTCGACACCGGCACCTACGTGCCCCTGCAGAACGTGGCCGACAACCAGGCGCCGTTTGTCGTCATCGACTCCATCCTGTCTGAAGAGGCGGTGCTGGCGTTTGAATACGGCTACGCGTCCAACGACCCCAACACGCTGGTGATCTGGGAAGCCCAGTTCGGCGACTTTGCCAACGGCGCGCAGGTCGTGATCGACCAGTTCATCGCCTCGGGTGAAGTGAAGTGGGGCCGCGTCAACGGCATCACGCTGATGCTGCCCCACGGCTACGAAGGCCAGGGCCCCGAGCACAGCTCGGCACGCCTGGAGCGCTTCATGCAGCTGTCGGCCGACACCAACATGCAGGTGGTGCAGCCCACGACGGCCAGCCAGATCTTCCACGTGTTGCGCCGCCAGATGGTGCGCAACCTGCGCAAGCCGCTGATCATCATGACGCCCAAGTCGCTGCTGCGCAACAAGGATGCCACCTCGCCGCTGTCCGAGTTCACCAAGGGGGGTTTTCAGACCATCATTCCGGAGAACAAGGAAGAGATCAACAAGAAGGCCGACAAGGTCAAGCGCGTCATTGCCTGCTCCGGCAAGGTGTATTACGACCTGGCCAAAAAGCGCGAAGAAAAGGGCGCGGACGACACCGTCATCCTGCGCGTCGAGCAGCTCTACCCGTTCCCGCACAAGGCGTTTGCCACCGAGCTGAAGAAGTACCCCAACGCCACCGACATCGTGTGGTGCCAGGATGAACCGCAAAACCAGGGCGCCTGGTTCTTCGTGCAGCACTACATCCACGAGAACATGCTTGAAGGCCAGAAGCTGGGTTATTCCGGCCGTGCCGCTTCGGCATCGCCGGCAGTGGGCTACTCACATCTGCACCAGGAACAGCAAAAGGCGCTGGTGGACGGCGCATTCGGCAAGCTCAAGGGCTTTGTGCTGACCAAGTAAGGCCAGCCTCTTCAACATACAGAACACAAGAACGTACACGAAAGAATCAACATGGCTATCGTAGAAGTCAAAGTCCCCCAGCTGTCCGAGTCCGTGGCCGAGGCCACCATGCTGCAGTGGAAGAAAAAAATCGGCGAGGCAATCGCCATCGATGAAATCCTGATCGAGATCGAAACCGACAAGGTCGTCCTCGAAGTGCCGGCGCCCGCTGCCGGTGTATTGACCGAACTGGTTGTCGCCGACGGCGGCACCGTGGTGTCCGACCAGGTGATCGCCCGGATCGATACCGAAGGCAAGGCGGGTGCAGCAGCGCCTGCCGCCGCACCGGCTGCTGCGGCAGCGGCTGCACCAGCTGCTCCGGCGGCTTCCGCACCTGCCCCAGCGGCGGGCGGCTCCATGGCCGGCGTTCCGATGCCGGCAGCGGCCAAGCTGATGGCCGACAACAACCTGGCGGCCGGCTCCGTGCCCGGCACGGGCAAAGACGGCCGCGTCACCAAGGGCGATGTCCTCGGTGCAACCGCTGGTGGTGCTACAAAATCAGTAGCAGCATCCGCAATACCTACGGGGGCTCCGACCACTTCTTTGCCTCAAGTGGCTGCGCCGTCCAAGGCCTCCGACCTGGGCGACCGCCCCGAGCAGCGCGTGCCCATGAGCCGCTTGCGCGCCCGTATCGCCGAGCGCCTGCTGCAATCGCAGGCCACCAACGCCATCCTGACAACCTTCAATGAAGTCAACATGGCGCCGGTCATGGAAATGCGCAAGCGCTTCCAGGAAAAGTTCGAGAAAGAACACGGCGTGAAGATCGGCTTCATGAGCTTCTTCGTCAAGGCGGCTGTGCATGCGCTGAAGAAGTACCCCGTGCTCAACGCGTCGGTCGACGGCAATGACATCGTCTACCACGGCTACTTCGACATCGGTATCGCCGTCGGTTCACCGCGCGGCCTGGTGGTGCCCATCCTGCGCAATGCAGACCAGATGAGCTTTGCCGACATCGAAAAGAAGATTGCCGAGTACGGCGCCAAGGCGCGCGACGGCAAGCTGGGCATTGAAGAAATGTCGGGCGGCACCTTCTCGATCTCCAATGGCGGCGTGTTCGGCTCCATGCTGTCCACCCCCATCATCAACCCGCCGCAGTCCGCGATTTTGGGCGTGCATGCGACCAAAGACCGCGCCGTGGTGGAAAACGGCCAGATCGTCGTTCGCCCGATGAACTACCTCGCCATGAGCTATGACCACCGCATCGTCGACGGCCGCGAAGCCGTGCTGGGCCTGGTGGCGATGAAGGAAGCGCTGGAAGATCCTGCACGCCTGCTGTTTGACATTTGACACCCCTGTTGCCGCTCACTGCGTGTAGCGGCCTCCCCCTCAAGGGGGCGACACCTGCGGCCCGGCAAAGCCGGTTCCGCGGTGTCTCGCGAACAGGCTTTGCTTCGCTCGCCGGTGCGAGGGCAAATCGAGGTATTGCCACCGGCAGCTTTATTGAAAGAACACCATGTCCAAACAATTTGATGTCATCGTCATCGGTGGCGGCCCCGGCGGCTACATCGCCGCCATTCGTGCAGCGCAACTTGGCAACAACGTCGCCTGCATCGACGAGTGGAAAAACGCCAAGGGCGGGCCTGCCCTGGGCGGCACTTGCACCAACGTAGGCTGCATTCCTTCCAAGGCGCTGCTGCAGTCGTCCGAGCATTACGAGCAGGCCGGCCATCACTTCGCCGACCATGGCATCGAAGTCAAAGGCTTGAGCCTGGACGTGGCCAAAATGCTGGGCCGCAAGGACACCGTCGTGAAGCAGAACAACGACGGCATCGTTTACCTGTTCAAGAAAAACAAGGTCACCTTCTTCCACGGCCGCGGCTCTTTTGTGGGCGCCAAAGACGGCCTGTACGACATCAAGGTCGCCGGTGCTGCTGAAGAAACGATCTCCGGCAAACACATCATCGTGGCCACGGGTTCCAATGCCCGCGCATTGCCCGGCGCGCCGTTTGATGAAGAAAACATCCTGTCGAATGATGGCGCACTGCGTATCGGCGCCGTGCCGAAGAAGCTGGGCCTGATCGGCTCCGGTGTGATCGGCCTGGAAATGGGTTCGGTCTGGCGCCGCCTGGGCGCCGAAGTCACGGTGCTGGAAGGCCTGCCGACTTTTCTGGGCGCTGTGGACCAGCAGATCGCCAAGGAAGCGCACAAGGCGTTTACCAAGCAGGGCCTGAAGATCGAACTCGGCGTCAAGGTCGGCGAAGTCAAAGCCGGCAAGAAGGGCGTGTCCGTCGCCTATGTCGATGCCAAAGGCCAGGCCCAGACGCTGGACGTCGACAAGCTGATCATCTCCATCGGCCGGGTTGCCAACACCATCGGCCTGGCGCCGGAAGCCGTGGGCCTGAAGCTGGACGAGCGCGGCGCAGTGGTGGTCGACGAAGAATGCAAGACCAACCTGCCGAATGTCTGGGCGATCGGCGACGTGGTGCGCGGCCCCATGCTGGCGCACAAGGCGGAAGAAGAGGGCGTGGCAGTCGCCGAGCGCATCGCAGGCCAGCACGGCCACGTCAACTTCAACACGATTCCCTGGGTGATCTACACCAACCCCGAGATCGCATGGGTTGGCCAGACGGAAGAGCAACTCAAGGCCGCTGGCCGCGCCTACAAGGCCGGCACCTTCCCTTTCATGGCCAATGGCCGTGCGCGCGCACTGGGAGACACCACCGGCATGGTGAAGATGCTGGCTGACGCCGCCACGGATGAAATCCTGGGTGTGCATATCGTCGGGCCTTTTGCCAGCGAGTTGATCGCCGAATGCGTGGTGGCCATGGAGTTCCGCGCCAGCAGCGAAGACATCGCACGGATCTGCCACGCGCACCCGTCGCTGAGCGAGGCCACCAAGGAAGCCGCGCTGGCGGTCGACAAGCGCACGCTCAACTTCTGATCACGGGCGCAGTGCCGGTGACTCTCCCAGTACGCTCGGCGTATGACGCTGAACTCGCGGCGCGCGGGTACGTGAGTGACCCTGCGCAACTGCGTGCCGTGGAGGCGCTTGAGCGCTGCGCAAGCGAATGGGGCGCCTTCAAGGAGCAGCGTTCCAATGCCTTCAAGAAGCTGATCAACCACCCGGATGTTCCACGCGGCGTTTACATGCATGGGGGCGTGGGCCGGGGGAAGAGCTTTTTGATGGACTGCTTTTTCGGCGCGGTTCCCCTCAAGCGGAAAGTACGCTTGCATTTCCACGAGTTCATGCGGGAAGTGCACCGGGAATTGCAGGATCTGCAAGGCACGGCGAACCCGTTGGACGAATTGGGCCGGCGCATTGCCAAGCGCTACCGGCTGATCTGTTTTGACGAGTTCCACGTCGCCGATATCACTGACGCCATGATTCTTCACCGGCTGCTGGTGGCGTTGTTTGAGAACGGCGTGGGTTTTGTCACCACCTCCAACTTTCATCCGGACGAACTCTACCCAAACGGCATGCACCGCGACCGCGTGCTGCCGGCCATCGAGTTGCTCAAGGCCAAACTGGAGATCATCAGTGTCGACAACGGCACGGACTACCGCGGGCGCACGCTGGAGCAGGCCAGGCTCTATCACACGCCGCTCGGGCCCCAGGCAGATGCCGAAATGACAGCGACGTTTAATGCCCTGGCCGAATCCCAGGACGAAAACCCGGTGTTACAGATTGAATCAAGGCAGATTCAAGCCAGACGTAAAGCGGGCGGCGTTGTGTGGTTTGATTTCAAGACGCTGTGCGGTGGGCCGCGCTCGCAAAATGATTATCTGGAAATCGCGACCCAGTTTCATACCGTGCTGCTAAGCGACGTGCCTTATATGCCGGTGCGAATGGCATCGGAAGCAAGGCGTTTTACCTGGTTGGTGGATGTGCTCTATGACCGCAGGGTCAAGCTGATCATGTCGGCAGAGGTAGCGCCCGAAGCGTTGTATACCGAAGGGCCGCTGGTTCACGAGTTTCCTCGTACGGTCTCGCGGCTCAATGAAATGCAGTCGAAGGAATTCCTGGCGCTTGAACGCAGAAACGTGGATACGACACTCACATGAAAAACCTTGCTGTTGCCTGCTTTCTCGCCACCTTGTGCGTGGTAGTGCTCGCTCAGCCGGCTGCGCCCGCAGAAGCCGCGCCAACGAGGGACGCCGAGCGCGCAAGAATCGGCGCCGAGCGCGCCAGGCTGGAAGCGGGGTTCCTCGCAGAAGATGCCGAATGCTATAAAAAATTCGCGGTCAACAGCTGTCTGGGCAAAGTCAATGAACGGCGGCGCGAGGCGATGGGCGATCTTCGTCGGCAGGAACTGATACTCAATGATGAGGAGCGCCGCATCAGGGGTGCAGACCAGATCCGCAAGACGGAAGAAAAACAGTCGCCTGAAAAACTGCAGGAGGCTGCCGACCAGCGCGCGAAAGCCGTAAAAGAGTATGAGTCGCGCCTGGAAAGGGAAAAGAAGAAGATCGAAGATCGTGCCGCCTCCCAAGCCGGCGAGCAGGAGAAAAGCGAAGCCAGCGCAACCAGGCTAAAAGCGAGCCAGGAAAAATCCCAAGCCAGGAGCGACAGGCAAACCGCTGCCGCGGAAGAAGCGAAGAAATTCAGCGAAAAGCAAAAGGAAGCCCAGGAGCGCAGGGCCCAACACGAGAAAGAGCGGCTGAAGGAGGCCAAGCCGCCGGCAAAGTCCCTGCCTTTACCCCAGTAAACGCGCTGGCGGCTCAGGCGCCAAAGGCTCCAGCTTGACGATCACCAGCGAGAGGTTGTCGCCACCGCCCCTTGCGCGCGAGCGGGCTTTCTGGATCAGAAATTCGGTGGCTTCACGCGGCGACAGCATGGACAGGGCGGAACCCATTTCGCTGGCGCTGAAATAGTGCCACACGCCGTCGCTGCAGGCCAGCAACACGTCCTCGGGCCGCAGTTGCGGGATAAAGTGATGCGTGATGGGTGGCGCTTCTTCGGTGCCCAGGCAACCCATCAGGATGTTGGATTGCGGATGGACGTTCGCTTCGTCCTCGGTAATCTCGCCTTTGTCGACCAGCGTCTGCACGTAAGAATGGTCCACTGTCCTGTGCACCAGCTTGCTGCCCTGGTAGTGGTAGATGCGGGAGTCGCCGGTATGCACCCAATGGCAATCACCGCCCGGATTGATCAGGAAGGCGGCCAGCGTACTGTGGGGCTCTTGTTCGGCCGAGATTGCCGTGAGCTTGATCACGATGTGCGCCTCCTCAATGATCTGCTTGAGCATCGCAGGCGCGTCATCTGTCTCGGGTGCGTAGCGCTCAAAGAGTTGCTTCGCTGTCAGCATGACCTGGTCCGAGGCTTTTCGCCCGCCACTTCGCCCGCCCATGCCATCCGCCACGATTCCCAGCATGCAGCCGGGAATTCGTGAGTGACTGAACAGGTTGACCTGGTCTTGCTGATAGTCCCGGTCACCCTTGTGGATGCCGGTGGAGGCTGTGATTCGATAACCTTTGGACATTGTGTGGTCGTTCGGGCG
This sequence comes from Polaromonas sp. SP1, assembly GCF_003711205.1. Lineage (NCBI taxonomy): Bacteria > Pseudomonadati > Pseudomonadota > Betaproteobacteria > Burkholderiales > Comamonadaceae > Polaromonas > Polaromonas sp. SP1. The sequence continues at coordinate 3,810,491 of NZ_CP031013.1, read as the reverse complement.
CGAGGCTCGATTTATGGTCGCAATCGACGTATTATCAAGCGAAGCAGCGCGTACGGATAAAAAACCTTGGACTTAAATTTACATTCCCCGGAACGGCAGCTGATTCAACTGAAAATGGAGCATGCGGACCTCAATGCCCTGGTCGACATTGCGGCGCACACAATGCCCATTGACGAGCTGCTGCTCAGGCGCCTGAAAAAACGGCGCCTGCAGCTGCGTGACCAGATCGCTCAACTCGAGTTGTCGCTGGATCCTCCCGAGCCCGCCTGATGACCCTTGCGCTCGAAGTAGAAGAGTCGTTTGCGCCGGGTGGTGTGCTGTCCCGCGCAGCGGAGCATTTCATGCCGCGCAGCGGGCAGACCGAGATGGCACTGGCTGTGGCACACGCTATTGAAGGCGCTTACCCTTTGGTGGTCGAAGCCAGTACCGGCGTTGGTAAGACTTTTTCCTACCTGGTCCCTGCCTTGCTGAGCGGAGAGCGCGTTTTGCTGTCGACCGCGACCAAGGCTTTGCAGGATCAGCTTTTTGGCCGTGATCTGCCCCGGTTGGTCGAAGCGCTCGGACTCCCTGTGCGTATAGCGCTGCTCAAAGGGCGGGGCAGCTATTTATGCCTGCATCGCATGGAGGCGGCGCGCCAGGAGGCCTATTTGCCTGACGGGGTTTCCGTGCGCGCGCTCGCCAAAATTGAAGAGTGGTCGAAAGTGACCCGGACAGGTGATCTGGCTGAACTTCCAGGGCTGGACGAGCGTTCTTCGATGATTCCTCTGGTGACCTCCACCCGCGAGAATTGCCTCGGTGCGACCTGCCCGCGGTTTCGGGCGTGTCACGTGAACCTCGCGCGCAGGGAAGCCATGGCAGCCGACGTCGTGGTGATCAACCATCATCTTTTCTTTGCCGATTTGGCGGTTCGTGAATCCGGTGTGGCAGAGCTGTTGCCCTCGGTCCGGATTGCCATATTCGACGAAGCACACCAGCTCAATGAGACAGGCATACAGTTTCTGGGTACCAACCTGACCACCGGTCAGCTCCTTGATTTTGCAAGGGATACGTTGGCTACCGGGCTGCAATTGGCCCGTGGGCTGGTGGACTGGCAGGAGGTCGTTGCCGCTGTCGAACATGCAGCCCGAGAACTCCGGCTTTGCGCCGGCAAGCAGTATCCCGGAACCAAGTTGAGGTGGGTAGGTGAGTGCCCTGAAGGGCTGGACGTCACGGAGTGGCAAGACGCATTGCGATCTGTTCACGCGGCATGCGAACAGGCATGTTCGGCATTAGACACGGTGAGCAAGATTGCTCCTGATTTTGTGCGGCTTCACGAGCGCGCCACAGAGTTGGCGGCGCGTGCCGGGTGTTTTGTCAACGCTTGTGAGCCGGGGTGTGTCCGTTGGGCCGATGTGGGTACGCAGCTGAGGCTTGTCGAGTCACCGCTGGATATCTCGAAAGCCGTGAAAAGCAAGGTGTTGGGCGCAAATGCCGATTCCGCGAAATCCTGGATATTTACCTCCGCAACGCTTGGGGACGACGACAAACTCAGCTGGTTCACCCAACCATGCGGGCTGGAAGACGCCAAGGTGTTGCGGGTGGGGAGTCCCTTTGACTATGCGCGTCAGGCTGCGGTCTATGTTCCCCAGGGTTTCCCCAAGCCGGGAGATCCCGCTCACACCGCACAAGTGGCCAAATCTGCTGCGAAGTGGTCGCGGCAACTGGGTGGGCGCACCATGGTACTCACGACGACGCTGCGGGCCTTGCGTGCGATAGGAGATGCCCTGAAGGAAGTATTCCCGCACTCAGCCGACATGGAAGTCCTTGTCCAGGGGGCCATGCCCAAGCGTGTACTGATTGATCGTTTCCGTGAAGGAAATACCCATGGGGGCAAGGGCTGTGTGCTGGTGGCATCGGCCTCTTTCTGGGAAGGCATTGACGTGCCCGGCGACGCCCTTCAGTTGGTCATCATCGACAAGCTGCCCTTTCCACCGCCGAACGATCCGTTGGCGGAGGCGCGTTCAAAGCTTCTCGAGTCACAGGGGCGCAGTGCGTTCAACGACTACTTCCTGCCCGAGGCGGCCGTTGCGCTCAAGCAGGGGGCCGGGCGGTTGATACGCCGCGAAAGCGACCAAGGCGTGCTGGTGGTATGCGACAGCCGCCTGGCGACCATGGGCTACGGGCGGCGCTTGCTGAGGGCGCTTCCGCCCATGAAGAGATTGGCGTCCGAGGAGGAACTGATGGAAAGGCTGGAAGCCCTTACCAGAACTTGTACCAGGGACTGTCTACCGACCTGAACCCTTTGCTCAGGTACTCGCTTTGCGGATAACTTTTTTCCAGAATGCGGCGGGCGTCATCCCGCAGCTCGACCATGCCCAAGGCATCGTAGGATTTGTAAAGAATGAATGTGGCTTCTTCCAGCGCCGGGACGTCGCGGTAATCGGCAATCGCGGTCTGCGCACGATTGATGGCCGCAACGTAGGCTCCGCGGGAGTAGTAGTAGCGCGCTACGTGCACCTCCGACTGGGCCAGAGAATTCACGATGTAGTTCATCCGCAGGCGGGCATCTGGTGTGTACTTTGACTCCGGGAAGCGGGTTGCCAAGGTCCTGAACGATTCAAAAGATTCCTTGGCTGCTTTCTGATCCCGCTCCGACAGATCCTGGCGTGAAATAAACCCAAAAACACCGAGGTTGTCATTGAAGTTTGCGAGGCCCCTGAGATAGAGCGCGTAGTCCATCGCAGGGCTGGCTGGATGAAGCCTCATGAAGCGGTCGAGGGTTGCGATTGCCTGAGGCAACTCCCCACCTTTGTACTGAACATAAGCTTTTTCGAGCTGGGCTTGCTGAGCCAGCGGTGTGCCTGCCGCGCGGCCTTCCAGCTTTTCGTACAACGGGATCGCCTTGTCATAAGCGCCGGAATTCGCTTCATCTTTGGCTTCGGCGTAAATCTTGTTCGGGCTCCAGGTGGCCGTTTTGTCAGGCGCCGGCGTACTCGAGCAGCCGGCAATGACGAAAGACAGCGCGCAAATAGCTGCAAAAAGCGGCATTGCATTGGGAACAACCGATAATTTGGTGGAAAACATTGCAATCTACCTTCTTGATGACTGATTCTGAACAGAGCAAATTGATTATATCGGCCGCTACTACGCCTGAAAGCGTCCCGGATGAAGTCCAGGAGGAGGGAGATACCGCTGCCGAGATGGAATTGCGGCGGGTGACGGTCCCTGCGGACAGTCACGGCAGTCGTCTTGACCGCACTTTGGCCGCCATTGTGCCCGAGTTCTCGCGTACTTATCTCCAGCAATTAATCGAGGCCGGTGTAGTGACGCTGGGCGGCGTTTCGGTGACAAAGGCCTCCGCCAAAGTCAGGGTGGGCGATGAGCTGGTGATCGAGTTGAGGCCCACCCCTCAAAGCCAGGCCTTCAAGCCCGAAGCGATGACGCTGGATATCGTGTTTGAAGACGCATATCTGATGGTGATCAACAAACCAGCAGGGTTGGTGGTGCACCCGGCGCCTGGCAACTGGAGCGGTACTCTGCTGAACGGCTTGCTGGCTTATGACTCGCAAGCTGCTTTTCTGCCGCGCGCCGGTATCGTCCACCGCCTCGACAAAGATACCAGTGGACTGATGGTGGTGGCACGCCAGCGGGTGGTGATGGATCAGTTGGTCGGCTTGATTGCAGCCCGCAGCGTGAGCCGTGAATATGTCGCGCTGGCTCACGGCGCCTGGCAAGGCGCTGGGACTCGCCAGGTTGATGCTCCCATCGGCCGCGACCCGCGCAATCGACTGCGAATGGCCGTTGTGGACCTGGATAGGAACGCTGGCAAGACGGCCTCCACCGTGGTGTCGTTGATACAAAGTGCGGGGCCCTATTGCCTCGTGAGGTGCAAGCTGCATACAGGCCGAACGCACCAGATTCGGGTTCATATGGCGTTTCTGGGGCATCCGCTGGTGTCTGACGAGATGTATGGGGGAGCGCTTGCGGCGGGTTTGGGCCGGCAGGGGCTTCATGCTTGTCGGTTGGCGTTTGAACACCCGTTTACCGGTCAGGCGATGGAGTTCAAATCGGACCCGCCGGCGGATCTTCAGGCCGCTATTGCGGGTTTGGGCCTGATATACAATCAAATTTCGTAGTTTTCAGCTACCTGCACCATGGCATCCTGTACAAGGAGATTGCGCATGGATGCATTGCGCGAACAAGCGCCGAACCAACGTTTTCCCGGCCTTTTTTTCCGCCCTTTTTCGGAACGACCACAATCATGAATACGACGGATGCAAAGCGCGTCCTCGAGACAGCTCTCATTTGCGCGCAGCAGCCGCTGCCATTGCGTGAAATGGGCGTTCTGTTTAACGGGGTACTGACAGCGGACAGCCTCAAGCTGGTATTGGAAGAATTGCAGAACGACTGGTCGGGACGCGGTGTCGAACTCGTTCACGTGGCAACCGGCTGGCGCTTTCAAAGCCGTCCTCAGATGCGGGAGTACCTCGACAGGCTCCATCCTGAAAAACCCCCGCGCTACAGCCGTGCGACCCTCGAGACCCTGGCGATCATTGCTTACCGCCAGCCGGTAACGCGCGGTGACATGGAGGACATTCGGGGCGTCACGATCAACAGCATGATCCTCAAGCAATTGGAAGATCGAGGCTGGGTCGAGGTCATAGGCCACCGGGAGACCGTAGGCCGGCCGGCACTGTATGCCACCACCCGGCAGTTTTTGGACGACCTGGGCGTGGAGTCGCTGGACCAGCTTCCTGTTATGGACAACAACACGTCTACGCCGGCCGCGATGCTTGAGCAAATCGAGTTCGGCATGGCCGGGTTGGCGGATGGCGGGGATGAAGTGAACGGAGAGGTGCCTGTGGCGCAAGACGCGGTCTTGGCGGAAGGCCTGATTGAAACAAGCATGGCGACCGCGGCAATCGAAACGGCAGAAACGGCGGAGGCGGCGGACCCAGGGGAAATACCCGAAACCTCTGAGGTGATCGCTGATGAAAGCGCTTCCGAGTCTGCCGGGCAAAACGACGGCGATTTACCCGCACGAATGTAAAAAATGACCCAACAAGACCCTCCCGCCTCCGAATCTGTGGATACGCCTGCTGAGGACCAAACCAAAGTGGCGTCCCAAGAGCAGCCTGTACGGGAGACTCCCGAAGTGATCTTGCCTGTGGAAGTTGATACGCCGCCGCAGCGTTCCGCCAAGGGTCGGAACGCTCAGCCTGTTGTTGGCGCGATAAGGTTTGAAGACGTGGTGACGGGGCAGTTTGACGCTGATGAAGAGGATGTTGCCCTCGCACCGCCCAAGCGAGTGCTTTCGCCGCAACCTGAAACTCCAAAGCTGCACAAGGTGCTGGCCCAGGCTGGCTTGGGCTCTCGCCTTGAAATGGAGCAGCTCATTCTGGAGGGGCGCATTTCGGTCAATGCCGAGCCGGCCCACATCGGCCAGCGTATCCAGTTCGGCGATACGGTCAAGGTGAACGGTAAGCCAATCCGGCTGCGCATCGATCCGCCGCCGCCGCGGGTGATTGCGTATCACAAGCCCACCGGCGAAGTCGTCACTCACGACGATCCGCAGAATCGCCCGACGGTTTTTCGGCGGTTGCCCAAACTGTTCCAGGGGAAATGGCAATCGGTGGGTCGTCTTGACCTGAACACCGAGGGATTGCTGTTATTGACCAGTTCCGGCGAACTGGCCAACAAGCTGATGCACCCTCGCTTCGGCCTTGAGCGCGAATATGCGGTTCGAGTGCTGGGTGCATTGAACAATGAAGAGAAAAAGCGGCTGCTCGATGGTGTGACTCTGGACGACGGTGTCGCTCAATTCAGCTCAATTGAGGCCGGTGGCGGCGAGGGCGCCAACTGTTGGTACCGCGTTACCATTTCCGAGGGCCGCAACCGCGAAGTCCGGCGCATGTTCGAGGCCGTTGGCCACGCGGTCAGCCGCCTGATCCGTATTCGCTATGGCGCCATGGTGCTCCCGCGCGGCCTCAAGCGTGGTGCATTTGTCGAGCTGGACGAACGCGATATCTGGGCCCTGACCAGCGCATTGACGCGCTCAGAATCTCGTGCCGATTCGCGCGCAACCGCAGGAAGCCAGCAGCCTGGCGCGCCGGGCAATGATGGCGGCGAACCGCGCCATGGGAGGGGCCCGCGCAGGAACGAGCGGCCGCGTGGCGGCCGCGACCGTTTCCCGGCGCCGCCGGCCAACATGGGCGCATCTGACGCCGCGCCGCAAGACGGCGCCGAGCAGGATCCCGATGATTTGCAGCCGCCGCTTCCCCGCAATGATTCGGCGCCCCGCAGCAACCGCCGCCGCGGCGGAAAAGGGCGGGGACAGGGCGGAAACGCCGGCCCCGGCTCGCGTTCGGGCCCACCCGCCGGCAACGGCCTGCAAGGACAAAAACGGCGCGACGACCGCGGGGATCGCGGCGACAAGCTACCCGGCGGCGCTCAGCCGGACCCGATGAAAACATCGTTTGGCTACATAGGAGCGGATACCTTCACGCGCCAGCGCCAAGGCCAAGGTCAGCAACGCCGCGGCGGGCCGGGTATGGGCGGTGGAAACAATGCCAGCGGCCAGCGTCGCGGCGGCGGGGGGAATGGCGGTGGAAACCGCGGAGGCGGCAACCGGGGCGGCGGAAGTCGTGGCGGCAACCGCTAATCGCCTGCAGAAGCACTGAAGGGCAGAGGGTTGATCTCCAGTGGGCAGCCCACAGGTTAAAATCATAGGCTTTATTCAATTTTTGAATAATTTAAAAAATCCAAGAAATCTCGTTAAGGAACTCTCATGGCAATCGAACGCACTCTTTCCATCATCAAACCCGACGCAGTGGCCAAAAACGTGATCGGCCAGATCTACGCGCGTTTTGAAGCCGCCGGCCTGAAGGTCGTGGCTGCCCGCATGGCCCACCTGTCGCAAGGTGAGGCCGAGGCCTTCTACGCCGTGCACAAAGAGCGTCCTTTCTTCAAGGACCTGGTTTCCTTCATGATTTCCGGCCCGGTCATGATCCAGGCGCTGGAAGGCGAAGGCGCTATCCTGAAAAATCGTGACCTGATGGGGGCAACGGACCCGAAAAAGGCCGCAGCAGGTACCATTCGCGCCGATTTCGCTGACAGCATCGACGCCAACGCCGTTCACGGCTCCGACGCCGCTGAAACAGCCAAAGTGGAAATCGCGTTCTTCTTCCCCGGCATGAACGTCTACTCGCGTTAAACCATGTCCGCCCCCACGCTTTGCCACACCCTGTCAGGGCCGTCGCTTGCTTGGGGCGGTTCAGTCGGTCGCACTCTGCGATGACGGCCAATCTTCTTGACTACGATCTGGAGGGTTTGGCCGCTTTTTGCGAGCGGCTCGGCGAAAAGCGCTTTCGTGCTACGCAACTCTTTCGCTGGCTTCATCAGAAAGGTGCGACGGATTTCGCGCAAATGACGGATCTGGCGAAGTCCCTGCGCGAAAAACTCGCAGGCTCCGCCCATATCCAGGGGCCCAAAGTGGTTTCCCGTCATGACTCCACTGACGGCACCATCAAATGGCTGTTCGATGTGGGCGCCGGCGACGTTATCGAAACAGTTTTTATTCCAGAAACAGATCGCGGTACCCTGTGCATTTCGTCGCAGGCTGGCTGTGCTGTCGGTTGCCGGTTTTGCTCGACGGGCCATCAGGGCTTCAGCCGTAATCTGACTACTGGCGAAATCATTTCCCAACTGTGGTTTGCAGAACATTTCCTGCGCCAGCATTTGGGCCGCGAAGAGCGGGTCATTTCCAACGTGGTGATGATGGGTATGGGTGAGCCCCTGCAAAATTACTCGCAGCTATTGCCCGCCCTGAAGGTCATGCTGGACGACCATGGTTATGGCTTGTCACGGCGCCGGGTGACGGTCTCTACGTCGGGCGTTGTGCCCATGATTGACCGCTTGGCCAAAGATTGCCCGGTGGCCTTGGCTGTGTCATTGCATGCGCCGGAAGATGCGCTGCGTGACAACCTGGTGCCGCTGAACAAAAAATACCCTATTGAAGAGCTGTTGCAAGCCTGTACCCGTTACCAGGCATCGGCTCCCAGGGACTTCATCACGTTTGAATACTGCATGCTGGATGGGGTGAACGACCAGCCCGAACATGCCCGCCAACTGGTGGCGCTGGTTCAGTCTCACGCTGCACAAGGCCTTTCCTGCAAATTCAATTTGATTCCCTTCAATCCATTTCCGGCCTCGGGGTTGAAGCGTTCGGATATGCCGCAAGTCTCGGCTTTCGCGAAAATCCTTCTGGATGCGGGCATTGTGACCACTGTCAGGAAGACCCGTGGAGACGATATCGACGCTGCCTGCGGACAGCTTGCCGGCGATGTGCAGGATCGCACTGGCGTGGATCAACGCATGGCGGCGCAGCGGCAAGGTATGCTCGGGGGAATCAAGGTCGTTGTGGCTAAGGGGGTGGGTGTATGAGGTTTTTGTCTAATGTGATCTGGGTCGCGGCTTGCTGGCTGGTTGTGCTGCTGGCGGGGTGTGCCAACCCGCAGAATGCGCCTGCTACACCCGGCAATCGCAATGACATCATCACCGAATCTGATGAATCCGACACGCGCCGGCGTGCCCGGCTGCGCCTCGAGTTGGCGACGGGATATTTCGAGCAAGGGCAGACCAATGTAGCCCTGGATGAAATCAAACAGTCACTTGCGACCGACCCGACTTTCGCGGAGGCGTACAACCTTCGCGGCCTCGTGTACATGCGCCTGAACGACATGCCCATGGCCGAAGACAGTTTTCGCCGCGCACTGGCGCTGAATCCTCGCGACGCTGATGTGGCGCACAACTATGGATGGCTGATGTGCCAGCAGGGGCGGTACGCCGATTCCGCCCGTTTTTTTGCACAGGCAGTAGCCAACCCTACATATGGCGGCACCGCCAAAACGCTGATGACCCAGGGCGTCTGTCAGGTCCGTGCCGGGCAGCGGGCAGAGGCCGAGCAAAGCTTTATGCACTCCTATGAACTGGATGCGGGTAATCCGGTGACGGGCTACAACCTGGCTAACCTGCTGTACGAGCGCGGCGATTTCACGCGTGCACAGTTCTACATACGCCGTCTGAATAACAGCGACCTTGCCAACGCGGAAACCTTGTGGCTGGGCATCAAGACCGAACAAAAGCTCAATAATCGGGACACTGTGCGCCAACTGGGCGATCAGCTGAAAAAACGGTTTGCGGCATCCCGCGAAGCAGCTTCCTATGAAAAGGGTGCTTTCAATGAGTGACCTTGATCCAACGCCTGCCGGCCAGTCCGTTGGTGAGCCCGGCTTGGGTCACGGCGATGCGGCGCCTCCAGAGGTGACGGCGGGCGCCTTGCTGCGTCAGGCAAGAGAAGCTGCGGGAATGCATATTGCCGCCCTTGCCGTATCGCTCAAGGTCCCGGTTAAAAAGCTCGAGGCGCTGGAGCAGGACCGTTTTGATTTGCTTCCGGATGCGGTCTTTGTGCGTGCATTGGCGTCAAGTGTGTGTCGCACCTTGAAACTGGACGCTTCAGCGGTACTTGAGCGTCTACCCCAGACCAGTGCCCCCAAATTGATATACCAGGGCGCGGGCATTAACGCACCGTTCCGTTCGCCGGGCGAAGCCCCGGGGCCTTCGATCTGGACGCAGGTCTCCAAGCCGGCTGTTCTTGCAGGGCTTGTTTTCTTGCTTGGTGCACTGGTGCTGATTTTTTTGCCGGCCGTTAAGCACGATGGAGCCGGCGCCAAGGTTGATTCAGATATGCCGGCCATTGCCGCGGAGCCCGTCAAACCCTTGCCTGCAGCTGTGGCGATGATGGGGGCAGGGCTTGCTGAGGGTGCCAAGCCTGCGGTGCCTTCCGCACAAGCCAATGAGCCTTTTGCGGCAGCAAGCGCCGCAATCGCGGGAACCGCCCCTTCCCCTGTGCCTGCCGTGCAACCAACCCCCATCCCCCTGTCAATTTCAGTGCCATCCCCTGCGCCCGCCAATCCGGCATCGGCATCAATCGGTATTGCTGCCGCCTCGCAAACAGTGCCTTCGGGGATTGTGACTTTCCTTGCCAAGGGTGAGTCCTGGGTTGAGGTGACCGATGCCAAAGGGGTCGTCGTGTTGCGCCGGACCTTGACGGCCGGTGAGGCTGCTGGCGCATCCGGTGCATTGCCGCTTGCTGCGGTAGTGGGCCGGGCGGATGCCACGCAAGTGCAGGTGCGCGGACGGGCATTCGACCTGAACGCCGTTGCCAGGGATAACGTAGCCCGATTTGAGGTGAAATAGTGCTGCAAGGCTGTCTTCCCATAGAGTCTGCTTTTCCCAAACCGCGGCGATCCCTTCAAGCGCAGATTGCCTGGGGAGCTCGCATCGTCACGGTGGGCGGCGACGCGCCTGTACGTGTCCAGTCGATGACGAATACCGATACGGTGGACGCCATTGGCACCGCCATCCAGGTCAAGGAGCTTGCGCTGGCAGGCTCTGAAATGGTGCGTATCACCGTCAATACGCCAGAGGCCGCGGCGGCCGTGCCGTATGTTCGCGAGCAGCTGGACCGGATGGGTATTGATGTGCCGCTGATCGGTGACTTTCATTACAACGGCCACCGGTTGCTCACTGATTACCCTGCCTGCGCCGAGGCGCTGTCAAAGTACCGCATTAACCCTGGCAACGTCGGCAAGGGAGACAAGCGCGATCGCCAGTTCGGCCAGATGATCGAAGTGGCAATGCGCTGGAAAAAACCGGTCCGTATCGGTGTGAACTGGGGCAGCCTCGACCAGGAACTGTTGGCAAGCCTGATGGATGAAAACAGTGCGCGCGCCACGCCCTGGGATGCCCGGCAGGTGATGTATGAGGCGCTGATTACCTCTGCGGTCGATTCGGCACGGCGCGCAGAGGAAATGGGAATGTCCCGCAACCAGATCATTCTTTCCTGCAAGGTGAGCGGCGTTCAGGATCTCATATCGGTCTATCGTGAGCTGGCTCGCCGTACTGATCACCCCCTTCACCTGGGTCTAACCGAGGCGGGTATGGCCACCAAAGGAACGGTGGCCTCGGCCACGGCGCTGTCCATCCTGCTGCAGGAAGGCGTGGGCGACACCATTCGCGTCTCCCTGACGCCGCAGCCCGGTGAGGCCCGTACGCAGGAAGTCGTGATCGCGTCGGAGATACTCCAGGCGCTGGGCTTGCGGATTTTTGTGCCCAGTGTCACGGCATGCCCCGGATGCGGCCGCACCACCAGCACCACCTTTCAGGAGCTGGCCAAGCAGATTGACGATTTCCTGCGGGACCAGATGCCCGTCTGGCGCAAGCAATACCCTGGCGTTGAAGGCCTCAAGGTTGCCGTGATGGGCTGTATCGTCAACGGCCCTGGAGAGAGCAAGCATGCCGATATCGGCATCAGCTTGCCAGGTTCCGGCGAAGCGCCGGCTGCGCCGGTTTTTATTGACGGCGAAAAACGACTGACCTTGCGCGGCGAGAACATCGCTCAGGAGTTCCAGGTCATTGTTGAAAACTACATTGAAAAGCGCTTTGGCACGCAACCCGTCGCCGAAACCGCGTAATACCCATGGTTGAAAAAACAACTGCCACTGCGGTGGAGAAGCCCGCTTTGGCGAAGACAGAAAAACTGCTCGCCGTCAAAGGCATGAACGACATCCTGCCGCCCGAATCGGCCCGTTGGGAGTGGTTTGAGTCCAAGGTGCGTGCGCTGATGGCCCGCTACGCCTACGCCAATGTCCGTACACCCATCGTTGAGCCCACGGCGCTGTTCGTACGCGGCCTCGGCGAAGTCACCGATATCGTCGAGAAGGAGATGTACTCCTTCGTGGATTCGATGAACGGCGACAAGCTCACGCTGCGCCCCGAAGCCACCGCCGGCATCGTGCGCGCGATGATTGAGCACAACACGCTGTACAACGGGCCGATGCGGGTCTGGTCGGCCGTGACGCTGTTTCGTCACGAGCGTCCGCAGAAAGGCCGCTACCGCCAGTTCCACCAGATCGATGTCGAGGCATTGGGTTTTGCCGGCCCCGACGTGGACGCCGAGCAGATCCTCATGTGCCGCGCGCTGTTGCGTGACCTCGGCATTCCGATGGAGCACGTGCGGCTCGAACTCAACAGTTTGGGCCAGCCCGCCGAGCGCATGGCGCACCGCGCCGCACTGATTGCGTATTTCGAAGCGCATGCCGACGTGCTGGACGAAGATGCCCGGCGCCGTTTGCACAGCAATCCGCTGCGCATCCTTGATACCAAGAATCCCGCGATGCAGGCGCTTGTCGAGGCCGCTCCGCAGCTGATGGACTTTCTCGGGGAAGCATCGCTCTCGCACCTGAACGCAGTGCGCGCGGTGCTTGACGCGGTGGGGCTCACCTATCGCATCAATCCGCGCCTGGTGCGCGGCATGGACTACTACAACCTCACCGTATTTGAATGGATCACTGACAAGCTCGGTTCGCAGGGCACAGTCTGCGGCGGTGGTCGCTATGACGGCCTGTTCGAGCAGCTCGGCGGCAAACCGACGCCGGCGGTCGGCTGGGGCATGGGCGTTGAGCGCATGCTGCTGCTGCTCGATGCGGTGGGGGTGCTGCCGCCTGTGAGTCATCCCGATGCCTATGCGATCGTCCCGTCGGCGCATGAGATGCCGGCTGCCATGGCGGCCTGTGAAGCCTTGCGCGCTGCCGGCATCCGCGTGCAGATGCACGGTGGAACCAGCGAAGGCATGGGAAGCATGAAATCCCAATTCAAGAAGGCCGACGGCAGCGGGGCGCGCTATGCGCTGATTTTCGGGGAGGCCGAACTCGCCCAGGGCTGCGTGGCCGTCAAACCGCTGCGTGGCGAAAAAGACCAGCCCCTTCAGGCCCAGGCGCTGCGGCCTCTGGGCGATGTGGCCGCCTGGGCCCGCACCTTGCACGACTGACGCGCCGCCCGAGGCCATCCGGGCGCCGCTCCCCGGGCCTCTACAATCACCCCAACTCAATCCGCACCGCTAACGGTCAGAACAAGAAGACTTCTATGGCAAAACATCTCGATTTGGAAGAACAGGAACAGCTTGATGAACTCAAGCACTTCTGGAAGCAGTACGGCGACCTGATTACCTGGGGGCTGATCGTCATATTGGGTGCTTTTGCCGCCTGGAACGGTTACCAATACTGGCAGCGCGACCAGGCCGCGAAGGCTTCCGTCATGTATGAGGAAGTGGAACGCTCCGTGGAGTCGGGCGATACCGCAAGGATTGATCGTTCGCTGGCCGACATGAAAGACCGTTTTGGCGGCACCAGCTACGCCCAGCAGGCAGGTCTGCTCGCTGCCAGGGCCTACTACGACAAGGGAAATGTCGACGCTTCCCGTGCCGCCTTGACGTGGGTTGCAGAAAAGTCATCCGACGAGGGTTATAAGGCCGTGGCCCGTTTGCGTCTGGCCGGGCTCCTTCTGGAAAAGAAGGCTTACGATGAAGCGCTTCAGCAGGTTTCAGGCTCTTTCCCCAAAGGTTTTACGGCACTCGCTGCCGACCGCCGTGGGGACATTTTCTCGGCCCAGGGCAAAAAAGCCGAGGCCAGCACCGAATATGAAAAAGCCTACAAAGAGCTCGACGAGCGCGCCGAGTACCGGCGTCTTGTTGAAGTCAAACTCAATTCGCTGGGCGTCGACCCGGCGCAAACCAAATCCGCAACCACAGTGCCGAACTCCGAGGTGAAGAAATGATTTATCAGTCTTTTAGGCCTCTAGCCCAGGCGGCGCGTCCACTTTCAGCTATTGTTTTGATAGCGGCTCTGGGTGGGTGCTCCTTTTTTGGTGGTGGCCCCGTCAAGCCCCAGCCGGCAGAACTCCAGCCCGTGAGCGCCCTGGTATCTGCACGCCAGGTGTGGAGCAGCCGGGTAGGAAAGGTTGACTTTCCGCTTGAAACGGGCGTTTCGGGCACCAGCGTGGCGATTGCAAGCGGTGACGGTACCGTGGCCTTGCTCGATACCCAGACTGGCCGTGATTTCTGGCGTCTGGCACTCAATACGCCTTTGGCGGCCGGCGCCGGCAATGACGGCAAGGTCGTTGCCGTAGTCAGCAAGGCCAATGAGGTCATCGCCCTGCAGGGCGGCAAGGAACTCTGGCGCCAAAAACTGGTGGCGCAGGCCTTCACCGCGCCTTTCGTGGCGGGCGGGCGGGTTTTTGTGCTCGCGGCAGATCGGTCGGTGAATGCATTTGACGGACAAAACGGACGCAAACTCTGGACGCAACAGCGCCCCAATGAGCCCCTCATCCTTCGCCAGTCCGGTGTCATGCTGGCAGTCGGCGACACGCTGGTGGTGGGCCTGGGCGGCCGCCTGGTGGGATTGAATCCGACCAACGGCAGCGTCCGCTGGGAGGCTCCCATCGCCACGCCCCGCGGCATTAACGATGTTGAGCGGCTTGTCGACATGGTCGGACGGGTCAGCCGGCAGGGCGACGTGGTCTGCGCGCGGGCTTTCCAGGCCAGTGTTGGATGCGTCAATGCCGCGCGCGGCAGCCTGATCTGGGCCAAACCCGCCAATGGCGTGGAAGGCGTCGATGGCGATGACCGACTGGTCTTCGGCAGCGAAGCGGATGGCACGGTGAACGCATGGCGCCGCACCGACGGCGAACGAGCGTGGTCTACAGACCGCCTGCGCTACCGCAGCCTGTCCGCCCCGGTAGTCGTTGGGCGCTCCATCGCCATCGGCGACTTCGCCGGCTACATCCACCTGCTGTCGCGTGAAGACGGCTCCCTGCTGAATCGCCTTCCGACCGACGGCACCGCCATTGCCGCCACACCCGTGCTGGCCGGCAACACGCTGATCGCCGTGACCCAGGGTGGCGGCATTTACGGCTTCCAGCCTCAATAAAGGGCTGCGGTCCTGCCAGAAACTGATTGATGAAACCTGTCATTGCGCTAGTCGGCCGTCCCAATGTGGGCAAATCGACGCTTTTTAACCGGCTGACCAAGACGCGGGATGCGATCGTGGCCGATTTTGCCGGCCTGACACGGGATCGTCATTACGGTAACGGCAAGCTGGGGCCTCACGAGTACATCGTCATCGACACGGGCGGATTCGAGCCCGACGCGACAACCGGCATCTACAAAGAAATGGCCAAGCAGACGCGCCAGGCGGTTGCTGAAGCCGACGTGGTGGTCTTTGTGGTCGATGCCCGCGCCGGCATCAGCGCCCAGGACCACGACATTGCCAACTACCTGCGCAAGCTGGGCAAACCGACCGTACTGACGGCCAACAAGGCCGAAGGCATGACCGAAGGCGTGCAGCTGTCCGAGTTTTTCGAGCTTGGCCTGGGCGAAGTGCTGGCGGTCTCCGCCTCGCACGGCCAGGGTATGCGTACCCTGGTGGATATGGCGCTCGAACCGCTCAATCTGCCAGACCCGGAAGAAGAGGCCGAACCGCAGGATCCTTCGGTTATACGCCTGGCTGTGGCGGGGCGCCCCAATGTGGGGAAATCCACCCTGATCAACACCTGGCTGGGTGAAGAACGGCTGGTGGCGTTTGACCTGCCCGGCACGACCCGTGACACCATTTCGGTGCCTTTTGAGCGGGCAGGGCAAAAATTTGAACTGATCGATACCGCCGGGCTTCGCCGTAAAGGCAAAGTCTTCGAGGCCATCGAAAAGTTCTCCGTCGTCAAAACCTTGCAGGCGATCGAGAACGCCAACGTTGTACTGCTCCTGCTGGACGCGACCCAGGGGGTGACCGACCAGGATGCGCATATCGCCGGTTACATCCTGGAAAGCGGCCGCTCCGTGGTGCTGGCCGTCAACAAGTCGGATGCGGTGGACTCTTACCAGCGTGAGCTTCTTGAGCGTTCCATCGAAACCCGGTTGGGTTTCCTGAAGTTCGCTTCAATCCACCCGATTTCCGCCATCAAGCGCCAGGGCCTGGGCCCGGTCTGGAAGTCCATCATCCAGGCCCACGCATCGGCCAACCGCAAGATGTCCACCCCGGTGCTGACCCGGCTGCTGCTGGAGGCCGTCCAGTTTCAGCAGCCCCAGCGTTCAGGTGTCTTCCGGCCCAAGATGCGGTATGCGCACCAGGGCGGCATGAATCCACCGATCATCATCATCCACGGCAACTCGCTCGAGCACGTAACCGAGTCGTACAAGCGCTACCTTGAAGGGCGCTTCCGCAAGGAGTTCGACCTGGTTGGAACGCCGCTGCGCATTCAGATGAAAAGCTCGCACAACCCCTTTAAGGACAAGGAATCGGCCTAGGACTACATGACCCCGCCCACGCCCTGTGGTAAGGTCAAGTTCTATTAACTTTTGAACACGGAAAATATCGTGAGCAACAACAAAGGCCAGCTCTTGCAGGACCCATTTCTCAACACCTTGCGTCGCGAGCATGTTCCTGTTTCCATTTATCTCGTCAACGGGATCAAATTGCAGGGCCAGATCGAATCCTTCGATCAATACGTGGTTCTGCTTCGCAACACTGTGACCCAGATGGTCTACAAGCATGCGATCTCCACCATCGTTCCGGGTCGCGCCGTGAATTTCGCGACCAGTGAGTCTGAAGAAAGCCCCGCCAGCTGAGTTCGTACGATGCTCCGGTGAACGCCAAGCCGCCCCTCGTTCTTCTGGTGGGGGTAGATTTGGGGCTCCCGAACTTTGATGCCGATCTGCAGGAACTGGGTTTGCTCGCGCAAACAGCGGGCCTGCAGCCTGTCGCGCGCGTCACCTGCAAGCGCAGGGCCCCGGACGCCGCCCTTTTCATCGGCACCGGCAAGGCAGACGAAATCAAGTTGCTGGCGCTGGACACCGGGGCCACTGAAGTCCTGTTCGACCAGTCCCTGAGTCCCGCGCAACAGCGCAACCTCGAGCGGCATCTGGATATGCCGGTCAATGACCGGACCTTGCTGATCCTTGAGATCTTTGCCCAGCGGGCTCGCAGTCACGAGGGCAAGCTGCAGGTGGAACTGGCCAGGCTGCAATACATGTCTACGCGTCTTGTGCGCCGGTGGTCCCACCTGGAGCGCCAAACCGGCGGCGCGGGTGTGCGCGGCGGCCCAGGTGAAAAGCAGATCGAGCTCGACAAGCGCATGATCGGCGACGCCATCAAACGCACCAAAGAGCGCCTGGGCAAGGTTAAAAAACAACGCCAGACCCAGCGAAAGCAGCGGGAGCGCCGCAATTCCTTCACGATTTCCCTAGTGGGATATACCAACGCGGGTAAATCAACCCTGTTCAATGCGCTGGTCAAGGCGCGCGCCTATGCCGCCGACCAGCTGTTCGCCACGCTGGATACAACGACCCGGCAGCTGTACCTTGGGGACGCAGCCCGCTCCGTGTCGCTGTCGGACACGGTGGGCTTTATACGCGACCTGCCCCATGGACTGATAGACGCGTTTGCCGCGACGCTGCAGGAGGCCGCAGACGCCGACTTGCTGCTGCACGTGGTCGACGGCGCCAATCCGGAATACCTGGAGCAGATTGAGCAGGTCCAGCGTGTACTCTCTGAGATCGGTGCTGCCGATGTGCCGCAAATACTGGTGTTCAACAAGCTCGACGCTATTGAAAAGGACAGTTTTCCCCTGCACATGAAGGACCTGTTTGAGTTGAGAGACGCCTTTGAGGGTTCAAGCCGCAGCGTTAATCGTGTTTTTGTGAGTGCCCAGACAGGGGAGGGCTTGCCACTTTTGCGGGCGTTGCTGGCTGACCATGCGGCAAATCCTCCGGCTGAGGAAATACCCCACGCCATGGAAGACCTTGCCTGATCCGGCGGTTTCATTAGGCACAATGTCGGTTACTGAAAAAAAGTGAGTTTGATCCCATGAATCTGAACCCCGTGCTGCAGACGTTGACGACCTTGCCAGGCCGGCTCAAGCAACGCGCCCAAGGCATGTTCAATCTCAATGATCCGCGCTGGGGTCGGGACGATGACAAGGCGTCGCCCGATGACGCAAAGCCCGAAGCCCCCCGGGAGGACAGGGAGCCTCCCCGGCAAGCCAACCGTCCGCAGGGGCAAGGCCCCAATCAGGGCCCGCCCGACCTGGACGAGCTCTGGCGTGATTTCAACCGCAAGCTGGGCGGGCTTTTCGGCGGCGGCAAAAACAACCCCAATCGCGGTGGCTTTGGCCGCGGCAATGGCGGAAACAACGGCGGCAACGGCGGCGGTTTCCAGCCTGACATGAAAAGCGCCGGCATCGGCGTTGGGCTGATCGCCAGCGTGGCGGTGCTGATCTGGCTCGGAACGGGCTTTTTCATCGTTCAGGAAGGGCAGCAAGCCGTCATCACCCAGTTCGGTAAATACCATTCCACAGTGGGCGCCGGTTTCAACTGGCGCATGCCTTATCCGGTCCAACGCCACGAAATCGTCGTGGTCACGCAAATCCGTTCGGTGGATGTGGGCCGCGACATCATCATCAAGGCCACCGGCCTGCGTGATTCAGCCATGCTGACCGAAGACGAGAACATCGTTGAAATCAAGTTTGCGGTGCAGTACCGTCTGAACGACGCGCGCGCTTACCTGTTTGAAAGCAAGGATCCCGGTGCCGCGGTGGTTCAAGCGGCGGAAACGGCCGTGCGTGAAGTGGTCGGAAAAATGAAGATGGACCTGGCCCTCGCTGAAGAGCGCGACCAGATCGGGCCGCGTGTGCGCGTCTTGATGCAAACCATTCTTGACCGCTACAAGGTCGGTGTTGAAGTGGTGGGCATCAACCTCCAGCAAAGCGGTGTGAGGCCTCCCGAACAGGTGCAGGCCGCATTCGATGACGTGCTCAAGGCCGGCCAGGAGCGTGAGCGCGCCAAGAATGAGGCCCAGGCCTACGCCAACAACGTGATTCCGCGCGCCGTCGGTTCGGCCTCGCGCCTCAAGGAAGAGTCGGAAGCCTACAAGGCAAAGATCGTCGCGCAGGCACAGGGTGATGCGCAGCGCTTTCGCTCTGTGCTGACCGAATACCAGAAGGCGCCGCAGGTGACGCGGGACCGGATGTACACCGACACGATGCAGCAGGTCTATTCCAACGTTACCAAGGTGCTGGTCGAATCCCGCCAGGGCTCCAACCTTCTGTACCTTCCTCTGGACAAGATCATGCAAATGACCGCGCAGGGCGACGCAGCTGCCGCAGGCGAAGCGCCGCTGGCTTCCGGTTCGGCCTTGCCGGCCACCCCGGCCGCGCCGGTGTCCAGCCTGCCCCTCGATGCCCGCTCCCGCGACACCGCTCGTTCGCGTGAACGCGAAACACGCTAAGGAAGACGATTGTGAATAGAGTTGGATTTATTGTTTCTTCGCTGCTGGTCCTCCTGGCGCTGCTCAGTTCCACGTTGTTTGTGGTTGATCAACGCCAGTTTGGCGTGGTCTATGCCCTGGGGCAGATCAAGGACGTGATCACGGAGCCGGGCCTTCATTTCAAGCTGCCGCCGCCGTTCCAGAATGTGTCATACATCGACAAACGCCTCCTGGTGCTCGACAGCGTTGATGCGGAACCCATGCTGACGGCTGAGAAGCAGCGCGTTGTGATCGACTGGTATGTGCGTTGGCGCATCACGCAGCCGAGCGAATACATCCGCAATGTCGGGCTTGACGAAAAGGCGGGTGCCAACCAGCTCAACCGTGTGGTCCGCAACGCCTTCCAGGAAGAAATCAACAAGCGCACCGTCAAGGATTTGCTGTCGCTCAAACGCGAAGCGCTGATGGCCGACGTCAAGCGCGAAGTGCTGCAGGCAGTGCAGGGCGCCCAGCCCTGGGGTGTGGACGTCGTCGACGTGCGCATCACGCGCGTGGACTATGTAGAGGCGATCACCGATTCCGTCTACAAGCGTATGGTCGCCGAGCGCCAGCGCGTAGCCAACGAACTGCGCTCAACCGGCGCTGCCGAAGGTGAAAAAATCCGCGCCGACGCCGACCGCCAGCGTGAAGTCACCATTGCCAATGCCTACCGCGACGCGCAAAAAGTCAAAGGTGAGGGCGACGCCGAAGCTGCCCGGGCGTATGCCGAATCGTTCGGCCGCGATCCGCAGTTCGCCCAGTTTTACCGCAGCCTCGATGCCTACAAGGCCAGCTTCAGCAAGAAGAGCGACGTGATGGTGCTCGACCCCTCATCCGACTTCTTCAAGGCGATGCGCGGCCCCGGCTCCGGCAGCGGCGCTGCGCCCGCCAAAAAATAAGCGCGGTGGACGCAGACACCATCTGGCAGGCGCTGGCTCTGGTGCTGGTGATTGAAGGGCTCTTGCCGTTCATCTCCCCGGGTGGCTGGCGTCGCATGTTCGAGCAGATACTCGCCCTGGGCGACGGCCAGATCCGCTTCTTCGGGCTGTGCAGCATCGTGATCGGTCTGGTGCTGCTGGCCCTGCTGGCCTGAACTGCGCAGCCTTCTTCAGCAGGCCTGCACCAAGGTTTCAACTGCTGTATTTCCGCCTCATGGCCTTCTCAGGTGACCGGTGAGCCGAAAACCGGCTTCAAGCCCGGTAAAATGCTGTTTTTAACAGCCCACGAAAATCACAATGCCCGCCTGGTCGTCATCATGGCAATTGCCCGATCAAATTGCCGATGTCCTGCCCTCCGAGGCGCGCCACATCGAAGAGCTGCGCCGCCTGTTTCTGGACACGGCCCGCAGCTATGGCTATGAACTCGTCATGCCGCCCTTGCTGGAGCACCTGGAGTCGCTCCTGACAGGCACCGGCGAAGCGCTGGATTTGCAGACGTTCAAGCTGGTCGACCAGCTCTCCGGCCGCACTTTGGGATTGCGCGCCGATACCACGCCCCAGGTGGCCCGCATTGACGCCCACCTGCTCAACCGCAACGGGGTGGCCCGCCTTTGCTACTGCGGCCCCGTGCTGCACACCCGCACAGACCGCCCCCATGCCACCCGCGAGCCGCTGCAGTTCGGCGCCGAAATTTACGGCCACGCCGGGCTGGAGGCCGACCTTGAAGCCCAGCAATTGGCGCTTGAAGGTCTCAAGGCCGCCGGCGTCACCGATTTGAGCGTTGACATGGCCGATGTGCGCATCGTCAACAGCCTGCTGGCCGGCGCCACCGTCAACGCCAAAACCCTGGCGCTCATCCACGCTGCGCTCGCCGCCAAAGATGCCAGCGAGCTGGCAAGCCTCGTGGCCGGCCTCAAGGATGGCATTTCTGCCGAAGCGCGCGAGGGCCTCAAGGCGCTGCTGCAGCTCTACGGCGACGAGAAGGTGCTGGCGGAGGCGGAAAAAGTTTTGCCGCCTTCGACGGGCCTGAAGGCCGCCTTGCAAAACCTCAAATGGCTGGCGGCCCACACCGGCGGCGAAAAGGGCGACGTCAAGGTCAGTTTTGACCTGGCCGATTTGCGCGGCTATGCGTATTACAGCGGCACCCGCTTTGCCATCTACGGGCAGGGCGCCGAGCTGGCGCGGGGCGGCCGCTATGACGAAGTCGGCGCCGTCTTTGGCCGCAACCGTCCGGCGGCAGGCTTCAGCCTGGACTTGAAAGAGCTCGTCAGCGTGCTGCCTCCCCGGCCCCTGAAGGCCGCCATCCGCGCGCCCTGGGGTGAAGACGCCGGCCTGCGCGCGGCCATCGCCCGCCTGCGCGCCGGCGGTGAAACCGTGGCCTGCGTGTTGCCGGGCCATGAACACGAAGTCAATGAATTTGATTGCGACCGTGAACTGGCCAACGCTGCCGGTCAATGGGTGGTCCAACCCCTCCAGAAAGCCGCGTGAGGCCTTGTGCCACGCCAGGCTTGATCCCGACGAACCTTAACGAGAATTGAAGATGACAAACAAACAAACCGCAACTGCGGGCCGCAATGTCGTGGTCGTGGGCACCCAATGGGGCGACGAGGGCAAAGGCAAGCTGGTCGACTGGCTCACCGAGATGTCGCAGGGCGTGGTGCGCTTTCAGGGCGGCCACAATGCCGGCCACACGCTGGTGATCAACGGCGTCAAGACAGCGCTGCACCTGATTCCCAGCGGCATCATGCGCCCAGGCGTGAAGTGCTACATCGGCAACGGCGTGGTGCTGTCTGCCGCCAAGCTGTTTGAAGAAATCGAAGGGCTTGAAAAAGCCGGTGTTGAGGTCCGCTCGCGCCTGCGCGTCAGCGAAGCCTGCCCGTTGATTTTGCCTTTCCACGTCGCGCTGGATGTCGCGCGCGAAGCCTATCGCGAGAAAGGCGGCACGAGCAAGATCGGCACCACCGGCCGCGGCATCGGCCCCGCCTATGAAGACAAAATCGCCCGCCGCGCCTTGCGCGTTCAGGACCTGAAATACCCCGACCGCTTTGCCGCCAAGCTGCGCGAGCTGCTGGACCTGCACAACTTCGTCCTGACCGGCTACCTGCATGCGCCGGCCGTTGATTTCGACACGGTATACGCAGAAGCCATGCGCCATGCCGAGTTGCTCAAGCCCATGATGGCCGACGTCTCGCGCGAACTGAACGACGCCAACGAGGGCGGCGCCAACCTGCTGTTTGAAGGCGCGCAAGGCACCTTGCTCGACGTGGACCACGGCACCTACCCCTATGTGACCTCCAGCAACTGCGTGGCCGGCAATGCGGCCGCCGGCGCGGGTGTGGGCCCGGGCATGCTGCACTACATCCTGGGCATCACCAAGGCCTATTGCACCCGCGTGGGCGGCGGGCCTTTCCCGACCGAGCTCGACTGGGAAAAACCGGGCACCGTGGGTTACCACCTCAGCACCGTAGGCGCTGAAAAAGGCGTGACCACCGGGCGCAGCCGCCGCTGCGGCTGGTTTGACGCCGCGCTGCTCAAGCGCTCGGCCCAGGTCAACGGCTTGTCGGGCCTGTGCATCACCAAGCTCGACGTGCTGGACGGCATTGAAGAACTCAAGCTTTGCACCGGCTACGAGCTCGACGGCCACATCACCGACATCCTGCCGATGGGCGCCGAAGACATCGAGCGCTGCAAGCCGATTTATGAAACCCTGCCGGGCTGGAGCCAGAGCACCGTGGGCGTGACGCAATACGACAAGCTGCCTGCGGCCGCCCAGAAGTACCTGCACCGCATCGAAGAAGTCACCGGCGTGCCGATTCACATGATCTCCACCAGCCCGGACCGCGACCACACCATCTTGCTGCGCAACCCCTACGCGGCAGCCTGAACAGGCATCCGGAAAAATTTTAGCCAAACAGGCCTGCAGCCCAATAAAGACGTGGGCAGGCAGCTACTAAATCAGGAGCAACCTCATGTTGACAGAAGACGGCAAGCATCTCTATGTGAGCTATGACGAATACCACAACCTGATTGAAAAACTGGCGATCAAGATCCACCAGTCCGGCTGGAAGTTCGACACCATCCTGTGCCTGGCCCGAGGCGGCATGCGCCCCGGCGACATCCTCTCGCGCATCTTCGACAAGCCGCTGGCCATCATGTCCACCAGCTCCTACCGCGCCGACGCCGGCATGACGCAGGGCAACCTCGACATTGCACGCTTCATCACCACCCCCAAAGGTGAGATCGCCGGCAAGGTCCTGCTGGTCGACGACCTGGCCGATTCGGGCCACACGCTCAACGCCGTGATCCACCAGCTCAAGAACAACTACAAGCCCATCACCGAGCTGCGCAGCGCCGTGATCTGGACCAAGGGCGTTTCCACCTTCCAGCCCGACTATTCGGTGGAGTTGCTGCCCACCAATCCGTGGATCCATCAGCCGTTTGAAGGCTATGACTCGCTCTCGCCTGAGCAGCTCATGGAAAAATGGAAGATATAAGCCCCCACGCTTTTCATTTCGTGTAATGCGCGAGGCCTTGCAGGCCGCGGCTCGCGAGACGCTTCGCCTCTGTCGCCCGTCCAAACCTGCGCAGGCAGGCTTGGAGCCGCGGGCTCCAGCCCCTCGGGGCCGCCCGCCTGCGGTCTGGCGAAGCCAGTCCCGCGGCTCATGCTTGAATGGGAGAAGGGCGCTTGGCTGTAGCTCTTCAAGTCCCTGGGCTTGCCGTTAATATCCGTGGATGAGCGAAATATCCACCACCCTGATCCACCATCCCTATAAGCCGCCAGCCGGGTTTGACTCGATTCCGCCCGGGGTTTACAAGGCTTCCACCATTGCCTTTCCGACTGTCGCTGCGCTGCGCAGCCGTGACTGGAAGCACAAGACCGGCTACACCTACGGCCTGCACGGCACGCCGACCACTTTCACGCTGGAAGAGCGCATTGCCACGCTGGAAGGCGGCACGCATTGCACGTTGGTGCCCAGCGGTCTGGCGGCGGTGGTGTTGGTGGGCATGGCGCTGCTCAAGGCCGGCGACGAGCTGCTGATTCCCGACAACGTTTACGGGCCCAACAAGGCCTTCGCGCAGGGCGAGCTGGCCGCCTGGGGCATCACGCACCGGTTTTACGACCCGATGAACCCCGCCGACCTGGCGGCCAAGCTGAGCGCCAAAACCCGGCTGGTGTGGATCGAGGCGCCGGGCTCCATCACCATGGAGTTTCCCGACATGCCCGCGCTGGTCGCGGCCGTCAAGGCGCACAAGGATGCGCACGCCGGCGGTATCGTGACTGCGCTCGACAACACCTGGGGCGCCGGCCTGGCCTTCAATGCGTTTGACCTGGGCATCGACATTTCAGCCCAGGCCCTGACCAAATACCCCAGCGGCGGCGCCGATGTGCTGATGGGCTCCGTCGTGACGCGCGATGAGGCGCTGCACCACCTCATCCACTTTTGCCACATGCGCGTGGGTTACGGTGTCAGCGGCAACGATGTCGAACTGGTGCTGCGGGGCCTGAACAGCATTGCCCTGCGTTATGCCGCCCAGGACACCGCCACGCGCACGTTGGCCGCCTGGCTCCAGACCTTGTCTCAAGTTGCGGCTGTGCTGCATCCGGCTTTGGCCGGCTCACCCGGTCATGAGGCCTGGAAGCGGGACTGCACCGGCGCGGCCTGCCTGGTCAGCGCCGTGTTCAGGCCCGAATTCACGCAGGCGCAGATCGACCGCTTCTGCGACAGCCTCAAGCTCTTCAAGCTGGGCTACAGCTGGGCGGGGCCCATGAGCCTGTGCGCGCCTTACGACATCCCGGCGCTGCGCACCATGCCCTGGCCTTACAAGGGCGGTTTGGTGCGCTTTTCAGTGGGTCTGGAGGCTGTCGCTGACTTGCAGGCTGACATTGCCCAGGCCCTGGAAAACGCTTGATATTGCCTGACGGCAATGCAGTACAGTAAGGGTTACTTATTCACGAAAGCACGCAGTGGCAACTCCCAATTACTCTTACGAAAAGCGCCAGAAAGAGCTTGCGAAAAAACGCAAAAAAGAAGAAAAGCTCAAGCGCAAGGCGGAGGGCAAACCGGATGATGCCTCTGACGACGGCACGGAGACGCCCGACACGGAGGGCGATGCACCCGCCGGTGGGCCTCCTGCAGACCCGATGCCCTGAAGCACAAATTCTTTGAATAAAAACTGCTTCCAGCCCTTATAGAACATACGCAAGCAGCTATCAATTTGGTAGCAAAAGAAGAGACGGACGAATCTGAGCCGCCTCAGACAAGTCAGGCAAACATCGCCAAACCCGGCCTCACCCCAAGGTGTCGCCGGGTTTGTTGTTTCAGGTGTGGATTTTTTCGGCGATCAGGGCGCGCGCCAGCACACCCATCGCCGCCAGGCTGCGGTCTTGCGGCGCCAGGACACGGGCCGAGGTATGTTGCAAAAAGTTTCGCTGCATCGATTGCAGGTAGCCCGGGTCGTAATGCTTCTGCAGCAGTTCGTGAACGACTGACGCTACATCTCCGCTGCGCGCGCGGGCCTGCCAGTCCTGCACAATGGCTTTGCTGCGGGCCTCTGTCAGGGCGCCCAGCCGCTCGCAGAAGAAGGGGATATCCCTGACGAAAAAGTCATAGTCCTCCAGCAGCAGTGCCACGCGCTCGTCCTGCGGCAACGCGATCTGCAGGCAGGGGCTGGCCCGCATCGCGGCGATGAGGCCTTCCGGCACTGCCACGTTGCCGACCTTTTTACTTTCGCTTTCAATGTAGACAGGCCTGGCCGGGTCAAAGCTGCGCAGAGTGGACCAAATGCCGCTGTCAAAGGCCTTCTGGCTGGGTTGCTCCACGCCGGGGATCGCGCCCAAGACCGAGCTGCGGTGGTTGGCCAGGCCTTCCAGGTCCAGCACCTGGGCGCCTTCGGCCTTGAGCGCCTGCAGCAGCCGCGTTTTACCCGAGCCTGTAGGGCCACACACCACCTGGTAATGAAAGCGCGCCGCCAACTGCGGCAAATCGGCCACCAGGGCCGCGCGGAATGCCTTGTAGCCGCCGTCCACCAGCGTGATCCTGAAGCCGATCTGGTCCAGCACCAGCGCCAGCGCGCCGCTGCGCTTGCCGCCGCGCCAGCAGTAAATCAGCGGCCGCCACTCCCGGGGTTTGTCCAGCACGTCCCGCTGGATGTGTTCGGCGATGTTTTTGGCGACCAGCGCGGCGCCCAGTTTTTTGGCTTCGAACTGGCTGATCTGCTTGTATTTGGTGCCGACGATTTTGCGTTCTTCGTCGTGCAGGCTCGGCCAGTTCACCGCGCCCGGCAAGTGGTCCTCGGCGTACTCGCCTTCACTTCGGGCGTCGATCACATCGGAAAAGCCGCCCAGGCTGACCAGGGCCTCTTCGGCGGAAATGCGGTCCAGGCTCACTTGAGGAGTTTCTTCAACTCAGGCCACACGTTGGCCAGCATGCGGGCCTGCGACTGCTCGTTGGGGTGGATGCGGTCCGCCTGGAAGTTGGCGACGGGGTCGGCCACGTCGGCAACGCCTTTGAGGAAGAAGGGCACCAGCGCCACCTTCTCTGCTTTGGCGATCTTGCTGAAGAGGCCTGAGAACGTTGCGGCATAGGCGCTGCCGTAATTTGGCGGGACCTGCATGCCCACCAGCAGCACGCGGGCGCCGGCCTTTTTGGCGGTCTGGGTCATGGTGCTCAGGTTTTTCTCGGTCATGTCCAGCGGCAGGCCGCGCAGGGCGTCGTTGCCGCCCAGTTCAATCACGACGACTGCCGGTTTGTGCTGGGCCAGCAGGGCGGGCAGGCGGGAAAGCCCGCCGGAGGTGGTGTCGCCGCTGATGCTGGCGTTGACGACCCGGGCGTTCTTTTTTTCGTCGCTGAGCTGCTTTTCGAGCAGCGGCACCCAGCCCGTGCCGCGCTTGAGGCCGTACTCGGCGCTCAGCGAATCACCGACGACCAGGATGGTGTTGCCTGGCGCAGCGGCCGGCGCCTGGGGTGTTTGCGGTGTTTGCGCGCCGGCCGTGCTTGCCATGCCCATCAGGGCGGCTACCAGCAACGTTGCCCAAGGCTTTACCAAGGTCTTTGCCGCCGCCGCCAGGCCAAGCTTGGTAAAGTCTGATTTCACATTTTCTGACAAGGCTGACATGTTTGAACCCGCGGTTAGTGGCGTGAATGGTGTTGCAAGCGGCGCAGATGCTTCACGGGCATCCGGAGCGTCCACTTCTTCAATTATTTCCGTTGAGCATGTTTTCAAGTCGGTCACCGACTCCACCGGCACACTGACCATTTTGCGCGATATTGATTTTGCGCTCGCCGCGCGTGAAACCGCCGCCATCGTGGGCGCCTCCGGCTCGGGCAAAAGCACCTTGCTGTCCATCATCGCAGGGCTGGACACGCCCACCCAGGGCACCGTCCGGCTGGCGGGGCAAGACCTGTTTGCCCTGGGCGAAGACGACCGCGCCGCACTGCGTGCCCAGAAGGTCGGCTTCGTATTCCAGAGCTTCCAGCTCATGGGCAACCTGACCGCGCTGGAAAACGTCATGCTCCCGCTGGAGTTGTCGGGCACCAAAAACGCCCGTGCGCAGGCCACCGACATGCTCAAGCGCGTCGGCCTGGGCGAACGGCTGGGCCACTATCCCAAGGTGCTGTCGGGCGGTGAGCAGCAGCGCGTGGCGCTGGCAAGGGCTTTTGTGGTGCAGCCGGCCGTGTTGCTGGCCGACGAACCCACCGGCAGCCTGGATTTCGCCACCGGCGAAACCGTCATGGCGCTGATGTTCGAGCTCAACCGCGAGCTCGGCACCACGCTGGTTCTGGTCACGCACGACCAGGCGATCGCAGCGCGCTGCGAGCGGCGCATCACCATCGATGCCGGCCGGGTCAGCGCCGCCTGATGCCGCGTATTCGTCGCGGCATTTAAAGATTTAAGGGAAATACGGCTCCAGCCCAGGTGGAGCATGGGCATTGTGCTATAAAAAGTATAGCGGCCGCCGGCCTGGTGTCTGCTCAGTGCCCGGTGTGCAGTTTTTGCACCGCCGCCACAAATTTGGCCCGGTCGTCGGCCTTGTCGATGTGCTGCGCTAGCGCCTCGACCAGGTTTTTGAAGGCGGGCTGGCGGCCGGCTTCCCTGCGCACCAGTGTTTTGGCCAGCGGGCCGATGTGCTGGCTCAGCGCGCGCTCCAGCTGGGCCTGCAGTTCGGCGCTGAAGGTGTGCACGTTGATGGACGTGGACGTCGGTGAGGACGGCGAAGATGGTGAGGACGGCGATGACACCGAAGTCCGTGAGGACGGAAACGACGAGGTGGACGGGCGCGACTGCCCCATCGGCTGACCGGACAGCCGGCTTGCGTCGCTGCGCGGCATGTTCGACACCGGCATGGACACCGGGCGGCTGGGGTTGCCGCTGACGCTTGCGGTCATCCCGGTACGGGGGCTGCTGGCGCCATGCGGCGCGGAATGCACCGGTGCGCTGGTGTTGCTGCGCGGCTTCAAAAAGGTTTCCCGCGCCGTGGCGTCGGGTATCGACACCGCCAGCAGGTCGCGCAGGCCCTGCGCGCTCACGGTGCGCGGCAGGGCCTTTTTCACCAGCACCCTGGCCAGCGGCCCGATCGCCTTGGCCAGTTCATTTTCGATGTCCTGCACCATCTCCGGCGTCAGCGAGGCGAGGGCGGCGAACGAGGCCGTATGCTCAAACTCCAGGTTGCGCCCGGGCGGCGCCGGCGGCGCGGCGTTCGGGTCCAGCACGGCATAGATCTCGTGCGAGCGCAGGTGCTTGTCCATGTGCGGGCCGAGGTAGTCGAACAGGCTGGCCGCCGTGTCGGTGATGCGTGAAATGACGTCGTAATACGCGCGCGAAACCACGATCTGGTTGGGCCTGGAAAAATCCATGATGCGCTGGGCCACATTGATGCCGTCGCCCACCACGTTGACGCGGTTGTTGATGTCGAACACCATGCGGATCGGGCCCAGGTGCAGGCCCACGCGCAGCGACAGCTTGCGGCCGTATTTGTGCACCAGCAGGTCGCGCAGCAGCAGGGCCGATTGCAGGGCTTCTTCCGGGTCGCCCAGAAAGCAGATCGCCGCACCGTCGCCGGTGTCGATCATGATGCGCGAGGATTCCTTCACGCCGCCGATGGCTTTGGTGATCAGTTCGTTGAACAGCGTCTTGATCTGCACCTGCTGGTCCACCGAATAGGTGGAGTAAGACACCAGGTCCAGGAACATGATGGTGCCCAGCACGTTCTTGCGCAGGTTCTCGGCGCTATTGAGCGGAATCGACTGCGAATTGGCGGCGTAGGCCAGCAGGGCGTTGTCGACCGGTGTGCTCGCAGAGGTCTTGCTCTCCACCGTTGCGATGCTCATGGCGGGCGCCGGCGCTGGGGCCACGGTGGTGTTGCCGCCGACGGCCGCCGCGCGCAGCGTTTGCGTCTTGAGGAAGTCTGAACTCAGCAGCGCCTGGCGCAAAGCGGCCACGTCCTGCGGGCGCTGGGTTTCGTTGGGCGTCATCGCCCAGTCGATGGCGCGCAGCAAAGGCGCGCCGAAGACCACCGCGCTGGCGGTGTCGGCCGCCTTGGGCATGGAATCTTCACGCACGCGTGACGCGGACTCCATCGGCTTGTGGCCGGTGGTCATCCAGTACATCACCGCGCCCAGCGAATAGACGTCCGTCCACGGCCCTTGGTGGCCTTTGCTGTGGTACTGCTCAAACGGCGCAAAACCCGGGCTCACGATGTTGGTCATGTCGTGGTTGCCGGTAAGGCGCCGCGCCGCGCCGAAGTCCAGCAGCACGGGGGTGCCGTCGGCGCGGATATAGATGTTGTCCGGCTTGATGTCGCGGTGCAGGAAGTTCACTTTGTGCACGGCTTCCAGGCCGTCCATCAGCGGGTAAATGATCTTGAGCAGGCTTTGCTGGTCCAGCGCGGGCTGCTTGGCCAGCCAGCGCTTGAGCGGGTCGCCCGACTCGTACTCCATCACGATGTAGGCAGTGCCGTTTTCCTTGAAGTAGCGCAGCACGCGCACGATGTTGGGGTGCTTGAAAGACGCCAGGGCCCGGGCTTCGTCGAGGAAGCGCTCCAGGCCCCACTGGAACTGGGCCTTGTTTTCGGTCGACCGGACGCTGACCGACAGGTCGGCCGCGCGCACGGCCAGTTCACCCGGAAAGTACTCCTTGATGGCGACCGGCAACTGCAGGTTGATGTCCTGCGCCAGGTAGGTGATGCCGAAGCCGCCGCCGCCCAGCATTTTGTCGATGCGGTATTCGAAGACGGTCTGCCCCGGCAGTAGCGCGGCCACGTCCCCGCTCTCGCCGCCGGCAGGGCGCACCGGCAGGGTTCGGGTTTTTTCTTCGGGTTCGCTCATTCGGCCGGCGCGTTTGTCGGGGGGTGTTTCAGCAAGTCAGCGCGTGCCGCGCATCAGTCGCCGCGGTCGATCATCTGCATGGCTTTTTCCAGGCTGCGGCGCATGCGGTTGAACGAGCTGCCCAGCACGGCCACCTCATCCTTGCCGCCATCGGCAAACTCGGGCACATCGAAGTCGCCGGTGCTGACTTTGTCGGCGGCCTGCGACATGCGGCGGATGGGCCGCACGATGAGCCAGCTGAGCATCAGGTTCAGCACCACAAAGACCACGGCGAAGACCGCCGCCAGGGACGCCATGAAGGTCTTGAAGGTGCGGTCGGCGTTGCGGATGGGGATGTCCATGGGAACGGTCACCACCTGCGCGCCGATGATTTCGTTGTGCTTCCAGCCAAAACCGTTGGCCTCGCCGTAGATCTTGATCATGCTGGCAGGCGCATTGGCCGGCACGCTGTGGCACTGCAGGCAGGCCGCGTTGGTGATCTGGATGGGCTTGGCGATGTACAGCAGCCGGCCGGTGGCGGCGGGCCGCTCGGAAATCAGCTCTTTCGAGTCGGCGTTCTGGCGAAACTGCTGGACGATGTCGGCTTCCCAGTCGGTGGCGCGGTCACGCGGGTTGGTCGGGTTCAGCGTGGCTTCCTTGTAGCCGTAGTCGCGGTATTTTTTCTGGATGTGGCCCAGCGTTTCGGTGGCGGCGTAGGCCGGCACGGTTTGCGGCAAAAAGACTTCCTCGAGCTGCTTGTCCAGGTGGGGCTTGACTTGCTCGACGGTGTAGGCGCGCACCGAAAGCGCCGTATCCATCATCAGCCTGGCGTTGCGCAGCACTTCTTCGCGGGCGTTGTCCTGCAAAAGCTGGCGTGACAAATAGCCAGCGGCCCCAAAGCCGGCCAGGAAGACCACGATCAGCACCAGATTGAATTTGAGTCTCAAGCCCATAAGGTCTCCGATGTGCGCCGTCTCGCGGCGCCAGTTATTTAATTGAATGGGTGAACAACTTGTTACTATTTTAGTCTTGCCGCAGCCGGGATTGTGTCCGCTTGTCGCGGCTGATACACCGGTAGTAATGCCGTTGACGGCCAGCAAGGCAAGCAGAGTCCTTGTCCGCGCCCTTGCCAGCGCCCGGCCAGCCCGGAAATGCTCTGGAAATGCTCCGGAAATGGCAGGGGCGATAATCCTTGGATGTCTTCTTCCCCCAAAGTGCTTTTTGGCTTTCATGCCGTCGGTGTCCGCATCAAAACCGCCCCCAAATCCGTCCTGGAGGTCTTTTTTGATGTTTCACGCCGTGATGCGCGCATGCGCCAGTTCACCGACCGGGCCCGCGAAGCCGGCATCCGGCTGATCGAATCCGACGGCCTGCGCCTGGCCAAGATGTGCGGCAGCCACGGCCACCAGGGCGTGGTTGCACGGGTCGACGCACTGGCCCATGTCAAGTCGCTGGATGAGCTGCTGGAGCAACTGGAGGAAGCCGGTACAGCGCAGCCACTGCTGCTGGTGCTTGACGGCGTGACCGACCCGCACAACCTCGGCGCCTGCCTGCGGGTGGCCGACGGCGCCGGCGCCCACGCCGTGATCGCCCCCAAAGACCACGCAGCGGGCATCAACGCCACCGTGGCCAAGGTCGCCAGCGGCGCTGCCGAGACCATGCCTTACTTCATGGTGACCAACCTGGCGCGCACCCTGAATGAGCTCAAGGAACGCAATATCTGGTGCATAGGCACCAGCGACGATGCCGAAAAAACGATATACGACGTGGACTTGAAAGGCCCGGTCGCCCTGGTGCTGGGCGCCGAAGGCGAGGGCATGCGCCAGCTGACGCGCAAGACCTGCGATGAACTGGTCAGCATCCCGATGCACGGCGCGGTGGAAAGCCTGAACGTGTCGGTGGCCAGCGGCGTGTGCCTCTACGAAGCGCTGCGCCAGCGGCGCCCCGTTTAGATTTAGATCAGCCCGTACCAGCCGAGCAGGGCGCCCGCGCCCAGCAGCCACAGCAGGTGAATCTTGCTGCGCCAGACGATGACGGCCGAGGCCGCCGTTACCAGCCAGACCGGCCAGTCTTTGAGTGAACTGCCGTTGGCGCTGGCCAGAATCCAGCTGGTGGCGATCAGCAAGGCCACCACGATGGGGCTCATGCCCTGCTTGAAGGCCCGTACCGCCCGCAGTTCGCGGTTGCGGTGGCCCCATTGCGCGGCCGTATAGGTCAGCGTCGTGCTGGGAATCAAAATGCCCAGCAGCGCCAGGAAGACGCCCAGCAAGCCGGTCAGCATGCCGCCGGCGTTCAGACCCACATTCCAGCCCAGCAGGGCGATGAACAGCACATTGGGCCCCGGCGCCGCCTGCGCGATGGCGATGGAGGCGTTGAATTGCGCGTCGGTCAGCCAGTGCTGCTTGTCGACCAGGAAACGGTGCATGTCCGGCGCGGTGCTGATGGCCCCGCCCACAGAGAGCAGCGACAGCGAGAGGTAGTGCAGGAACAGGTCAAACCAGTCTCGCGCGCCGAAGGCCAGGTGCAGCGTTTGCAGCGGCTCGTTCATGGCTTGAGCCTCCGGTAGGCCAGCATGCAGGCCAGCACGCCCAGGGTGAGCAACACATAGGCCAGCGGAATGCGCAGCAGCGCAATCGCCACAAAACACAGCACACCCAGGCCGGTGCACAGGCGCAGGCCCAGCACGTTGGTCTTCAGCGCGCCGAAAAGCTTCAGGCCCGTCGCGGCAATCAACCCGGCCGCCACTGCTCCCATGCCGCGCAAGGCGCCCGCCACGCCGGGGTGGCCGGCAAACTGGGCGTACAGCACGGCCAGCACCAGCACGAGCACCAAAGGCACGGTCAGCATGCCGGCCAGCGCCACCATCGCACCCTTCAGGCCGAAGTAGCGCCCGCCCACCATCAGCGAGAGGTTCACCACGTTGGGCCCCGGCATGATTTGCGCCACGGCCCAGTCTTCAATGAACTCCTCACGCGTCATCCAGCGCTTCTTTTCGACCAGCTCGCGCTGCACGATGGCCAGGACACCGCCGAAACCCTGCAGGGCCAGCAAGGTGAATGAAACAAAGAGGTCGGTGAGGGATTTGGGTTGCGGACGGTCCGGGGCGGGTGGAAGGCTCATGCCTGAATTATCGCCGCTTCATCGATGCACCACGGGCCCGCACCGCTAAGCCGAGGAGACTTCAGTGCTACTAAAAAGATAGCTAAAGGCCTAATCAGGACGCTGGCTGGACGCCTGAATTGCTTGAATTTTCCGGCGGCGCCCGCGTTTGGCGATGGGTGGCGTCGTTACCGGCGCCCGGGTGCCGCTGGAGCCACCTAGAGACGTAGTTCCCAGGTTTCCCCCACCAGGTCATGCCCGAAGCTGTGGTGGGGCTCGCTTTGGGTCAGCACAAAACCGCGCTTTGCATAAATGGCGCGGGCCGCTTCCAGCAGGCTGTTGGTCCAGAGCACCATTTTTTTGTAGCCCCTGGCGCGCGCAAACGCCAGGCATTCGTCCGTCAGCCGCCCGCCCAGGCCCAGCCCGCGCGCGCCCGGCGTGAGGATCAGCATGCGCAGCTGTGCCACCGTGGCCGATTTGCGCACCACAAACACCGCACCCACCCGTTCCCCGTCGATCTCGGCGATCCAGCATTTTTCCCAGTCCGGCTGGTAGTTCTTGAGGTATTTGCCCGCGATGTCGGCCACCAGCGCCTCGAACTCGCCGTTCCAGCCGTACTCGCGCGCGTAGATCTCGCCGTGCTGCTGCACCACCCAGCCCATGTCGCCGGGCTTCGGGTCGCGCAGGATCACGGTGCGCGTTGCGGCCGGCGCGTCCGGGCCGGCCAGCAGGCGCTGCACCGTGGTCATGGCGCTTACCAGCTTTTGCTGGTCGGCCGGCGCCAGTGCCGCCAGCAGGGCGGCCGCCTCGTCGCGCGATTGCTGCTGCAGCGGCGCAAACACGGCGTGCCCGGCGTCCGTCAGCTTCAAAAGGCTTTGCCGCGCGTCCGCCATCGAGGGCACGCGCGCCAGCCAGCCCTTGCTTTCAAAGCGCCGCAGGATGCGGCTCAGGTAGCCCGCGTCCAGCGACAGGTCGCGCCCGAGCTCCGTCGCGGTGGGCTGGTCGCGGTGGGCCAGTTCGTACAGCACCCGCACCTCCGTCAGCGAAAACTCGCTGCCCAGGTAAGGGTCAAGTACGCCGATGCGCTGCGTGTAGAAGCGGTTGAATTGGCGGATCGCCTTGATGCGGGCCGTGTCGGCCGTTGCAGAAGAAGAGGGGGCGAGGGTGTTTGACGGTGTCATGGCGGCTATCGTCAATCAATTGATTGACAAAGTCAAGTAAATTGAATCCGCTGGGCCAACTCCCCTTGCGCGTTTTGTGTTTTATTTCAGGACGTTTAACCCCGTCGCCCCAGTTGCCCCGTTTCAATCAGCTCCAACATCTATCTGGAGCTTTCTTGAAACCTCAACTCTTTGCCCCTTCGGCCGTGGGCCCGAACGACCCGCCCATAGCACCTGGCCGTACGCGCCTTGAATGGCTCACCCGTCAATTGAAACGAAAGCTGGAGATCGCCGGGCTGGCTGACACCGAAACCAAAGCGGCCGTGGTTTGGTACATGAGCCTGGGTTTCTCCCTGGGTGTCAACCGGTCGGAGCTGCAAGCTGCGTTGAGTGCAACGCCGGCGTTTCATGCGATCGCGCTCAATTTGCCGGAAGAAGAGGTCACGCAGGGAAAGCCGCCCCCTGAGTTTGCCAAGGGGCAAATCGTTGAAGTGATCGCGGCGCAGGACGATAGGGCGCGCGGCACAGCGACGGTGCGAGGCCTCTGCTGGCATCAGAAGGAAGGCCGGTGGATTTTCTTTGTCAGGGAAGGCTGCCGAAATGTGAGCAGGTTGTACGACGCCAACGATCTTCGCGCCGCCGGCGCCTAGGTCCGCCGCTTTCAGTTCAGGCCGGCAAATCCAGAGTCTCCGCGGTCTTGCGGGTCGACAACAACATCATCGATTTCGTTGATGCGCCACATCGGCGTTTCATAGGCGGCGCGGCCCTGGACTTTCACCAGGAAGGAGCTGCGCCGCTCTTCGGCTTTGAGGAGCAGCTCACAGGAGAACTCGATATGCCCCGTATCGGTGGAGACGGCGCTGATCAGTTCGTGGCTGGCCAGCGAGAGGCGCTCGGCGCTGTCGTGCGGCAGCAGTTGCTCTACCTCATAGGTCCGCAGCACGATGGAGGTGATGCGCTGGATGAGGTCGTCGATGACATCAGAGGGGTTGACGATCATGAAAAGGGCTTTTTTGGGACATTCTCCTACAAGCCCCCGTGATGTAACCGGCTAAATTGAGCTTGCGGCCTCAGGGCCGCATCCCTCCCTCTGGCCATGCCAGATTACGGCCCGGTTTGTCCGGGCTTTTTTTTGCCTGGCCTGCCTTCTGCGCCTCGGCGAACGGGCGCAACCTGCCCACCTAGAATTAATGGCAGAACCGTCACCACATCTTCCAGGGCGCCATGTCAGAAAGCACGATTGAGTACCGTCACAACTACCCGCTGGACCCTGTAGAGGTAGCACGCGTTTTCGACGCCTCCGGCATCACGCGGCCAACCGCTGATCTGCCCCGGATTGCACGCATGTTTGCGGCTCCCAGCCTCGTTATTTCTGCATGGCAGGTCGGTCGCCTGGTCGGTGTCAGCCGATCGCTCACCGACTACAGCTATTGCTGCTACCTGTCTGATCTGGCGGTGGACAAAGCGCTTCAAGGCAAAGGCATTGGTACCGAGCTGATTCGCCGGACGCAAAGAATCATCGGAGACGAGGTTTCCCTCATCCTGTTATCTGCACCCGGCGCCATGTCTTACTACCCGGCGGTGGGCTTTGAGCAGGCCGTGAATGCCTTTGTCATCAGGCGCAAGAAATAGCGTCGGCGTTTGCGGCGTTTTAAACCGACATTCCTCCCGACACCTCGATCACGGCCCCATTGATGTAGCTGGCCTCGTCGCTCGCCAGAAACGCGTAGACGCTTGCAATCTCCTCGGGCCGCCCCAGCCGCCTGAGCGGCACATGCGCTTCCATCTCCTTGAGCACCTTGTCCGGGATCGTGTTCAGGATCGGCGTCGCGACAAAGCCCGGCGCCACTGCATTGACGCGCACGCCCTTGGGGCCCAGTTCGCGGCTCCAGGTTTTCGTAAAGCCGATCACGCCGAACTTGCTGGCCGCGTAATTTGTCTGGCCGAAGTTCCCGTAGATACCGACGACCGAGCTGGCGTTGAGGATCACACCGCTGCCCTGGGCCACCATGGTGTCGGCCACCGCTTGCGCGCAATGAAAGACGCCGCGCAGGTTGACGTCGATGACTTTGTCGAATTGTTCCAGCGTCATCTTCTGCAGGCGTGCGTCCTGTGTGATGCCGGCGTTGTTGACGAGCACGTCGATGCGGCCGAACTGGTCTTTGACTTTGCCGATCACGGCATCGACCATGGCGCGTTGCGTTACGTCCATCACATAACCCACGGGCTGGGCGCCCAGGGCCTGGCATTGTTTGACGGCTTCGTCCACGCCGGCTTGCTTGACGTCGCAAACGATCACGGTCGCGCCTTCCTCCGCAAATTTGAGGGCGGTGGCCAGGCCTATGCCCTGGGCGCCGCCGGTGATGATGCTGATCTTGTTCTTGAGTCTTGGCATGAAATGGATGGAGTAGGTGGAGCTGAAGATGAATGAAAAGGGTGAACAGTGAAGCTCAATAGACCGGCTGGTGCTTGCGAATCGCGTCTTTGACGACGTCCGTCAGCGCAAAGCCGGGGCCGAATTTGGCAGCCAAGCCCGCACAGCGGGTGACAAAGGCGTCAACA
Source organism: Polaromonas sp. SP1 (assembly GCF_003711205.1). Classification (NCBI taxonomy): domain Bacteria; kingdom Pseudomonadati; phylum Pseudomonadota; class Betaproteobacteria; order Burkholderiales; family Comamonadaceae; genus Polaromonas; species Polaromonas sp. SP1. The sequence goes on along the minus strand of NZ_CP031013.1, from coordinate 3,773,256 downwards.
CCCATGCCGTAAATGAACTGCATCGCGCCGCCCGTCCAGGCCGGAAAGCCGATGCCGAAGATGGAGCCGATATTGGCGTCGTGCACGGTGGTGAGCACACCTTCGCTCAGGCAGCGGGCGGTTTCCACCGCCTGGCGGTAGAGCAGGCGGTCCTTGAGTTCGTGGATGTCCCAGGCCGCACCGGGTTTTTCAAACAAGGCTTTGAGTTCAGGCCACAGGTGCTTCTTCGCCCCCGGCTCTGTGGGGTAGTCGTAAAAGCCACCGCCGGCAGCGCGCCCGGGGCGTTTTAACTCTTTCACCATGCGCTCGACCAGCAGCTCGCCGGGCGTGGCGGTGTAGGTTTTTCCTTCGGCGGTGAAGTCGGTGCGTGTCTGGTCCAGCACATGCACGCTCAGCGACAGCGCGGTTTCATCCAGCACGGCCAGCGGGCCTACCGGCATGCCGGCCTGCAAGCCGGCGTTTTCAATCGCGGCGGCGGGTATGCCTTCGCCCAGCATGGCGGCGCCTTCCATCACAAAGGTGCCGAAGGTGCGGCTGGTGTAGAAGCCGCGCGAGTCATTCACCACGATGGGGATCTTGCCCAGCGCCTGCACATAGTCAAAGGCGCGGGCCACGGTTTCATCGTCGGTCTGTTGGCCGCGAATGATCTCGACCAGCTTCATCTTGTCGACCGGGCTGAAGAAGTGGATGCCGATGAATTTCTCGGGCTTGGCGCTGGCCGTGGCCAGGCTGGAGATCGGCAAGGTCGAGGTGTTCGAGGCAAAAAATCCGCCCGGCGCCAGCAGCGGCTCGGCCTCCTGCGTGACTTTGGCCTTGAGGTCGCGCCGCTCGAACACCGCCTCAATGATCAGGTCGCAACCCGCCAGCTCGCTCACCTGGTCGGTGGCAGTGATGCGCGAGAGCAGGGCGCTTTGCTCGGCCGCCGTCATGCGGCCTTTGTCCACACGCGGTGCGGTGATCTTGCTGCTGTAAGCCTTGCCGACATCGGCCTTTTCCTGGTTCACGTCCTTTAACACCGTGGCAATGCCTTTGGCGGCCTGCGCGTAAGCAATGCCCGCACCCATCATGCCGGCGCCCAGCAGGCCGACCTTGTTGGGCCTGAAGCGCGGCACCTTGGACGGGCGCGACTGCCCGTTCTTGATGGCGTTCATGTTGAAGAAAAAGGTGTTGATCATGGCCTTGGCGTTCGTGCCGGTCATGAGTTTCGCGAGGTAGCGGCTTTCGATGCGATACGCGGTTTCCAGGTCGACCAGTGCGCCTTCGACCATGCAGGCCATGATGGCCTCGGGGGCCGGGTAGAGCCCGCGCGTTTGTTTCTTGAGCATGGCAGGCGCGACGCTGAGCGCCGCCGCGATCTTGGGGTTGGCCGGTGTGCCGCCGGGGATTTTGTAGTCTTTGGCGTCCCACGGCTGTTGTGCCGCTGGGTTGGCGGCGATCCAGGCCAGCGCCTTGCCGCGCAGCGCAGCTGCATCGGCCACCAGTTCGTGCACCAGGCCTAGCTCCAGCGCCTGGCGCGGCCCGAATGTCTTGCCTTCGACGAGGTAAGGCTGCGCGCCCATCAGGCCCAGGTGGCGCGTCATCTTGGTCACGCCGCTCGCGCCGGGCAAGAGGCCCAGTGTCACTTCAGGCAGGCCGAACTGTGTTTTGGCATCGTCCACCGCCACGCGGTAATGGCCAACCAATGCGACCTCCCAGCCGCCACCCAGGGCCGTGCCGTTAAGGCAACTGGCCACTGGGATGCCCAGCGTTTCCAGGGCACGGAAGTTTTTCTTGACGCGCTCGACTTCGGCATACGCCTTGGGCGCATCGGCCGGTGTGAGGCGCATCACGGCCTTGAGGTCGGCGCCGGCAAAAAAAGTGCTCTTGGCGGACGCGAGGATGACGCCCTTGAGTGCAGCCTTGTCTTTCACGGCCTGAGCAGTGACTTCGCTCAGGTCGTCCTGCCATTGCAGGCACATGGTGTTGACGGGAGAGTCCGGCTCGTCGAAGGTGATGGTGGCGATGCCGTTGTCGATCTGGTATTTGATGGTCTTCATGGCACTCAGACTCTTTCAATAATGGTGGCAATGCCCATGCCGCCGCCCACACACAGCGTGGCCAGGCCGTAGCGCAACTTGCGACGGTGCAGCTCGTCAATCAGCGTGCCCAAAATCATTGCCCCTGTCGCGCCCAGGGGGTGGCCCATGGCAATCGCGCCGCCGTTCACATTGACTTTTTCGTGCGGCACCTTCATCTCTTTCATGAAGCGCATCACCACCGCGGCAAACGCTTCGTTCACCTCGAACAAATCAATCTGGTCCACCGTCATGCCAGCCTTGGCCAGTGCCTTGCGGGTGGCCGGCATAGGCCCGGTCAGCATGATGGTCGGGTCGGCGCCGCTCAGTGCCGCAGCCACAATGCGGGCGCGCGGCTTGAGGCCGTGCGTTTTGCCGGCGGCTTCGGAGCCCACGAGTACGGCGGCAGCGCCGTCCACAATTCCCGACGAGTTGCCGGCGTGGTGCACATGGTGGATTCGCTCGACCTGCGGGTAGCGCTGCAGCGCCACCGCATCAAAGCCCATTGCGCCCAGTTGCTCGAACGCAGGTTTGAGCGAGGCCAGGCCGTCCAGCGTGGTCTGGGGTTTGATGAATTCGTCTTCGCCCAGAATCGTCTGGCCCAGGAAGTCTTTGACGGGTACTACCGAGTTGGCAAAGTAGCCGGCGGCGCGCGCCCTGGCGGCGCGTTGCTGGCTTTCCAGCGCAAAGGCGTCCACGTCGGTGCGGTTGAAGCCTTCTATCGTGGCGATCAGGTCGGCGCCTACGCCCTGGGGCACAAACAGCGTGGCGCTGTTGGTTTCCGGGTCTTGCGCCCAGGCGCCGCCGTCGGCGCCTATCGGCACGCGGCTCATGCTTTCCACGCCGCCGGCCACCACCAGGTCTTCCCAGCCTGAACGCACTTTTTGCGCGGCCATGTTCACGGCCTCCAGGCCCGAAGCGCAAAAGCGGTTGACCTGCACGCCCGAGGCCCGGAAGTCCCAGCCGGCCTTGAGGGCCGCGACCTTGGCGATCACCGAGCCTTGCTCGCCCACGGGCGAGACCACACCCATGACCACGTCGTCCACCGCCGCGGTGTCAAAGCCGTTGCGCTGCTGCAGATCGGTCAGCACACCGGCCAGCAGGTTGACGGGTTTGACTTCATGCAGGCTGCCGTCTTTTTTGCCTTTGCCGCGCGGTGTGCGGATGGCGTCGTAGATGAATGCTTCGGTCATGGGGGTTCCTCTGGAGGACGGAGAAGGGTGTCAGGACGCGCCGGGGCGGGCCGGGTGGCGCTGTTGAAGTATATTCATTTCACAAAGCAGCCGCTTTGCATAAATAGATTGACGGGTTTTCTGCCCTACAGGTGACACCATGATCGAACGCAGCCTCTTCAGCCCCGACCACGAAGCCTTTCGCGATGCCTTTCGCCGCTTCATGGAAAAGGAAATCGCACCCTTCCACGAACAGTGGGAAGAGCAGGGTTATGTCGACCGCAAAGTCTGGAACAAGGCGGGCGAAAACGGTTTTTTGTGCATGACCATGCCTGAGGAATACGGCGGCTCGGGCGCAGACAAGCTCTACTCCGTGATCCAGATGGAAGAGCTCGGGCGCGGCGGCTTCACCGGCATCGGCTACGGCCTGCACAGTGAGATCGTGGCGCCGTACATCCTGCACTACGGCACCGAAGCGCAAAAGCAGAAATACCTGCCCAGGCTCGCCAGCGGCGAAATGGTCGGCGCCATCGCTATGAGCGAGCCCGCTGCCGGCTCAGACCTGCAAGGCGTCAAGACCACCGCCATCAAGCAGGCCGACGGCAGCTACCTGCTCAACGGCAGCAAGACTTTCATCACCAACGGCTGGCATGCCGACCTGGTCATCGTGGTGGCCAAGACCGACCCGGCCGCCGGCGCCAAAGGCACCAGCCTGATGCTGGTGGAGCGCGGCATGCCCGGTTTTGAAACCGGCAAGCGCCTGAAGAAGCTGGGGATGAAGGCACAAGACACGTCGGAGCTGTTCTTCACCGACGTGAAAGTGCCGGCCGACAACCTGCTGGGCGGGCAAGCACACGAGAACCGCGGTTTTATCTGCCTGATGGAGCAACTGCCCTGGGAGCGCCTGCAGATCGCCATCACGGCGGTGTCGTCCGCCCAGGCGGCCATCGACTGGACGGTCGCTTATGTGAAAGATCGCAAGGTGTTCGGCCAGCCGGTGGCCAGCTACCAGAACACGCGTTACACGCTGGCCGAGCTGCAGACCGAGGTGCAGGTGGCGCGTGTGTTTGTCGACAAATGCGTGGAGCTGGTGGCGCAGGACAAGCTGGACACCGCCACTGCCAGCATGGCCAAGTACTGGTGCAGCGACCTGCAATGCAAGGTGATGGACGAATGTGTGCAGCTCTTCGGCGGCTACGGCTACATGTGGGAATACCCCATTACCCGCGCCTACGCCGATGCCCGCGTGCAGCGTATTTACGGCGGCACGAATGAAATCATGAAGGAAGTGATTTCACGGGCGATGGGCCTGGGCGCGAAATAACATTCGCACAAAAAGCAAAAGCCGGCGTCTGCCGGCTTTTGCGAGGGGTGGGCGCGAGCCTTTAGTTCACGCGGCGTTCAATAACAATTTCCTCGACTTCCACACGACGGTTAGGCGCCAGGCAGGCGATCAGGTCGGCGCGCTTGCGGTCATTGCAGGTTACGACCGGGTTGCTTTCGCCCTTGCCGACGGCGGTCAGGCGGCTGGTATTGACACCCTTGCTGCCGAGGTAGCTCTTCACCGCGTCCGCACGGCGCTGCGACAGTTTGAGGTTGTAGGCATCGGACCCAAGGCGGTCGGTATAGCCGGTCACGGTGATGTTGCCGTTGAAGTTGCCGCCCATCAGGTTTTGTGCAATCTGGTCCAGCTTGGGCTGCGCGCCTGCCAGCTCGGCACTGTCAAAGGCGAACAGTTCGGTGGCCGACAAGGTCACTTTTTCGAAACGTGCAGGAGGGGCAGGAGGTGGCGGCGGCGGGGTGACCATGGGCTGTGGTGCAGGTGGCGGGCTGTATTGGGCCACCACCGGCTGAACCGGCTTGTCGAAGTAATAGCTCAGGCCGACGTTCACCGTGTTGGTGTTGGCGTGGTCAAAGCCGAAAGTATTGCCGCGCAGGTAGGTGCGGGTGCGACGCAAGTCGGCCTGCATGAACCACTGGTCGGACAAGCCCAGCTGGAAGCCCAGGCCGAGGTTCAGGTAGGGCGATGTTTTGCTGGCGTTGGGCAGTTTGTCCCGCTCGGCGCCGATACCGGCCAGCAGGAAGGGGCGGAAGTTGCTGTTGCGGTTGAACATGTAGAGCCCGTCCACCCCGAGGGTGGCTTGCTCAAAGCGCCGGCCGTTGTTGGTGCCGCGGGCCAGGCTGCCGCCTAGCTGCATGTCCCATGAAGGCGACACGGCCTTACCAAAGCGCAGTCCCACACCGCCCAGGTTCTTGTTGCCGTTGAAACGGGAGTCCGGATCCACCACGGTGACCTGCGGCATGATGTACCAGGACGGGTTGGGGATGTCGTACATCGAGGTGGTGGTCTGCGCCATCACGGCGCCGGGGCTAAGGCAGGCAAACAGGGTCGCCGCAGCAAGGGGCGCGAGATGGTTGAACTTCATGGGTCCTCCGGAAGAAATAGCGGTTTAAGAGTTGGTTTGTGTACGCCTGGTTGTTTCCTCTGGCGTGTTGCAACACTACGCTTGCCAATTGCCCTGTATGTGAGACGTGACGACTACCTGTCATGCGAAAGCGCCTACGTCGCATGGATTAGTGCGCTGACGCACATAGGGGTCACCTGGCTTGCGAACGATGCGTGCCGGCAGACGTGAAAAAGCCCCGTGGCCAGGCCACAGGGCTTTATTGCAGGGTCGAAAGCTGTGTGCGGGCGCAACCCCAGGCTCAGGACGGGTCTTTGCTGCGGGTGCGGCTCACGGCGCTGAAGATGCCGATGCCCAGGAAGATCAGCGCGCCGATTCCGATGTAGAGGTGCGGAACGCCGGCCACCACAGCGGCCCAGATGACGCCGCCCAGAAAAATTACGAAACCGATCATGTAAAGCGCGAAGGACATGGTTCTTCTCCAGTTAGTTATGGCATCTACTGTGGGTTGGGAAGATAAGGGGGACTATCGGGGAGAAGCGCTGATGCGTGTCAGCGCGGGCCTACTGTGCGGTGTGGCGAGCGCGGCAACCCAAGGTGTGAATATTTGTCAATCGTCATACGATACTATGGTTCACCCTAGTGTCCCGGGGTGGCAATTGTTCTAGAGTCAACGGGCTTTGCAAGGCTCCTTTGCTTGCAGCGTGAGTGACTTCATACAACACACGGGTCCCCCGTGCCATCCAAGGAGACATCGATGCTTGCCCCTTCCCGCCGTTCCTTTGTTGCTCGCGCCGCCGGCGCTGCGGCCTGCCTGGCTTTGGCAGCCGCCGCTCTGCCAGCTGCCGCACAGGGCTATCCAAGCCGACCCGTGACGCTGATCGTTCCCTGGGGCGCCGGTGGCGGCACCGACGCCACGGCCCGCATCGTGGGAAGCCTGCTTGAAAAGGAAATCGGCCAGCCGGTCACCGTGGTCAACCGCACGGGCGGCAACGGCGTGGTGGGGCATGCGGCCATCGCTGCGGCCCCGCCAGACGGCTACACCATCGGCATGGCCACGGTCGAGATCAGCATGATGCATTGGCAAGGCCTGACCGAACTCTCCGGTGCGTCCTACACACCGCTGGGCCTGGTCAATGCCGACCCCGCCGGCGTGCAGGTGCGTGCCGACGCACCGTATAAAACCATCAACGATCTGCTGGCGGCCGTCAAGGCTAATCCCGGCAAGTTCAAGGCTTCGGGTACGGGGCAGGGCGGGATCTGGCATCTGGCCATAGCCGGCATGCTGCGCGACCAGAAGATCGACCCGGCCGCAGTGCCCTGGGTGCCCAGCAACGGCGCGGCGCCCGGTCTGCAGGACATGATCGCCGGCGGCGTCGAGATCGCTCCTGTGTCGCTGCCTGAAGCGCGCGCGCTGATTGACGCCGGCAAGGTCAAAAGCCTGGCGATCATGAACGACAAGCCTTCGGCGCTGTACCCCAACGTGCCCACGCTCAAGTCCGCCACCGGCAGCGACTGGACCATGGCCGCATGGCGCGGCATCGTTGCGCCCAAGGGCATTCCCGCGGAGGCTCGCGACAAGATCAGCGCAGCCCTCAAGAAGATTGTTGCCAGCAAGGAATACACAGACTTCATGGCCAGCCGCGGCTTCGGCGTGATCTATGCAGGCCCTGATGATTTCGCCAAATTCATGGCCAAGTCTGACGCCGAACTTGGCGCGACGATGAAAGCCGTGGGCATCGCCAAGTAACCGCTGCCTTGCGGCTGCTGCATTTCCAGCGCGGCGGGAGACGGAAGGCTTGCCCTTCCTGCTTCCGGCTTCCCGCTACCGGCTTCCCGCTACCGGCCTTGACTCGAAAGCCTTCGCATGAAAATCAATGACGCCATTTTCGGGCTGGTGCTGGCCATCCTCGGAGGGTTGGTCCTGTTCACGGTCCAGTCCTTTCCCAAAATTCCGGGTCAACAGGTGGGCCCGGCGCTGTTCCCCGGCCTGATTGCCAGCGGCATTCTGGTTTGCGGCATCGTCCTCATCGTGCGCGGCTGGCTTGCGCGCAAGGCGGCGCCTTGGGTAATGGCCGGCGACGGATTGCGGTCTCCCCGTCATGCGGCCGGCCTGGTACTGCTGCTGGGGTCGGTGATTTTTTATATCTTCGTGGCGCAAAAGCTGGGCTTTCTGCCGACGGCCGTCATCATCCTCACCCCCATGTTCTACGTGCTGCGGGTGCCTCTGGGCAAGTCGCTTTTGATCGCCGTGATCGCCAGCCTCGTCATCCATTTCATGTTCTACAAGCTGCTGCGGGTGCCCCTTCCGTGGGGCGTTCTTGTCAATTACAGCTGGTAAGCGCGGTTCTGCGTACGTGCGCCGGCACGTCGCCGCCATAAAACTTCCAACAACACGCCCATTGCGCAGGAGTTGACCATTCATGTGGACCGCAGTAGCCCAGGCCTTTTCCATGGTGTTCGAGCCGTACACCCTGATGGTGATCGTGATCGCCTCTTTTTACGGCCTTTTTGTTGGCGCCGTCCCCGGCCTCACGGCCACCATGGCCACCGCGCTGTTGGTGCCGGTGACTTTCTTCATGGCGCCTGTGCCCGCCGTGGCGGCGATCGTCACGGCCACCGCCATGGCCATTTTTTCAGGGGACATTCCGGGCTGCCTGCTGAGAATCCCCGGCACGCCCGCGTCTGCCGCCTACACGGATGAAGCGTTCGCATTGACGCGCAAGGGGCAGGCCGAAGTCGCACTGGGTGCGGGCCTGGTGTTTTCCGCCGTGGGGGGCCTGTTCGGCACCGCGGTGCTGATCCTCGCTGCGCCGGCGCTGGCCGACTTCGCCATCCACTTCAGTTCGTTCGAATACTTCTGGCTCGTTTTGCTGGGCCTGACCTGCGCGGTTTTCATCACGTCCGACCGACCGTTCAAGGGCATCATCGCGCTGCTTCTCGGTTTGATGGTGGCGTGTGTGGGCCTGAACAACCCGGGCGGCTATCCGCGCTTTACTTTCGGCAATGCCGAGATGATGGGCGGCATCGGCATGATCTCCATGATGATCGGCATGTTCGCCATCTCGGAAATCATTCGCTACGTGGTGGACACCAACCCGCCGGGCGAGTTGGTGGTGGAGCAGGTGGGCAATGTCCTGAAGGGGCAGTGGAAGCTGGCCAAAAAATACCCGGTGCAAATCCTGCGCGGCAGCGTGCTGGGCACGGCGGTGGGCGCTTTGCCCGGTGCGGGTGCGGACATTGCGGCGTGGATGTCTTACGCCATGAGCAAGAAGTTTTCCAAAGAGCCCGAGAAGTTCGGCACCGGCCATGTCGAAGGCATTGTGGAGTCGGGGTCGGCCAACAACAGTGCGCTGGCCGGCGCGTGGATTCCGGCGCTGGTGTTCGGCATCCCGGGCGACTCCATCACGGCCATCGTGATCGGCGTGCTCTATATGAAGAACATGAACCCGGGGCCGACGCTTTTCACGACCAACCCGCAGAACATCTACGCCATCTTCCTGATTTTCATCCTGGCCAACATCATCATGATTCCGCTGGGCATTTTGTGCATCAAGGCGGCCAAAAAGATCCTCAAGGTGCCGCGCAACATCCTGATGCCCATCATCCTGCTCTTTTGCATCGTGGGCACGTTCGCCATCAACAACTCGGTCTTCGACATCACCATCATGCTGATCGCCGGCGTGATTGCCTACCTGCTCGAGGAAAACGGGTTTCCCATTTCTCCGGCCATCCTGGGCGTCGTGCTGGGCGGCATGCTGGAGGAAAACTTCATCACCTCCATGATCAAGTCGGACGGCAATGTCATGGCGTTTGTCAGCCGGCCGATTGCGGCCACGCTGGCGGTGATCACCGTGCTGGTCTGGACGACGCCGCTGATAATGCGCCAGTTGCGGCAGCGCCGCCGACTGGCTTGAACCGGGCCGGCAAGCTCCGCGTCAGGTCGTGGCGGCCGGCTCCGTCACGCCCAGCTTGATCGCCCAGCTGGAAAGCGCCGGCAGGATGGACGGGTAGAGCGCGACACCGGCCTTCTTCTGTTCGGCTGCCAGCGCGACGCCTTTTTCGCCGGGCGTGCGCACCGCCTGGCCTTCGTGCGCCGGGCGCGAGGCGCGGCAGGCATCGGTCACGTGCCCGGTTTGCCGCGTGAAGGCGTCCAGCCCCGCAAACGCGCGCGGGTCGATGATTTGCAGGAACACGGTGGCGCCCCAGCCTTCCTTCGCGTCTGCGCGCCCGTGGCCTGCCAGGCCGCCGGTGAGCGCTTCCACCAGCAGCGTCAGCCCGTAACCCTTGTGCCCTGAATCCATGCCGCCCAACGGCAGGATGGTGCCCTTGGGTTCGTCAAACAACACCGCGGGGTTGTCGCTGGCCGTGCCGTGGCCGTCCATCACCCAGGCGGCGGGCAGGCGTTTGCCTTCCTTGTGCAGGCGGTTGGTCAGGCCGTTGGTGGTCGCCGAGGTGGAAACATCCATCAAAACCGGCACGCCGCCGGTGGGAATGCCGGCCGAGATCGGGTTGGGCGTGAACACGGCGTCCAGCCCGCCGAAAGGCGCCACGCTGGCGGTGTTCGGGTCTGAGCAGGTGAGCAGCATGACCAGGCCCTGGTCGGTGGCGCGCTGGAGGTAGGCCGCCAGGCAGGCGATGTGGTGGCTGCGGCGGATCACCACGGTGCAGGTGCCCTGGATGGCCGCGCGTTCGGTGGCCAGCGCCATGGCTTGCAGCACCAGCCAGGGCCCGGGCAGGCGGCGCCCGTCCCAGGTGACGGCGGCGGGGTGGTCCGCCAGCACGGTGGGCGCGCCCAGCTTTTCCATGGCGCCGGACTCCAGCTCGCCCAGGTAGCCGGGCAGCAGGGCCAGGCCGTGGGTGTTGTGGCCCATCAGGTCGCCTTCGACCAGGATGCTTGCCACCGCGGCAGCTTTGGCGGGCTCAAGCCCTGAGGCCGTCAGCAGGTTTTCGGCAAAGGTGACAAGGTCCTGGTAGCGGTATTGCATGGTGTTGTCTCTCGGTTGCTCTGTTTTTAATGGCACAATGTCCAGGCGCTGATTGGGCTTGAGGTCGATTTTGTCCTCAATGCGGGCGCTTGGGCATGCGGGGTGCTCCTCATTCTAGAGACCGTGCGCCTGGGCTGCAGCGGCGCCAAGGCATTGCCGGCCGGCAGGGGCGCCGCCATGAAAAAAGCGGAAAACAGGCCTTGAGCCCGCTTTCCGCTTGAACACCGGCCTTGTGCCGGTGGCCGGTGGCTAGTTGCTAATTGCCAATTTTTTGAATCAGCCGAGCTTGATGCTGCTCGGATCGGCGGTGAGGTAACCCACAGCCGCGCCGAAGCGGTCCTTGTAGTTCGCACGCACCAGCGGGTCCAGCACGGCCTGCACCTTGCCGTGCAGCGAGTTCCAGTCACCGGGATGCTGGAAGTTGCTCATGATGTAGGTCCAGCCGTTGAGGTCATCCACCACGTGCAGGCCGGTGGCTTCGGCACCTGCGGGCATGGACATCAGGCGCGACAGCTGTTTCGTGTCGACGTTGTAGGCCCAGATGAAGTTGTTGACGTGCGAGCCGCTGTCTTCGCCGATGAAGAGGGTGCGCATTTTTTCCGAGAACTTCAGGTTGTCCGGGTTGGCGATCTTGTCGGGGTGGGCCTTGTTGCCCAGCGCATCGGCGGCGATGTCTTCACCGATGATCAGCGCCTTGGTGTGCACCGGCATCCATTCGCTGTTGATGGCGTTGCCGCCCAGGTCTTTCTGGCCGCCGTCGAGTTTGTGCGCCATCACGCCGCCGGCAACCAGGGCTTTGTCCAGGGCAATGCCGCTGGCCGCGTTCCAGCCCTTGCCGGTCTTGACCATGGAGTCCACGATGTTTTGCAGCGCAGAGTAGGCGACCTTGTCCTTGATGTTGACGGTGGTGCCTTCCATTTTGGAAAAACCCATGCTGCCGCCCATCAGGTAGGCGTAGCGGTGTGTCTCGAGGAAGGCGGCGGCCTTTTCCATGCCCGGCTTGACCTTGATCCAGTTCGGGTTGCCGTTGTAGAACACCTTGGTGAAGCTGGCGTCCGATGGGTCGGCCTTGAGCACCGTCATGATGTCGGCGGGCTTGAGGGTGTCTGCCATCTTTTCGATTTCGGCGCTGGTGGCGTGGCCCAGTTTGATCCAGGAAATCTTCGCGCCTTCCGCGGCCGGGTCGATCGAGAAGCCACTACCCAGCTTGCCGACGTAGAGCGTGCCCGACGAGAGGTCTTTTTCGCGGTCGGCCACAAAGACAAAGAGGCCGCTGTTGGTGGCGTCGTCGCCCATCAGCACGGTGCGGTTGTCGGGCATCACCTGCACCAGTTCGTGCGAGATGCGGCCCATGTTGTAGTGCTTCTTCACGCTGCCGGTGCCGTCGGGGTGCACGGTGACTTCCGGCAGGTGGCCGTAGTGGTAGGGGTTGGCCTTGCTCTCGTCGCCGTAGACGTTCTTGCTGAACTTCTTGAACTGCGCGCTCTCGGCGGCAAACGGCGCGTCGGGCTCGTACTCTTCGCTGGAGAGGTGGGTGTTCCAGGGCGAGAGGCTGGCGCCGCAGGTGATCCACAGGCCGTGGGCTTTGGACATGTCCACGTTGTGGTACTTCACCAGGCTCAGCTTGCCGGTAGCCTGGTCCTGGTCCAGCGTCAGCACGGCGATGGGCGAGGGCAGGTTGCCGTAAGCGTCGGCGCCGGCCTGGTCGCGCGTGGTGTACTCAAACTGCACCACGGCAAACACCGCCTTGCCCTTGACGCCGGGCACGTTGGCGTTGGACAGGCCCAGCAGCGAGGTGCCGTCGGGGCCGTCCGAGAAGATCTGGCGTTCTTTGCCTGGCACCGAACGGTCGATGATGGGCTGGTTGTTGATGTCCACATAACCGCCGGCCAGGATGGTGCCGCCCTTGCCGTCCGGCACCATGTCGCCGGTGACAAAGAAGGGCTGGTAGGCCAGCTTGTAGCTTTGCGTGCTGTTGTCCCTGAGCTGGACCTGAAGGCTGGAACCCACGGTGGTGGTGGCCATGGCGGCTGCATTGGCAAGCGTCGGCGCGGCCATCGACGAGAAGCTGGACGACAGGTAATTGCCCGCTGCAGCCGGGCCGCTGCCGGTGGCGCAGCCCGCAAGCAGCGTGCTGGAAGCCAATGCGCCCAGCGGCAGCATGGGCGCGGTCGCCAGGAACTTCAGGGCGGTGCGGCGGGAGGGGTTTGCGGGGTGGGCCAGGTCGGACATTGTTCTGTTTTCCAGGTTGTCAGGTGGGGAGGAGTCGCGAAGAGGCAGCCCGTGGATTCCGGCAAGGAGCGTGGCCAGGCTGCGCTGCCGGAATCTTAGGAAGCTTGTGTGACAGTTTCTTGAAACACCCAGCTGCCACGGGCGGCCTGGCTGCCACAAACAGGCCTGCTGAATGGCGGGCGGCCGCTGATAACCCCGCCGGGGGTACTTGAATATGCCGCGGCGCGCCGCAAGCTGTACCTCCACGGGCCAAAATCGGCCTACGCAAAAATCCCAAGGTACCGACCATGACCACCAAGCTCAAAATCGATTTCGTGTCCGACGTTTCCTGCCCGTGGTGCGTCATTGGCCTGAAGTCGCTCGACCAGGCGCTGGAGCGCGTGCGCGGCGACATCAGCGCCGAACTGCATTTCCAGCCCTTTGAGCTCAACCCCCAGATGGCGCCCGAGGGCCAGGAAATCACCGAGCACATCACGCAGAAATACGGCATCACAGCCGCGCAGGCGCAGGCCAACCGCGAGAACATCCGCGCGCGCGGCGCGCAGGTCGGCTTCAAGTTCAGCATGGCCGACGAACCCGGCGGCGGGCGCAGCCGCATCTACAACACCTTTGATGCGCACCGCCTGCTGCACTGGGCCGAGCTGGAAAGCCCGGCCAAACAAAAGGTGTTGAAGGAAACCCTGTTCAAGGCCTACTTCACCGACGGCCAGAGCCCGGCCTCGCACGATGTGCTGGTAAAGGCCGCCGTCAGCGCGGGCCTTGACGAAGCCCGTGCACGCGAGGTGCTGGCCTCGGACGAATACGCCGACGACGTGCGCGAGCGCGAACAGTTCTACCTGACGCAGGGCATCCATTCGGTGCCGGCCGTCATCATCAATGACCGCCATTTAATCTCCGGCGGGCAACCTGCCGAAGTGTTTGAGCAGGCGCTGCGGCAGATCGCCGCAGCCGGTTAATCGCCGCCGCTTCTTCGGCCCCTCCTGGCGCGCGGCATCTCAAAGCTGCGGGGGTGTGCGCATCCGCGTGCTATTGATTTGATAGCTGCCTGCCAAGGTGTGTAAAGGGCTTGAGGCACATTTGACCCATAACTTTGGATTGGCAGCGGCGCCGGATACCGGCGCGGCGCTCTCCTACAAAGTTGGCTGTGCTTGCCTGACCATGGGGAATTTGCTCCCGCGAGACGATGAATCCAGGTGTCCGGCAATCGGGCACTGGCAGATTCACATTTACCCAAGGAGCAAACCATGGCAGCCAAAGAACATGACTTCAATCTCGACCCCATCAGCAAAGAGCCGGGCGCCCACCCTGTAGGCACCGGTATCGGCGCTGCCATGGGTGGCATCGCCGCCGGTGCGGCCGCAGGCACCGTGGCCGGCCCGGTCGGCGTCGTCATTGGCGGTGTTGCCGGCGCCATTGCCGGCGGCCTGGGTGGCAAGGAAGCCGCCGAGGCGCTGGACCCCACGGCCGAAGAAGCCTACTGGCGCGACAACTACGCCAACGAGCATTACTACGAAGCCGGCCGCAGCTATGACGATTACGGCCCGGCCTACCGCCTGGGCGTGACGGCGCGCCAGCAGTTTCCGGGCTCGTTTGAAGAAAGCGACGACCTGCTGGCAACGCATTGGGATACCCGCAGGGAAAGCTCGACGCTGAGCTGGCCACAAGCCAAACACGCCACCCGCGCTGCGTGGGAGCGCGCTGACCGGTCTCTTCGTGAGGTTTCCGGCGGCAATGCTGTCGCCGACGATGAAGACGTGATCGAAACCCTGAACGAGCTGCTTGAATCCTGCCGTGACGGCGAGTACGGCTTCCGTGAATGCGCCGAGCACACCAAGGCTGCCGATATCAAGACCCTGATGGGCCGCCATGCCGATGAATGCCGCAGTGCGGGCCTTGAGCTGCAGACCCTGATCCGCCAGCTGGGCGGAACACCTGACGACGGCGGCTCCGTCAGCGGCGCCTTGCATCGCGGATGGGTATCTGTGCGCGGAACGCTCAGCGGCTACAGCGACCAGGCCATGCTGGATGAATGCGAGCGCGGTGAAGACGCTGCGCTGGCGCGTTATCGCAAGGCCCTCAAAGGCAATTTGCCTTCCGCCATCAGGAGCGTGGTGGAACGCCAGGCGCAAGGTGCGCAACGCAACCACGACCAGGTCAAAGCCCTGCGCGATGCATTGAAGGCATCCGATTGATACCTGGACCTTTCTGACTTGAGGATTTTGAGGATTTAAGTTTGTTGCCGGCACTCGAGGTTCGGCAAACCAGGGGGCGGCATCAGCCGCCCCTTTTTTTTGCCGCTAATTCTTCAGGCGGCTGTCGCAATCGACCTGCGCATCCAGCTGCATCCCGTTGCGGGAGTAGTCCGAGTCGGTGACTTTGCAGCCCGAGCGCTGCTCGATGGCCTGGAGCAGCGCGGCGCGCCCGGATGATGAGCTGGCCACATGGGCCGTGCCCGGGGCCGTCGCCGTCCAGGTGCCGGCGGTCAGCTGGCTGATCAGGTAGGTACGGCCTTCCACGCTGACGGGGTGGGATGGCGGGTCACCTGCGGTAAGGGCGCAGGCAGCCAGACCGGCGCTTGCCAGCATGGCCAGCCCGGCTTGTGCGGCTTGTTCGGCCCGTGAAATACGTGTCATGCCGCCAGGGTGTCAAGGCGCAGCAGCGCGTGCTGCGCGGCCGGCGCGGCAGTCATCGAAGCTTTGGGCTCAGGCACTTTGGGTGGCGCCTTGGGCGCTTTGGGGTCGGTGCATCCGCCCAGGAGGAATACGGCCACCAGGGCGGCCGATGAGAGAGGTAAAAGCCGTAGAAGCGTTTTCATGATGTCTCCAGGCGCATGGCATGCAGCAAGTATGGGTTGTTACGCTGCCTGAATGATAGGACGCAAGCCGCGGCAAAACCAGTGCCGCAGAGGCCTTGAACCGAAGTCGCGGCAGCGGCCTACACGCGGTGCGTAGGCGCGGGTGCAATGCCCATGCGCTGCAGCGTTTCGCTGAGGCTGCGCGGCGGGTTGTGGGCGCCGGGCACGGCGCCTTGTTGCTGCTGTTGCGGTGCAGCGGGTGTGTAGTCCAGCGGGCGCCGGCGACTGAGTTCCGCGGCAATCCGGCGTCCTTCGGTTTGAAGGTACTGCGTGATGTCCATGGCATCGGGCAGCTTGTTCGTGTTCATGGTGTGGTCCGTCCCTGGCCGGTGCCGCCCTGGTTCAGCTGTGCATCACTGGCCTGGTTGGCGTTCTGCGCGTCCTGCTGGCCGGGTTGCCTGGGCTGGGCCTGCTTTGGCGCCTGCTGTTTACCTTGCGACTCGGGGTGGGTCTCAGGGTTGTGGGACGGGTTTTTCTTCTGCGGATTTTTCTGGCTGGAAGCCATATGGTTCTCCTGAAGGGCTTCTCCTGAAGCGCGTTGGCGAAAGCGAAACTGAAGCCTGGAGTTCCGCAGTGCAGCTTCAATGTAGCCACGCCCGCGCAAACCGCCTGTCGGGGTGCGGGCACTGCTTTTGTAGGAGCGGGATGACGGCGGCCGTAGCCCCGGGCCTCACGCCTTGCGTGTGGTGCCCGCGCGCGGCGGCTTGAAGCCCAGGCGCTTCATCGCGCTGCCCAGGCTGTTGCGGGACGCTTCGTAGGCGTCCCACGGCTGGTTGCCGACGGCCAGGCGCGCTCCGAGTGTCTGCGCCGTCCAGTGCGCGCCGCCGGTGAGCGAAGGCAGCTCATCCCAGGCCACCGGCACCGACACACCCATGCCGGGCCGGGCCCGCAGCGACCAGGCCGCCACCGTGGTGGCGCCGAAGCCGTTGCGCAGGTAGTCCGCAAAAATTTTGCCCACGCGGTTTTTGGGGCCGCTTTTGGCCACAAAGCGCTGGGGAATCACCGCCGCCAGGTGCATCACCACCGCATGCGAAAAGTCCTTCACCGTGTCGAAGTCGTACTGGCGCTTGAGCGGCACCACCACATGCAGGCCCTTGCCGCCGCTGGTCTTCAGGAAGCTGGCCAGCCCCAGCTCGTCCAGGAAGGCGCGCACCAGCTGCGCGGCCTCCTGCACCTGCGGCCAGCCCACGCCTTCGCCCGGGTCCAGGTCAAAGGTCATGCGGTCGGGCTTGTCGATGGAACGGGTGGTGGCGTTCCAGGTGTGGAACTCGATCACATTGACCTGGGTGGCCGAGAGCAGGGCGGTGACGGAGGGAATCTCCAGCAGCGGTGCATGGCCCGGGTCGAGTTTCGGGTCCAGCAGCTTGATGCCCGGGATGGAGGTGGCCTCGGCATGCTTCTGGAAGAACAACTCGCCCGCGATGCCCGACGGCGCGCGCACCAGCGAGGTCGGCCTGGCCTTGAGGTGCGGCAGCATGAGCGCCGCAACGCCGGCATAGTGCTCGACCACGTCCTGTTTGGTCAGGCCGGTGCTGGCATCGATCACGCGGTCGGCGTGTGTCACGCGCAAGGATTTCAGCGCCGCAGGAACGGGTTTGGCGGCCGTCTTTGCGGCCGGTTTGGCGGCAGGGGTCTTTTTGGCGAGAGGCATGGCGGCTCCTTTCCCGGCGGCAAGCGCGGCGGGTTTCTCCCGAATGATGTGTGTGGCGGGTTTGTCGGTGCGCAAGCCCTGGAACACGGAGTGGCGGATCAGCCCGCCGTGGGTCCATTCCCCGAAGGCCACCTCGGCGAGCAAACGCGGCTTGACCCATTGGCCTTTGACGCCGGCGGGCAGCTTTGCAAACGGGCTGCGATCGGCATGAAGCTTTTGCAGCCGGGCCGTCAGGCTGTCCAGCGTCTTGTCGTTAAAGCCGGTGCCGACATTGCCGGCGTACTGCAGCTTGCCGTGCTCGTCGTGCACGCCCAGCATCAGCGCGCCCAGGCCGGTGCGTGAGCCCTTGGGCGCCGTGTAGCCGCCAATCACAAATTCCTGGCGCAGCTGCGTCTTGAGCTTGATCCAGTTGGGTGAGCGGCGCGATACGTAGGCAGAGTCGGCGCGCTTGCCGATCACGCCCTCCAGCCCGACGCGGCGGGCGGAGTCGAGCAGGTCTTGCGGCGCCTGGTCAAACGCGTCGCTGAAGCGGATGCTGCCCTGCGGATGGCGGGTGACCAGCGTGCACAGCACTTCGCGCCGCTGGGTGAGCGGCAGCTCGCGCAGGTCCAGGCCGTCAAAGAAGGGCAGGTCGAACACGTAGTAAAGAATGTTGGCGGTGCTGGCGCGGTCAAAGGCGTTTTGCAGCGCACCGAAGTCCGGGACACCCTGCTCGTTCATCACCACAATCTCGCCGTCTATCCAGCCGGAAGGCAAGTCCAGCGCGGCCACCGCCTTGGCCAGTTTCGGCAGCTTCGTCGTCCAGTCATTGCCGTTGCGGGTAAAGAGCTTCACCGAGCGGCCTTCAATGCGCGCCAGCATCCGGTAACCGTCGTACTTGATTTCATAGACCCAGCCTTCGGGGTCGGCGGGCGGGCGGGTGACCAGTGTGGCCAGTTGCGGCGCCAGCGTTTCGGGCAGTTTGGCTTTGGTGGCGCCTTCCGGAATGTCATCGGCGGCTTTTTTGGCAGGCGCCTTGACCCGTGACTCTTTGCTCTGTGTCTTTTTAGCCGGTGTCTTGCCGGTTTTTCCGGTTTTGCCAGGTAGAGGATTGCCCGATAGCACGCTGTCGGGCAGCGCCTTGAGCACATCAAACTCTTTTTCGCTGCGCGCATGTTCGTCATGCTCCTTGATCAGCAGCCAGGGCTCCTGCCTGTCGCCGCCGCGGCCGTGCATGCGCACCAGCGTCCAGCCGCCTTTGAGCTTTTCGCCATGCAGCTCAAACTTGAGCTTGCCGCTTTTGAGGCCTTTCACCGGGTCGCCCAGCGGTGTCCACAATCCGCGGTCCCAGACGATCACATCACCCGCGCCGTACTGTTTGGCCGGGATGCTGCCTTCAAAGGCGGCGTAAGAAAGCGGGTGGTCTTCCACGTGCACACCCATGCGTTTGACGCTGGGGTCCAGGCTGGGCCCCTTGGGAACGGCCCAGCTTTTAAGCGTGCCTTGCAGCTCGAGGCGGAAGTCGTAGTGCAGGTTGCGCGCGTCGTGCTTCTGGATGACAAAGGTGAGGGCCTTGTCCGCGCGCGCGCCGCCGTGCGCAGGTTCGGGTGTGCGCTTGAAGTCGCGCTTGGCCCGGTAGTCTTTCAGCAGGTCGCGGGCGGCCATGTCGTCGGCGGCTGTGGCCGGGGATCAGGCCGCGCGCCGTTTGGCAGGCGCGTGCGCGGCCGATTTCGCGGCGGTCTTTTTGCGTGCGGGCGTTTTGGCCGAGGCCTTGGTCTTGGCGGCCGGCTTGGCTTTGGGCGCATCGCCGCCGCCTTTGCGCAGGCTGCGCTGCAGCAATTCGGTCAGGTCGATGATCTTGGCGCTGGAGCGGCCCTCGGTCTCTTCTTCCTCCGGCTGTACCACGCTTTCCAGCTTGCCTTCCTTGGCCTTGCGCTTGACCAGCGCCATGATGTCGTCCTTGAACGAGTCGGTGAAATCATCGGGCTTCCACTTGCCGGTCATGTCGTCGACCAGCTGTTTGGCCATGGCGAGCTCCTTATCGGTCAGGCCGGCGGCCTTGGCGCCCACCGGCGGCAGGTTCAACTCTTCCAGCGAACGGATGTCGGCGCCCCAGCGCAGCAGGTTCAATATCAGCGCGGGCCCCGAAGGCACCAGCACGGCCAGGTGCTGCTTGGTCTGGATGATCACCCGGGCGATGCCGACGCGCTGGGTTTTCAGCAGGGTGTCGCGCAGCAGGGCGTACACCTTCTGGCCCTTGTTGATGGGCGCGATGTAGTAGGGGCGCTCCAGGTAGACAAAAGGGATCTCGCTGTTGGGCACAAAACTTTCGATCTCGATGGTCTGCGTGGTCTTGGGGTAGGCCGACTTGATCTCTTCTTCCGACAACACCACGTACTGGCCGTCTTCGTACTCGACGCCCTTGACGATGTTTTCCTTGGTGATCTCTTTGCCGGTGCGTTTGTTGATGCGCTTGTAGCCCACCGGGTCCATGCTGCGCTTGTCCAGCCAGTCGAAGTCGATGCCGCTTTCAGACGTGGCCGAATGCAGCGCCACCGGGATGTGCACCAGGCCGAAGCTGATGGCGCCTTTCCATAAAACGCGGGATGCCATGGTGTGTCTTTCTTGCGAGGGTGGTTATCACCGCAGTTTCGGGCTCGTGCGCATGAGGGGGTGTCGGCATGCGGTGGGCGGGGGGCGTCGTCCGGAACCGACTGTTCGCATGGGGTTTGTCCTACGGGCCTCGCTGGGGCGGGCCACGCACAATCGGCTGCAACTTTTCAAGGAGACCCTCCATGCTGTCACGCCGCATCGCCACCCGCATCTCCCTTGCCGCCATGGTTGTGGCCGCTGCCGCCGTCACCGGCTGCGGTGTGATGAACAAGCAGTCCACCCTGGTGGCATTGACCACGCAGCTGCGCGGCGCCAACGAGGTGCCGGCCAACGCCAGCCCGGGCAGCGGCTCGGTCGATGCAGTGTTTGATACCAGTACCAACCTGCTTCGCTGGAAGGTCAACTACACCCGCCTGAGCGGCCCTGCGACGGCAGGCCACTTTCACGGCCCGGCGGCCATTGGCGCCAATGCCGGTGTGGCGCTGGGGTGGGCCAGCCCGATTCGCAGCCCCATGGACGGCAGCGCCACGCTCACGCCCGCGCAGGCCGCTGATTTGATGGCCGGCCGCTGGTACGCCAACATCCACACCGCGGCCTACCCGGCCGGTGAGGTGCGCGGCCAGATGACGGTGGTGCGCAACTAGGCGGCTGAGCCCCCCGGGATATCCGGGTCCCGGAGGCCGTCCCGTAAATGGTTGCGGGCGCAACCTGATTGATTTATAGTTGCGAGCGCAACCATCAATCAACCGGGACCAGCGCATCGTGACCCAACCCCATTCCCCTGATTCCGCAGGCTGGCCCCGCCGGGTGCCGGTACTGATTGCCGGCGGCGGCCCGGTCGGCATGACGCTGGCGGCGCTGCTGGCGCGCCACGGCATCGCCAGCCTGGTGGTGGAGGCCGACGGCGGTTATTGCGCCGGCAGCCGGGCGATCTGCATGTCGCGCCGCTCGCAGGAGATCTTCAGCTGGGTGGGCGCCGACAAGCCGCTGGTCGACAAAGGCCTCTCGTGGGTGGGCGGGCGCAGCTACTTTCGCGACCGCGAAGTGCTGCACTTCCAGATGCCCAGCGAGCCGACGCAGCGCTTTGCGCCCATGGTCAACATCCAGCAGTTTTATGCCGAGGAATTTGCGCACAAGGCGGCGCTGGCCCAGGGCGGCCTGGTGGATGTGCGCTGGTCCAGCAAGGTCACGGCGGTGCGGCCGGCCGCTGATGGCGCAGAGGTGCACATCGAAGCGCAAGGCCGTACACACACGGTGCAGGCCGACTGGGTGGTGGCTTGCGACGGCGGCCGCAGCACCGTGCGGGAGCAACTGGGCCTGCAACTCGAAGGCACGCAATACGAAGGCCGTTATGTGATTGTTGACGTGGCGCAGAAAACCCGCCGTGCGGTAGAGCGCCTGGCCTGGTTCGATCCGCCGTCCAATCCCGGCTCCACCATCCTGATGCACCGCCAGCCTGATGATGTCTGGCGCATCGACTACCAGATCCGCGACGACGAGGACCCGGTGGAGGCCGTCAAGCCCGAAAACGTGCTGCCGCGTGTGCAAAGCCACCTGTCGATGATCGGCGAGAACGAGCCCTGGGAGCCGCTGTGGATCTCGATCTACAACGCCAAGTGCCTCACCTTGCCCAGCTACCGCCACGGGCGCGTGCTGTTCGCCGGCGATGCCGCCCACCTCGTGCCGATTTTTGGCGTGCGCGGGCTTAATTCGGGCCTGGACGACGCCGGCAACCTGGCCTGGAAGCTGGCGCTGGTGCAGCAGGGGCGGGCACGCGATGGCTTGCTCGACAGCTACTCCATCGAGCGCGTACAGGCCACGCGCGAAAACATCGTTTACGGCGCCAAGAGCACGGAGTTCATGGCGCCGCCCAATTACGGCTTCAAGCTGCTGCGAGAGGCCGCGCTGCGCCTGGCGACCGAAGATGCCGCCGTCAATTCGCTGCTCAACCCGCGCCAGTCCACGCCTGTCGACTATGCGGGCTCGCCGCTCAACCTGGCAGCGCACGAAAGTGTTTTTGAAGGCGGTGCACGCGCCGGCATGCCGGCGCCCGAGGCCTTGCTGCGCACCACGCAGGGCGATGTGCATCTCACTGCCTGCTTTGGTGAAGGTTTTGTGGTGCTGTACTTTGCAGGGCAGGCCGGCTTGCCGCAAGACATTGCGGCACTGGCAACGACGGGCGGGCAGCGCCCGGCGGCAGTCAAGGTGATCTGCGTTTGCGGCGAAGGCGAACCGGCTGCCAACGCGTGGGTCGATGCGCTGGGCCAGGCCCGTGCGCGTTACGGCGCCGTCGACGGTTCGGCCTTTCTGGTCAGGCCTGACGGTTACCTGCTGGGCCGCTGGACGAACGCCGCGGCCGCAGACATTGCTGCGGCCCTCAAGCCCTATCGCCAGGCGCTTGCCGCCAGCCCGGCCCGCCCATCTTGATGTTCAGGAGAAACCCATGACCACACCCACAACGGCCGCGCCCGCAAGCCACCTGGACCAGACCTACACCGCGCTGGCCGAGGCGACGGCCCGCGTCGGCGAGGCCAAAGCGCCTTTGTTCCTGGCCACGCTGGCGCTCGCGCTGCTGAGCAAACAGGCCGATGGCAGCCAGGCACTGGCGCTGATCGCACAGGCCGAGCGCCTGGCGAACACCTGATTTTTTATGTTCCTTTCACAACATTCCGGAGACACCATGCAACGCCTTCCCGTTTTCCTGCGCCGCACTCTGGGCCTGCTGGCTTTTGCAGCAGCCACTGCCTCGGCCCAAACCTACCCCGCCAGGCCGATTGAATGGGTCGTGCCTTATCCGGCAGGCGGCGGCTCCGACGTGGTGGCCCGTGCGTTGACCGAAACCATGGGCAAGGCCCTGGGCCAGCCCCTCGTCATCAACAACAAGCCGGGCGCCGCCACCAACATCGGCGCCGAGTACGTGGCCCGTGCCAAAGCCGACGGCTACACCTTGCTGACCGGCGACACCGCCACGCTGGCCGCCAACCCGGCGCTGTACAGCAAGCTGGGCTACAGCGCTGAAAAAGACCTGGCCCCCATCGGCCTGCTGGCGCGCTTTCCGATGATCCTGGTGGTTCACCCGGCCGTGCCTGCGAAGAACCTGGCCGAGTTCATGGCCTGGGCCAAAACGCAGAAGGCCGGCGTCAGCTACGCCACGCCCGGCGCCGGCAGCCCGCACCACCTGGCGACCGAGCTGTTTCGCGGCAAGACGGGCCTGCCCCTGGTGCACGTGCCTTACCGCGGCGCAGCGCCCGCGGTGCAGGACGTGGCCGGCGGCCAGTTGCCCTTCATGTTTGTCGACACCGCCAGCGGCATGGCCTTTATCAATGCCGGCCGCCTGCGCGCCATCGGCATCGCCAGCCCGCAGCGTGTGAAAAATTTCGAGACCATCCCGACGCTGGACGAGCAGGGACTCAAGGGTTTTGAGGCCTATGCCTGGCAAGGCCTTGCCGCGCCCGCCGGAACGCCCGCCGACGTGGTCGCTAAACTGAACAAATCGCTGGTGGAGGCGCTCAATTCCACGCCGGTGAAGGCGCGCTTTCAGGTGCTGGGCCTGGAGCCCACGCCCAGCACGCCGGCCCAGATGGCCAGCTACGCCAAGGCTGAACGCGAAAAATGGGCGCAGGTGATCAAGGACAGCGGCATCAAGCTGGATTGACGCGCCGGCCACCGACTGAACAACAAGCCGGTCCACGGACCGGATGAAGGCAAGACCGACATGATCAAGCTCGACAGAACCCTGACCTACCGGCTGCACCTGCTGCACAAGCTGACCGACATCGAAAGCCAGCGCGCTTATGTGTCCGGGGCGGGGATGTCGATGAGCGACGGCCGTTGCCTCACGGCGGTGGGCACCTTCGCGCCGCTGTCGGTGAACGACCTGGCGCAAAAAGCCAACCTCAACAAAGGCCAGGCCAGCCGCGCCGCGCAGTCGCTGGTCGACCAGGGCCTGGTGGTCAAGGCCGCCAGCAAGACGGACGGGCGCGGCGTGGTGCTGACGCTCACCCCCAAGGGCAAGAAGGCGTGGCAGCGCACCATGGAGGTGGTGGGCCAGCGCAACCAGGATATTTTTGGCGTGCTGAGCGCGGCCGAGCGCACACAGCTCAGCGATTTTTTTGACCGCCTGATCGAGCAAGCCAGGGCCGGTGGCATCGAGCCTGGCGAGGAAGCCGGCGAGGCCGGCGAGTAATGACAGTAATGGCAGTGGTGACAGCGAAGACATTGCGCCTCTGACTGAAACCGATTGAACCGAACCGCACATTTGAGACCCGGGAGAAACTCCATGACCACCAACACCTCCACCAACACCCTGCGCTACCAGTCCGGCTTCGGCAATGAATTTGCCAGCGAAGCCGTCCCCGGCGCCTTGCCCGAAGGCCGCAACAGCCCGCAGCGCGCGCCGCATGACCTGTACACCGAACTGATCTCGGGCACCGCCTTTACCGCGCCGCGCGCCGAGAACCGCCGAACCTGGATGTACCGCCGCCAGCCCTCTGTGGTGACGGGCGGCTACACGCTGTACGCACAGCCGCAGTGGACGACGGGCGCGGCAGGCGGCAGCCTCACGCCGCCTGACCCGCTGCGCTGGAACCCGTTCTCCATCCCCGCAGAGCCGCTGGATTTTGTGGACGGCATCCGCACGGTGGCGGCCAATGGCGACGCCGAGGCGCAAACCGGCATGGCCGCGCACATGTATGTCGCCAACCGTTCGATGCAGCGGCGTGCGTTGGTCAATGCCGACGGCGAGATGCTGCTGGTGCCGCAGCAGGGCTGTGTCGTGCTGACGACCGAGCTGGGCATCCTGGATGTGAAGCCTGGTGAAGTGGCCGTGGTGCCGCGCGGCATGGCTTTCAGCGTGGCCTTGCCGGACGGTGCGTCGCGCGGCTACCTCTGCGAAAACTACGGTGCGCACTTTCGCCTGCCGGAGCTCGGCCCCATCGGCTCCAACGGCCTGGCCAATGCCCGCGACTTCCTCGCGCCCACGGCAGCGTTCGACACCACGCCGGCGCCCGAAGGCGGTTTTGAAATCATCAAGAAATTCGGCGGCCGCCTGTGGTCTGCCGTGCAACCGGCCAGCCCCTTTAACGTGGTCGCCTGGCACGGCAACCTGGTGCCCTACAAATACGACACCGCCAACTTCATGACGATAGGCTCCATCAGCTACGACCATCCGGACCCGTCGATCTTTACCGTGCTGACCTCGCCGTCGGATACGCCGGGCACGGCCAACTGCGATTTTGTGATCTTCCCGCCGCGCTGGCTGGTGGCCGAGAACACCTTTCGCCCGCCTTGGTACCACCGCAACCTCATGAGCGAATTCATGGGCCTGGTCTACGGCCAGTACGACGCCAAGCCCGAGGGCTTCAAGCCCGGCGGCGCATCGCTGCACAACTGCATGGTGCCGCACGGCCCCGACACCGAGGCCTTCGAGAAAGCCAGTACAGCCCCGCTGGCGCCGCACAAGCTGGACAACACGCTGGCCTTCATGTTTGAAAGCCGTTACCGCTTTATCCCGACGGCCTATGCGCTGGAGGGCGGGGCGCTGGACGCCGGCTACAGCAACTGCTGGGCCGGGCTCAAAGACCAATTCAAAGGCTGATGCGCATGAACGAATTACTCAACGCCACCCACGACCCGCAACTGCGCAGCTGGGTCGCTTCGGCCAATGAGGCCGGCACCGACTTTCCCATTCAAAACCTGCCGTTTGGCACCTACAGCGACGGGCCGCAAGGCGCGCGCAAGATCGGTGTGGCGATTGGCGACCAGGTGCTGGATTTGCGCGCGGCAGGGCTGATCGATACCGGCGACATGAACGCGTTGATGGGGCAAAGCCCGGCGGCGCTCAGCGCGCTGCGGGCCGCCATCTCTCAGGGACTGGCTGAAGGCAGCGCAAAGCAGGCTGAGTGGTCAGGCTTCTTGGCGCCGCAGGATGCGGTCACCCTGCACCTGCCGTGCCGCATCGGCGACTACACCGACTTCTACACCGGCATCCACCATGCCACCACCGTCGGCAAGCTGTTTCGCCCCGACGCGCCGCTGCTGCCCAACTACAAGTGGGTGCCCATCGGTTACCACGGCCGGGCCTCGTCGATCGGCGTGAGCGGCCAGGCCTTTCACCGCCCGCTGGGCCAGACCAAGGGTCCGAACGAAGAGATCCCGCTCTTGCGGCCCAGCCACCGGCTGGACTACGAGCTGGAGTTGGGCGTGTTGGTGGGGCAGGGCAATGCATTGGGCGAGCCGATCTCCATGGACGAGGCCGAAGCGCACGCTTTTGGCATGGTGCTGCTCAACGACTGGTCGGCGCGCGATGTGCAGGCCTGGGAATACCAGCCGCTGGGCCCCTTCCTCGCCAAGAACTTCGCCAGCACCATCTCGCCGTGGATCGTGACCATGGAGGCTTTGGCGCCGTTTCGTGCGCCGTTTGCCCACCCTGAAAGCGACCCGCAGCCTTTGCCGTATCTTGATTCGCCGGCCAACCGCCGGCAGGGCTGTATCGGCGTGGCGCTGGAAGTCTGGCTGGAAACGCAGGCCATGCGTGATGCAGGCCAGGGCCCCGAGCGCCTGTCGCAATCGAATTTTCTGGACGCCTACTGGACCGTCGCGCAAATGCTCACGCACCACACCGTCAACGGCTGCAACCTGCAGCCCGGCGATTTGCTGGGCACGGGCACCCTGTCAGGCCCCAAGCCGGAGCAGGCCGGCTCGTTGCTGGAGCTGAGCCTGGGCGGCAAGCACACGCTGACGCTGGCCAACGGCGAAACGCGCACATTCCTGGAAGACGGCGACGCGGTCATCCTGCGCGCCTCGTGCGAGCGCAGCGGCTTTCGGCGCATCGGGTTTGGTGATTGCCGGGGCCAGGTGCTGGCGGCGCGCGAACGGGCGGCTACGAGTTGAAAATGGATTTGCTATTGATCTGCTATTGATCTGCTATTGATTTGATAGCTGTTAGCCGAGGTGGTGATTGGGCTGGAAGCCTATTTCATTGTGAATGATGCTCCGGGCCAGGCCCGCACACTTCGGCCGGGAGCGAAGCATCCAGCGCGCTGTTTCCGCAAAAATGGCATTCATGACGCCTCACGCAAAACCTGAAACGGCCCCCGAACACATTCTTGCGGCATCCGCCCACCGCAATCCCTACCCGTATTACGCATCGCTGGTCGCAGGCCCTGCGCTGGTGTTTGACGCGCCGCGCAAGCTGTGGATCGCCGGCAGCGCTGCCAGTGTGAAAGCGGTGCTCGGCAACCCGGCCTGCCATGTGCGCCCTGCCGCCGAGCCGGTGCCTGCTGCCATCGTGGGTTCGGCCGCCGGTGAGGTGTTTGGCCACCTGGTGCGCATGAACGAGGGCCTGCGGCACGATGCGCCCAAGCTGGCCTTGCAGCGCTTTCTGGCCGGTGTGGATCTGGGCCGCGTTAAAGCCCGCACTGAAGTTTTGGCCGCAACACAGGCGGGGCAGGGTCCGCTGCACGGGTCCGCGCTTTCGCGCTGGGCATTTGAAGTGCCCGTAATGGCCGTGGCCGACATGCTGGGTTTTGCCGAAGATGAGCTGCCCCAGGTCGCGCGCTGGATGGGTGACTTTGTGGCCTGCCTGTCGCCCGTCAGCACAGCGGCGCAACTGGCGGCGTCTGCCGATGCGGCTTCGGCCTTGCTGGCGAGGTTTGCCGAGCTGGTGCGGGATGCCAACGCTCATCCCGGCAGCGCGCTGGCACGGTTGCAGTATGAAGCGTCGCAAGTGGGTTGGCGCGACGCACGCGCCTTGTTGGCCAATGCAGTCGGCTTGCTGTCGCAGACGTACGAAGCGACCGCGGGCTTGATCGGCAACAGCATCGTGGCCCTGGCAACGCAACCGGCCTTGCTGGACGCGATGCGCCGCGAGCCCGGCAAGCTGCTCCAGATGGTCAATGAAGTCAGCCGCTTCGACCCGTCCATCCACAACACGCGCCGCTTTGTGGCCGAGGCCACGCAGGTGGCGGGTGTTTCGCTGCAGCCGGGCGATGTGGTGTTGCTGGTGCTCGCCGCGGCAGGGCGCGACCCGTTGTGCAATGCCAGGCCGGACGAATTCCTGCTGGACCGCCCGGACCGGGACGTGCCCGGCTTTGGCCGCGGTGCGCACCAGTGCCCGGGTCAGGCGCTGGCTTGCCAAATTGCTGCGGCGGCGGTCAAGACCTTGCTGGTGTCTGGTCGCCTGCAGGCCGCTTCATCCTTCAGCTGGCAGTACCGGCCCTCCATGAATGCCCGGATTCCGGTGTTTGTGGATTGATGCCACCATCCCAAGTACCGCCATCATCACGAAAAGAAGAGCCTGCCATGATCGCCATCATTTTTGAAGTGCAGCCTGCCGAAGGCCACAAACAAACCTACCTTGACATCGCCGCGGCGCTCAAGCCCCAACTGGAAAAGATCGACGGCTTTATCTCCATCGAGCGGTTTCAAAGCCTGAGCAATCCGGCCAAACTGCTCTCGCTGTCCTTCTTCAGGGACGAGGCTGCCGTGCTCGAATGGCGCCGGCTCGAATCCCACCGCAAGGCGCAAAGCCGCGGCCGCGGCGGTGTGTTTGAGGATTACCGCCTGCGCGTGGCCCATGTGCTGCGCGACTACGGCCTGAACGAGCGCGACGAGGCGCCCCCGGACAGCCGCGAACTGCACGGCTGAGTTCAGCGGGTTCGGGTGCGCTTGCAGTGCGGCGGCCACCACCACCAGCTCAGCAGCACCAGCACACCGAACGCGGTGTAGGCCACGATAAACACCCAGGCCGGCGCGTTGAAGAAAATCAGCCGAGACAGCCAGTGCTCGATGAACGAGCCGCCATAACTGGTTTGCCCAGCCCGCAACCGCAGGGCCTGCTCCCAAATCGTGAGGGGGCAAATTTCGCCCAGCCAGCTTTGCGCGACTACAAAGCCGATCAGCGCCAGGTGCGCGAGCCTGACCCACGCCATCCGCACCCAGGCCCAGCCGCGCCAACCACCGGCCATAAACAGCAATTGGCCGAGCACGGCAAAGGCGACGATGGCGACATGCAGCACCAGGATCGCGTCGGCGAGCAGGGCGGCGGTGAAAGGCGTCATGGGGATATTGGAGGGAAGGGGCAGGTCAATTCGGGGCCATTCGTGGTCATGAGGCCACTTTAAACACCCCAATCGTGCATTGAGAGGGGTTTGTAGGGCTTAAATGCCGAATAAAGAGGCAAAACTCAGGGTAAACCTTACAATCGAGTGTTACCCGCACACCTATGAACGCCCCCGTCGACGTCTCCTTTTTTACGCGCGCCGCCAAGCCGCTCACCAGTTACCGCAAGTACTGGGCGGCCCGCTTCGGTACGGCCAAATTTTTGCCCACCAGCCGGGCCGAAATGGATGCGCTCGGCTGGGACAGCTGCGACATCATCGTCGTCACCGGCGACGCCTATGTCGACCACCCGAGTTTCGGCATGGCCGTCATCGGCCGCATGCTGGAGGCCCAGGGCTTTCGCGTCGGCATCATCGCGCAGCCTGACTGGCAAAGCGCCGACCCCTTCCGCGTGCTGGGCAAGCCCAACCTGTTCTTCGGCGTCACCGCCGGCAACATGGACTCGATGATCAACCGCTACACGGCTGACCACAAAATCCGCAGCGACGATGCCTACACCCCCGGCGACGTCGGCGGCAAACGCCCCGACCGTGCGGCGCTGGTGTATTCACAGCGCTGCCGCGAGGCCTACAAAGACGTGCCCATCATCCTGGGCGGCATTGAAGGCTCGCTGCGCCGCATCGCGCATTACGACTACTGGTCCGACAAAGTGCGCCGCAGCGTGGTGGTCGATTCGAAATGTGACCTGCTGCTGTATGGCAATGCCGAGCGCGCGATTGTCGAAATCGCCCACCGCCTGGCGGCTAAAGAGCCCGTGGCCAACATCACCGACGTGCGCGGCACCGCCTTTATCCGCCGCACCGGCGACGAAACCGCCAAGGGCTGGTTCGAGATCGACTCCACCAGCGTCGACACACCGGGCCGGGTTGAGGCGCACGTCAATCCGTATTTGATGATTTCTGACCAGGCGCGCGAGCAGGGCGCAACCTGCGCGCGCGAAGACGAAGCCGCTGAAGTGGCTGTTGAGGCTGAAGCGAAAGGCTCGCCGGTAGTCGCCAAGGCAGTCAGGCCTGCCGCGGCCAACCCGGCCATCAAGCCGCTGACGTTTGTCGCCAACCCCAACCTGCCGTCCACCGTGCACACCGCGCAGGGCAAGATCAAAGTCCCGCCGCGCGACCGCTCCGTCATCCGCCTGCCGTCTTACGAGCAGGTCAAGAGCGACGCCGTGCTCTACGCCCACGCCAATCGCGTGCTGCATCTTGAGACCAACCCCGGCAACGCCCGTGCCCTGGTGCAGGCCCACGGCGAAGGCGCCACGGCGCGCGACGTGTGGATCACGCCGCCGCCCATCCCGCTGACCACGGCCGAGATGGACTACGTGTTCGACCTGCCTTACGCACGCTCCCCACATCCGCGCTACGCCGACGAAAACGGCAGCCATGACGGCGCCACCAAAATCCCGGCGTGGGAGATGATCCGCTTCAGCGTCAACATCATGCGCGGCTGCTTCGGCGGCTGCACCTTCTGCTCCATCACCGAGCATGAAGGCCGCATCATCCAGAGCCGCTCCGAGGACTCAGTGATCCGCGAGATCGAGGCGATCCGCGACACCGTCAAGGGTTTTACCGGCGCGATTTCGGACTTGGGCGGCCCCACCGCCAACATGTACCGCATCGGCTGCAAGTCGCCCGAGATCGAGGCCGCCTGCCGCAAGCCGAGCTGCGTGTACCCGGGCATCTGCTCCAACCTCAACACCGACCACAACCCGCTCATCAAGATGTACCGCCGCGCGCGGGCGTTGAAGGGCGTGAAGAAGATCCTCATCAGCTCCGGCCTGCGTTACGACCTGGCCGTGCAGAGCCCCGAGTACGTGAAAGAGCTCGTCTCGCACCACGTCGGCGGCTACCTCAAGATCGCGCCCGAGCACACCGAGCAGGGCCCGCTCACCAAGATGATGAAGCCCGGCATCGGCAGCTATGACAAGTTCAAGCAGATGTTCGACAAGTACTCGCTTGAAGCCGGCAAGAAGCAGTTTTTGATTCCGTACTTCATCGCCGCCCACCCCGGCACCAGCGACGAAGACATGATGAACCTGGCCATCTGGCTCAAGAAAAACGGCTTCCGCGCCGACCAGGTGCAAACGTTTTACCCCAGCCCGATGGCCACGGCCACGACGATGTACCACACCAACAAGAACCCGCTGCGCAAGATCACGCGCGACAGCGAGACGGTGGACATCGTGCGCGGCGAGCGCCGCCGCCGCCTGCACAAGGCCTTCCTGCGCTACCACGACCCCAATAACTGGCCGGTGCTGCGCGAGGCCCTCAAAGCCATGGGCCGCGCCGACCTGATCGGCAACGGCAAACACCATTTGATCCCGACCTTCCAGCCAGTGACCGACGGCAGCTACACCAGCGCGCGGCGCAAGAACTCGACCGGCACGGCCACCACAGTGAAAGCCTCGCCGGTGGTCAAGGGCCGCTTGCTGACCCGCCACACCGGCCTGCCGCCGCTGGCGCAGGGCGCAGGCGGCAAGCCCGGCGGCCGCAAGGGCCGCTAAGACGCTGGCGACATCACTGATAAAAGGACCTCGTTGAGGTCCTTTTTTTTATGAGTCAAATTGGCCTTTAGCCCAATAAATACATGGGCTGGTAGCTCCTGAATTGATAGCAAACAGCGTTCAGGGCCAATGGCACGTCCGGCTGGCCCGCATCCATCACATGCTTAAAACAGCCCAAGCCGGCGGCGGCATGCCTTTCTGGCAAGATGCTCCTCACCCGCGGCGCTTACTGCACCGCGGCAGCAAGTCTCTTATTCATATTTGCGGGAGATCCATGTCCATCGCTTTGCCTGTTGCCATGCCGCTTGTACGAAGAGCCCTCGTGGCGTTCACCATGGCGGCATTCACAGCCTGCGCCTGGCTGGCGCCGCTGGACGCACCGGCCATGCAGCAGGTCGATGCGGGCCTCAAGCGGGCACTGGTGAGCTTTGCGACCGCGCGGCTGCTCAATGCCGTGATCTCCGTCGCGCAGGGCACCGAGGCGTCGGTGCAGCCTTTCGGCGTGGGCGTGACCTTCGCGCCGGGGCAGATCCTCGATCCCGTCAACGACCTGGTCGAGCAGTTTTCGCATCTGATGCTGGCCGCCAGCGTGGCCTTCGGCATCCAGAAAGCGCTGATCAGCATCGGCAGCTACTGGCCCGTGTCACTGGCGCTGAGCGCTGCCGCATTGGGCTGGTGGTGGTGCTACATGCGCCAGCCGCAGGTGCCTGCATGGCTGTCGCGCCTGCTGGTGATATTGCTGATGCTGCGTTTTGCGATTCCCGTGGTCACCCTGGGCAGCGACTTGCTGTGGCAAAAATTCCTGGCGGCTGATTACGTCTCCAGCCAGCAGCTCATCGACCGCACCGCAGGCCAGACCGACAAGCTCAACCCGGCCGTCGCCGCGGCGCCCGACAACCGCGGCATGGTCGAGACGCTGAAAGACTGGCTGGCCAAAAACGGCGACGTGACGAAACACGTGGAGACCCTCAAGCGCGCAGCCGAGCAGGCCACCGAACACATCATCCGGCTCATCGTGATTTTTGTGCTGCAGACGCTGGTGATCCCCTTGCTGCTGCTATGGGCCCTGTATGCCTTTGTCAGGCAGGTGTTTGAGCGGCCCTGGCAAAGGCGTGTCACCGCGCCTGCTTGATCCGGCGGTCTTCGTTATCATGCGATCCATGCAACTCCAGCTTTCTCCCCCCTCCGTCACGCTGTGATGCATCCGGCTTGATGCCGGAATGCGCCCACTGGCCGTGCCGTTCTGTTTTGAACCGCGCGCGGCCTTGCGTTGACGCGCCTGCCTGCTTTTTTCATGCGGTGATCCCGTTTGCAGCAGGCGCACGGATGGAGAACTTCTTTCATGAAAACCCAAACATCGGCCGCCCTGGCCTGGGGTGGCGTCCTGCTTGCGGGCGTTTTGTGGGGTGTGGGCGCTTTGGTTGCCCAGTCTGTGATGGCCGGGGGCATGAGCCCTTACAGCCTTTCCTTGGCGCGTTTTGCGCTGGGCTTGCCGCTCTTGTGGTGGTGGCATTGGCGGCAGAGGGCCGCTGCACTTGAGGCCGCCCAGTGGCGGCATTTGCCGTGGCGGGGCAGGGCGCTTGTCGTCGGCACAGGGCTGGCCATGGCGATGAATGTCACCAGCTGGTTTGTCGGCGTCAGCCATATCGGCGCCGCATTGCCCACCGTGATCTCGATCTGCTGTGCGCCGGTGATCGTGGCATTGCTGTCGGTGCTGCGCGGTTATGAGCGCGCCAGCGGCCGGCTGCTGCTGGCGCTCAGCCTCGCGCTGATCGGTGTGGGCCTGATTGCCTGGCCCGGTGAAGCGCTGAGCCTGCCTGTTCACTATGCGGCTGGCCTGGCGTGGTCGCTGGCGTCGGCAGGCCTCTATGCGCTGGTGGTGCTGGGCAATGCGCGCATGCCGTCGCAGGTTCCCGCTGTGACCGCCTCGGCCTGGAGCATGAGCGCCGCCGCTTTGCTGATGCTGGGCATTGCGCTCGCGCAAGGCATCACCTGGCCGCAGCACGCCACCGCCTGGTTGCAGGTGGGCTATACCGGTGTCGTCACTACCTCGATTGCCTACCTGGCGTTTGCCTGGGGTGCGCGGCGGCTGTCGCCCACCGCCACGGTGGTGGGCACGCTGATTGAAGCGCTGGTGGCTGCCGTGGCGGCCGCGTGGCTGTTTGCCGAGCCGCTGACGGCGCAGCAGGGTGTGGGCGCCTTGCTGCTGGGGGCGGCGATGGTGGTGCTGGCGCGGCGTGCCTAGTTAGCTCTGAGCCGGCAAGTGTGCAAGCTGATCGCCTGGTGGAACTACAGCCAGGCGGTCAGTGATTCTCTCAGGGGCGGCCAAAACAGCCACGCCCCCACCAGTACGGCGTGCGATATCACCATCAGCCAGTAGTCGTCCCGAAAAGACTGTTTGCTCGACTTGTGTCGCAAGACCTGCTGCGCTAGCCACGCACCCGGCCAGCCGCCTGCCAGTGCCAGAAATTGCAAGGTGTTTTCCGGTGTCCGCCACTGGCTGGTCTGCGCGGCATGTTTGTCAACCCAGTACATCCAAAAGGTCAACAAATTGAGCACGAACGATGCAGGAACTATCCACCAGGGCAAGAGCGAAGCCCAGACAGCCCAGAGCAGCAACCCGCCGTAGGCCGCCATGACGAACAGCATGGCCCCGAAACCCCGGCCGCCCGTTGATGTGGTGGTTTGCCTTTGTGAACGAGGCCTCCGTGGGGGGGCTGTCCTCAGCGCGTGAGCGAGCACGGCTTTGCGGCTGCGCGGAGCTGGAGGCCCGCCCCGGCGTTACGCTGATCGCTTCGACCGCCATCGCACGCGGCCCTTTGCCACCAACCTGAATTTCTTCAAAGCTGACCTCCATCCCTTCACGCGGTTGCATACCGCCGCGTAGATCCCGCAGATGGAAAAAGACGTCGGCGCTCGCGGCCGGACTGCGGACGAATCCAAATCCGCGTGCCGCCTCCCAACGGATGATTGTTCCTTGTTTCCTCATGAATGCATGGACCGGCGCGTGAACGCTACTCTGCCAGCGTGTACAGCGGAATGTCCTGCTGCACTGCGAGCTTGTCCAGCTCTTTGCGCGTGCGGGTTTTGAGCCAGGCCTCAATCGCTTCATGCGTGGAAGGCGCAAACATGGCCTTCATGCCGGCGGCCTGCACGCCCGCGGCCGCGCACAGGCTGGCCGCAAAGTGCGGCTCCAGCGCGGCTACCGCGACGCGGCCGTCTTTGCAGGCGTAGACCCGGTAGCCGGCATGGCCGCCGCCGACGGCTGAACCGGGCTGCGTCAGGCCCCAGGCGCGCGGCAGGGCCATATAGGCTGCCGCGCCAGAGAGCGCGACCTCCAGGTACACACCCTTGCCTTTGCTGCGCTGGTGCATCACGGCCTGCAGCACGGCTTCGCTGGCCATCAGCGAACCGCCCATGTCGGCGTACAGCGTGGCGGGCAGATTGAGGCCGGTGATGAGGTCGTTCTCCGCGAGGTAAGTCAGGTCGTGGCCGGGGTCCTCGGCGCGCTCGCCCAGGCTGCCGACGATGGCGACCTGGCTGAGGTGGGGGTGCTGCTTGTGCAAGGCCTTCCATGTCAGCCCCAGCTTGACGAGTGCGGAGGGCCGGAACGACGTGATCAGCACATCGGTTTTGGCGAGTTCGCTGTGCAGCTTTTTCTGGCCGGCTTCGGTCTTGAGGTCGGCGAGGGCGGTGCGCACGCCGTCATGCAGCGCGGCATAGGCCGTGGGGTTGTAGAGCTTCATCGGGTCGCCCGATGCGCCGGCCGGTGCGCCCGCAGGCGCCGGCGGCTCCAGCTTCGCGCAGCTGGCCCCCATCTGCCGGCATCGCATCAGCGCCGCCGGGCCGGGAAGGTTAAGCGCCAGGCTCAACACGCGTACGCCTTTGAGCGGGTGGATAGAAGGTGATTTGCGTGCGGCAGCGGGTGTGAGCATGGTGGAGGGATGGGGTGAAGGATGTCTCTTTATGGAAGGCCGCCTGCTGCGGCGGCCCGGTGCTGTGAGGCCAATTTACCCTAAACCCCGGCCCGGCGGGGTTTGGGGTTGTCGCTGAAAGCCCCAAATTGGTCAAAATAATTTCTGTTTTATAGATATTAATTATTGTTTTGCAGTAATTTATCTGTCACACTGAAACCCTCTTAACAAGGCAAGAGGTGCTCCCTTGAAACACACCATCTCGACGGTCAAGTCCGGCCCTGATGTGCAGGGCATCAGCAGCGTGCTGGCCTGGGCCTGCGCGTTGCTGGCAGTGGCGCTGCCGCTGGCGGTGGCTTATCACCTGCTCAGCACGCCGGTTGAAAGCCTCTTGCTGCGAGCGGGCGTGACGATGTCGGTCTCACAGGCCGCGGCGCTGGACATCACGCTGGGGCAAAAATGCCTGGCGGTGTTGCTCGGCGTTTTGCCGGTGTGCTGCGCGTCTTACGGCCTGGTGTGTGCCATGCGCTGCTTCTCGGGCTTTTCACAGGCCGAATATTTCAGCTTGCGAACGGTCAAATACCTGCGCGGTTTTGCCGCGGGCATTTTTGCCTCGGTGGTGATGGGCGTGGTCTCGTCGACCTTGATCACTGTGGTGTTGACGGCTGGCGCACCGGCAGGCCAGCGCGCGCTGGCGCTGGGCTTTGGCAGCAACGAGCTGCTGACACTCTTGTTTGCCGGCATGGTGTGGCAGATCGCCGCCGTGATGGCCAGGGCCGTGGCGCTGGCGGAAGAAAACGCGCAGTTCGTCTGACGCTTCTCTCTTTCCTTTTTCCGCATGCCCAT
Organism: Polaromonas sp. SP1; assembly: GCF_003711205.1. Lineage (NCBI taxonomy): Bacteria > Pseudomonadati > Pseudomonadota > Betaproteobacteria > Burkholderiales > Comamonadaceae > Polaromonas > Polaromonas sp. SP1. The sequence continues at coordinate 3,736,928 of NZ_CP031013.1, read as the reverse complement.
CGTCGTCAAACTCGATGTGATGCTGTCAGAACGCAAAGCCAGGTCCAAGGACCTGGCCGCGTACGTCGGCATTACCGAAGCCAACCTGTCCTTGCTCAAGCAGGGCAAGGTCAAGGGCGTGCGCTTTGACACGCTGATGCGGATTTGCGAGTTTCTTGATTGCCAGCCGGGCGACCTGCTGGTGTCCCGGCCGGACGTGCCCGGCTCAACGCTCAAACCTCAGAGCGGCAAACCGACATAGTTCTCCGCCAGCGACGTCGAAGCCGCCTGCGAGTTGATCAGGTAGTCGAGTTCGGCCTCCTGGATCTTCTGCCCGAAGCCGCCCGCGTCCGGGAACTTGTGCATGAGCGAGGTGAACCACCATGAAAAGCGCACGGCCTTCCAGACGCGGCGCAGGCAGGTGTCTGAATAATTGTTGATGCCGGCTTCGCTGCCGGCGTAAAACTCTGCCAGCGCGCGGGCCAGGTAGCGCACATCGCTGGCGGCCAGGTTCAGGCCTTTGGCGCCTGTGGGCGGCACGATGTGGGCCGCGTCGCCGGCCAGGAAGAGGCGGCCAAAGCGCATGGGCTCGGCGACAAAGCTGCGCAGCGGGGCGATGCTTTTTTCGATTGACGGCCCGGTGACCAGGCTTTCGGCCAGCTCGGGCGCCAGGCGGCGGCGCAGTTCGTCCCAGAAGGCGTCGTCGCTCCAGTTTTCGACCTTGTCGTCGAGCGAACACTGCACGTAGTAACGGCTGCGCGTGTGGCTGCGCATGCTGCACAGTGCAAAGCCGCGTGCGTGGTTGGCATAGACCAGTTCTTCAGACACCGGCGGTGTGTCTGACAGCACGCCCAGCCAGCCAAAGGGGTAAATGCGTTCATAGGTTGTCAGCGCTGCGGCGGGCACGCTGGCCCGGCTTACGCCGTGAAATCCGTCGCAGCCGGCGATGAAGTCGCATTCGACTTCATGGGCCACGCCGTGCTGCACATAACGCACCTTGGGGTTGGGGCCGTCAAAGTCATGCAGGCTCACGTTCTCGGCTTCATAGGCGGTGGCCAGGCCGGCGGCGGCGCGTGCGTCCATCAGGTCGTGCGTGACTTCCGTCTGGCCGTAGACCATGACTTTCTTGCCGCCGGTGAGCTTGTTCAGGTCGATGCGGTGGTGTGCGCCGCCAAAGCCGAGCGCAAAGCCGCCGTGCACCAGGCCTTCCCTGTGCATGCGCGCGCCCACGCCGGCTTCGTCGAGCAGGTCGGTCGTGCCTTGCTCGAGCACGCCCGCGCGTATGCGGCCCAGCACGTAAGCCTGGCTGCGCTGCTCGATCACGATGGCGTCGATCCCGGCCTTATAGAGCAACTGGCCGAGCAAATGCCCGGCCGGGCCGCCTCCCACGATCGCTACCTGTACACGCATGCTTGTCTCCATCAACGCATTGAGCCTTGTTTCACTGGCCTTGAGGGTAGGCGGCGATGCGTAGTGCGCCTAGGGGCGGCGCGCGCCTTTGCACGATGTTTGGCGTGGTTGTGCGATGATCGCGCAATGGTCACTCCTAAAACCGCTATCAGGCCCGGCGCCTTTCCCATCGCCAAGGCCGACATGATCGAAGGCATGGCCAAGGGCATGGCCGTGCTGGAGAGCTTTGACACCCAGCGCCAGCGCCTGAATGCCACGCTGGCGGCCGAGCGCGCCGGCATCACGCGGGCGGCCGCGCGGCGGCATTTGCTGACGCTGACCCACCTAGGCTACCTGGAAACCGACGGCAGCTATTTCTGGCTGGCGCCCAAGGTCCTGCGCTTTTCAGGCAGTTACCTGGCGACTGCACGTTTGCCGCGCGCCATCCAGCCCGCGCTGAACCGGCTGGCCGCGCAGACCCAGGAATCATTTTCGGTGGCGGTGCTGGATGGCGACGAGATCGTCATCATCGGCCGCAGCGGATTTGAGTGGAAGTCGCCGGCCGACGGCAAGACGGCGCCGGCGCGCGTGCTGGCTTATGGCCTGCACCTGGGCGCGCGCTTGCCCGCACATGCCACGTCCACCGGCCGCATCCTGCTGGCCGCCAAACCCAAGAGCGACTTCAGCGCCTGGCTGAAAACCAAAACAGAAACCGGCAACCTGGCACGGCTGACGCTGCACACCACGACCGATCCGCGCAGGCTCAGGACGCTGGTGGACCAGGTACGCATCGACGACTACTGCCTGGCCAGCGAAGAGCATGAGCTGGGTGTGCACGCGCTGGCCGTACCGCTGCGCGACATGCAGGGCCACACGGTGGCTTCGCTCAATGTGGTGTCGTCGCCGCAGCGGCTGCGGCCTGAGGCCATGCAGCGTGAGCTGCTGCCTTTGCTGCTGGATGCGGCGAGGGAACTGCGCTCTTTGCTGTAGCGCACCCGCAGTTTCTTTGGAAATTTAAAGAAAAAGTGGCTGTAGCCCAGTCGCTGCCTTGGCAAGCTGCTATCAAAATCAGAGCATGAAGCCCCGCGGCTAGACGCCAGACGCTAAACGCTAGACGCCCAGGTATTGCGCCAGCAACTCGGGCTTGGCATGCAGCTCGGCCGAGCTGCCTTCAAACACCACCTGGCCCTTGACCAGGATCACATTGCGGTCGGTGATCTGCGTGACGTGTTTCCAGTTCTTGTCGACGATCACGCTGCTGATGCCGGTTTCGCGGATCAGGCCGCAGATGCGCCAGATGTCTTTGGCAATCAGCGGCGCCAGGCCTTCGGTGGCTTCGTCCAGGATCAGCACGTCCGGGTTGGTCATCAGCGCGCGGCCGATGGTCAACATCTGCTGCTCGCCACCGCTGAGTTGCTGGCCGCCGTGGCCCAGGCGCTCTTTCAGGCGCGGGAAGGTGTCGAGCACGCGGTCATACGTCCAGTCGCGCTGGCCTTTTGTGCCGGGGCGCGCCGCCATCTTGAGGTTTTCAACCACGCTGAGGTTGCCGAAGATACCGCGGCCTTCAGGCACATAGGCGATGCCCAGGCGGGCGATTTCGTAGGGTGGGGCGCCTGTCATGGGCCGGCCGTTGATTGCGACCGAGCCTGAGCGCGGCTTGACCAGGCCCATGATGCTTTTGAGCAGCGTGCTTTTGCCCATGCCGTTGCGGCCCATGAGGCCGATCGTCTCACCGCGCGCGACATGAAAGTCAATGCCGCGCAGCACATGGCTGGCACCGTAATAGGTGTTGATGTCCTGGGCGGCGATCAGGATGTCGATCTGTTTTTCAACCATGCTCATAAATTCTCCAGGCGAGGCCGCAGCGCCGGGCCGCCCCAAGCAAGGCCAGCCCCTGGTGAAGTGAAAGGGGCAGCGCGCCGCAGGCTCGAAGTGAAAAGCGTGGGGGCCATATTCTCAGTGCTCCTCGCCTAGATACGCTGCTTGCACGCCGGCGTCGGCGCGGATCTGCGCGGGCGTGCCGCTGGCAATCACCTGGCCGTTCACCATCACGGTGAGCTTGTCGGCCAGCGTGAAGACGGCGTCCATGTCGTGCTCGACCAGCAGGATGCCGTGGTTTTTCTTGATGGCCAGCAGCAGGGCCACCATGCGCTCGGCTTCGGCCACGCCCATGCCGGCCAGCGGTTCGTCCAGCAGCAGCACCTGCGGCTCGGTGGCCAGCGTCATGGCGATCTCGAGCTGGCGCTGCTCGCCGTGGCTGATGGTCCCGGCAACGGCGTGCTTGCGGCTTTGCAGGCCGGCCAGCTCCAGCGCTTCTTCGGCGCGGGCGTTGACGGCGGCAAAGTTGGTGGCGCGTTTGAGCCAGTGCGCGGCATGGGGTTCGCGCGACTGCGAGGCCAGCCGCACGTTCTCCCACACGCTGAAGGGCAAGAAGATATTGGTCTTCTGGTAGCTGCGGCCCAGGCCCTTGCCCGAGATTTTCTCGGGTGTCCAGCCGGTGACGTCATGCCCGCCCAGCGTGACGGTGCCCGAACTGGGCGGCAAGTCGCCCGAGAGCAGGTTGGTCAGCGTGGATTTGCCGGCGCCGTTGGGGCCGATGACGGCGTGGATGTGGTTGCGCCAGAGGTCGACCGACACATCGTTGACCGCAGCAAGGCCACCAAAACGCTTGGTGAGATTTTTAGCACTGAGGAGGACTTCACTCATGGCCGGCCTCCGTCTTTTCTTTGCGCTGGGTGAATTTCTCCACCAGGCCCAGGATGCCGCGCGGCGCGAAAACCACCAGCAGCACGATAAAAAGCCCCATCCACAGCTGCCAGTGCTTGCCGAGGTTGACGCTGCCCACCTGCGGCAAGTCCTTGAAGACATGCAGCAAATATTCAAACGCAAACGCACCGACGATGGCGCCGGCAAAGTTGCCCATGCCGCCCAGGATCACCATCATGATCGCGTGCGCGCTCATGTGAAAGCCCATCAACTCCGGGTTGATGTAGCCCGTCTGCGTGCCCCACAGGTAGCCGGCCAGGCCCGCCAGCGCGCCGGCCAGCGTGAAGGCCGAGAGCTTGTAGCCGAAGGTGCCAAAGCCCATGGCGCGCATGCGGTGCTCGTTCACGCGGATGCCGGCCAGCGTGCGGCCGAACGGGCTCCAGAGCAGGCGGCGCAAAAAGGCATAGACCAGCAGCAGCGCGCCCAGCGTGAAGTAGTAGAGCGTGACCTTGCTGTCCAGGTCAAACGGCACCCAGCCGAAGATGGCTGCGCTGGGCTTGAAGTTAACGTACAGGCCGTCAGAGCCGCCCAGCGCCTTGTTGTCGAAGAAGAGATAGAACACCATCTGCGCAAACGCCATGGTGACCATGATGAAGTAGATGCCATGCGTGCGCACCACGAAGAAGCCGATGATGAGCGCAGCCAGGCCCGAGGCCAGCACCGCCACCGGCAGCGTCCACCACAGGCTCACCGGCTCACCGGCCGGCGTCAAAAAGGCCAGCGCATAACCCGCCAGCCCAAAGTAGGCTGCATGGCCGAGCGACACCAGGCCGGTCACGCCCTGCAGCAAGTCCAGGCTCATGGCGAAGATGGCCATGATCATCATGCGCGTGACCATCTGGGTGTAGAAGTCGGTGCCGACGAAAGGGAAGGCGACCAGTGCGATCAGGCCCAGCGCCAACGCTACCTGCACGCCGCGCGGCAGGATTTCGAGATTTGCTTTTGCTGAACTCATGAAGCAGACATTGAGAGAGAAGAAACAATTTTCCGCCGGGCCGCCCCAAGGAAAATTAGCCCCCTCGGGGGGCAGCGAAGTACACGAAGTGACGAGCGTGGGGGCCAGGAAGTCATTGCTTGAACAGACCTTCAGGTTTCCACAGCAATACAGCCGCCATCAACATATACACCAGCATGCCGGCCATCGAGGGCAGCAGCACCTTGCCAAAGGTATCGACCAGGCCAACCAGCAGCGCGGAAATCAACGCACCGCGCACCGAGCCGATGCCGCCAATCACCACCACCACAAAACACATGATGAGCACCTGCGAGCCCATGTTGGGGTAGACGCTGGCGACCGGCGCGGCGATCATGCCCGCCACCGCCGCCAGGCCCACGCCCAGCGCAAACACCACGGCATGGATCAGCTTGATGTTGATGCCCAGCGACTCGGCCATGTCGCGGTTAAAGGCACCGGCGCGAATCTTCATGCCCAGGCGTGTGCGCGAGATCATCCAGTACAGGCCGAGCGCGAGCGCGATGCACACGCCCGACATGAAGAGGCGGTAGACCGGATAAGAAAGGTTCTCGGTCAGCGGAACCGAGGCGCTCAGCAGATCGGGAATCGTCACACCGTGCACATCGTCGCCCCAGAGGATGGAGCGCACTTCTTCAAAGATGTAGATCAGGCCGAAGGTCAGCAGCACCTGGTCCAGATGATCGCGTTTGTAGAAATGGCGAAACAGCAGCCACTCGAGCGCCAGGCCGAAGATGACCGACAGCACCGCGCCGCCGATGATCGCCATCGTGAGACTGCCCGTCAGCGTGCTGAGCGACCAGGCGAGGTAGGCGCCCAGCATGTAAAAGCTGCCATGGGCCAGGTTGACCACGCCCATGATGCCGAAGATCAGCGTCAGGCCGGCGGCCAGCATGAACAGCAACAGGCCGTACTGGACGCTGTTGAGTAGCTGGATGAGGAAGTTGGCTAAATCCATAAATCCGATTAGGTGTGGCGGCGGGTGAAGAGCAAGAGACTGCCCATGAGGGTGAAGAGCCCGCCCGAGACGCGGTTGAACCAGCGCACGGCACGGCTGGACCGCAGCAATGGCGCGATGCGTGCCACGCCCAGCGCGCAGCCGCTCAGCACCGTGAACTCAAACGCCATAAAGGTGAGGGCGAGGATGGCGAACTGCGGCACAAAGGGCGCAGCCGGATTCAGGAACTGCGGGAAGAAGGCAGCAAAGAACAGCACGGCCTTGGGGTTGCTGGCGCCGACCAGGAAACCGCGCAGGAAAAACGAACGGCGCTGCGCCGGCGCTTCACCGGCGGCCGGGTCAAACACAGCGGCTTCGCTGCGAAAGGTCTTGATGCCCAGCCAGATCAAATACGCCGCACCCATCACCTTGGCCACCGTGAACGCGGTCTCAGACGCCGCCAGCAGCGCACCCAGGCCCATGGCCGACAGCAGCATCACGCACAGCACCGCGCTCACGCTGCCGGCGACTGACGTCATCGCCTTGCGCGGGCCATGGTTGAGCGCATTCGTCATGCACATCAGCATGGTCGGGCCGGGTGTGAGGATCAGCAGGGCCACTGCTGCGACGTAAAGGAGGTAGGTGGTGAGCGTCATGGGGTGAAGATAGCACTGGTAAAGACCCGTCAGGATGACTTGTGCCGGCTTTCATTCAAAAAAATGGGAGGCCAGAAGACCTCCCATTTCGCTGGAACAGAAGCGATCAGGCCATCTTGCAGCCGGCGCCGGAGTCGGCGAGGGCTTTCGCGGCCACGCCGATCACCTTGTTTTCCTTGTTCTCGACCACGCGCAGGTACATGTCCTGCACCGGGTTGTGCGACGCGCTCATGGTCCATTTGCCGCGCGGGCTGTCAATGACGGCGCCTTCCATGGCCTTGTAGAGCGCCGGTTTGCTGCTCAGGTCGCCCTTGACGGCGTTGGCGCCCTGGATCAGCAGCAGGCCGGTGTCGTAGCCCTGCACGGCGTACACGTCGGGCTGCAACCTGAAGGTCTTGGCGTAGTTCAGGCGGAACTGGCCGTTGCGTTGTGTGGGCAGCGAGTCGCTGTAATGCATGGTGGTGATGATGCCGTTGGCGGCGGGGCCTGCGGCGTCCAGCACGCCTTCGGTCAGGAAGCCGGAGCCGTAGAGGGGAATCTTGTCCTTCAGGCCCGAGGCAGCGTAGTCGCGGATGAACTTGGCGGCGCCGCCGCCGGCGAAGAAGCAGGCGACTGCGTCAGGCTTGAGTGCGGCGATTTCGGTCAGCAGTGCCTGGAACTCGACCTGCGGGAAAGGCAGGCCCAGTTCCTTGACGATGGTGCCGCCCGCAGCGGTGTAGCTTTCCTTGAAGCCCTCAAACGCCTCGTCGCCGGCGGCGTACTTCCAGGTGATCCAGACGGCCTTTTTGTGGCCGCGGTCGACCATGGCTTTGCCCAGGGCGCGCGTGGGCTGTGAATTGCTGAACGACGTGCGGAACACATTGGGCGCGCACAGGCTGCGGGTGGCGGCATGCACGCCGGCGTTGGGGATCAGGCTCAGCACGCCGGTGTCGCGCGCGACTTTCTGGATGCCCATCTGCACGCCGGAGTGCACGGTGCCGACCAGCACGTCGACCTTGTCGCGCTGCACCAGCTTGTTGGCGTTTTCAATGCCCTTGGAAGGTTCGGACTCGTCGTCCACCTTGAAGTATTCGATCTCGCGGCCGCCGAGCTTGCCGCCTTGTTCGTTGATGGCCATGCGAAAGCCGTTTTCAATCGCCACGCCGAGCTGGGCGAAGGTGCCGGTGTAGGGCAGCATGAAACCCACGCGAACCTTGGCGGATTGCGCACGCACGATCTCGGGCAGCAAAAGGCCGGTGGAGGCGGCGCCGATCACGGCAGCGCTACGGGTCAGTACAAGTCGGCGTGAAGTCATGGAATAGCTCCTGGTTGAGACTGAAAACGGTTAGACGAATAGTAAGCGTGCGTTACCCGAGCGGCCCTAGTGTAAAACCCGAGATTGAGGATTAAATTGTTTACGCTTAAAGCAATACCCGTGCCCGCTTTGCCTGGGGTAGCGGGCATTTTTACGCCGTGCCCTGGCGCAGCTTGAAGCGCTGGATCTTGCCGGTGGCGGTTTTCGGCAGCTCACCGACGAACTCGATCCAGCGCGGGTATTTGTAAGGCGCCAGTTGCTGCTTCACATGGGCCTTGAGTTCGTCCATGGTGGCGGCCTGGCCGGGCTTGAGCACCACATAAGCCTTGGGCTTGATGAGCTGGTCGTCGTCGGCCACGCCGATCACGGCCACTTCCAGCACGGCGGCGTGTGTCATCAGGCTGGCCTCTACTTCAAACGGCGAGACGTAAATGCCGCCGACCTTCAGCATGTCGTCGCTGCGCCCGCCGTAGGTGTAGTAGCCGTCGGCGTCACGTGTGTACTTGTCGCCGCTTTTGGTCCATTCGCCGGCAAAGGTGGCCTTGGTCTTGGCGCGGTTGTTCCAGTACATGATGGCCGCGCTCGGTCCGCTGATCTGCAGCTCGCCGATCTCGCCGTCCCCGCATTCGCGCCCGTCGTCGCCGATGATGCGCAGCGCATAGCCGGGCACCGCCTGGCCGGTGGTGCCGTAGCGCACCTGGCCGGGCCGGTTGCTCAAGAAGATGTGCAGCATTTCGGTCGAGCCGATGCCGTCGAGGATTTCGCAGCCGTAGTGGGCTGTCCATTTCTTGCCGATCTCTGCGGGCAGCGCCTCACCGGCGCTGGTGCACACGCGCAGGCGCAGTTCTGATTTCGCCGGTTTGGCCGGGTCGGCCAGCAGGGCGGCGTACAGCGTGGGTACGCCGTAAAAGATCGTGGGCTGGTATTTTTTGAGCAGCGCAAACACGTCGGCCGGGGCAGGGCGCGCCGGCAGCAGCACGGTGGTGGCGCCTACGCTCATCGGAAAGGTAAGCGCATTGCCCAGGCCGTAGGCAAAGAACAGCTTGGCGGCCGAATACACCACGTCGGATTCACGGATGCCCAGCACGCCGCGGCCATACAGCTCGGCCGTCTGGACCAGGTGGCTGTGCAGGTGCACCGTGCCCTTGGGCGTGCCGGTGGAGCCGCTCGAATACAGCCAGAAGCAGGCGTCGTCGGCGCAGGTGTTTGCTATGGTTTTGGTAGCGGGATGTCCAGCCAGCATGCTGGCCAGGGCCGGATAAGGCGATGAATCGTCGGTGCCGGCGAGGATCACGGTCTTGAGCGTGTCTATCTTGCCGATCAGCGGCTCAAACGAGGGCAGCAGCGCCTTCGAAACGACAAGGCCCTGGGCGCGCGAGTCGCGCAGCATGAAGTCGAAGTCCTGCGTCGTCAGCAGCGTATTGGCCGCCACCGGCACCACGCCGGCCAGGATGCAGCCCAGAAAAACGACGGGCCATTGCGGCGTGTCCAGCATCGCCAGCAGCACGCGGCTTTCAGGCGTGAAGCCCTTGGCGCGCAGGGCGTTGGCAAAGCGGTGCGATTGGTCGGTGAGCTCGCCGTAGGTCAGCTGCTCGCCCGTCAGCGCATCCATAAACGCCACCTTGCCGGTGCGCGAGGCGTTGCGTGCCAGCAGGTCGTGCGCGGCGTTGTAGTCGCGCGGGATCGTCACCAGGGGCGGGCTGGCCGAGTGGTCAGCGCTGCTTGTTTGCATGCTTGTCTCCAGATTGCTCTTGTTCTTGTTTGCTATTATTTTTATAGCTTCCTGCCAAGGCAGGGATTGGGCTAGAGCCCTTTTGACCAATAAATCTCAGGCGGTGGCCGGGCTGGCCCCCAGCGTCTGCAGCGCGCCGGCCAGCCAGGTGCGGCACCACTCAGTGCCTTCGGTTTCGGGCATGGTGCCGCTGCTGGCGTCGTGCAGCCAGACGTCGCCGATGCGCTGCGCGCCCAGGTCCGTCAGGCGCTCGTCGAATTTTTTGCCGCCAAAGCAGAAGGTCTGCATATAAGTACGGTCGCCCAGCGCAATGACGCCGTAGCGCACATGGCCCAGGAACTGCGGGTTGGCGCCCAGCGATTCGTACAGCGCGCGGGCGTTGTCGGGCACATCGCCGGAGCCGTAAGTGGACGTGCAGATGAGATAAAGTGCATCTTCCGCGTTCGCGGCGTCAAACACGCTGATGTCCAGGTTGTCCATCAGCTGCACTTCAATCTCACTCACCAGGTCGGCGCAATCCATCTGGATTGCCTGCGCCACATAGTCGGCGGTGCTGGTCATGGTGCCTACGAGGATTTTGAGTTTCATATCGGGTCCGATCATCCTGAGGTTAGCGAAGGACGGATAAAAGATGCAATAAACTGCTTGACATCGATTTAACCTGAAGTATACTGCAATTCATCGAGGGCGCAAGCCCAGAAACCCCAAAAACCGATTTTTTGCGACTTTCCACGACTTTTCTCCACAGGTGCCGTTTGGAAACCATGTCTGACCAGGAATCGAAAGCCACGCTCAGCGAACTGGGCGCCCGCGTACGCGCCTGGCGTGCCCGCCGCGGCATGACGCGCAAGCAGCTGGCTTCCGACTCCGGCCTGAGCGAACGCTTTCTGGCTGACGTGGAGACGGGCAAGGGCAATGTCTCCATCAATTCGCTCGAGGCCGCCGCCCGCGCACTGAACATTTCCATTCTTGAACTGCTGCAGGACGCCCCGCGCCCGGCGCTGGCACGCGTGCAAGGCCTGCTGACCCGGCTGGACGATACCCAACTCGACCAGGCCTACGGCATGCTCGGCAGCACCTTCGGCCTGAGTGACTCGCAGGGGCGCGAGCAGCGCATTGCCTTGATCGGCCTGCGTGGCGCCGGCAAGTCCACGCTGGGCAGCCAGCTGGCGGCCGAGCGCGGCGTGCCTTTTATCGAGCTGGACCGCGAGATCGAGCGCGAAGCCGGCACCAGCATGAATGAAATTTTGCTGCTGCACGGGCAGGCCGGCTACCGCCGCTATGAGCGCCGCGCGCTCTTCCGCATCGCCGAGGACCACCCCGGCGGCGTGGTGATGACCACCGGCGGAAGCATCGTCAGCGAGCGCGAAACCTTTGACCTGCTGCAAAGCCGTTTTTACTGCGTGTGGCTCAAGGCCAGCCCTGAAGAGCACATGGCCCGCGTGGTCGCCCAGGGCGACATGCGGCCTTTCGACACCACACGCGGCGCCACCAGCGAAGCGATGGAAGACCTGCGCCGCATCCTCTCAAGCCGCGAGGCGCTGTATGCCCGCGCCGACGCCGTGGTCGACACGGCAGCGCGCACACTGAAGCAAAGCCTGAAAGACCTGGAACGCGCCGTTCCCAAAACATCCGTTCGCGACAACGCCGAACGGGACTAACTGGAGCCCCCCCATGAACGCCATGACAGAACCCCTTTTGTTCAAGCAGGTCATCGAAGGCCAGGAGCGCGAGCTCGTGAGCTTTTCCACCCACCCCGCCAAGTACCAGCACTGGACGCTGAGCGTGGAGGGCGATGTTGCGCGCCTGAAGCTCGACATCAACGAAGACGGCGGCATCAAGCCCGGCTACAAGCTCAAGCTCAACAGCTACGACCTGGGCGTCGACATCGAGCTGCACGACGCCATCAACCGCATCCGCTTTGAGCACCCCGCCGTCAAGGTGGTGGTGTTTGAATCGGGCAAGGAAAAGATCTGGTGCTCGGGGGCCAACATCTACATGCTGGGCCTGTCGACCCACGGCTGGAAGGTCAACTTCTGCAAATTCACCAACGAAACCCGCAACGGCCTGGAAGACTCTTCGCGCCATGACGGCCTCAAGGCCATCGCTTCCGTGACGGGCGCCTGCGCCGGCGGCGGCTACGAGCTGGCCCTGGCCTGCGACCGCATCATCATGGTGGACGACCGCTCTTCCACCGTCAGCCTGCCTGAGGTGCCCTTGCTCGGCGTGCTGCCCGGCACCGGCGGCCTGACCCGCGTGACCGACAAGCGCAAGGTGCGCCGCGACCTGGCCGACATCTTCTGCACCACCAGCGAAGGCGTGCGCGCCGACCGCGCCAAGGACTGGAAGCTGATCGACGCGCACGCCAAGCCGCAGCAGTTCGGTGAGCTGCTTGCTACAGAAATTGAAGCACTCCGTGCACAATCCACGCGGGCTGCAGCCTCAAAAGGCATTGAACTCACGCCGCTGAGAGCGCTCATCGACGACACCGGTTACCACTACAGCATCGTCGACGCACAGGTCGATCGCGAAAAACGCATCGCCACCATCACCGTCAAGGCGCCCGCCGTGGCCATCGAGTCCACGCCTGAAACCATCGAAGCTGCCGGTGCCAACTGGTACCCGCTGAAGCTGCAGCGCGAGCTCGACGACGCCATCCTCAACCTGCGCACGAATGAACTGGAAGTCGGCACCTGGGTCATCAAGACCACCGGCGACGCCGGCCAGGTCATCCGCATGGACGGCGTGTTGGCCAATCTCAAAGACCACTGGCTGGTGAAAGAAACCACGGGCGCGCTGCGCCGCACGCTGGCCCGGCTGGACGTGACCAGCCGTTCATTGATTGCGCTGGCCGATGCGGGTTCGTGCTTTGCCGGCACCTTCTACGAGCTGGCCCTGGCCTGCGACCGCATTTACATGCTGGATTTGCCCGATGCCCCCGACAGCGCACCCGCACTGCAACTGAGCGCCGCCAACTTTGGCTGGTTCCCTGCGGTAAATGGCCTTACGCGTCTGCAGACGCGTTTCTGCGAAGACGCCGCCACGATTACGCAGCTGCAAAAACTCGGCGACAGCCCGCTGCGCGCCGACCAGGCGCTGGCGCTGGGCCTGGTCACCCTGACGCCCGACGACATCGACTGGGAAGACGAGATCCGCATCATGCTGGAAGAGCGTGCGTCGCTCTCGCCTGACGCGATGACGGGCATGGAAGCCTCGCTGCGCTTTCCCGGTAAAGAGACGATGGAGACGCGTGTTTTTGGGCGCCTGTCTGCCTGGCAGAACTGGATCTTCATTCGTCCGAATGCGGTTGGGGAAGACGGCGCGCTCAAGCTCTTCGGAACGGGCAAAAAAGCCAAGTTCGATTGGAAGAGGGTGTAACCCCCCGAAGCGCCTGCGGCGCCTCCCCCCCAGGGGGCGCCACCTGCGGCCCGGCAAAGCCGGTTCCGCGCTGGCACTGGTACAGACATCGCTACTGCCGCCTAGAAACTTATTTGATGGAAGAACGACATGAGCTCTATTGACCTGCAAGCCCTCATCCCCAACAACGTCCACCTCGGCGAAAACCGCCAGCTCCAGCGCGCGCTCGAGCATTGGCAACCGGCCTTCCTGAACTGGTGGGACGAAATGGGCCCCAGCGACTTCAAGGCCAAAGAAGTCTATTTGCGCACCGCCGTGGGCGTGGACGCTTCGGGCTGGGCCAGCTACGGCTACACGCCGATGCCGGATTACCGCTGGGGCATCTTCCTGGCCGACAAGGAAGAAGGCCGAAAGATCGGTTTTGGCGACCACATGGGTGAAGACGTGTGGCAGGAAGTGCCCGGCGAATACCGCTCGACCTTCCGCCGCCTCATCGTGACGCAGGGCGACACCGAGCCGGCGTCTGTTGAGCAGCAGCGCCTCCTGGGCCACACCGCGCCCTCGCTGTATGACCTGCGCAACCTGTTCCAGGTCAACGTCGAGGAAGGCCGCCACCTCTGGGCCATGGTGTATCTGCTGCACGCGCACTTTGGCCGCGACGGCCGTGAAGAAGCGGAAGAGCTGCTCATGCGCCACAGCGGCGACGCCGACAAGCCGCGCATCCTGGGCACCTTCAATGAGCCCATGGACAACTGGCTTAGTTTCTTCATGTTCACCTACTTTACCGACCGCGACGGGAAGTTCCAGCTCAAGTCATTTGCCGAATCCGCCTTTGACCCGCTGGCGCGCACCACGCGCTTCATGCTGACGGAAGAAGCCCACCACATGTTTGTGGGTGAAACCGGCGTGGGCCGCGTCATCAAGCGCACGCTGGAAGTGATGAAGGAGCTGGACACCGACGACGTGGCCACGCTGCGCAAGGCCGGCGTGATCGACCTGCCCACCGTTCAGAAATTCATGAACTTCTGGTTTACCTCGTCGCTGGACCTGTTTGGTTCAGAAGCGTCCTCCAACGCCGCCAACTACTTCAGCAACGGCATCAAGGGCCGTCCGGACGAAGCCAAATTTGCCGACCACGTCGAGCTGGAAACCGAGATGAGCATCGTCGTGCCGAACGGGCAGGGCGGTGTGAAGAACGAGACGATTTCGACCCGCAACGGCATGAATGAAATCACGCGCCTTGAATACGTGAAAGACTGCAACGTCGGTGTGACGCGCTGGAACATGGGCATCAAGCGCGCCGGTGTGGACTTTGAACTGACGCTGCCGTCCACGCGTTTTCGCCGCGAAGTCGGTGCCTGGGCAGGCAACTTCACCGATCCGCTGGGCAACCCGATCACAGCTGCGGAGTTTGAAGCCAAGAAAGACCAGTGGCTGCCGACGCCGGCCGACACGGCTTTTGTGAAAAGCCTGATGAACAAGGTGACCGAGCCCGGAAAGATGGCCGCGTGGATTGCGCCGCCGGACCGCGGTATCAATGCGAACCCGCTTGAGTACGAGTACGTCAAGTTATAAGCCCCCACGGTCGCTCACTGCGTGTAGCTTCCTGCCCCCCGAGGGGGCCGCCCGCCCTACGGCCCGGCAAAGCCGGTTCCGGGGCTCAGACTTGGTTTTGTGTACCAACTAGGCTATGTCTGCGCTGCGCTCTTTGAGCAAGCTCCGCAGCAGCGAACGATGGCAACGCGCCTCGTTCTCGCAATAGCAGCCCATTGAGAAGTTGGCCTGGTGCGACAGCGCCGCGAGCAAATCCAGGTTGCGGCTGGCGTCGGCGTCGTTCATCTCGGCGCGGTACTTCTTGCTGAAGGCCGCCCAGTCCTTGTCGGATTCGACGGACTGGCCGAGCTTCATGGTCTCTACGCTGGGGGCGAGGTTGGGGTACCACACGTCGTACCAGTTGCCCGAGGAGAACTCGCTTTTGGGTACACCGCGCGGCGGGCGCCGGACGGTGCCTATGCGCAGACCCTCATCGGCACTTCGGGGGGTTCCCAGCCTCACGATCCTGATGGCCATGGTGGTCTCCTTGTCTTTGTTGGCGGGTGATTTTGGCAGGCTTTCGCGTCTGGCCTGAAGAAAGTGAGCCGAGGGCTGAAAAGTGCGCGGGTTCGAGCTATAATATTGGACTAGTCGGAGTGTGGCGCAGTCTGGTAGCGCACCTGGTTTGGGACCAGGGGGTCCAAGGTTCGAATCCTTGTACTCCGACCATAAAAACCCAAAAAAGCCCACGAAAGTGGGCTTTTTTACGTCTGTACCCAGCGCAGCCGGCTGAGCTTGCCTCAGGGGCCCAGGTTGACCAGCGGTGCGAAATTGGACGTGCGCCAGTATTCGCGCAACTGCTCCAGTTTTTCCTGAAAATCCCGAAAGTGCAGCGGCTTGCGTACATAGCTGTTGAGCCCGCCTTTAAGAGCCATGACAGCCTTGGAGCTTTCCGGTGAGGCGGTCAGCATGACCACGGGGACAAAGAAGGTTCGCGGGTCGCCGCGCATGCGCTGCATGACCTCCAGCCCGCTCATGCCGGGCAGGCCCAGGTCCAGCATGACGAATTCGGGTGGCTGGTCGTGCGGCCGCGCGCTGTAGGCGCCTTCGCAGAAAAGGTAGTCGAGCGCCTCGCTGCCGTCGCGGGCAACGATGATTTCGTGGTCCGCGCCGTTTTCATGCAACGTGACCATGGTGAGTTCGGCGTGATCGGGGTTGTCCTCAACCAGCAGCATGGTGGGTCGGGTCATTGGGGGGTGTCCTCACCTGTGGCGCTGTGGCCGAAGAAACCAATGTATACCCCGGCAGCAGTCGCGCCTGTCAGCAAAGTTCGCCGGTATTGAGGCCTGCGGTGGTGTGTGGCGCCGTGAAGTGGCCTGCCCGGAGGGGATCGAACCCCCGACCCTCAGCTTAGAAGGCTGATGCTCTATCCGACTGAGCTACGGGCAGTTTGTGTGTGAAAGCCGGGGCAAGGCCGCGCGTTGGCGGCTGCCGTCTCCAGCTCGTCGCGAATCATACCTTCAATCGATGGCCGGGCTGGGGGGCCGGCGCTCGCCGGTTCAGCGCTTTTCGTACTGCGTCTTGCCAAAGAGGACTTCTCGCGCCTTGTCGTCGGTGATCGGCCGGCGCAGGTCGGCCATCACCGCCACGCCGCGCTGGACGGCCGGGCGCTCGCTGATCAGGTCGAACCATTGCTTCAGGTGCGGGTAATCGGCCCAGGCTATCCCGTGGTTTTGCCAATTGCGCAGCCAGGGGAAGATGGCGATGTCGGCGATGGTGTATTCGTCGCAGGCGATGAATTGGCTGACGGCCAGTTGCCTGTCCATCACGCCGTAAAGCCGTTTGGTCTCGTTGGTGTAGCGGTTGATGGCGTATTCGACCTTTTCGGGTGCGTACTGGCGGAAGTGGTGCGTCTGGCCGATCATCGGGCCGACGCCGCCCATCTGGAACATCAGCCATTGCAGCACCTGAAACTTCAGCCGGTCGCTTTTTGGCAAAAATTGCCCGGTTTTGGCGGCCAGGTAGAGCAGGATGGCGCCGGATTCAAACACCGACATCGGCTTGCCGTCGGGCCCGACCGGGTCTGTCAGGGCCGGGATCTTGTTGTTCGGGCTGATGGCGAGGAACTCTGGCTTGAACTGGTCGCCGGTGCCGATGTTGACGGGGATGGCTTGCCAGTCGCGGCCCAGGCGCAAACCGCATTCTTCCAGCATGATGTGGACCTTGTGCCCGTTGGGCGTAGGCCATGAGTAAACATTGATCATTGGTACGTCCTTGACTAACATATGATGTTTGCGCCGCCTCTGCGCGGGGTTTGCTGCACTTTAAGAGAAAAGACAAAACCATGTTCGAACGGCTCAAGAAAGTCTTTGTTGCGGGTAAGGCGGATGCCAGGGATTCGCAGGCCCCGGAAGACCCTGTGTCTGAGTGGGCCGGCACGCGCGGGTTTTCATACACCGGCATGGACGGCAAGGGCTTTGCGCTCAAGGGCACGATCAGCGGCAAACCCTGGAAGATGGAGCGCGGCCGCGCCTCACGCGACTACATCCGCGGCGAGGAGCTGAGGGCCCGCGGCGAGGTCAAGGTCAACGACGACGTCTCGGTGCTGATCATGAACAGGCCCTTGAAAGAAGCGCTGGAAAAGCGCGCCTACCAGGCCTACACCGACACCCTGCAAACCACCGCCGACCCCAGCCTGCCCGAAGAAATGCGCTGGCTGGCCATGTACTCCGAAGTGGGCTGGGAAAGCCTGCCCAAGCCGTTCTGGCAGCGTTATGCGGTGATGGCCGACCAGCGCATCCATGCGCAGGCCTGGCTGGATTCGCACCTGGTCGAGTTGCTGATGTCCTGGCCCGAGCCTTCACCGGATCCGCAGGTGCCGTTTATTTTGATGGTGCTGCGCGGCAAGACTTACCTGCGCATGCAATACACCCCCGCCGACATCCCGACGCTGGAGCATGCGGCGCAAATCTTCACCAGCGCCTGCGAGTCGGCCATTGCGGGCCTGACGAACGACATCACGATCTGAGCGTCCGCCCGGCCACGGCGCTCTGTGCCGGGGTTGTCAAGATTTCAAGCCTTTTAGGCCTGCAGCCCTTGATGCATATAGGCCTGTAGCTATTAATTTTATAGCAAGTACAGGCCGGGCCTCAGCTGCCTCGCGTCACCGGCATTTCCACCTCACCCGGCATGAGCAGGTGCTTGGCCAGCTCCAGCTTGGCCAGCGATGCGCGGTGCACCTCGTCCGGGCCGTCGGCCAGGCGCAGGGTGCGCTGGCTGGCGTAGGCATAGGCCAGCGGGAAGTCGTCCGACACACCGCCGCCGCCGTGCGCCTGGATGGCCCAGTCGATGATCTGGCAGGCCATGTTGGGAGCGACCACCTTGATCATCGCGATCTCGGCCTTGGCGACCTTGTTGCCCACGGTGTCCATCATGTAGGCGGCTTTCAGCGTCAGCAGGCGGGCCTGCTCGATCATGCAGCGGGCCTCGGCGATGCGTTCGTGCCAGACCGACTGGCTGGCGATCGGCTTGCCGAAGGCGACGCGGGTGTTCAGCCGCTTGCACATCAATTCGAGTGCGCGCTCGGCGATGCCGATGCTGCGCATGCAGTGGTGGATGCGCCCGGGGCCCAGGCGCCCCTGGGCGATTTCAAAGCCGCGGCCTTCGCCCAGCAGCAAGTTGGCGGCAGGCACGCGCACATTGCTCAGGCGCACTTCCATGTGGCCGTGCGGGGCGTCGTCGTAGCCGAACACCGATAGCGGGCGGATGACCTCGATACCGGGCGTGTTGGCCGGCACCAGGATCATGGATTGCTGCTCGTGGCGGCCGGCGTCGGGGTTGGTTTTGCCCATGACGATGTAAATGGCGCAGCGCGGGTCGCCGGCGCCGGAGGACCACCACTTCAGGCCGTTGAGCACGTAGTCGTCGCCGTCGCGCGTGATGCGGCACTGGATGTTGGTGGCGTCCGACGAGGCGACTTCCGGCTCGGTCATTAAAAAGGCGGAGCGGATCTCGCCCTTGAGCAGCGGGTCCAGCCACTGGTCCTTGTTGGCTTCGGAGCCGTAGCGGGCAATGGTTTCCATGTTGCCGGTGTCGGGCGCCGAGCAATTGAAAACCTCCGCCGCAAAAGGCACGCGGCCCATGATCTCGCACAGCGGTGCGTATTCGAGGTTGGACAGGCCTTCGGGGGCGCGCGGCGAGTGCGGCAAAAACAGGTTCCACAGGCCGGCGGCGCGGGCCTTGGGCTTGAGCTCTTCGACCAGTTTGGTCGGGATCCAGGCATTGCCCTTGGCGCGGTTCTCGGCGATTTCGCGGAAGAAGCGGGCCTCGTTGGGGTAGACATGCTCGTCCATGAACTTGAGCAGGCGCGCCCGCAGTTCCTGTACTTTGGGGGTGTAGTTGAAGTCCATGAAATCTCCAGAAAAGGATGTGAGGCGGTGTTGTGGTGAGGAGGGCCGTTGGCGTCAGCCCTGGCTTTTGAGCGCAAAGCCCCAGGCCATTTTTGCCAGCAGGGGCGCGCCGGCGGCCGAGCTGACAGCCTGGGCGCTGGAGGCCGTGCCGGCCTCAACGCGCTTGGCAATGCCCTGCAGGATGGCGGCGATACGAAACAGGTTGTAGGCCATGTAGAAGTTCCAGTCGGCCTTGAGTGCCTCGGGCGTGGCCAGGCCTGTGCGCTCGCAGTACAGGCGTATGTAGTCCGATTCGGTCGGAATGCCCAGGCTGACCACATCCAGCCCGCCGATGCCGCGAAAAGCCCCCGGCGGAATGTGCCAGGCCATGCAGTGGTAGCTGAAGTCGGCCATCGGGTGGCCCAGGGTGGAGAGTTCCCAGTCGAGCACCGCCAGCACGCGCGGCTCGGTCGGGTGAAAGAGCAGGTTGTCGAGCCGGAAGTCGCCATGCACGATGGAAACCATGTTTTCGTCGCGCGCGCTGGCCGGGATGTTGGCCGGCAGCCACCCGATCAGGCTGTCCATTTCGGCAATCGGCTGGGTGATGGAGGCGGCGTACTGCTTGCTCCAGCGGCCGATCTGGCGCTCAAAGTAGTTGCCGGGTTTGCCGTAGTCGGCCAGGCCGCGCTCGGCAAACTTCACCTTGTGCAGGGCGGCGACCACGCGGTTCATCTCGTTGTAGATTTCGCCGCGCTGGGTGTTGCTCATGCCGGGCAGGGACTGGTCCCACAGCACGCGGCCTTCGACGAACTCCATCACGTAAAAGGCGCGGCCGATCACGGACTCGTCTTCACAAAGGCAATACATTTTGGGGACCGGCACATCGGTGCCTTGCAGGCCCTGCATGACCTTGAACTCGCGCTCGACCGCATGGGCCGAGGGCAGGAGCTTGGCGACTGGCCCCGGCTTGGCGCGCATCACATAAGAGGCCGTCGGCGTGATCAGCTTGTAGGTCGGGTTGGACTGGCCGCCCTTGAAAAGCTCGACCGTGAGCGGGCCTTTGAAGCCGGGCAGGTGCTGGTCCAGGTAGGCCGTCAGGGCGGCGATGTCAAAAGCATGCGCGCCGGTCACGGCCCGTGTGCCGACAAAGTGGTCGAAGTTGCTCATGCTTGAACGTGTTGTCCCGGTTTGGTTTTTTTGATGGCTACTTGTCGATCTCGGCTTCCGAAATCCGCATCAGGGCTTCGCGGTTGCGCACCACCAGGCCGCCCGGCTCGATGCGGATGGCTTCCTCGCGCTCCATGGATTTGAGCTCCTGGTTGACGCGCTGGCGCGAGGCGCCCAGCAGCTGGGCCAGTTCCTCTTGCGCCAGCTGCAGTCCGATGCGCACCTCTCCGCCGTCCGCCAGGCTGGGCACGCCGTAGCTGCGCACCAGGTGCAGCAACTGCTTGGCCAGCCGCGCCCGCAAGGGCAGGGTGTTGAGGTCTTCCACCAGGCCGAAGAGTTGCCGGATGCGGCGTGCATGCAGTCGCAGCAGGGCTTCGTAGAGCTCGACGTGCTGGCTCAAAATCTTGCGCAGGTCGGCGCGCGAAACGCACAGCAGCGTGGTCTCGCCATGCGCATACGAGTCGTGTGTGCGCCGCTCGCCGTCGAAGATCGCCACATCGCCCACCCACAGGCCCGGCTCCACATACGTCAGCGTGACCTGCTTGCCCGAGATCGAGGTCGAGCTCACGCGAATCGCGCCGCGCGCGCACGAGATCCACTCTTCCGGCACGTCGCCGCGCGCGCTGATGAGTTCGCCGTCTTTGTAGCGTTTGACGTAGGCGCATCGGAGTATGTCGTGCCTCAGGGATGGGGACAGGGATGAAAACCAGCGGCCGTTGTTAATGGCCTCTCGTTCCTCTATCGTAAGAATGGGATCGTCCATGGTCTGTCTTTTGAGTGACTAACAAGACGACCATTGTCGCTTGAGGGACGCAGGCGGCGCCACCCCGCTGTCGCATGGGTGTCGCGGGCGGCCGGTTTTGTGGAGGGAGAGACCCGGGCTGCGTGGCCCGGGCCGGCGCTAGCGGTAGTGCGGCGAGCGCTTGGTGAGGAAGGCGTCTATACCTTCGCCGGCGTTGGCGTCGTGCAGGTTGCGTACAAAGTGCGCCTGCTCACTGGCCAGTTGCTCGTTGAGCGTGCTGCCGGCGGCGTCGTTGATGAGCTCCTTGATGCTGGCCAGCGCATTGGGGGCACGCGCGTTGAGGCCTGCGGCCAGCTCAAGCGCCTGGGGCAGGGCTTCGCCCGGGTCCGTCACGCGGTTGACCAGGCCGAAGTCATGCAGCCGGCGCGCGCCTATGCGTTCGCCGGCCATCAGCAGCTCGCTGGCCAGCGCGCGCGGCAGGGCGCGCGCCAGGGCCCAGCTGCCGCCGCCGTCGGGCGACAGTGCCACCGTGCTGTAAGACATCACAAAGACGGCGTTGTCCGCCGCCACCACGAAGTCGCAGGCCAGCACCAGGGAGAAACCGGCGCCGGCAGCCGCGCCTTCCACGGCGGCGATCACCGGCTTGGGGTAGGTGCGGATCGAGTCGATCCAGTTGTGCAGGCCTTCAATGCTTTGCGCCTGAACCTCGGGTGGCTGGCGCCGGTTGGCCTCGAGCCGCTGCAGGTTGCCGCCCGCGCAAAACATCGGGCCCTCGCCGGTGATCACCACGCTGCGGATGTCGGGATTGTTTTCGGCGGCATTTAGCGCTTCAATGCCCGCGGCGTAAATATCCGGCCCGAGCGCGTTCTTGAACTCCGGATTGCTGATCGTGAGGATGAGCGTGCCGTTCTCGCTGGTACTTTTCAGTGCGCCTGCCATGTCTGTCCTTCAAGTGTCAGTCAGGCCACAAAGGCCGAAATTTCGCAGATTTCTACCAGCGGGGCGCCGCGGAACTGGCTTTGCCAAGCCGCAGGCGCCGCCCCCTTGAGGGGGAACAAGCTACACGCAGTGAGCTTGGACGGGGGGGTCATTCCTCTTGATGGATAAGGCTAAGGCCGATCGCGCCCCGGCGTCGCAGCCATGGGGAAGGCCGGTAGCGCTGGTCGCCGTATACGGTCTGCATGTTGAACAGCACTTCCAGCACGTTGGTGGGGCCATAGCGGTCGCCCATGGCCAGCGGGCCCATGGGGTAACCCAGGCCCAGCGTGACCGCGGTTTCCAGGTCTTTCGGGCTGCAAATGCCTTGCTGGCAGATGTCGCTGGCGATGTTGACGATGCTGGCAACCACGCGCTGGGTGACAAAACCGCCGCTGTCGCGGATCACGCTGACCGCTTTGCCGTCGCGCGCAAAAAGGGCGTGCGCGGCGTCGCGCATATCGGTGCGAGTGGCGGGGTTGGTGGCCAGCACGCGCCGCTTGGTGGCCGCATCGTCGATCAGCATGTCGATGCCGACGGTGCGGGCCGGGTCCAGGCGCTCCACGACGGCGACGGTGGTGATGTCAAAGCCCAGGGGCGCCACCAGCATCAGGGCCTGCGGCGAGGCGGAGGCGCCGGTTTCGATCCTGGCGCCCAGGTTCTTGAGCAATTGGAGGAGCTCCGAGCGGCGTGAAGCGCGCGGCGATACCCATACGGGCGGAAGTTCGGCCACCTGGGGGACGGGTGGCTCGGGCGGCACCTGTATGGCGCCATCCGGGTAGCGGTAAAAGCCTTCGCCTGTCTTGCGGCCCAGCACGCCGCCGGCCAGGCGCTGCGCAGTGATTACGCTGGGGCGGTAGCGGGCTTCTTCGTAATACTGGTGGTAGATCGCTTCCATCACGGGATGGGAGACGTCCAGCCCGGTCAGGTCCATCAGCTCGAAAGGGCCCAGCTTGAAGCCGGCCTGGTCGCGCAGGATGCGGTCTATGGTGGCGAAATCGGCGATGCCTTCGCTGACGATGCGCAGCGCCTCGGTGTGATAGCCCCGCCCGGCGTGGTTGACGATGAAGCCAGGCGTGTCTTGCGCCTGCACCGGCGTGTGGCCCATTTGCCGGGCGTACTGGCTCAGGCCTTCGCACACGGCGGGGCTGGTCTTCAGGCCCGCGATCACTTCGACCACTTTCATCAAGGGGACTGGGTTGAAGAAGTGGTAGCCTGCCAGGCGCCCGGGGTGTTTCAGGCCTGCGGCGATCGCCGTCACGGACAGCGAAGAGGTGTTGCTGGCCAGCACGGTTGCGGCCGGCACCAGCGCTTCGAGTTCCGCGAACAGGGTCTTTTTGACCTCCAGCCGCTCCACGATGGCCTCGACGATGAGGTCGCAGCTTGCCAGGTCGCCGAGGGTGGCGGCCAGCAGCAGGCGCTTTTTGTGCCCATCGGCCACACCAGCCTCGATGCGGCCTTTTTCAACCAGCTTGTCCCATTGCGCGCAGATGGCTTCGCGAGCTTTTTCAGCGGCGCCGGCCTGGGCATCCATCAGTCTGACCGTGCTTCCGGCCTGTACGGCAATCTGCGCGATGCCGCGCCCCATGGCGCCGGTGCCAACTATTCCCACATTCTCGTAATTTACTTTCATGCCTGAATTATGGCCGAGCGTATTTCGCGGAGGCGGCTGGCAAAATTAGAAACCTTATGAAATTTGCCGAGAAGCCTCTCCGAATCCTGCTCGGCGCATTGCTGCTGGGAACTGTTGTCAACAGTTTTGCCGTGTCTTTGGGCAGGGTGCGCGGTGCCGCAGTTGTGGGCCGTCCGCTGGACGTTACCCTGGCCGTGCAACTGGATGCTTCGGAAGGCCTTTCTGCCGTTTGCGTCGGGACAGATGTCTTTTTCGGCGACAGCCAGGTGCCTTCCAGCAAGGTCCGCATCGCAACTTCCGCGGGCGCGAATGCCGGCGAAGCTCTGGTTCGCATCCGCACCACGTCCGTGATCGACGAGCCTGTGGTGACGCTGTACGCGCGTGAAGGTTGCCTGCAGACAAGCGCTCGCAAGTACGTGCTGCTCGCAGAGGCTCTGCCCGACAACATAAGCCCGCCGGCATTGGCCAATGTGCCGGCAATGCCCTCGGTGCCGGCCGCGCAGCCGTCACCCGTTGCCGGCGGCGATGCGCGGAGCAGGGCGGTGGCGCCGGGTAGCGGGCAAGCAGACGCCGCGGCGCCGGCCCGTCCGCGCAAAACCCCAGCAGCAAAATCTGAAAGCCGGCCGGCCGTCGCATCACCTTTGCTGGCAGCGCCCGTTGCACGTGCAGCCGGCAAAACCGCCCCCCAGCCGGCACGATCATCCCGCCCACGCCTCAAACTGGATCCGATTGACCTGACCATTGATCGCGATCCTTTGCTTCGGTCATCGCCGGAGCTCCTTTCGGTGCCGACCACCGATGCCCAGCAGAGGACTGCGGCTGCGGCCTTATGGCAGGCGCTCAGCGCGCAGCCGCAGGACATGGCGCGCGACAGCCAGCGGCTCAAGTCCCTGGAGGCCGACGTCGCCGGCATGCTGGCACAAAGCCGCAAGACGGAAAACGCCGTCACGGAGCTGCAGGGCCAGCTTGCACTGGCGCGCAGTGAACGCTACAACAATTGGCTGGTGTACGGCCTGGCTGCGTTTTTGCTGCTTGCACTGTTGGCTGGCGCCTTTCTGTGGACGCGTAACCGGCAGCACAGGCAGGGCTTGCACGGACGCGCGTGGTGGGGCGATGAGCCTGCGGACGGCGGCAAGTCCGGCACAAAGAGTCATTTTGCGGTTGGCGCGGAGTCGGGTTTGCAGCCACTGGGCGGCGGCGCTCCGGCGAATATCGACCTTCCCTCGAAGTTCGGGATGGATCTCAACCTGGATGAGCTTGGCCCTGAAAACCCGCAAGCCAAGGTTCCAGCGCAGCCTGCCTTGCCTGCGAAGCCAGGTGAATCCAGGGACTATCCGGAGTTTTTGCCAAGCCTGGGCGGCTTGAGCGGAATGCCGCGGATTGTGAATGCTGAAGAGCTTTTCGACGTGCAGCAGCAGGCGGACTTCTTCCTTTCACTGGGCCACACCGACAAGGCGGTGGAAGTGCTGCGCCACCACACGATGGACAACGTGGAAACGAGTGCGCTGATCTACCTGGACTTGCTGGACCTGTATCACAAGCTGGGGCGCCACGACGATTACGAGGCGCTGCGCAAGGAGTTCCACCGGATGTTCAACGCCCAGGTCCCGGCATTTGACGACTACGCCATGGACACGCACGGGCTGGAGTTCTATGTCGAGGCGCTGACGCGCATTGAGTCGCTGTGGCCGACACCCAAAGTGCTGGATGTTCTTGAGGAGTCTATTTTTCGCAAGCCCGACTCGAGAGGTGAGGTTTTCAGCCTCGCGGCCTATCGCGAGCTTTTGCTGCTTCATTCCATCGCGAAGAAAATCATCGCCCGCCCGAAAGAGCCGGAGGGAGCCAGGCCGAGCGGTCATGCGGGACTTTCAGCACCGGATGGGAATGGCGCCTTGCCTCGCGCCAGCACTTTTGGCCATACCGATATCCAGCCTTTGTCCGCGCGGTTTCACAACACGGCGCCGCCACCACTTCCTACGGAAATGACGGCCGACCTGACCCGGCCACCGGTTTCATCCAGGCTGGGACTGGATATCGATTTGAGTCAGGACGCTTTCGAGACGGAGTCGCCTTTGCCTTCGACCAATGCCGCCGGGGACAACCTGATCGAGTTCGACCTGGATCTTCCTGTTCTGGCGCAAAAGGAATAAAGCCCGGTTCGGCCCCTTATTCCCCTCAACTCCCACGCTCGTGCGCCTTAGCGGCGCACCTGCAGTGCGCCGGGGTTCACGATGTTGGTGGGCGTGCCCTTGATGAAATTGACAACGTTGTCGAACGCTGCGCCGAAGTACAGCTCGTAGCTGTCTTGCTCCACGTAGCCGATGTGGGGCGTGCAAATGCAGTTTTCGAGCCGCAGCAGCGCATGGCCTTGCAAAATGGGCTCAGATTCAAAGACATCAATTGCGGCCAGGCCGGGCCGACCGCGATTGAGCGATGCGATCAGCGCCTCCGGCTCTATCAGCTCAGCGCGCGAGGTGTTGACCAGCAGTGACGTGGTCTTCATGCGCGACAGGTCTTCCAGCGTGACGATGCCCCGGGTTTCGTCGTTCAGGCGCAGGTGAAGGCTCAGTACATCGCTTTGCTCGAAGAATTCAGCTTTGCTCGCTGCGATCTCGAAGCCGTCCGCTTTGGCGCGTTCAAGGGATGCTTCCCGGCCCCAAATAACTACCCGCATGCCGAACGCCCTGCCGTAGCCTGCAACGATTTGCCCGATTTTTCCGTAGCTCCATACGCCCAGGGTTTTGCCCTTGAGCACGGAGCCGATGCCGAAATTGGGCGGCATGGAAGCCGATTTGAGCCCCGCCTGCTGCCACGCACCGTGCTTCAAATGCGCGACGTAGTGGGGGATGCGGCGCATGGCCGCCATCACAAGCGCCCAAGCCAGTTCGGCCGGCGCGGTGGGGGAGCCTGTGCCTTCGGCCACCGCAATCCCGCGTTCGGTGCAGGCGGCGACGTCGACGTGGCTGCCGACGCGGCCGGTCTGGACAATAAGCTTGAGCTTGGGCAGCTTTTCGATGACCTGGCGGTTGAGCTGGGTTCGCTCCCGGATGAGGACGATGACGTCTGCATCCTTGAGCCGGACGGAGAGTTGGCCGATGCCTTTGACGGTGTTGGTATAGACCTTGGCGGGGTAGGCCTCCAGCTTGGCAGCGCAGTTCAGTTTTCGCACTGCGTCCTGGTAGTCGTCGAGGATCACAATATTCATGCCGATATTGTGCCTGCAAGATTTTTCTTCCCGGCCGCAAGGGTTGCTCGAACGGGCTCTTTTTGTATCGCAAGGAAACGAGCCGCAGCCCGCCGCGGATGCATGCGGATTTCCACGTCACGTTCGCCTCTTGAAGGCGGCTTCCTCGGGGCCGCTGTTGCTTGACCGGACGCCTGTGCGTTTATGCGGCTTCGCGCTGAGCCATGCGCTCAAGCTCCGCGCACACATCGGCCATGCGGCCCGAGATGACCATGCGGCCAGCGCAAGCCGGGCCGACATTGGAATCGAACTCCCGCACCACCCTGAGCCGGCTGGGCGTAGGGGAACTCAAGGGAGGTTTGCTGCTTTTGCGGGTGAGGGCGCCAGCCGCAGTGGCTGGTGACTGATGCGGTGCAACGGCCGTGCCCCTGACGTGGCGCTGAGGGGCGCCGGATGGATGGCGAGACCCAAAGGGCAACACCAATTGCCCTGAAGCGCATTGGGCGCCTGCCGGCGGGGCAAACCGGCCGGATGCGTTTTGTGCGGGCACAAACCAGGCTGCCAAAGCATGCACGGGTCCAAGCAGGACAGACAGCATTGATGTGTGTGAAAAACTGAAAATTCCCATGATGAACTCCTGTATGAGAGAGGTTTACACAGGCAGGATTTCGGACCGGCAGATCTGCCGGCGAGGCCACTGCACCAGGGTGTTGGCCATCTGGCCAAACGCCCGCCACCTGGTGCGTGGCCAGATTGGTGGCTACATCAACATGGTGTTGCGGATGAGGCCGACAGCCAGGCCTTCAAGCTCGAACGGCTCGCCGGGCTCGACCACAATGGTTTTGAAGTCGGGATTTTCGGGGAGGAGTTCGATCAGGTTTTTGTTGCGGCGAAAGCGCTTAACGGTGACTTCGTCGCCGAGCCGGGCTACGACAATCTGGCCGTTCTTGGCTTCTTTGGCCTGTTTGACGGCCAGCAGGTCGCCGTCCATGATGCCGACGTCCCGCATGCTCATGCCGCGAACCTTGAGCAGGTAATCGGGCTGGCGCTGAAACAGGCTGCTTTCAAAATAATAGGTCTGCTCGATATGTTCCTGCGCGAGAATCGGGCTGCCAGCAGCAACCCGCCCCACCAGAGGCAGGGCGAGTTGGGCCAGGCTTTGCAACGGCAGGGAAAACTGTTTGATCCTGGATTCGTTCAGGGTGCGCAAGGTGTCGCTGCGCAGGCGGATGCCGCGTGAGGTGCCGCTGACAAGTTCAATGACGCCTTTACGGGCCAGTGCCTGAAGGTGCTCTTCGGCGGCGTTGGCGGAGCGAAAACCCAGTTCGGCGGCGATTTCAGCGCGCGTAGGCGGTGCACCCGTGCGTGCGATAGCGCTCTGGATCAGCTCCAGGATTTGCTGCTGGCGTGCGGTGAGCTTGGGGCCCTCGGAGGGAAAATGCGGAAAATCGTCGAGTGTGCTCATAACCGTTGCTCCTTGAATGAACAGTTCCGAAGGCGCTTTGATGTGTGGCTTGCGGGGTTGCCCAGGCTGTCAGGTTGCGGGTGGTAACTGTTTTAATATCCAGTACCTGTATTTTCATCCAGTTTTTAAAAGATTGCAAGCTCACTTTCTATGCACCGTCAACAAATTGTGATCCTGGGCACTGGCGGCACGATTGCCGGCCGGGCCGAAAGCGCTTCAGACAACATCGGCTATACCGCGGCCCAGGTCGGCGTCGACCAGCTGGTGGCGGCCATTCCCGCCCTGGCCGGCGCCGGCCCCGTGCTGACGGAGCAGGTGGCGCAGATCGACAGCAAGGACATGGCTTTCGCGGTGTGGGCCCGGCTTGCCGCACGCGTCAGCCACTTTTTGGCCCAGGCGGACGTCCAGGGCGTTGTCATCACGCATGGCACCGACACGATCGAGGAGACCGCGTATTTCCTGCAGGTGGTGTGCCGGCCCGCCAAGCCGGTTGTGCTGACCTGCGCGATGCGGCCCGCGACAGCGCTGGTGCCCGACGGTCCCCAGAATCTGCTGGACGCCATGGCTGTGGCGCGCCACCCCGGCGCCGCAGGCGTGGTGCTGGTATGTGCCGGAGCCATCCATAGCGCCCTGGATGTACAGAAGGTGCACACCTACAGGCTCGACGCCTTCAGTTCGGGTGACGCCGGGCCGCTGGGCTACGTCGAGGAGGGCTCCCTCAGATTAACAAGAAATTGGCCTCCGGCCCAGGACCTGCATGGACATGTTGCTATTAAAAATATAGCAAACTGGCCTGACACGGCTTTATGGCCACGCGTTGAGATCGTCATGAGCCATGCCGGCGCCGGCGGCGCCATCGTGCAAGCCCTGCAGGCGCAGGGGGTGCGGGGGCTGGTGGTCGCCGGGACGGGCAATGGCTCCCTGCACCAGGACCTGGAGGCGGCGCTTTTGCAGGCGCAGGCCGAGGGTGTGCAGGTGGTGCGCGCGACCCGGTGCCCCAATGGCCGGGTGCTGCCCGCGCCAAAAGACAAAATTCCTGATTCGCAGGGGCTGAGCCCCGTCAAGGCCAGGATTGCTCTGATGCTCCAGTTGATGGCCGGGGCCTGACGGCGGGACGGCAGGCCAGTCGCGATGTTCACTGCACTCCAGACCCATGCCTGGGCATACCCGGCGCTCGAGATCGCGCACATCGGCGGGATTGCGCTGCTGCTGGGCAACCTTGTGTTGCTGGAGCTGCGGGTATTTGGTTTGGGCGCCGGATTGCCGGTGAAAGACCTGGCCCGCCTGAGTCTCAGCGTGGCGCTGGCTGGTTTTACCCTCGCGGCGGCTTCCGGTTTGCTGATGTTTGCCTCGCAAGCCGCCGAACTGTTGAGCAACCGGGCCTTTACCCTGAAGATGGTGCTGTTATTCGCCGCCGGATGTAATGCGGCATGGTTTCACGGGCGCGGGTCGCTGGACAGACTCGATGCCTGGGCTCGCGCGCAAATGGTTCTGTCAAGCCTGATCTGGCTGGCTGTCGTGGCTTGCGGCCGCTGGATCGCCTATCTGTAACCCAGGCCAAAGGAGTGGATGATGAAACGACGTGAAGTGCTGAAGGGGTCGTTATTCCTGGCTGCCGGCGGCGCAGCGCCGCTGGCCGTCGCCCATCACGGCTGGAGCAGTTTTGACCAGGACAGGCCGATTTACCTGGAGGGCAGGGTGGCCAAGGTAGTGTGGCAAAACCCCCATGCCGAGCTTGAAATCGACGTTCCGGCAACGCTGAAGTTGCCCGCTGACCTGGCCCAGCGCGCAGTGCCGGCGCAGACCGCGCCTGTCGATGGCAGGGCCTTGCTGGCCAAGGCCGTCCTGCCCAATCGAAAGGACCAGCGCTGGGAGATCGAGTTGGCGCCGCTGACGCGGCTGCAGGCGTGGAATCTGGCCGAGATCAAGCCGGGCGCCATGGTCTCCATCGTTGGGTTCACGTTGACCGGTGAAAAGGGCGATGCGGTGCTGCGCGCCGAATACCTGTTTATCGATGGCAAAGCCTATGGGTTTCGCTCAAGCCCGGCCTGACAAAACAACGCCCATAGACAAAGCCCATAAAAAAAGCCGTCGGCAAGACGGCTTTTGTTTTTGAGGCGTGTCGAATCAGCTCAGCTTGAAAGCGCCTTGAACGCCCGGGCGGTGATCTCGTCCACGCCGCCCATGCCGCTGATCGCGCGGTATTTGGGTGCGGCATCCGGAGCGGCCTTGGCCCAGCTTGAGTAGTACTCGACCAGGGGCCGGGTTTGCGCGCTGTAGACCTCGAGCCGCTTGCGCACGGTTTCTTCCTTGTCGTCTTCCCGCTGGATCAGCTGCTCGCCGGTCACGTCGTCCTTGCCTTCGGCCTTGGGCGGGTTGAACTTGACGTGATAGGTGCGGCCCGATGCCGGGTGCGAGCGGCGCCCGCTCATGCGCTCGATGATGGCCTCGAAGGGAACATCGATTTCAAGCACGTAGTCAAGCTTGACGCCGGCTGCCTTCATGGCGTCGGCCTGGGGAATGGTGCGTGGAAAGCCGTCGAACAGGAAGCCTTTGGCGCAATCGGGTTGGGCAATACGCTCCTTCACCAGGTTGATGATGAGGTCGTCGCTGACCAATGCGCCGGAGTCCATGACTTTTTTGGCTTCGATGCCCAGCGGCGTTCCGGCCTTGACCGCTGCGCGGAGCATGTCGCCTGTGGAAATTTGGGGGATGCTGTATTTCTGGCAGATGAAGGTCGCTTGCGTCCCTTTGCCCGCGCCAGGCGCGCCCAACAAAATCAGTCTCATGGATGTCCTCGGATTTTATGAATTCTTGAAGTCAACCCCGGGCCGGCGAGCCGATGATCCGCTGGGGTTGCTTGGCGGGTGTTGAGGGCTGCCAGCACGTCCTGCAGGCCTCACACTTGCGTTTTCCCAAGGATAGCATGCACGCCCCTGACAGCAACTTACACGGGGAGCCCCCGCAGGAGGTCAAGAGAACAGCTTGCGGGCGCGAACCAGGTCTTCATGCGTGTCGACGCCGGGACCGGGCGCGTCGTCGGTGATGTGCACGGCAATGCGGTGGCCGTGCCACAGCGCCCGGAGTTGCTCCAGGCATTCGAGCTGCTCCAGCGGCGACTGGGGCAAGCGGGGAAATTCCCGCAGGAAGCCTACGCGGTAGCCGTAGATGCCGACATGCCGAAGTGGCTTGGGCAGCTTGCTGCCGGCCTCCCACCAGGCCTGGCCCGCAAAGTCGCGGCCCGCCGGAATGGGCGCGCGGCTGAAGTAATGCGCGGTGTGGCGGGCATCCAGCACCACCTTGACCACATTCGGGTTGAGCAGGTCTGCCAACTGGTCGATGGAGTGCGCGGCCGTGCTCATGGCGCAATCGGGACGCTCGTTGAGCAAGCCAGCCACGGCATCAATCAGCGCCGGGTCGATCAGCGGCTCGTCGCCCTGCACATTCACCACAATCTCGTCGTCGGCGAGTTTGAGCACACCGCAGGCCTCGGCAAGCCGGTCGCTGCCGCTGGGGTGGTCGGCGCGGGTTAGCACCGCTTCGACGCCGAAAGCCGCACATTTCTCGACGATCTCCGCGCTGTCGGTGGCAACCACCGTCCGCAGGGCAGCGCTTTGCATGGCGCGCTGCGCGACACGCACCACCATGGGCGCACCGCCAATGTCGGCCAGCGGTTTGTTAGGCAGGCGGGTGGAGGCCAGCCGCGCCGGGATGAGAACGGTAAAACTCACAGGCCAAGCTCTTCGTCCGTCAGCGTTCGCGCTTCGCTTTCCAGCAGCACGGGCAGGCCGTCACGCACGGGATAGGCCAGCCGGGCGCTGCGCGAGACAAGCTCCTGTTTTTCCCGGTCATAGTCCAGCGGGCCTTTGGTTACGGGGCAGACCAGCAGTTCAAGCAATTTGGTGTCCATGCTTCGATGGTAATGGAGAAGGGGCCGAAAGCCGCGGCGCCAGCAAGGCGTCGAACGCCGCAAAAAAGGCGGGCTCAGGAGAAAACACCAGGGGCACGGCCAAGAGCTCCAGCAGGGCAGCTTCTGGCAGGGCGAAGAGTTTGACGGCGTCTTTCTCGGTGCAGAGCACAGTCCGGCCTTGCAGTCCGGCCAGGTCGCGGCCGCTGAAATCGTGGTGATCGGGCAGCGCCAGAACGGTCTCAAGTGTCAAGCCACGATCCCGGAGCATTCCGAAAAAGGCTCCGGGGTTGGCAATGCCTGCCATCGCCACCAGCGGCCGGCCTTGCAGGCTGGCCAGAGCAACCCGATGGCCGTTCGAGTTGCAGGCTTCGTCCGCCAGCCGCCTGCTGGAGATGTATCCCTCAAACGCAGCTTGTTTGCCCGTATGCAGCACCAGGTCCAGGCCTTGGCGCCGGCGCTCTGGCCAGGGCTCGCGCAAGGGGCCCGCCGGCAACAGCCAGCCGTTGCCGGTTCCGCGGTCGTCAAACGCCGCGATCTCGATGTCGCGCTGCAAGGCGTAATGCTGCAGTCCGTCATCGCAGATCACGACCGCCGTGTCGGGATGCGCGGCAAGCAGGGCGCGCAGTGCTTCGGTGCGCTTATTTGCTACAAAAACAGGAGCGGAGGTGGCACGTTTTATAAGGGCTGGCTCGTCCCCCGTCTCTTCAACGGGAGTGCGTGGGCCGGCTTCCAGGCAGTCCTGGCTGGAGCGTCCGTAACCGCGAGAGACGACGCCCACCTTCAGCTGTTGCGCCTGCAAATGATTGACAAGAGAAATCACCAGCGGCGTCTTTCCGGCGCCACCGGCAATCACGTTGCCGACCACAACGACCGGGATCTTGAAACGCTCCGACCGGAAAAAACCGTGACGGTACAAAGCCCGGCGCAAGCGGACCACAAGGCCGTATGCCTGTGCCAGCGGCCAGAGGATGCATGCCAGCCATCCCCGGGTGAGCCAGGCTGTTTGCAGGGTTTGTTTCACGCGACTCAAGCCGTTTGCCGGGATAAGCGCTGTGGGGTGCGCAAGGCCCCTGGCTTATTTCGCCCCGGCCATCGCGGCGCTTTGGGTGGCAAAAGTGATTTGTGTGAGGCCGTGGCGGCGCGCGGCCTCCATGACCGTAATGACGGCCTGGTGCGTTGCGCTGGCGTCGGCGCTGATGATGATGACGCTTTCCTTGCCGGCCTTGGCAGCATCGGCCAGTGCGGCGCCGAGCACCTCCATGCTGCGTCCTTCCACCAATGTCTTGTTGACCATATAGCGGCCGTCGCTGCTCACCGCAACAATGACTTCTTTGGGGTAGTCGCGCTGCTGCTCGGCATCGGCAACCGGCAACTTGACCTGAAGCTCGGTGAATTTGCTGTAGGTGGTCGACAGCATCAGGAAGATCAGCACCACGAGCAGCACGTCGATGAAGGGGATCAGGTTGATCTCCGGTTCATCATGCGGGTGAGGGCGAAAGTTCATTTTCTGATCGTGTTGAGGTGGCGAACGAAGCGCTCTGCCGCAAGCTCCATGGTCAGCAGGTAGCCGTCTACGCGAGCCCGGAAGTAGCGCCAGAAAATCAACGACGGGATGGCAACCATCAGGCCGAATGCGGTGTTGTAGAGCGCAATGGAAATGCCTTGCGCGAGTTGCGCCGGGTTGCCCCCGGCCGCGCTGCTCACGCCGCCGCCGCCCGCCTGCGAACCGAAGATCTCGATCATGCCGATGACGGTGCCCAGCAGGCCAAGCAACGGTGCTGCGGAGGCAATGGTTGCCAGCGCGGCAAGGTAGCGCTCCAGTTTATGAGCCGCCTGGCGACCGGCGCCTTCCAGCGTGGCGCGCAAGTCATCTTCGCTGATTCGCGGGTTCGTGTTCAGGGCCCGAAAGCCGCTGGCCAGCACTTCACCGAGCAGGGAATTCTGTTCGAGCTGCGCCACGACGTCAGGAGACGGCACCGCAGCCCGCGAGACTGTGATGGCTTCGTCAAGCAACTTTGGGGGGGCGACTTTGCGGATTTTAAGGCTGGTAAAACGCTCAATAACCAGCGCCAGAGCCAAGACGGAACAGGCAACCAAGGGCCAAATTGGCCAGCCTGCGGCTTGTATGATCGAAAACAATGCACATCTCCAAGCAGATAATTTGTGGTGGATTATGTCTTACGGACATTGCAGTATCCGCAGTTGCAGCGCAGCGCTGCCAATGTTTGCCAGATCACCGGTTGTAAGACTTAGCCCACAGAAGTTGTGGATAACTTTGTGAGCAAGTAGAGGTGCAGAGCCCCGCGAGCCGCGCCAAATCGTGCATATGACAAAACGATGAAATTTTGAGCAGAATTAAGTTATTCAAAATCAATGAGTTACACGAAGTTATCGCACCGTCCGCAGGAAAGTGGCGAGTTTGCCCATATTGCGCGGCGCTCTGTGGAGTACTACCCCTGCGAAATCAAGGGTTTTAGCCATGTTTGAAGCGGGCCCGCACCCTGAAAAACCTTTTATAGCCCCTCGTGAAGTGGGTGCTCGTATCTGGCCCGTGGGCTCTTTGTTGCGTGCGATTGCCGATAGCCTGGAAGCGCGCTTCAACCCGGTGGCGGTGCAGGGCGAGATCAGCGGTTTTTCGCGCGCCGCCAGTGGGCATTGCTATTTTTCCCTCAAGGACGAGCAAGGGCAGGTTCGCTGCGCCATGTTTCGCCGCGCAGCCGGGCTGCTGGACTTCTCGCCCCGCGATGGCCAACTGGTTGAGTTGCGGGGGCGCCTGGGCGTTTATGAGCCGCGCGGCGAGCTGCAACTGGTCGTGGAGTCCATGCGGCAGGCGGGCCAGGGCAATCTGTTTGAACAATTCCTGCAACTCAAAACCAGGCTGGAGGCCGAGGGCCTTTTCGAGCCCGGCCGGAAGCGGCCTCTACCTTTGTTGCCGCGCGCCATCGGCGTCGTCACCTCGCTGGGCGCGGCTGCCTTGCATGACGTGGTGAGCGCGCTCCAGCGCCGGGTGCCGCATATCCCGGTGGTGATTTACCCCGCCAGCGTGCAGGGCGGCCAGGCCGCGGGGGAATTGCGGGGCGCGTTGCTCAAGGCCTTCCAGAGGCGGCAGCAGGACAAAGTGGACGTGCTGCTGCTGGTACGCGGTGGCGGTGCGATAGAAGACCTGTGGGCCTTTAATGACGAGCAGCTCGCGCGCACCATTGTTGAAGCGCCCATGCCGGTGATCAGCGGCGTGGGCCATGAGACGGACTTCACCATTGCC
Organism: Polaromonas sp. SP1; assembly: GCF_003711205.1. Taxonomy (NCBI): domain Bacteria; kingdom Pseudomonadati; phylum Pseudomonadota; class Betaproteobacteria; order Burkholderiales; family Comamonadaceae; genus Polaromonas; species Polaromonas sp. SP1. The sequence goes on along the minus strand of NZ_CP031013.1, from coordinate 3,701,586 downwards.
GACTTTTGCGCCGACTTGCGCGCGCCCACACCGACTGCCGCCGCAGAACTGTGCGCGCAGCCGCAAAGTGTGTGGCTGGGGGCGCTGGGCCTGGCCTTCTCTCGCCTGCAAAACGGCGTTGACCGGCAGATGCAATCTCACAACCAGCGCCTGGACTGGGCTGCATCGCGCGTCAGCAGGCCTTCGCACCTTGTGACACGGCAACATGCCCGCCTGGCCGGGCTCGGCCAAAATCTGAACCACGCCGTGCGCGCATCCGTGCTGCAAGAGCGCCAGAGGCTTCATGCCTTGAGCGCAGATTTCCCCCGCCAGGTACAAAGCAGTTTGCAGCATGGCCGCCAGCGAGTTGAGCGCGCGCAGCTGCGGCTTGAGTTGCTGGACCCGAAGCTGGTGCTGAAGCGCGGCTATGCCTGGCTTGCTGACTTGCAGGGCCAGCCCATCACCAGTCCCGAAAAGACGCATGTGGGCCAGCCCGTGCGCGCTACCCTTGCCGGCGGCGAGGTCGATTTAACCGTTTCTGCGCGCCGGCTGATTTAGTTTTTACAATGGTTCGGACAAGGTTTTAAAAGAGTTCATTCATCACCACGAGGAAAATCATGGAACACAAGCTCCCCCCGCTCCCTTACCCCATCGACGCACTGGCGCCGCACTACAGCCAGGAAGCCTTTGAATACCATCACGGCAAGCATCACAACGCTTATGTGGTGAACCTCAACAACCTGCAAAAAGGCACCGAGTTCGAGTCCATGACGCTCGAAGAGATCGTCAAGAAGTCCAGCGGCGGCGTCTACAACAACGCAGCGCAGATCTGGAACCACACCTTTTTCTGGAACTGCATGAAGCCGGCCGGTGGCGGTGAGCCCGGCGGCGCGCTGGCAGCGGCCATCAACGCCAAATTCGGCTCCTACGCCGCTTTCAAAGAGGCATTCGTCAAATCCGCTGTGGGCAACTTTGGTTCCGGCTGGACCTGGCTGGTCAAGAAGGCGGACGGCACTGTCGACATCGTGAATACCGGTCCCGCCGGTACACCGCTCACGACGGCCGACAAAGCCTTGCTGACGGTCGACGTCTGGGAGCATGCCTATTACATTGACTACCGCAACTTGCGCCCGAAATTCGTTGAGACCTTCCTGTCCAACCTGGTCAACTGGAGTTTCGCGGAAGCCAATTTCGCCTGATCGACACGTCCGGTGCCGATAAAAAAGCCGACTTGAGTCAGCTTTTTTTTATGGTGTTGATGGGTTGTCGGGGTCAGCGTTTCGCTTCAAAAGGGGGGCCACCGAGCTTGCTGCCGGCTTTGATGCCCTTTTTGGCGAACCAGCCCTTGTTCATTTCCAGGACATAGCGCACCGGCTGGGCCGAGCAGTGGGGGTCTGTGGTTTGCGGTTTCATGTCGGCCAGGTTCACGATAGTGCCGTCATCTGCGACGAAAGCCGCCGTCAAGGGCAGCAGGGTGTTTTTCATCCAGAAGCATTGCTGGGAAGGCTGCTCGAACACGAAGATCATCCCCTCCTGCTGGGGCATTTCCTTGCGGAACATCAGGCCGATTTGCCGCTGCTCGGGTGTGAACGCAACCTGTGCATCTATCAGGTGCATGCCCGCCGTCAGCTTGACGCGCTGCAGGTTCATCTGCGGGCTCTCCTGCGCAAAAGCATTTATCGGGGAGAAGAGGGCTGCCAGGGCCATGGCAGAGGCAAAGCCTTGAAGTGCTTTGCCGAAAGACACTGCACCGGATTTTGAAAACATAGTGTCACCACGCATGAAGTTGATCTGCCAGCATAAACGACGCGCATAAAAAATGCCCGCACGGGGCGGGCATTTTGACCGAAGTCACCGGGAATTTACTTCTTGGCGGTAGCGGCTTCAGCTTTTGCCTTTTTTGCGGCTGCGGCTTCAGCTTTCTTGGCGGCAGCGGCTTCAGCCTTCGCTTTTTTTGCAGCAGCGGCTTCGGCCTTCTTGGCGGCAGCAGCTTCAGCTTTTGCTTTCTTTTCAGCAGCGGCTTTTTCTTTCTTGGCGGCAGCGGCTTCAGCCTTTGCCTTTTTTGCAGCTGCAGCAGCGGCAGCTTTTTCTTCCTTGGTCATTTTGGCTGGCTTGGCAGCGGGGGTGGCGGCAGGGGCGGCAGCCGGGGCTGGTGCAGCTGCAGCGGCAGGAGCGGAAGCAGGCTTGGCGGCAGGAGCTTGTGCGTATGCACCAACAGCGAAGAGGCCAGCGATCAAAGCAGCGAGGATTTTGTTCATTTGGAGTTTCCTTGATAACGTTATTGGAAAAAATACCCCGAACTTCTCGGAGGCCCTTCCGTAACGGAGCCCGTTCACAAGCCGTTGACAGATGCCCTCAAATTCTTTTGCCCAATGGTTTTACGGCTAGAATTTAGGGGTTTTTACCTAAACTGCTGCGCGGCGATGCACCCACGCCACAGCGCTCACCGGAGACCTTCCTACATGTACCAGCACATCAAAGTGCCTTCCCAAGGCAAAAAAATCACTGTCAACGCCGACAACTCCCTGAACGTGCCTGACGAACCCGTCATTCCATTCATTGAAGGCGACGGCACTGGCGCCGACATCACGCCGGTCATGTTGAAAGTGGTTGATGCTGCTGTTGCCAAAGCCTACGGCGGCAAGAAGAAGATCCACTGGATGGAAGTGTTCGCCGGAGAAAAGTCCACCAAGGTGTATGGCCCTGACGTGTGGCTCCCCGAAGAAACCCTGCATGCCGTGCGCGACTATGTTGTCTCCATCAAGGGCCCTCTGACGACGCCTGTGGGCGGCGGTATCCGCAGCCTGAACGTCGCGCTGCGCCAGGAACTCGACCTTTACGTCTGCCTGCGCCCCATCCAGTACTTCAAGGGCGTTCCTTCCCCGGTCAAGGAGCCGCACAAGACAAACATGGTCATCTTCCGTGAAAACTCGGAAGACATCTACGCCGGCATCGAGTTCGAGTCCGGCAGCGACAAGGCCAAAAAACTCATCAAGTTCCTGCAGGACGAGATGGGCGTCAAGAAAATCCGCTTCCCGAACACCTCGGGCATCGGCATCAAACCGGTTTCCAGCGAAGGCACCGAGCGCCTGGTCCGCAAGGCGATCCAGTACGCCATCGACAATGACAAGCCCAGCGTGACCATCGTGCACAAGGGCAACATCATGAAGTTCACCGAAGGCGGCTTCCGTGACTGGGCTTACGCTTTGGCAAAGAAGGAATTCGGCGCGGTGGAAATCGACGGCGGCCCATGGATGAAGTTCAAGAACCCCAAGACCGGCAAGGAAATCACGGTCAAGGACAGCATTGCCGACGCCTTCCTGCAGCAGATTTTGCTGCGTCCCGCTGAATACAGCGTGATCGCCACCCTGAACCTGAACGGCGACTACGTGTCCGATGCGCTGGCAGCCCAGGTTGGCGGTATCGGCATCGCCCCCGGCGCCAACCTGAGCGACACCGTCGCGATGTTTGAAGCCACCCACGGCACGGCACCCAAGTACGCCGGCAAGGACTACGTCAACCCCGGTTCCGAGATCCTCTCTGCCGAAATGATGCTGCGGCACATGGGCTGGACCGAAGCGGCCGATCTGATCATCAGCTCGATGGAGAAATCCATCGACTCCAAGAAGGTCACTTATGACTTCGCCCGCCTCATGGAAGGCGCGACGCAGGTGAGCTGCTCCGGCTTCGGCCAGGTCATGATCGACCACATGTAAAGTGCCGATGGCGGGCTGAGCCCTCTATTTTGAAGCCGCCCGGGAGCAATCCCGAGGCGGTTTTTTCTTGGGCGGAAAAAAGGCAAAAAATCACGCTTGAATGTCGCGTTCCCGCCACCAATTTCCCTATCAGGCGCACTGGACTATATCGGTGGCTAGAATGAATTCCATGGCAACCAAGTCTCCCAAGTCCCCCAACATCCCGGCGCAGCCCGCGCCTCCAGCCGTCAGGCCGGATAACGGCAACGGAGGGGAGTCGGTGGTGCTGGAGCGCCGGCCGCAAAAGACCAAACCACCGCAGATGTACCAGGTGGTTCTGCTCAACGACGATTACACCCCCATGGAGTTTGTGGTGGTGGTCATCCAGGAGTTTTTCAACAAAGACCGGGAAACCGCCACGCAGATCATGCTGAAGATCCACCTGGACGGTAAAGGTGTTTGCGGGGTCTTTTCCAAGGACGTGGCGGCGACCAAGGTCGACCAGGTCACCGAAGCTGCCCGCAAGAACGGCCATCCGCTCCAGTGTGTGAGCGAGCCCATTGAATAATCGGAAATCCGGCCAATATTCGAGCTATAAGTCAGTTAAGTTAACCCAAGCAAGCCGAAAGGAAGATCAATGATTGCCCAGGAACTAGAAGTCAGCTTGCACATGGCGTTTGTCGAGGCGCGTCAGCAGCGTCACGAGTTCATTACCGTTGAGCACCTCCTGCTTGCCTTGCTGGACAACCCCAGTGCCGCCGAAGTGCTGCGTGCGTGCTCCGCCAACGTGGATGATTTGCGCAAGTCGCTTGCCAACTTCATCAAAGACAACACCCCGCAGGTCGCTGGCAGCGACGACGTCGACACGCAGCCTACGCTGGGCTTCCAGCGTGTGATCCAGCGCGCCATCATGCACGTGCAGTCCACCGGCAACGGCAAGAAGGAAGTCACCGGCGCGAATGTGCTGGTCGCCATCTTCGGCGAAAAAGACTCACACGCCGTGTATTACCTCCACCAGCAAGGCGTCACCCGCCTGGACGTGGTGAACTTTATCGCGCACGGCATCAAGAAAAGCGACCCGCCGGAGCCTGCCAAGGCCGGCGAAAGCGCCGCTGAGAACGAAGAAGGCGGCGAGAAAAACGAAAAGGCTTCTCCGCTCGAGCAGTTCACCGTCAACCTGAACCAACTCGCCAAGGACGGCAAGATCGACCCGCTGATCGGCCGCCAATACGAGGTCGAGCGTGTCATCCAGATCCTTTGCCGCCGCCGCAAGAACAACCCGCTGCTGGTCGGTGAGGCCGGCGTGGGCAAAACCGCCATTGCCGAGGGCCTGGCCTGGCGCATCACCCAAAAAGATGTGCCCGAGATCCTGGCCGAAGCCAATGTGTATTCGCTCGACATGGGCGCCTTGCTCGCAGGCACCAAGTACCGCGGTGATTTTGAGCAGCGCCTCAAGGGCGTGCTGAAAGCGCTCAAAGACAAGCCCAACGGCATCCTCTTCATCGACGAAATCCACACTTTGATCGGTGCGGGCGCAGCGTCTGGCGGCACGCTGGATGCGTCCAACCTGCTCAAGCCGGCGCTCAGCTCGGGCCAGCTCAAGTGCATCGGTGCGACCACTTTCACCGAATACCGCGGCATCTTTGAAAAAGATGCGGCCCTGTCACGCCGCTTCCAGAAGGTTGACGTGGTCGAGCCGACCGTGCAGGAAACCGTCGACATCCTCAAGGGCCTGAAATCGCGCTTTGAAGAGCACCACAGCGTCAAATACGCGGTGGCTGCTTTGCAGGCCGCGGCCGAGCTCAGCGCCAAGTACATCAACGACCGCCACTTGCCCGACAAGGCGATTGACGTGATCGACGAGGCGGGCGCCGCACAACGCATCCTGCCCGCGTCCAAGCGCAAGAAGATCATCACCAAGGCCGAGGTCGAAGAGATCGTCGCCAAGATTGCCCGCATCCCGCCCGCCAACGTGTCCAACGACGACCGCGGCAAACTCAAGACGCTGGAACGCGACTTGAAGAGTGTGGTGTTCGGCCAGGACAAGGCGCTGGACGTGCTCTCGTCCGCCGTCAAGATGGCGCGTTCGGGCCTGGGCAAGGACGACAAGCCGATCGGCTCCTTCCTGTTCTCCGGCCCCACGGGCGTCGGCAAGACCGAGGCGGCCAAGCAGCTGGCCTACATCATGGGCATTGAGCTCATCCGCTTCGACATGTCGGAGTACATGGAGCGCCATGCCGTGAGCCGCCTGATTGGCGCGCCCCCGGGCTATGTCGGTTTTGACCAGGGCGGGTTGCTGACCGAGGCCATCACCAAGAAGCCGCACGCGGTGCTGCTGCTGGACGAAATCGAAAAGGCGCACCCGGACATCTTCAACGTGCTGCTGCAGGTCATGGACCACGGCACGCTGACGGACAACAACGGGCGCAAGGCCGATTTCCGCAATGTCATCATCGTCATGACCACCAATGCCGGTGCCGAGACGATGAACAAGGCGACGATCGGTTTTACCAACCCGCGCGAGTCCGGCGACGAGATGGCAGACATCAAGCGCCTGTTCACGCCCGAGTTCCGCAACCGCCTCGATGCGACGGTGAGCTTCAAGGCGCTGGACGAGACCGTCATCCTCCGCGTGGTCGACAAGTTCCTGCTTCAGCTTGAAACGCAACTGGCCGAGAAGAAGGTCGAAGTCACCTTCACCGACACGCTGCGCAAGTACCTCGGCAAGAAGGGTTTCGATCCGCTGATGGGTGCACGCCCGATGCAGCGCCTGATCCAGGACACGATTCGCCGCGCCCTGGCCGACGAACTGCTGTTCGGCCGCCTGATCGACGGCGGCCGCCTGACGGTCGACATGAAAGTGACGACCGACGAAAAAGGCGTGGAGACCGGCGAAGTCGAGCTCGACATCCAGCCGCTGCCCAAGAAAGAGGGCAAGGCCAAGCCGGAAGCCGAGGCGGCAGAGACCAACTAAGGCAAGGCTGGGACCAGAAGCCCAGAAGCGCGGATTTTCCAGCGCACCCTCAAAAGGCCGGTAGCATCACGCTATCGGCCTTTTTCATGTCTGCCAGCGCCGTCTATCCCTCCCAGCCCCTGCCTTGACACTTCCTGAACTCAGCTCTGAATGGAAAACCGGCCTCTCACTGGCCTGGAGTCTTTACATTGCGGTGCTGTCGGTCTGGATCGTGATGCAAAAGCGCGCCCCCGTATCCACCATGAGCTGGATACTGTCGCTGGCCTTGCTGCCGTTTGCGGGCTTTGTCATTTATTACTTCCTCGGCCCTCAGCGCCTGAAGAAGCAGCGCCTCAAACGCCTGCGCAGCCGCGCCGGTGAGCGCGCGGGCGACGACCTCGCCCTGTTGCGCGAGGCTGCCCAAAGCGCACCTGAATCTTTGCGGCAGATGGCCGCCCTGGGCACCGCCGCCTGCGGCCTGCCGGTGTCCAGCGCGACATCGGTGCAGCTGCTGTCGGGCGGCGCGCAGGCCTTCGACAGCATCTTCGAGGCTGTGCGCAATGCCCGCGACCACATTCACCTTGAGTACTACATCTTTGAGCCCGACAAAATCGGCACCGCGCTGCGTGACTTGCTGGTGCAAAAAGCCGGGGAGGGCGTCACCGTGCGCCTGCTGGTCGATGCCCTGGGTTCGCAGCGCCTGGGCAGCAAGTTCCTGGCGCCGCTGGAGGCCGCCGGCGCCGAGGTCGCGTTCTTCCACGACACCCGCATAGGCCGCCGGCTGCGCCCGGTGACCAACTACCGCACCCACCGCAAGATTGTGGTGTGCGACGGCGCCATCGGGTTTACCGGCGGTGTCAACATCACCGATGAAGAAGACATGCGCACCCAGAAGGACGCTTACCACGACGTCCACCTGCGTATCGAGGGCAGCGCTGTGCGCTGGCTGCAGACCACCTTCCTGGAAGACTGGGCCTACACCACCGGCGATCACCCAAGCGACAAGAACCGCGCGCTGCCGCACCTGCTGCCGCAGCTCCTTCCCGGCGCTGGGGCCGGCGACATCCCGGTGCAAATCGTCACCAGCGGGCCCGACACCACGCTGGAACCCATCCACCGCATGCATGTCGCGGCCATCAATGCCTCGACCGAGCGCGCCTGGCTCACCACGCCGTACTTTGTGCCGGGCGAGCCCGCGCTGATGGCGCTTACCAGCGCCGCGCTGCGCGGTGTTGACGTGCGCCTGCTGGTGCCGCGCCGCAGCGACAGCCTGATCGTCAGCGCTGCCGCGCGCTCCTACTACGACGAATTGATCGCCGCCGGCGTCAAGGTGTGGGAGTACAAGGCCCGCATGCTGCACTCCAAGACGCTGGTGGTCGACGACAACTGCGCCATGGCCGGCACCGCCAATTTCGACAACCGCAGCTTCCGGCTGAACTTCGAGGTGATGGCGGTGGTCTACGGCCCCGCGCTGGCCGGCCCGCTGGCCGCGCAGTTCGAAACCGATTTGCGCAGCGCCGCCGCAGTGCGCGCCCACAGGCCGCAGCGCTTTTTGATGCGCCTGGCCGACTCGACCGCGCGGCTCTTTTCCCCTTTGCTCTAAAGACCCTGAAACTCCCCATGGCCTCCCACACCTTCCTCTGGCACGACTACGAGACCTTCGGCATCAACCCGCGGCGCGACCGGCCCGCGCAGTTTGCCGGCATACGCACCGACGCAGAGCTCAACGAAATCGGCGAGCCCGTGATGATTTACTGCAAGCCCGCCAACGACTACCTGCCGGACCCGGAGTCCTGCCTGCTCACCGGCATCACGCCGCAGCTGTGCCTGGAGCGCGGCCTGCCCGAGCATGAATTCGCCAGCCGCATCGAGGCCGTGCTGGCCGAGCCCGGCACCATAGGCGTGGGCTACAACACCATCCGCTTTGACGATGAAGTCACGCGCCACCTGTTCTGGCGCAATCTGATCGACCCGTATGCGCGCGAATGGCAAAACGACTGCGGGCGCTGGGATTTGCTGGACGTGGTGCGCATGGCCTACGCCTTGCGGCCCGAAGGCATCAGCTGGCCGCGCAAGCCCGACGAGCGCTTCCCCAACGACGCCAGCGTGACCCGCCCCAGCTTCAAGCTCGAAGACCTGGCGCGCGCCAATGGCCTGATGCATGAAGCCGCGCACGACGCGCTCTCGGATGTGCGCGCCACGATTGCACTGGCGCGGGTGATCCGCAACGCGCAGCCCAAGCTGTTTGACTTTGCCTTGAGCCTGCACAAGAAGGACCGCGTCGCGACCGAACTGGGCCTGCCCACCAGCCCGCAGACGGCGCAGCCGTTTTTGCATGTCTCTGGCATGTTCCCGCCCGAGCGCGGTTGCCTGGGCGTGATGTGGCCGCTGGCCACGCACCCCAGCAACAAGAACGAGCTGCTCGCCTGGGATTTGTCGCAAGACCCCAGCGAGCTGCCGCTGCTGGACGTCGCCACGCTGCGCCAGCGCCTCTTCAGCAAATCAGCCGACCTGCCCGAGGGCGTGCAGCGCCTGCCCATCAAGTCGGTGCACCTCAACAAGTCGCCCATGGTGGTGCGCAAGCTCGCCACACTCACGCCCGAAAAGGCCGCGCAATGGGGTATCGACATCGATGCCGCCCTGCGCAACGCTGAAAAAGCCGCAGCGCTGCCCGACATGAGCGCCATCTGGCCCGAGGTCTTTCAGCGCCCCAAAGAGGCCGCGCCGGATGTCGACGAAGACCTCTACGGCGGCTTTGTCGGCAATGCCGACCGGCGCCGCCTGAACCAGCTGCGCGCTATGTCGCCCGCCGAGCTGGCGCACAGCCGCACCGGTTTTGACGACGACCGGCTCGAGGAGATGCTGTTTCGCTACCGCGCCCGCAACTTCCCCGAGACCCTGTCGCCCGAAGACGCCGAGCGCTGGGAAGCCCACCGCGTGGCTCGGCTGCTGGAGGGCGAGGGCGGGGCGCGCAATGTGGATGCGCTGTTCGCCCGCATCGACGAGTTGTCGGAGACAGCCGACGAGCGCGGAGAAGAGATCCTGGGCGCCTTGTATGAGTACGCGGAGTTTGTGGCGCCTGAGGTTTGAGGAAGCCTCGCTTGCTATCAATTCAATAGCTATCAGCCCAGGCGGTGATTGGGCTGGAGGCCGATTTCATTCATAAAATCAAGCCGCAAGCCTTTCAGCTGCGTGTTCCGCATACGCCTTGCCAAACCGGTTGCCCAGGAAATCCCCCAGCCCGATTTCCTCTTGCCGCACAAATCCCCGCGACGGCAAACGCCCGGCCGCCAGCAAGTCCAGCACCGCGCAAATGCCGGACGCCGTGGTGACCTGGATCGCGCTGCGCAACACGCCGCCCATCACTTGGCTGTAGACCTTGTGGGCATAGGTTTCCTGCGTCAGCCGGCCGTCGCGCTGGCCGCTCACGGTGACAAACACGATCACCACGTCCTGCAGCGTCACCGGCAGGGCGTTTTCCAGCAGGTCTTTCAGCACATGGCGGCGCTCGCGCAGGCGCAGGTCGTTCAGCAGCACCTTCATGATGGCGGCGTGGCCCGGGTAGCGGATGGTTTTGTAGTTGAGGTGGGTGACCTTGCCCTGCAGGGTTTCGCACAGCGTGCCCAGGCCGCCCGAGGTGTTGAAGGCCTCGTACGTCACGCCGTCTAAAGAAAACTCTTCATGTTCGGCCAGCGGCGGCACCTGGCGCAGCACGCCTTCGACAATCGCCTCGCAGGGCTCGCAATACTCGTTGATGACGCCGTCGGTGCTCCAGGTCAGGTTGTAGTTCAGCGCGTTCGACGGGAACTGCGGCAGCGCACCCACCCGCATGCGCACGCTGTGCAGGCTGTCAAAACGCCGGCACAAATCGGCCGCGACGATGGAGACAAAACCCGGCGCCAGGCCGCACTGCGGGATCAGTGCTGTGCGCGCCGTGGCGGCGAGCTCTTTGACACGGCGCGTGCTGGCCACGTCTTCGGTCAGGTCGAGATAGTGCACGCCTTCGGCCACCGCGGCTTCGGCAATCAGGGTGGTGAGGTGAAAGGGCGCAGCGCTGAGCACGGCGTAATGCCCGGCCAACGCGGCGTGCAAGGCGATCGGGTCGGTGATGTCGAGCGTAAGGCGTTGCACGCTGGGGCCGGTTTTAATGCCGGCCAGTGCCTGCGGCGAGGCGTCTGCCACCGTCACGATGTAGTCCGGCGTGGCGGCCAGCAGCCCGGCGATGGCCGAGCCGATCTTGCCGGCGCCTGCGACCAGGATTTTCTTTTTCATGATGTCTGTCTCCTTGAGGGGTGTGGCCCGATGTGGGGGAATGACTCATTGTGAAAGCCTGTGCAGGCGGTTACCAGTATCAGAATAGTAAAAATAACGCCATAATTTAGGTAAATAAACTATAAAAATGCGCGATTTAACTAAGTTCTCTCTCTCTCTCTCGGGGGCCTTCCATGCAACTCGACGCCATCGACCAGACCCTGCTCAGTGAACTGCGCGAAAACGCCCGCTGCCCCATGGCCTTGCTGGCCCGCAAGGTCGGGCTCTCGCGCACGGCCGTGCAGGCCCGCATCACGCGGCTGGAGCGCGACAAGGTCATCACCGGTTACGGCGCGCGCATTGGCGATGCTTATGAGCAGTCGCAGGTATCAGCGCATGTGATGCTCACCGTCGGACCCAAGCTTTCGGGCCCCGTGGAAGCGGCGCTGCGCAAGATCCCCGAAGTGCGTTCGCTGCTCTCCATCAGCGGCACTTTCGACATGATCGCCATCGTGCAGGCCGGCTCGATTGAGCGGCTGGATGCCTTGATCGACGGCATTGGTTTGCTGGAAGGGGTGGAGCGCACCCACACCTCGGTGGTGTTGTCGACGCGCTTTCAGCGCTGAGAGCGTTTCAAACCGACCCGCGCCTCAAAGCGCTCCTTGTCGATCACAAAGCGCTCATGCCGCCCTTCAGAGATGGTGTCAACGCCATCATGCGCCTGCACGGCAAACACCAGGCGCTTGCCATTCACCTCAATCAGCTCCACCGTCGCCGTCACTTCCATGCCCGGCGGCGTGGCGGCCGCATGGCTCACGTTGATGTGCGTGCCGACCGATTGTTCGGCCGGCCAGTCCAGGTGCGGCTTGATCGCCATCACGCAGGCCCACTCGAGAAAGCCGACCAGGTAGCCGGTCGCAAAGACTTCCGGCATGGCCACGAACTCTTCAGACTCGGGATAGAGCGCGGGGACGGTTTTGCTGGCGGGGACGATGAAGCGGTGAACGTACTTCAGGCCTGGTTGTAGTGATGTCTTCAAGGAAGTCTCCGGGGTGAGTAGGGCGTTCTGAATTCAAACCACGCTGGCCTGCCACGGCGCGTGCTTTTCCATGACACCCGTATACAGTGCACTCGCCTCAAACTGCGCCAGCCAAGCCTGCAGCCTGGGCCAGGGTTGTGCGGCAAACCAGGCGGGATCGGTATGCACGAACTGGCGCACAAAGGGTAGCAACGCCATGTCGGCCAGGCTGGCGCGCGCACCGAACAGCCAGCCGCCTTCCAACATGCCGTCGAGTTTGTGCAGCCATGCCGCGCCCAGGGCGCGCTGCTGCTGTGCAAAGGCGTTCGCATCACCGGCGGATTCTTCGGCATAGCGATTCGGGTACTTGTAGCGGTCCAGGCTGCGCTTGAAGGCGCCGTCATTGCCGGCGACGAGCGCGAGCATGTCGTCGATAGAACCTTGCGCGGGCGTGAGCCACTGCTCAGGGTCATTGCGCCGCAGCGCCCACAGCATCACGTCCAGGCTCTCTTCGATGACGTCACCGCCCGGCAGCACCAGCACGGGCACCGTGCCTTTGGGCGAGGCGGCCAGCATTTCGGCGGGCTTGTTTTTCAGCGTGATTTCGCGGTGTTCGACCCTGGCACCGCTAACGGCCAGGGCCAGCCGGGCGCGCATCGCATACGGGCAGCGGCGAAACGAATACAGGACGGGCAGGGCGCCACTCATGAATTCAAGACTCAAGCGCCGGGCTGGCGCACGCCGATGTGCGCGGCTTGCCGCTTTTCGGCCAGCTCGACCTGGCGCTGGCGCTCGCGGTAGCCGGCTTTCTGTTCTTCGGTGGTGCTGCTGTGGCAGTGCGGGCAGCTCACGCCCAGCTCATACAGCGGCGACTGGCGGTCGGCTTCGCTGAGCGGGTCTCGGCACGATCTGCACAGCGTGAAGTCGCCGGGCTTGAGCCCGTGGCCGACGGAAACGCGCTCGTCAAACACAAAACATTCGCCTTCCCAGATGCTGTGCGCCTCGGGCACGGTCTCCAGGTATTTGAGGATGCCGCCCTGCAGGTGGTAGACCTCGTCAAAACCTTTGGAGCGCAGCAGCGCGGTGGATTTCTCGCAGCGGATGCCGCCGGTGCAGAACATCGCTACCTTGGGTTTTTTGCCGTTCTGCGGCGCAAGTTTGCCGCCCTCTGCCATCTCGCGCTCGACCCAGCCCGGCAGCTCTGAAAAGCTGCTGGTGTGCGGGTTGATCGCACCTTCAAAGGTGCCGATGGAGACCTCGTAATCATTGCGCGTGTCGACCAGCACCACGCCGGGCTCCTGGATGAGCTGGTTCCAGTCTTCGGGCTTGACGTATTCGCCGGCCATCAGCGCGGGGTGCACCTCGGGCACGCCCATGGTGACGATCTCGCGTTTGAGGCGCACCTTCATCCGGTAGAAGGGCATGGCGTCGGCCCAGGCTTCCTTGTGCTCAAGTTTTGCCAGGCGCGCATCGCTGCGCAGGTACGCCAGCACGGCGCGCACGCCGGCCTCGGGCCCGGCGATGGTGCCGTTGATGCCTTCGGCGGCCAGCAGCAGCGTGCCCTTGACGCCGTGGGCCTCGCACTGCGCGAGCAGCGACGCCTGCAGCGCGGCAAAGTCGGGCAGCTCAACAAACTGGTAAAGGGCGGCGGTGAGGAATTGGGGCATGGGCAAGGAGACGGCAGAACGGGAAGGCAGTAAACGGGAAGGTAGGCGGGGGCACCAAAACAGGGTGATTCGGATGCCAAGGCCTGATTTTCGCCTTTACACGCAATCCAAGCCTTGATTTTGTGACGAAAAACACCGGATTCAAGCCGGCGTACGAGCACGCGGCACCTTGGCTGATAGATATTTTGCTGCAATGCAGCAGAATAAACGTATGCTTATCGATTGAGGGCTAAAGCATTGCCCTCTCTTTTCATGACGCCACACCTCTACCGCCCCCTTCAGCCATGGCCAAAAGCCTGAGCAGCCTCTGGCTGAAAAGCATGCGCCGCGTGAGCAAGGCCCAGCAGGCGCAGGGTATGCGGCTGTTTGAAAGCATGCTGCCCAAGGTTGCGCTGGCCAAAAAGCCGCGCAGGCCCACGCTGAAGACGCTCAAGCTGCTGGCGGCCACGCCCGGTACGCCGGCCAACACCGCGCAGAAAACGCGCCGCCCCACGGCCGCTCAGGCGCGCGCCGCCGCCGGTTTGCCCGGCACCTGGCGCAAAGCCTGGTTTACCTTGCCCGGCGACGGCCCGCTGTCGGATACGCGGCGCATGCTGTACTGGCTCTACCTGCCTGCCGGTGTGCCCGATCCCATCACGACCGCTGCCACGCCAGCAGCGCCACGCCCGCTGGTCGTGATGCTGCACGGCTGCGAGCAGTCGGCCGCCGACTTTGCCGCCGGCAGCCGCATGAACCAGCTGGCCGAGCGCAAGGGCTTTGCGGTGCTGTACCCGCAGCAATCCAGCACGGCCGACGCACACCGCTGCTGGCACTGGTACAAGCGCGCCACGCAAAAGGGCGAGGGCGACATCGCCGTGATCGCCGCGATGGTCGCGCAGGTGCAGCAAAAGCACGGCCTGGACACCACTCGCACCTACGTGGCGGGCCTGTCGGCCGGCGCCGCGCTGGCGGCCATCGTGGCGCTGCGTCACCCGGGTTTGTTTGCCGCCGTGGGCATGCATTCGGCGCCGGTGTTCGGCACCACCCATTCACCCTTCAGCGCCTACCGCGCGATGCAGCACGGCTCGGCCTCGTCGTATGGTGCGGCGGCGCGTGAATTTACCGGCGCCCAGGCGCAGTTTCCCGGCATGCCGGCGATCCTGATCCATGGCGACAGCGACAGCGTGGTGCGGCGGGTCAATGCCGACCAACTGGCCGAGCAGTTTGAAATCATCAACGGCCCGGTGCTGGCGCAAAGCGCATCACGCGAAGGGCCGGCGCTGCGCCGCTACCCCGAGCGCCGCGGCGGCCGCAAGCCGCGCCACGCCTACCAGACCTCCACCTGGTACGCGGGCCGCAAGCCGCAGCTGGTGAAGTGCGACGTCAACGCGCTGGGCCACGCCTGGAGCGGCGGCGACGGCAGCGTGAAATTCAGCGAGCCGCAGGGCCCCGACGCCACGCTGATGATGTGGACCTTCTTCAGCTACCACCGCCGTATTCCCGCTTTGCCGCAAGCCTGATCCCGGCAGGTTTCCTGTGGCGCTATTCATTTGATAGCTACACACCAAGGTGGTTATTGGGCTGGAGCCTCATTTGATTCAGATTTTCTACAGGGCCCCCACTTCTGACATAAAGCGCTGCACAGCCTGGGTGTAAGGGCCTGGCAGTCCCAGCGCGGCGTTGACCTGCTCGTGCGTGAGATCCTGCGGCAACACGATGGCGCGTGTGTGTCGGGCCGCCATCTGCGCGGCAAAATCCCGTGCCTGCGCGCACGGATCGTCCGGCCTTTGCGTGGAGCACACCAGCAGCATGGGCGTGGCGTCAGGTGCCAGCACGCTGCCGGGCGACACGCTGCGCCAATAGGCCGGGTCGGCGCCGAATACGCGGTCGTAAAAGCGCATGTGGCGGGCGTTCATGATGCGCTCCAGGTCCAGCGCGGCGCTGTCGAGCGCGACAGTGCCGAGCCAGGGCCTGGCGCCTGCATCGCGTGCCAGCGCGGGTGAGGCGCCGAGCAGTGCCACCAGGTGGGCGCCGGCTGAGTGCCCCATGAGGATCACTTTTGCCGGGTCGCCTCCCCAGGAGGGCGCCAGCGACTGCGCCCTGGCCAGCGCCGCGGCCACGTCATGCGCTTGCGCCAACGGGTCCGCCTGCGGCCAGAGGCGGTAGTTCACCGAGACAAACACGTAGCCCTTTTCCCGTACCCAGTAAGCGGCCTTGTTGTCGACCACATGGGCCATTGCCTTGTGGCCCAGCATCCACGCGCCGCCGTGCACCATGACGATGACGGGCGCGTTCGCCGTGTGCGTCGCGGCGGCCGGCAGGTAGACATCCATGCGCTGGCGCGGATCGTCGCCGTAGGCGATATCGGGGATTTGCTGCACCCCGGCCGGCACGGTGGCCTTGGCGGCTTTACGCGCCAGGCCGCTGTCTTGCTGGGCAGGCGCGGGCCCGGCGTGCAAGACTGCAGCCAGCAGCAGCGCCAGGGCCGGCGGGCCTGCGGTTCGGTTTTGGAGGGAAAGGGACATGGATGACTCCAGGTGTTGCGCGGGGCAGACCGTGTGGCCGCCCGCGGTGAATGAATCAGGACAACGGCCCGCCGGCTGGTTAGCGTGAGCCTTTCTTCGACACCATAAAGGCTTCGATGTCGGCCAGAGAAATGGCGCCGCTGCGGCTGGCATCGATGGCGTCATAGTTTTTGTAAACGCGCGGCATTTTGGCCTGCGCCTCTTCACGCGTCAGCTTGCCGTCTTTGTTGGCATCCGCGGCCTCAAAACGCTTTTGCAACTCGCTGCGGGCTTTCTCCAGCCGGGCCGGATTAGCCGCCTGGGCTTGTGCCGTGGTCGCCAGTACGAGGGCGCCAAGAATGAAAGGCGTGCGAAGGGAAGATGAAGAGAAGGTCATAAGGTGCTCCGGTTTGGTTGGGTGAAAGAAAGATTGAGTGAGTGAACGACTAAAGGAAAAGAGAGGGCAAATGAAGGGACGCCGTCTAGCGCGCCGGGCAGTTCATGACCACACCGCCGGCGTCGTAGCAGGTCGTGCTGCGGGTGACGCCAGTGGCCTGGTTGTAAGAAGCGGTGCTTTGTACGCTGTTGCCGGTCGCTGTGTTGGTGGCGCTGGCGTTGCGGGTGGCCGTGACGCTGCCGTCGGCGTTTTTGCTGCGGCTGCCGCTGCTCTCGACGCTGCCTTTGGCGCCGCTGGCGGCAAAGCTGCCGCTGCGTTCTGCAGAGCCGTCGGCATGGCGGCTGGCTTCGCCGCTGCGCACGGCGGTGGCGCCGTTGGGGCCTGTGGTCGATGCGCCGCTGACGGTGCGCGCATTGCCCTGGCCGTCGGTGGCGGTGGCCCGGCCCCGGGCGCGGATGCCGCCGTCATGGCCCTGGCGGACAACGGCTTTGGTCGCGGTGGTGCCGCCGGCGGCATTGGCGCGAACCACGTGACGGCTTGCCGCCTCGGCGGCGGGAGCGGCGAAACCTGTGGCCAACAGGGCGCCTGCAAGGGCGACGGACACGGCGGCAGACAAGGCGGCAGACAGGCCCATGGCAGAAAGCGGTTTTTTCATGGCGAACTCCTGGAAGATTGAAGGGGGCTGAAAGGCTTTCGGCGCCGCACAAACCTGCACTGCAGCGCCGTGACGCCACTGTGGCCGCCAGATGTGAACCGGAGATGGCTGGAGCGGGCCGCTTGATGACAAGGCATGAACGAGACCGGGCTCTGTCATCGTTTGTCATGATTTACCGGGAAGGGCGCCGTCGCCCGGCCGCTACCATGGGGGCATCTTTCTTGCGACGGATGCTTTCATGGCCTTTTCGATGCGATTTCCTTGCCCTTGCCACAGGCGGGCACCTCTCCATGAGTGAGCCGCTGGCCCGCGTTCTGGTGGTCGACGACGAGTCCGACCTGCGCAGCCTGCTGCAGCGCTACCTGAGTGACCAGGGTTATGCCCTGCGCACGCTGGAAGACGCCAAAAACCTTGACACCCTGCTGGCGCGCGAGCGGTTTGACGTGCTGGTGCTGGATGTGATGATGCCGGGCGAAGACGGGCTGGCAGTCTGCCGCCGGCTGCGCGCGCAGGGCGAGACCATCCCCATCGTCATGCTCACGGCCCGGGGCGACCCGGTGGACCGCATCGTCGGGCTGGAGATGGGCGCCGACGATTACCTGCCCAAGCCGTTCAACCCCCGTGAGCTGCTGGCGCGCATCCAGGCGCTGGTGCGGCGCCAGCGCATGCTGGGCGCGCACAGCGGCCCGCTGCCGGGCCAGGGCACGGTGCAGTTTGGCGCGTTCACTTTGACGCTGGAGGCACGCCGCCTCGAAAAAAGTGGCGACGATGTACCCCTGACCACCGGCGAATTCAGTTTGCTGCAGGCGCTGGCCTTACACCCCAACCGCCCCCTGGGCCGAGACCGGCTGATCGAGCTGGCCTATGGCCGCGACCGCGAAGCCACCGACCGCAGCATCGACGTGCAGGTCATGCGTCTGCGCAAGCTCATCGAGACCGATCCCTCGCAGCCCGCCTACATCCAGACGGTGTGGGGCGTGGGGTATGTCTTTGTGCCTGAAGGTGGCGCCGCCAGAAACGGCAAGGCGGGCAAGCCATGAGTCTGCTTCCGCGCAGCCTGTTCGGGCGCAACGTGCTGCTGCTCGTCGCGCTCATTGTGGTTGGCCAGCTGGCCGGCGCACTGCTCGTGCGCCAGCTGATCCTCAAGCCGCGGCTGGGGCAGCTGTCAGTGGCGGTCGCGCGCAATGTGAGCTCTATCCACGCCGGACTGGTCGCATTGCCGCCCGCCCAGCGCGAGGCATTTGTTGCTGAATTCAACCGCCGCGCCATGCAGGACGTGGCGCAGGAGGAGGACGAGGCGCAGGAGCCCGTTGCGCGCGGCGCGCGCCTGGCGCTCAGCCGGCTCGAGCGCCGTTTCGTCAGCGAGGCATCGCGCGGCATCGCCGTGCAGGGTGAGGGCGCCGAAATCGTCTGGCGCCGGGAGGCCGGCGGCAGCCTGGCCGTGCGGCTGCGCCTGGATGCCGCCGACTACTGGATCAAGCTGCCCGGCGTGTTGCCCGCGCGTGAATTCACCGGCGCGTGGCTGGCCGCATCCCTCACCAGCGCCGTGCTGGCATTGCTGGGCGCGCTGCTGATTCACCGCTACCTGAACCGGCCGCTGCGCCGCGTGGTGGCTTCGGCCCACACGCTGGCCGGCGGCAGCCGCCCTGAACCCTTGCCTGAAGGCGGCCCCACGGAAATCGCCGCCCTGAGCCGCAGCTTCAACCAGATGGTGCGCAGCCTCGCCGAGGCCGACGACGAGCGCACGCTGATGCTGGCCGGCGTTTCGCACGACCTGCGCACGCCGCTGACCAAGCTGCGCCTGGGCATCGAAATACTGCGCGACAAGGCGGATGAAGAAACCATGGAACGGATGACCCGCGGCGTGCAGGAGATGGACGCCATCATTGGCCAGTTCCTCGACTTTGCGCGCAGCAGCGACGGCGAACCCTCTTCGCCGGTGGACCTTGACGCCCTGGCGGCGGAGCTGGCGGCGGCATCGACCCGCCAGGGCGTGCCGGTGTCGCTGCGGCTCGGTCACCCGCCTGCAGTTTCCTTGCGGCCGCGCGCCATGCGGCGGGTGTTGACCAACCTGCTTGAAAACGCCCGGCGCCATGGCCGCCCGCCGGTGGTCCTCAGCACCGGCGCGCAGGCCGGATCGGTCTGGATAGAGGTCAGCGACCACGGCCCCGGCATCGCGCCCGGCCAGGCCGAAGTCCTGAAGCAGCCCTTTCGACGCGCGCAGGGCACGCGAAGCGGGCCGGCCGGAGCCGGCCTGGGCCTGGCCATCGTTGATCGCCTGGTGCGGGCGCATGGTGGCACGCTGGAATTGCTCCGGGCTGAAAGCGGCGGCCTGCGTGCCCGGATCACCTTGCCGCGGGAAGAAACCTCACCCGCTGTGTGAGCGTTCTCGGCCACCGCCGCGTTCCGGTTTGCCGGCAAGCTGATCCTGCTGCTTGCCTGTGTCGCTATTAATTTGATAGCGAATAGCCAAGGTGGTTATTGGGCTAGAGCACGATTTTGCTTAAAAATCGTCGGTTGCCGGCGAAACCGCGTTGACGGTTTTGTGCAGGGTAAAGCGTGCCTGATATCAGCCTGGCTGCCCCGGGCGTAACCGCGGGGCAGCTCGCCACAGCACGTCAGCCGAACTGCACCAGATTCAAAATCGGCAGCGGGCCGCCCGGAAACTGCGCCAGGCGCGCACCGACAGACAAGGCACCCAGATCGATCCCCGCAAACCCGAGCCGGCCGATCAGCGCGGCCACGGTGGCTTTGGCGGCCGCGTCGTCGCCTGAATAAAAGAGGATGCGCTTGCCGCCCTTGTCGGCCGGATCGGTGGCCAGCAGCGCGGCGGCCAGGTGGTTAAAGGCCTTGACCACGCGTGCGCCGGGCACCAGATCCGTCACGATCTCGCTGGAGAGGCGGCCGTTCAGTTCGGCGGGCTTGAAGAGCGGCGCTTCGATCGGGTTGTTGGTGTCGATGACGATGCGCCCGCCGAAGTCGGGCAGGCCGGCCAGCGCGGCAGGCAATTTGCCCCAGTTGACGGCGACAAAGACGATGTCTTTGGCGGCGGCTTCTTCGCGGGTGCCGGGCTGTATGGTCGGGCCCAGCTCGCGCACCAGGTCTTTCAGCGAATCGGGGCCGCGGCTGTTGGAGAGCGTGGCCTGGATGCCATGGCGGGCCAGGACTTTGGCGACGGCCGAGCCGATGGCGCCTGAGCCGATGATGCCGATGCTGGGGGTGGTAGAGGTGATAGCGGTGATAGCGGTGGTTGGGGTAGTTGCGGTAGTCATAAATTCTTTCCTTGGGTGGTTGGTAAGTTGCCGATCAGTGCTCAATCGCTGCTGATGGGGTGAATGATGGGATTTGCATTGCCTTTTGATAAGCCAGTAATTCCTTGAATCATCTTCAAGCATTGATTGAAGAAATGCCCGAACGGCCCTAACATCGGCCCATGGAAACCCTGGCCAACCTCGAATCCTTTGTCCGCAGCGCCGAAGGCCGCAGCTTCTCGGCAGCCGCACGGCACCTGGCGCTGACGCCCGCCGCCGTCAGCCGCAACGTCGCCATGCTGGAGCGCAACATCGGCGTGCGCCTGTTCCAGCGCTCCACCCGCAAGCTCACGCTGACGGAGGCCGGCGAGCGCTTTCTCGCATCGATTGGCGGCAACCTCGACGCGCTGCAGTCGGCAATTGCGGCGGTGGCGAGCGACACCGGCGCGCCGGCCGGGCCGCTCAAGGTCAGCATGTCGCCCACCTTTGGCATCGAATACATCGTGCCGCTGTTGCCCGATTTTCTGGCGCGCTACCCGCTGCTTCGGCCCGACTGGCATTTTGAAAACCGCCCGGTCGATTTGATCGCCGAGGGTTATGACGCGGCCATAGGCGGCGGCTTTGCGCTCTCGCCGGGCGTGGTCTCGCGCCCGCTGGCGCCCATGCACCTGGTCGCCGTCGCGTCCCCCGCCTTGATGGCCGGCCGGCCCGCACCCACGGATCCGGCGGGCCTGGCGGCGCTGCCCGGCATCGTCATGCGCTCCAGCGCCAGCGGCCGTGTGCGCCAGTGGGTGATGCGCGACGCTGCCGGCGCTGAAATGGCGGCGGGCACGAGCGAGTCTGTCGTGCTGAACGACCCGACCGCCATGCGCGCCGCCGCGCTCATGGGCCTGGGCGTGACGCTGATCGCCGTGCCCGACGTGCTGCCGCAGCTTGAGCGCGGCGAGCTGGTGCGCGTGCTGCCGCAGTGGTATGTGGATGCCGGCGCGATCTCGGTGTATTACCCCACGCGCAGCCAGATGCCGGCCAGGACCCGCGCCTTCATTGACTTTGTGGCCGAGGCGTTTGAGCGCGGGCAATTGAGCCGGCGCTTTGCAGGCAGCCTGGGATAGGGCGCCGGCAGCGATTTGACGGGCTTGCGGGCGTCGCCAGCAAACATCGCGCACTTCACCCACAATCCGGGTCTTTGCATCTCCCTTGAATCACTTTTGCGCAAGCTGAAGGCTCTTCATGACCACCCAATTCCCCCACCTCAAAGTCGCCGTGATGGGCGCAGGCGCCGTCGGTTGTTATTTCGGCGGCATGCTGGCCCGCGCCGGGCACGACGTTGTGCTGATCGCCCGGCCGCGGCATGTCGACGCGATTGAAGAGAGCGGCCTGCACATGGAAACGCGCACCTTCGACGAACACGTGCGCCTGGCCGCCAGCAGCGAGCCCAGCGCGGTGCAAGGCGCGCAACTGGTGCTGTTCTGCGTGAAGTCCACCGACACCGAATCGGCCGGCGCGCTGATCCGCCCGCACCTGGCGCCCGGTGCTCTGGTGCTGTGCCTGCAAAACGGGGTCGACAACGCCGACCGCCTGCGCGCCGTGCTGCCCGGGCATGCAGTGGCAGCCGCCGTCGTATACGTCGCCACCGAAATGGCCGGCCCCGGCCACCTCAAACACCACGGCCGCGGCGACCTGGTGATTGAGCCTTCCGCCCTGAGCGACACCGTGGCGCAGGCTCTGATTGCCGCCGGCGTTCCGACAGAAGTGTCGGGCAACGTGCGCGGCGCACTCTGGGCCAAGCTGATCCTCAACAGCGCTTACAACGCCGTCTCGGCCATCGCGCAGCTGCCCTACGGCAAAACCGTGCAGGGCGTCGGCGTCACGGACGTGATGCGCGATGTGGTCGCCGAATGCCTGGCCGTGGCCAAAGCCGAAGGCGTCGAGGTGGCAGGCGACGTGCACGCCGCCGTCGACAAACTTGCCGGCAGCATGCCCAACCAGTACGCCTCCACCGCACAGGACCTGGCCCGCGGCAAACCCACCGAGATCGACTACCTCAACGGCCTGATCGTCAAGCGCGGCGATGCGCTGGGCGTGCCGGTGCCGGCGAACCGGGTGTTGTGGTCGCTGGTGAAGTTGCTCGAGAGCAAGAACGCTTAGCGGCTGCGCAGAGGCCGCCGCGCTAGCGGTTGCCACCAAACTCCGCCAGCAGCGGCGGCAGCGCCTTGTCGGCCGCCTGAAGCTGTTCGGGGCTGAACTGGGACAGCAAGACCTGTGCGGTGGCGTCGAGTGTTGCCAGGACGTTGGAGCGCCTTTGCGCATCACCCAGCAGCTGATCGAAAGCGTCTTTTGCCGTTTGCTCGTCGACCACCCGTTGATCTGGCGACCCGCTGGTGGCCATGTCAAGGAAGCGGCCCCGAAAATTCTCCCAGGCAGGGCCTTGCTCTTTCGTGATCAGCAGTTGGACCCGCAGGTCATACAGCCTGCGGCTGACCTGTTCCCAGCGTGTCTGGGGGCGCTGCGAGGCGGGGCCTCCCATCTGGGCCTGCGCGCCCCGTTGGCGCTGGCCGCCGCCAAACTGGGCATGGCTGCTGCAGGCCACGCCCAACAGGAAAAGGGCGCCGGCCCCCATTCGCCAGCCTGAAAAAGCGCTGCCTGCCGCCAATGAAAATTGCATGTCTTCTCCCGGTTTTTTACGCGCAGCCATCTGCGCCCGGAACATTTCAAGGCGGGCAAACGTCGGGCATGTAGTGGCGCGGTAAAGCGGGCGTAAACCGAGGTCAAAAGCTGCGAACTTTACGTTCCAAGGCTTCTTGCGGCGGCCTCATAAGGTGATGGCTCAAGCACGCAGCAACTTGATCATTGCCGCCCATCATCAACCCACGACCAATCTCGGCAAGTCGCTCAACAAGGCTTTGGCGCCACTGGCGGATTGGGGAGACCGCCGTGCCCAACGCTAGCTTGAGGGGCCGGGCGCAAGGCCTACACGGACAGGCGATGAAACCGGTCTTGCCGCTGTGCGCTGCCGCACATACGCCTCGCCGCCCGCTTCGTATGCTGGGACCAGAGCTTATTCAGATGCAGATCGTCCGCAGTTGAAGACAGGCCCATCACATGGTTTCCCATTGCCGCTATCTCCTCCCAAAACATCGAAGCCCCGGGCTTCTTCCCCGCAGGCTTCGCATCACAAACCCGTCGTTGCCAGCGCGAGTGAAATCAAGCTCAACCGTCTGCTCGCCGCGTTGCCCGACGAGGAGCTAAAGCGCTGGCTGCCTCAGCTTGAAGTGTTTGACATGCCGCTGGGCAGGGTGTTGTACGAGTCCGGAACCACCGGAGGCTACGTTTACTTTCCGACGTCTTCCATCGTGTCTTTGCTGTACGTGATGAAAAACGGCGACTCGGCCGAGATTGCGGTGGTCGGCCATGAGGGCCTTGTCGGCATTTCGCTGTTTCTCGGTGGCAACGCAACGCCCAGCCGGGCGGTGGTGCAAAGCGCCGGCACGGACTTTCGCATGAAAGCCCAGTTCATAAAGGACGAGTTCGGCAAGGGTGGCCCCGCCATGCATTTACTGCTGCGCTATACCCAGGCCTTGATCACACAGATGTCGCAAACAGCGGTCTGCAACCGCCACCACTCGCTGGACGAGCAACTGTGCCGGTGGCTGCTGCTCAGCCTGGACCGCCTGCCGGGCAATGAACTTGTCATGACCCAGGAATTGATCGCTAACATGCTGGGCGTGCGACGCGTCGGCGTGACCGAAGCGGCGCTCAAGGTGCAGGACGCCGGGTTGATTCGGTACTCTCGCGGCCGCATCCAGGTACTGGACCGCCTGGGCCTGGAAAAGCGCTCCTGCGAGTGCTATCAGGTTGTCAAGGACGAATACGACCGCCTGTTGCCGGCGCAGATGGCCGCATAAGCAGTGCGCATGGCCATGCTTTCCGGGCGGCAGGGCAGCCCCGCAGGGTAAAGAAAGCGGTTTCGCACGATTTTCTTGCGCTGTGTTCGTTAACGGACCGACTGCGCTTGCCCGCCTTTCTATAAACAGGGTATGGCCATAGCGACCGAGCCTCGCCCGCATGCGCGCGTGACCGTCGCTGCAACGCCCTGCAGTTTTATGGAGGTGCCCCGATGAAACATCCAAGCCCCTTGCCCGGGATCAAGGCCCGAAGCGCCGCTTACGAAGCGATGAAGTCTCTCGGCTTCGTCAATCTCAATCGCCTTTTTGAATCGCGTAGCCGCCAATCCGGTGCGCCCGTGCAGGCGGGGTCGGGGGAGGCTGAAGCTGAAGCGCTTCAAGGCCGCAGCGGCGCGCAGCCATTGCTTCGCGCCTTGCGGGGCGACCCGCCAGACCCGCGCCTGATTCAAGCGGAAGACTGGGACATGATGTTTCGCGCTATCCAGGCGCGGTTGGTCACGGCGGTGGGTGACCGCCCGGATTCAGCCCGCGCGCCGGCAGCGGGCGACGCGGCCGGCCATACCCAGGTTACCGTGCTGGAGTGCGTGCACGCCATGGGCCAGTTGCACGCCGCGTTGAAGCTGCAACGGCCGTAGCAGCCGGGCATGTCGCGTTCTGCGAAGCCCGGCCACTGCAGCCGCTCAGCTGTCAGCCCGGATGCCGCGCAGCATGATGATGCCGCCCAGGTTGCGCGTGTCGGCGCGCATGCGGGTGCGCAGGCCTTCGGCGGTGGAGGGCGCTGGTTGCCAGCCCACGGTGATCAGGCGCTGGCGTGTCTCGCTGGTCTTGAGCACCTCGATCACGGCGGCGCCCAGCTTGTCGCGCACCGGGGCGGGCAGCGATGCGGGGCCGGCCAGCGCGGTGAACAGTTCCATATCCGCGCCCATGATGCCGACTTCGCGCAGCGTGGGCAGCTCGGACGCCAGCATGCTGCGTTGGTCCGAGGTGACGCCTATTGCTTTCATCTTGCCGGCCTTGACCTGCTGCATCGCCAGGCCCGGCGGCAGCAAGGCGGCCTGCAACTGGCCGCCCAGCATGGCGGTGATGATTTGCGGGTTGCCGGGGTAGGGCACATGCATCACGCCCAGGCCGCCGCTGCGGCTTTTGATCAGCTCCATGCCCAGGTGGCCGGGCGTGCCCGCGCCGGGTGAGCCGTAGTTGGCCTTGTCGCCCTGGTTGCGCAGCCAGGTCAGCCACTCTTGCGGCGTGCTGCCCAGCGCGAAATTGCTGACCACCAGCACCATGGGCGTGGTGCCGATCAAGGCAATGGGCGCCAGGTCAACGGCGGGGTCGTAAGAGGCCATCGGGTTGAGCAGCTTGGCGATGGTGAGCTGGCTGTTGTTCATGACACCGAAGGTGTGCAGGTCGGTCGCCTTGGCGACCTGGTCGGCGGCGATGGTGCCGGATGCACCGGCCTTGTTCTCCACCACCACGGGCTGGCCCAGCGACTTGGACAACTGCTCACTGATGGCGCGAGCCGACAAGTCCTGTACCGAGCCCGGCGGAAAGCCGATCAGCAGGCGAATGGGTTTGGTCGGCCAGTCGAGCGCAACGGGAGCAGCGGCGGCAGCAGCGGGGCGCGTAGCCGCTGCTTTGGCAGCAGGCGCCGGCGCGACCTTGCCGCTGGCGGTATTGCCTTGCGGCGCTTGCGCAAATGCGCTGCTGCCGGTTAGCGCTAACAGGGCCGCTTGCAGGATGTGCGCGCGCCGTGAGAGATGGATCCGCTTCATGAGATGTCCTTTTTTTGAAAGTAGAAAAACCGCAGTTGCCTGAGAGCAGGGTGTTGCGGCTTCCATCTGCGGGTGTGTGGCGCGGGTGATGCGGGAGCCCTCCCGCTCCGCGCATCCTGCGCTCCCCTCCTGGCTGTCCGCCCCTGTCTATGGAGGCCATTCTGTGGAGCGTGTATGGCGGTGGCAACCCTGTCAGGGATGACAGGGTTGCGGGATGTAAGGCAGGTAAACGGAGATGAGCGGTGTGCCCGGCAGGTGCGCTGAACCACCAGGAACATCGCCGCAATGGCGTGGGCACGCGGTGTATGCAGGCTTTGCGCTTTTTTGTCAGAGATAACAGCGAAGCCGGAGGCCAATTTGCGGCTGTTGCGCGGTTGAAACTTTGGGCGCGATTGGTTTTTTCGCGCCTTAAGCCATTGGTTATCTGCCGCGAAAGCGCATGAAGAACTAATGCTTAGCGCGCAAAACGTTTGCGGTAATCACGCAAGGAAGTCCCGCTGACACCGGGCCAAAATTTTTACGAAATCCGCAACGACATCCACACCGTGGCCCGCCATGACAGCATCACGCAGCCGGTGAAGTGTCTGGTGCTGGGCAACAAGTCCCTAGCCCTTGGCCAACAGCCTGGTAATCAGCCGCCAGTGCTGCGGCTCCACCGGCGTGATCGACAGCCGGTTGCCCTTGCGCAGGATCACCAGGTCTTCCAGGTCCTTGTTGGCCCGCAGCTCCGGCAGGGCAAGGTTGCGCGTCTTCTTCAACACCTTCACATCCACCAGCTGCCAGCGCGGCTCTTCCGGTTTGGATTTGGCGTCGTAGTAATGCGATTTCGGGTCGAACTGCGTGGGGTCGGGGTAGGCGGTAGACGCCACCTCCGCAATGCCGACAATCCCCGGCTCCGCACAACTGGAGTGATAGAACAGCACGCCATCACCCACACGCATGCCGTCCCGCATGAAGTTGCGCGCCTGGTAGTTGCGCACACCTACCCAGGGCACGGTGGATTTTTTCGCCGCGAGCGCGTCGTCAACCGAGCACTCTTCGGGTTCGGATTTCATGAGCCAGTAGTTCGTCATGCTGTCAACTCCACCGGTTTGGGGCTTTCAATGTCTGCCAGCAACTGCTGCAACGCGTCGATTTCCGCAGGCTTGAGCAAATGGTGGTTGAAGCCGGCCTCTTTGGCGCGCTGGAGGTCGTCCTCCTGGCCCCAGCCTGTCAGGGCGACCAGTATGGCAGGGTGCTCCGCAAAACGGCTTCGGATAGCCCGCGCCACTTCATACCCGTTCATGCCGGGCATGCCGATGTCCAGCAGCACAACAGAGGGCCTGTAGTCGGCAAAGACTTCCAGCGCCTGGGCGCCGTCGCGCGCTACGCGCACCTCAGCCCCGAGCATGTCCAGCACCACGGCCAGCGTATCGCCCGCATCCACGTTGTCGTCGACCACCAGCACCCGTGTCTTGTCCAGACGGACGTCGTGGTCGGAATTTTCCTGCGCACCGCTACTGTCCGCGTGCGCCAGCGGCAGGCAGATGGTGAACTCCGTCCCCTTGCCCAGGCCTTCGCTGCGTGCCTCCAGCGTTCCCTGGTGCATTTCCGTGAGGCGGCGCGCGAGTGCCAGCCCGATGCCCAGCCCACCCTGGTTGCGGGCGCTGTCGCGGTTGCCGCGGCTGAACATCTCAAACATGTGCGGGATCGCGGCCGGTTCGATGCCGATGCCTGTGTCCCTGACGCTGATACACACCTTGTCGTCCTGGCGCTCTACGGTCAAGGTGATGGTTCCACCTGCATCCGTGTAGCTGGCGGCGTTGTTCAGCAGGTTGGAGATTACCTGGGCCAGCCTTACGGCATCGCCCACCAGCCAAAGCGGCTCCAGCGGCACATCCAACAGCAGTTGATGGCCTGCCGACTGGATCAGCGGGTTGCTGGTCTCGACCGCAGTTTTGACCAGCGCGGCCAGTTCGACGCGTTCGCTGCGCAGCGACAGCACACCACGGCTGATGCGCGACACCTCCAGCAGGTCATCCACCAGGCGAACCATGTGGTTGACCTGGCGCTCCATCACCCCATTGATTTTGGCCAGCTTGTCCCCCTCCAGGTCACCGCGGCGCAGAAGGGAAATCGCGCTGCGCAGGGGGGCCAGGGGGTTGCGCAGTTCGTGCGACAGCGTGGCCAGGAAATCATCTTTTGCACGGTCCGATGCCGCCAGCCGCGTGGCCTGCTCCTGGATCGACTGCTCGGCTGCCTGCCGGTCGGTGATGTCGCGCGTGGTGCCGGCCACGGCCACCACTTCACCAGCGGCATCAAACACCGGCGCAAAGATGTAGTCGTACATGCGGGTGCCCGTGGTGCCGGTAAAGGGAATTTCGCCGCGTATGGGCGCACGGGTTTGAATGACCTGGTCCAGCTCCCGGTCGTGCATGTCGGCGTGCCACTGTTCGTAGCCCAGGTCCATCCACGTCTTGCCGCGCACCTCCGTCACGCCCCAGGTCTTGAGCAGGGCATCGTTGGCATACAGCGCCCGGTGGTCCAGGTCGAACACGTACACAAAATCGGGCGTGCTGTTCAGCGCAGTTTCGTAAATGCGCCGCTGCCTTTCGGATTCCGCCAAGACCTGGTCGCGGTCAGCCAGCAGGCTTCGCTGTGCGGTGACATCGCGGAAATAGACCGCCATGCCTTCCGGCGCCGGAAAGGTGGTGACGTCGTACCAGCGTTCGTGGTCAGGATAGAACGCCGTGAAGGACGTTTTCTCCCGCTGCAGCATGGTCTGCTTGTACCTGTGCTCGAATTCGGTGCCTTCCATGCCGGGGTAGACGGCCCACAGCACCTTGCCCGTCAGCTCCCCAGGGGCCTTGTCCAGGATGCGGTATGCCTCGGCGTTGACGTAGTCGAAGCACCATTGGCGGTCCAGGGTGAAAAAACCTTCCGTGATACTTTCAAGAATGGCCACCGCATCGCGCTTGCCCTTGGCTGCGGCCACTTCAACGGTGAGGAGAAGGTATTCAACTTCGCCATGCGCATCGAGGACGGGCGCGTTCATCGCCGTCCAGTAGCGCTCCAGGAACTCCTCCTTGCCGGGCGCCCGCAGGTCGTAACGCTGGGGCGCCATCACGTGCGGCTTGCGCGTAGCCATTACTTCGCGCAGCGACGCATCCAGTTTTTGAACGCCATCGGCCCCGGGATCCTGCGGATTGTCGGGAAACACATCGAAAAGCTTGCGCCCGAAGATGGCCGGGGTGGTGTAGGTCACCGACAGGTATTCCTCACTCGCACCCACGATGGTGAAACCGTCATCCGGTTTCAGGACGAGGAAGAGCCCGGGCAGCGGGCCAAAGAGTCGCTGGATGTCTGAGTTGTTCACAGGCGGCGTTAAATGGTGGGCTGCAGGTTGACGGAATCAGGCGCCTGGAGCAACACTGGCAACCCGCCTTCGATTTTTGCGTTTGATTCTATAGAGGGGCGTGCAATCCGTGGGGTGTTTGGCCCGCTTGCGGCGGCGGTTTGGCACGGTTTGAGGCGGCGTCCTACAGGACGGCCCCTCCTCAGGTCCAGGCCGCCCACGGCGCGGCAGCATCAGGCGAGTCAGGGCTTCGGATCACGCCACACGAGATAGGGATTCAGCGGCGCGCCGCGCCACCACTGGCGCTCTGGCCCCAGCTTGAAGATTGCAAAGTGCAGGTGTGGCGCGTCGGGTGATGCATTGCCGGTGCTGCCGACATAGCCGATCACCTGGCCCTTGCGCAGGCTGGCGCCTTCAGTGATGCCGTCGGCGTAGCGGTCCAGGTGGGCGTAGTAGTAGGCGTAGTTGCTGCCCGGATCGAACTGGTAGATCGTGATGCCGCCGGGCTTGCTCAAGAACAGCTTGAGCACTTTGCCGTCTTCCACCGCCAGCACGGGTGTGCCGCGCGGCGCCATGATGTCGACGGCCTCATGCGGCGTGCCGGCGGCACGCGCCTGGCTGTAGGTGTCGGTGAGCTGGGCGGCGTTGACGCCCTGCACGGGCAGGGTCAGGGCGCGCTTGCGCAGCAGCGAGATGTCGGCCTCGCCGGTTACCGGGCCGGTAGGGGCGGCGGCATCTGCCGATGGGGTGTCGGGCGAGGTCGGTGCGACTTTTTCAATCAGGGCCGCCAGAGGGTCGCCTTGCTCTGCGGGTGGCGCGGTCGCGTTAGTGGCAGCAGCGGCAGCAGGCTGTGTGCCGGACGCAGCTGGAGTTTGTGCTGCAGTTTGTGTTGTGGGCAGCGGAGAAACCACCTGCGTGGTGGCCTCCATGCGGGTGCCGTACATCACACCCAGCGCCACCGCCAGGAGCGCTCCCAAGGCAAGCGCGGCGCGTTTCAAGACAGCCGTTGTGGAAGCCATCACGCCTTGACGTTGACCTTGAACCCGGCTTTTGCCAGGGTCGAGAGGCGCTCGGCGTCCCAGTTGGTCATGTGGATGCAGCCATTCGTTTCGGAGTGGCCCACGTTGGACGGGTTGGGTGTGCCGTGAATGCCCCAGTGCGGTTTGGTCAGGCCCAGCCAGATGCTGCCCACGGGGTTGTTGGGCCCGGCTGCGATGTCGACCTTTTGCGCGTCCTTGGGCGCAGTTTTGAGCAGCGCGGGGTTGTAGGTAAAGCCTGGGTTTTTCACCTCATTCTTGATGGCCATCATGCCCAGCGGCAGCGGGTCGTTCTTTTCATTGCCGATGCTGATGGGGAAACCCGCCACGAGCCGCTGCGCAGTGTCGAGCACATACAGCACGCGCTCGGACTTGTCGATTTCGATGGATGCCGCGCTCGTCGGCGTGGCACTGGCCGCCACATTGGGCACGGTGATCTGCTTGCCGGACTCGATGTTGCCGCGGTTGAGCTGTTTAAGGTAGGCGGGACTGGTATGAAATTTCTCGGACAGGGCTTCATCGACCGACTCATACACCAGCGCTTTCATTTTGGCGCGCTCGTCCATGGCGACCGGTGTTTTTTCAAATGGGCCGGCGGCGTCTTTTTCGGTCACGGTGTAGGTCGTCAACAGGGGCGCACCGTCCTTGCGCAGGGATGTCCAGGTCTCTGGCGTGACGGTGCCGGTGACCTTCAGGTCGTGCGCCGTCTGGTAGGCCTTGACCATGCGCTGCATGTTGGCGGCAAAGCGCCCATCGATCTCACCGCAGGAGAACCAGGCGCGGTCCAGCATGATTTGCGCGCGGGCCACTGCGGCGCCCTGGCTGCCGCTGCGCAACAGGGGGGCGTCGGTGGCGTTGTTAAAGGCTTCCATGTCGAAAGGGCCATCAGCAGCCTTGCCCTTGGGTTTGGCCGCCCAGGCGCTGTGGCTGGCCAGGCTCAGCCCGGTGAGGCACAAGGCCGCAACGAGCGTGCGGCGGGAGATTGGCGGACGCGCAAGGCGCAGGGATGAATGGGCATCGAGTGACATGACAGGGCTTTCGTAGTCGTGCCAGTCTGGTGGGACTCAGGCACATGGTCTGTCAGCAGCCACGCCTAACGGTGGTCAGGCTAAGGCTGCTATTTGCCCTGAAATGATGCTGCGGCGCTAGCGTTTTGCCATCCACGCGGCCATGGTGTCGAGGAGCTCCTCGCGCACCTGCGCATCGTTACGCCCTGAACGCACCAGCACGTGAAAAGCATGGTCGGCGCCCTCCACGATATGCAGGGTCGCCTTTTTGCCCAGGCTTGCCGTGGTCTGCGTGACGAGCGCCAGATCGGCGAGGGCGTCGCGCGTGCCTTGCAGAAAGAGCATGGGCAGCTTGACATCCGCCAGGTGCGCAGCGCGTTCGGTAGAGGGCTTGCCGGCGGGGTGCAGCGGAAAGCCCACCAGCACGATGCCTTTCACTCCGGGCAAGGGCCTAGCCGCTTGCGCTTGCGTGCTCATGCGGCCGCCGTAGGACTTGCCGCCGGCAAACAGCGGAACACCGGGCAGATGCCGCGCCGCTTCCTCGACCGCCGCCCGGATCGCCGCATGTGCAACGGCGGGAGCGTCCGCGCGTTTGGAGCCTTGTTCCATGAACGGGAAATTAAAGCGCAGGGTGGCGATGCCGCGTTCCGCGAGGCCCTGGGCGATGGCGTCCATGAAGGCGTGGTTCATGCCTGCACCTGCGCCGTGGGCAAACACATAACCAGCTTTGGCGTCGGCCGGCTTCTGCAGCAGGCCCGAAATGGCGCCGCCGGCGGGAAGCGCAATGGTCAGCGAAGTGGCGCGTGTCATGGCTAAGGTTTTGCCGCAGGATCGGCGATGCCTGGCGGCAGGCGATTGAGCAGCCAGCGGATCGCCAGCGGAACCAGCACCAGGTCGTCGGCAATGCCGATGATGGGCAGCATGTCCGGGATGAAGTCGATGGGTGAGAACAGGTAGAGCGCAATCGCAGCGGTGCCCCATTTCAGCCAGGCGGGCGCTTGGGGGTGGCGTAACGCGGTCCACAGCCGCCGCGCGTCGCCGCGTATCAGAACCCAGAGCAGGGTCAGGCGTTTGAACATGAAAGCTCCTTGCGTGAAGGTGCAACCCCGGCGGGCCGCTGGCATCCAGATGGCGCTGGTTTTCCGGGCTGCAAGAGCTCGAACAGGGCGTTACATCCGCAGCGAATCAGTGCGCCAGGTCGGCCACCAGCTTGTCTGCCGCTTGAACGGCCTCAGCGCGTGTGGGCCAGGTCCTGTCGCTGTCGTGCAAGGGCGGCAGCGATTCAACATGTATGACATCGATATACCAGGGGCCGTCAGGAAAATGGCAGAGCCGGGCCATGTAGTTGCGGCCGTTGGCGACGCCGGGTACGTATTCCTCAATCGGTTCCGGTTCGTCATCGGGTGCTTCGGGTTCCATCAGGTTTTCTCCAAATCCTGATTATCCGCAACCCGCCTGGACGCAGCTAAGCTTTGAGATCCACATTCAACGCCGCAAGCTTTTTGGCATAGGCATCCCGTCGTTTGGCGGCTTTTTCCGCTGTTTCGCTGGCCATCTGAATCGCCTTGGGGCCTTTACTTGCAACGGTTTTGACCAACCCGAATTTGTGGGCAGCCTCAGCCTCCGCTCTTTTGAAAGTGGCGATGAGTTCGGCATGGGCAGTGGATGACGTCATGGAGAATTTTTTCTGGCTGCGGCTTCGTCCAGAAACGCCGACAGTAGTTCAGCACACCGGGGTGCATGGCTGGTGATGAGGAAATGGCCTGCGCCGTCTACCGCAAAGTAGCGTACATCGGGCAGGCAAGCCCGCAAGGTCTCGGTGATTGCCACCATGGCCGGGTTGGCTTCGCCGCCACGCACCAGCAGCACGGGGATGTCCAGCGCAGCGCAGTCCCTGGCTGCCACTTCGGAAGTGACCGTGCGCCAGTCCAGCACATTCACGGCGGCCGTCTCGCGGCAGTAGGCCTTGACGGCGTCGGGCATGGCGGCAAAGACGCCGGGGCCGCCCCAGAAGTCGATGACACGAGCGGGGGCGTCCTGCTCGCCGGCGTTGACGGCAGCCTCAAAGGCCCGGCTCATGCGAAGCGTTTCGTCATACAGCCTGCCGCCATCGTGCTCGCGGATCAGGGGAATGGGGTTGGCCTCGAAAAGGCTCAGGCTGGCGATGTCAACGGTATGTGAAAGGGCAACGGCCAGCGCGACCGTGCCGCCAAAGGAATGGCCGACCAGGTGGACGGGTTGGCCGATGTGGCGGACCAGTTCGTGCACGATATGCACTTCATGTTCAATGCCGCAGTCTTGCAGGGTGCGCGAGTCAGTGGTGCCACCGTAGCCGGCGAGGCTGGTGGTCACGATGCGGTAGCCCGGGTTGAGGTGACGCTGCACCTGGCGCCAGGCGGCGGTGGTGCTGTAGGAGCCGGGCAGGAACAGCACGGCCGGGCCGGCGCCGGATTCAACGTAGTCGATACTCCGTTCTTTTTGTGCGCCGGTCTTCACCTTCAGCATGCTTGTCTCCTGTTATGCGCCGGTGTTGCCAGTCTGAAAAGTCACCCGTTCTGGCCGTCCCGGGGTATGGAGCTTGGCAGCGACTTCCGGCGTCTCGGCCAGAAGTTTGCCGTTTCTCCACACCTTCAAGCGGTTCGCCCGCAGCCGGATCGCTTCAGCCGGGTCCCGCGCCTGCAGCAGCACAAAGCTCGCGTCGCAGCCAACATCCAGTCCATAGCCTTTGAGGTGCATCACTTTGGCGCCGTGGGTCGTCACCGCCTCAAAACACTGGCGTATCCCTTTCTGACTGGTCATCTGCGCCACGTGCATGCCCATGTGCGCGACCTCCAGCAGGTCGGCGCTGCCCATGCCGTACCAGGGGTCCATCACGCAGTCGTTGCCGAAGGCGACTGTCACGCCTGCCGCCATGAGCTCAGGCACACGGGTCATGCCGCGGCGTTTGGGGTAGGTGTCGTGGCGGCCTTGCAGGGTGATGTTGATGAGCGGGTTGGCGATGACACTGACGCCGCTCTCGGCAATCAACGGCAGCAGCTTGCTGACGTAGTAGTTGTCCATGCTGTGCATGGAGGTGCAATGCGAGCCGCTGGCGCGGCCTTGCAGGCCCAGGCGCTGGGCTTCAAACGACAGCGTTTCAATGTGGCGGGAGAGCGGGTCGTCGGATTCGTCGCAGTGCATGTCGACCAGCAGGCCGCGTTTGGCGGCGATTTCGCAGAGCAGCTTGACGCTGGCGGCGCCCTCGGCCATGGTGCGTTCAAAGTGGGGGATGCCGCCGACCACGTCGACGCCTTTGTCGAGTGCGCGCTTCAAATTCTCCACGCCGCCCTTGGATCGCAACACGCCGTCTTGCGGGAAGGCGACCAGTTGCAGGTCGATGTAGGGCGCCACCTGTTTCTTCACTTCGAGCAAGGCGTCTACCGCCAGCAGGCTGGCGTCGCTGGTATCGACATGGCTGCGAATGGCCAGCAGGCCCCGGGCAACGGCCCAGTCGCAGTAGGTGAGGGCGCGTTCGACCAATGCTTCGGCTGTCAGCAGCGGTTTGAGCTCGCCCCACAGTGCGATGCCTTCCAGCAGCGTGCCGCTTTCGTTGACGCGCGGCAGGCCGTAGCTGAGCGTGGCGTCCATGTGGAAGTGCGGGTCGACGAAGGGTGGGCTGAGCAGGTAGCCGCCGGCGTCTACCGTTTCACGGGCTTTTGCGCCGGCAATGGGGCCTTCGCTGACCTGGACGATCTTGCCGTCTTGCACGGCGATGGAGATATGGCTGCGGCCATCGGGGAGGGTGGCGTTGTGGATCAGCAGGTCGAGCATCTTGGGGACTCCTGGCAAGGCAAGCCTAACGCTCGCCTTTTCGATACGGTTTCATCAGCGCCTGAGGATACGCCGCCTTGCGCGCCACCAGCACCAGCGCGAGGATGGAAAGGGCGTAGGGCAGCATCAAATACACCTGGTACGGGACATTCACGATGCCCGAGGTTTGCAGGCGCAGCTGCAGTGCGTCAAAAAACGCAAACAGCAACGCGCCCAGCAGCGCCTTGCCGGGCCGCCAGGAGGCAAAGACCACCAGCGCCACACAGACCCAGCCGCGGCCGTTGACCATGTTGAAGAAAAAGGCGTTGAAGGCCGAGAGCGTGAGGAAGGAGCCCGCCACGCCCATCAGCGCGGAGCCGGCCACGATGGCGGCGGTGCGTGTGGCCGCGACCGAGACGCCCTGGCCTTCGGCGGCCTGGGGGTTTTCGCCGACCATGCGGATCGCCAGGCCGGCCGGTGTGCGGTAAAGCAGCCAGGCGATGAGTGGCACCAGCAGCAGGGCGAACAGCGTGAGCGGGGTTTGCGCGGCCAGCACGCTCAGGCCCCCGCCCAATAAATCGTCCAGCCACTGCATGGGTGCAAAAGGCGAGACGGTGGGCGGCGTGTCGACTTTGGGGAAACTCACGCGGTAGCCGTAGTAGCTGAGCGAGGTGGCCAGCAGCGTGATGCCCAGCCCGGCCACATGCTGCGACAGCGCCAGGCCCACCGTGAGAAAGGCGTGCAACAGGCCAAACACCGCGCCGGTGAGTGCCGCTACCCCTACGCCCACCCACAAGGGCGCGCCGCCATACACCGCCAGCCAGCCGCTGAAGGCGCCGGCGACCATGATGCCCTCGATGCCCAGGTTAAGCACGCCGGCGCGCTCGCACAGCAGCACACCCAGCGTGCCGAGGATGAGCGGCGTGGCGATGCGGAGCACGGCGATCCAGAAGGGTGCGGCGGCGAGAATATCGAACATTTCTGTCACGGCATCACTCCGGCACAGCAAGGTGAATTGCTATCAAATAGATAGCTATAAGCCAAGGCGGAGACTGGGCTACAGGCACTTTTTGCTTGAAAAATAAGCGGCCCGGCTTCACGGCTTGCGCCCCCACACCAGCCGGTACTGCGTCATCAGCGTCGCCACCAGCACCGAAATCAGCGAAGCCGCGACGATCACGTCGGCAATGTAGGTCGGCACGCCGACCGCCCGGCTCATGGTGTCGGCGCCCACCAGCACACCGGCCACAAACACGGCGGCGGCCAGCACGCCCATGGGGTTGAGTGCCGCCAGCATGGCGATCACGATACCGGTGTAGCCGTAGCCGGGCGACATGTCGAGCGTGACGTAGCTGGTGCGCCCGGCCACCTCAATTGCGCCGGCCAGCCCGGCGAGTGCGCCCGACAGCAAGGCCACCAGCACCACGGTGCGCGTGACGGGCACGCCGGCAAAGGCGGCGGCCCTGGCGTTGGCGCCCATGGCGCGTATGTCAAAACCCAGCACCGTGTATTTCAGCAAGGCCCACAGCGCCACGGCCAAGCCCACCGCCCAGAACAGCCCGGTGTGGATGCGTGTCTGCGCCACCAGTTTGGACAGCTCGAGGTCGCCTTGCAGCGCCACGCTTTGCGGCCAGCCCATGGCGGTTGGGTCTTTCATGGGGCCGTCGAGCATGGCCGAAACAAACAGCAGCATGATGAAGTTCAGCAGCAGGGTGGTCACCACTTCATCGACGCCCAGCCGCGCCTTCAGCAGCGCCGGCCCCAACAGCAGCAGGGCGCCGGCGACGGCCGCGGCCAGCATCATCAGCGCAAACAGTAGCCAGATGGGCAACTCAAACCCGGCGCCGCCGTGCAGTCCGCCCACAGCCACGGCGGCCAGCGCGCCGGCATACAGCTGGCCTTCAGCCCCGATGTTGAAGAGCCGCGCCTTGAAGGCCACGGTGGCGGCCAGGCCTGTGAGGATGAGCGGTACCGCGCGGGTCAAGGTTTCGCTCAGGGCAAAGACTGAGCCGAATCCGCCCTTGAACAGCAGGACATAGGTTTGCCCCAAGGGCGCGCCGGCCCACAACACCAGCAGTGCGCTGATGAGGAGGGTGAAGGCGATTGCCGCCATGGGCGCCAGTACCAGGGCCCAACGCGAAGTTTGCGTTCTTTTCTCCAGCCTCATGGGGCCACTTCCAGTTCAGGTTCGGCCCGAACACCAGCCATGGCCAGCCCGATGGCCTCTCGCGTCCAGGCCTCGGCGGGCAGGGCCTCCGTCAGCTGGCCGGCATGCATCACCGCCACGCGGTCGCCCAGCGCCATCACTTCGTCGAGGTCGTCGGAAATCACCAGCACCGCTGCACCGGCGTCGCGCGCGGCGATCAGCTGCTGCTGCACATAAGCGACGGCGCCGATGTCCAGGCCCCAGGTGGGTTGGTGGGCAATGATGAGTTTGGGCGGCTGTGAGGCGGCGGACTCTGAAGAGGGGGCCACCAGCGCCCTCCCGAGAATCAGCTTTTGCATATTGCCGCCTGAGAGCGAGCGCGCCGCCGTGTGCGGCCCGCCGCCGCGCACGTCAAACTCACGCACGATGCGGCCCGCGTGCGCCTGTGCCGCCTGGCGCTTCACCCACAGCGCTTTGGAAAACGCCGGGCTGCGCAGGCGCTCCGACACCGCGTTCTCCCACACGCTGAGGTCGCCGACCACGCCCACGCCGTGCCGGTCTTCCGGGATGCGGGCGACACCTTGCGTGACCAGCCAGGCCGGTGACGCTTTCATCGGCTGGCCCAAAAAGGTGACTGCGCCCCGGCTGGCGGCACGCGTGCCGCACAGCAGCTCGGCCAGCGCGAGTTGACCGTTGCCGGACACCCCCGCAATCGCGACGATCTCGCCGGCCTTGAGTTGCAGCGAGACGCCGTCCAGCTGGCCGCGCTCCGTGCCCGCTGTGCTGACGGCCTCCAGCGTACAGACCGCTTCTACCGCTTCTTCCGGAGATTGCGCGGGGCGGCGCTGCGTGGCCGTCACGGCGTGGCCGACCATCCATTGCGCCAGTTGCGCCTGGCTGGTGCCGGCGGCGGGCGCTTCCGCTACCAGCTTGCCGCCGCGCAGCACGGCCACGCGATGGGACACGCGCAGCACCTCGCCCAGCTTGTGGCTGATGAAGATGATGGAAAGGCCCTGGGTGACCATCTGGCCCAGGGTGTCAAACAGCGCCTCGCTTTCCTGCGGCGTCAGCACGGCGGTCGGTTCGTCCAGGATCAGGATGCGTGCGCCACGGTACAGCGCTTTCAGAATCTCCACCCGCTGCTTCTCGCCGACGGAGAGGCTGCCGACCTTGGCGTCGGGTGCTACAGGCAGGCCAAAGCGCCGGGCCACGTCCAGCAACTTCGCCCGCGCGGCGCCGCGGCGAGAGAAAAGCTGCCACAGCGGCTCGCTGCCCAGCATCACGTTGTCGAGCACGCTCAGGTTGTCGGCCAGCGTGAAATGCTGGTGCACCATGCCGATGCCGGCAGCCAGCGCCAGGCGCGGATTACCGGGCGGCAGCGCCTGGCCAAAGATTTCGATTTGCCCCTCGTCGGCGGTGTAGTGGCCAAAGAGGATGGACACCAGCGTGGATTTGCCCGCGCCGTTTTCACCCAGCAGCGCGAGGACTTCGCCGCTGTGCAGGTCGAGCGAGATGGCGTCGTTGGCGACAAGGCTGCCGAATCGTTTGGTGATGCCGGACAGGCGCAGGACGGGGGTGGTCATCCTAGAGGGGTGATGTTTGGAGGTGTGGCTCCCAGACCAGCAGGCGCCGCGGAACTGGCTTGGCCATGCCGCGGGCGCTGTCCCCTGCAAGGGGAGAAGGTGCTACACGCAGTGAGCATCCGACAGGGGTGTGCACTATTTCCATGCGGAAAGAAACGCCAGCAAAACCTTGGCCGAGTTGTCCGCCGCAATGTGCATAAAAGTCACCATCTCATTGGCTTCCTTGCCGCCACCCGCCAGATCGCTGAGCGAACGAAAGGCGATGTAGGGCACGCCGTTGCTGTAGGCCACCATGCCGACAGCCGCGGTCTCCATGTCGAGCACATTGGACTGGAAAGTCTTGAAGGCGTATTCGCGGAAGGCGGCGTTGTCGACAAAGGCCTGGCCTGACACGCCGTTGCCGCCGACCATCAGCTGCGGCTTGTGCACCAGGCACACGCCGGCGTTGCAGGCGCCCAGATCGATATTGCTCAGGCCACGGGCGACCTCCAGCATCGTGGGGTCGACCTGAAACCAGAACTTGCGCACCGGCGTGGGGTTGGCGGCGGTGCGTGTTTCGACCGGTCGGGGGTAGAGCATGCCGAAGGGCGGCAGGGTCTGGCCGGCCATGCGCTCCGGCACGGTGAACTGGCCGGGGGCGGTTTCGCGCGCCATCAGCACCTCAAGGTATTGGCCCCACTGGGCGGGCACGCTGACGTCGCCGATGTGGAGCGCGGGGTTGACGCCGCCGGCGATGCCGCTGAAGACGATGTGCGTGACGTTGAAGCGGTCCAGCGCCATCTGCGTGCTCATGGACGCGTTGACCATGCTGATGCCGGACAGGAAAAGGACGACCGGCTTGCCCTGCAGCGTGCCGGTGGTGAAGGTGATGCCGTTGACGGTATGCCTGACAGGCGTTTGCAGGCGGTTCAGCAGCAGGGTCAGCTCAGGCTCGAAGGCCGACATCACGGCGATGCGCGGCGTTTCGTCCAGCCGTACAGGGATGCCGGCGCTTGAAGCTGCGGCCTTGGGGCCGGCGGCCGGCGCCGCGCAGCCGCCCAGCACCAGGGCAAGCAGGCCTGCCGCCAGCCAGTGCATCAGGCCGGGAAGGATTTTTGCAGGGCGCCGCAGGCACACAGGGGAAAGCATACGGCGCCTTTCCTGGCTTACTTTTCGGGCTTATTTAGTGGTGGATTTCGGCTGGCCGTCGTCGACCTTGACGGTGAACTTGCCGTCAAGAATGTCTTTCTCTTTGGCTTTGACCTTGGCTACGATGTCGGCGGGAATCTTCTTTTCAAAGGTGCCCAGCGGGGCGAGTTCGGAGCCCTTGTGTTTCATCATCGAATACGGGCCGTAGTCTTCGGCCTTGAACTTGCCCTCTTTGACCAGCTTGATGGCGCGGTCGATGCTGGGCTCCATGTTCCACAGGGCCGACGACACCACGGTGTCGGGGTATTTGTCTTGTGTGTTGATGACGTTGCCGATGGCGAGCTTGCCCTTTTCCTTGGCGGCATCGCTCACGCCAAAGCGCTCGGCGTACATCACGTCGGCGCCCTTGTCGATCATGGCGAAGGCCGCTTCCTTGGCCTTGGGCGGGTCAAACCAGCTGTTGATGAAGCTCACGCTGAATTCGACCTTGGGGTTGGTCTCTTTGGCGCCGGCCATGAAGGCGTTCATCAGGCGGTTGACTTCAGGAATCGGGAAGCCGCCGACCATGCCGATCTTGTTGGACTTGGTCATGCCGCCGGCGATCATGCCGCTGAGGTAGGCCGGCTCCTGGATGTAGTTGTCAAACACCGAGAAGTTGGGTGCCTGCACCTTGCCGGACGATCCGAGGAGGAAGGACACCTTGGGGAAATCCTTGGCGACCTTGCGGGCGGCGGCCTCGACGGCAAAAGCCTCGCCGACGATCAATGCGTTGCCGGCCGTGGCGTATTCGCGCATCACGCGTTCGTAGTCGGCATTCGACACGTTCTCGGTCGCCTTGTATTCGATCTCGCCGCGCGCCTCGGCGGCCTTGAGCGCCTTGTGCAGGCGGCTGACCCATTGCTGCTCAAACGGAACCGTGTAGATGCCGGCCACTTTGGTCTTGGCCTGGGCGAAGGCAAAGCCGGGCAGGGCGACGGCCACTGCGGTGGCGAGCAGGACGAGTTGTCGGCGCTTGAAGATCTGGGGCATGGGACTCTCCGGTTGGGTTGCAGGTGGGTAACGGTATCTGGTTGCTATCAATTCAGGAGCTACATGCCCATGTGGGTATTGGGCTGGAGGCCTATTTCGTTCCGAAAATGCGATCTCCTGCATCCCCCAGGCCGGGCAGGATGTAGCCGTGGCTGTTGAGTTCGCGGTCGATGGCGGCGGTGTAGATGGGCACGTCGGGGTGGGCGGTTTGCAGGGCCTTGATGCCTTCGGGGCAGGTCAGCAGGCAGACAAACTTGATGGACTTGGGGTTGAGCTCCTTGAGCCGCTCGACCGCCGCGATGGCGGAGTTGCCGGTGGCCAGCATCGGGTCGACCACCACGATATCGCGCTCTTCCATGTCGTGCGGCATCTTGAAGTAGTACTCCACCGCCGTCAGCGTTTTCGGGTCGCGGTACAGGCCGACGTGGCCGACGCGGGCGCCGGGCACCACGCTGAGCATGCCTTCCAGGATGCCGTTGCCGGCGCGCAGGATGGAGACAAACACCAGCTTCTTGCCGTCGATGACCTTGGAGGTGGTGACCTCCAGCGGCGTTTCGATCTCGATGTCCTGCATGGGCATGTCGCGGGTGACCTCATAGGCCATCAGCATGCTGAGCTCGTTGAGCAGGGTGCGAAAGGTGTTGGTGGATGCGTCCTTGCGGCGCATCAGGGTGAGCTTGTGCTGCACCAGCGGGTGGTCGACCAGGTGGACTTTGGGGTTGGCCTGTGCGCTGGGGGTGGTCATGTTGTCGGGTGCCTCTTGTTGAATTTTCAGAATACGGTGCCGTCGCTCTGGATGTTCAGGGGCGGCAAACCTTGATGCAATTGCTGTGCCAGTGCGCGTCCTGCGGCCCAGGTGCCGCCTTCGAGCACGCAGGCCAGCGGCATTTGCGCGGCGGTCAATCCTAACTGCTCACGCACCAGCGGCGCGATCTCATCGAGCAGGGCCACCGTCAGCGCCCGCCACTCCACGATCAGCTCGTCGCCGGCGGCATGCAGGCGCCCGGCCTGGGCCGGGTCTTTGAGATGCAGCACGCCGGCGTCGAGGAAAAGGCCGCCGTTGCGGTACTCGGGCAGGCCCGTCAGCGCGTCCAGCCCGTGAACCTGCACACCGGCCCATTCAAAGGGCTCCAGCAGCGAGTAGGTGAGCCACTGCGAGAGCTTGTGAAACGGCATCCAGCCCCGGCTGGGGCCCGAGTCTGCGTCGCCCGCCGCCGGGTGTTGCCAGCAATCGCCCAGCGGGATATTGCCCAGCGTGTTTTGCGCCGGCCAGATGGATGACAGGCTGGTGAGCAGGATGGACAGCAATTCATGCGCCTCGATGGCGCTTTTGCCCGGCTGCGCGAGCGCCTCAAACAAATGGCCGGGCCGGCCGCGCTGGCCGAAGAGCGCAGGCTGGTCTTGCAGCGCCTGGCCCAGGCGGCGCAGCAGCGCGGCGCGCCCTTCAAGGCCGACCAGCGGGTTGTTCGGCGTGACCTGGAAGGCGTTGGCGATCTGGCCGGCGGTGATGGCCTTGAGGCCAGCCGCATCGGCCTGCATGGGGTTTTGTGGATCGCTGGAGAAAACCCCGGCTGTGAAAGCGTGAAAGCTTGCCACGCCCAGGCCTTCAGAGCGGCTGTATTCGCAGCTCGGCCGTTCGTCCTGCGCGGCTTCGAGGTAACGCCACTCCGGGCCGGCGCCGGCGTCAAGCAGCACGCTGACGAGCGCCAGGTCGATCTGGGCGCGGGCGCGGCCGGCCGGTGTGGCGGCTGCCAGCGCGTCATTGAGCTGGCCCAGGCGGTCCACACCGCCGGCCTCGAAATGCCGCCATCGGCTGTGGTACGGAATGCGCAGGTCGGGGTAGCGGGCGCGGGTGATTTCGGCGACCAGCGCGGCGGCCGTCACCATGGCGCCGTCGTTGACGGTAAACCAGGCGGATTCGCCGCGGCGCGCACGCTCAAGCAGGGCCTTGGCGCGGGTGCGTATGGTGGTGGTGGAGCGCAACTCTGCGGCGGCGCCTATGCCGCGAATGTTGCCCGCAATGGTGTAGGCGGCGTTTGCTGCAGGCGTCGAAGGCGTTTTGGCGTCAGACATCCAGCCCCCGGCCCTTGGCTTTTTTCAGCTCTTCGGCGGTGGGCACTGCACCCGGGGTGAAATAGCCCGCCGCCATCTTGGCGTCCATCTCGACCTGGGCGTCGGCGGGAATCATGTGATCGGGGATGTTGACGCGCTGCACCACTTCGATGCCTGCGCGGGTGATGGCGTCGTATTTCATGTTGCTCATGGAGACCAGTCGGTGAATTTTGCGGATGCCCAGCCAGTTGAGCACGTCGGGCATCAACTCCTGAAAGCGCATGTCCTGAACGCCGGCGACGCATTCGGTGCGGTTGAAGTACTGCTCGGCGGTGTCGCCGCCGACTTGCCGCTTGCGCGCGTTGTAGACCAGGAACTTGGTGACTTCGCCCAGCGCCCGGCCTTCCTTGCGGAAGTAGGACACCAGGCCCACGCCGCCGCGCTGCGCGCCCTGGATGCATTCTTCAATGGCGTGCGTGAGGTAGGGGCGGCA
The DNA here is from genome assembly GCF_003711205.1 of Polaromonas sp. SP1. Taxonomy (NCBI): domain Bacteria; kingdom Pseudomonadati; phylum Pseudomonadota; class Betaproteobacteria; order Burkholderiales; family Comamonadaceae; genus Polaromonas; species Polaromonas sp. SP1. The sequence goes on along the minus strand of NZ_CP031013.1, from coordinate 3,657,965 downwards.
GGTGCAGATGTCGGAGCCGAAGACGTCCGAGCCGTTGCACTCGTCATGCACGCGGGCGGTGAGTTCGATGTCGGGGTTGGCCAGGTCGCGCGGCTTGCCGAAGATGTAGGCGGTGAGTCCGCCAATCGGCGGCAGGAACACCTCCAGGTCGCTGCGCGTGACGAGTTCGGGGTACATGCCGCCGGTTTCTTCAAACAGCACGCGGCGCAGGTCGGTTTCACTGCAGCCGAAACGCCGGGCGACTTCGGGCAGGTACCAGACGGGCTCGACCGCCACCTTGGTGACCATGGCGGCGCCGCCGGCCGTGAGGTATTTGCCGTCGGCCTTCAGGCGGCCAGACTGCAGGGCTTCAATGACCTCGGGCAGGATGACATGCGCCTGCGTGACGGCAATGGTGGGGCGGATGTCGTAGCCAGCAGCGAGTTCTGCCGAAAACACATCTGCCACGGTAGCGCCCCAGGGGTCCATGGCGACGATGCGGCCGGGCTCGCTCCACTGCGGGTAGGGGCCGATGATGTCGGTGGGCGAGGTGTTGGTGAGGTCGGCCTTGTGTTTGGCCGACAGCGCCCCCGAGGCAATCGCCAGCGCGCGGTACACGCTGTATGAGCCGCTGTGCGTGCCGATGACATTGCGGTGGCTGCGTTTGGTGGTGGTGCCGACCACCGGCCCGCGTTCGGCCGGGGTGGCCGCGCCCCAGTGAATGGGCAGCGCACCGTGGCCGCCCGCATGGGAGGTCAGCCGGATGTGCTGGGAAGGTGCGGATGAGGAGGGACTGGCGGGCGCTGCGGGTACGGCAGGCGTGGCGGCAACTTCAGCAGGCATTGCGGATCCTTCAAAAAAACCAATGTAGCGATGCGTACCGGGCTTGACAAGCCCGCAAGCCGCTTCAGGTCGCGAATTCGCGACAGGCCTCACCGGCCGTCATCAGCGCTTCTTGCCGCCAAAAATGCTGCCCAGCACGCCGCGGATGATCTCGCGGCCCACGGCTGAGCCCATGGTGCGCACGGCCGACTTGGCCATGCTTTGCGCCAGGCCGTCATGCTTGCCGCCGCGCGGGCCGGTGGTGCCGAAGAGCACGTCATTGAGCCCGCCCATGATGCCGCCCGAATCGGTGGTGCCGGCTGCCCCGCCCTGGGGCGCCTTGGCGGCTTCGGCGGCTGCGGCTTCGGCGCGGCCGTTGATCTTTTCGTAGGCCGATTCGCGGTCCACGGTTTTTTCATACACACCGGCCACCAGCGATCCCTGGATCAGCGCCTGGCGCTGTTGCGGCGTGATGGGGCCGATCTGGCTGCCGGGCGGCAGCACATACACGCGCTCGGTGATACCGGGGCGGCCCTTGGCGTCGAGCAGGCTGACCAGCGCCTCGCCCACGGCCAGCTCGGTGATGGCCGTTTCGATGTCCAGCCCGGGCTTTTGCCGCATGGTTTGCGCCGTGGCCTTGACGGCTTTCTGGTCGCGCGGGGTGAAGGCGCGCAGGGCGTGCTGCACCCGGTTGCCCAACTGGGCCAGCACTGAGTCGGGGATGTCCAGCGGGTTTTGCGTCACGAAGTAGACGCCGACGCCTTTGGAGCGCACCAGGCGCACCACCAGCTCGATGCGCTCGACCAGCACCTTGGGCGCTTCGTTGAAGAGCAAATGCGCCTCGTCGAAGAAGAAGACGAGTTTGGGCTTTTCCGGGTCGCCGATTTCGGGCAACTGCTCGAACAGTTCGGACAGCATCCACAGCAAAAAGGTGGCGTACAGGCGCGGCGAGTTCATCAGCTTGTCGGCGGCCAGCACGTTGATCACCCCCTTGCCGTCGACCGTCTGCATGAAGTCGCTGATGTTGAGCATGGGCTCACCGAAGAACTTGTCGCCGCCCTGGCTTTCAACCTGCAGCAAGCCGCGCTGGATGGCGCCCACGCTGGCGGCGCTGACGTTGCCGTATTTGGTGGTGAACTCGCTGGCGTTGTCGCCCACGTACTGCAACATGGCGCGCAGGTCTTTGAGGTCCAGCAGCAGCATGCCGTTGTCGTCGGCGATCTTGAAGACCAGGTTGAGCACGCCGGCCTGGGTCTCGTTGAGGTTCAGCATGCGGCCCAGCAGCAGCGGCCCCATGTCGGACACGGTGGCGCGCACCGGGTGGCCCTGTTCGCCAAAAACGTCCCACAGCGTGGCCGGGCAGGCCAGGGATTCGGGGGGGTCGATGCCGCGCTCCTTCAGGACGCCGGCCATCTTGGCGCCTATGGTGCCGGCCTGGCTGATGCCGGTCAGGTCGCCCTTGACGTCGGCCATGAAGACCGGAACGCCGATTTTGGAGAAGTTTTCCGCCAGTGTTTGCAGCGTGACCGTCTTGCCGGTGCCGGTGGCGCCGGTGATCAGCCCGTGGCGGTTGGCCAGGCCGGGGAGCAGTTCGCACTGGGTATCGGCATTGCGGGCGATGAGCAGGGGGAGGGCGGTGGTTTCGGCCATGGCGGTGTGGAGTGGGTGAAAAAGTAAAATGCTGGTTGTAGATTAAATCAATTAATCCATCATTTAAGGGTTTCTGTCGTGGCTGGTCATAGTAAATGGGCGAATATTCAACACCGCAAGGGCCGACAGGACGAGAAACGCCAGCGCATCTGGACACGTGTGATGCGCGAAATCATGGTGGCGGCCCGCATGGGCGGCGGCGACCTGGGCACCAACCCGCGGCTGCGCCTGGCGGTGGACAAGGCCAAGGCGGCCAATATGCCCAATGAAAACGTCAAATACGGCATTGCCAAGGCCACCGGCAGCCTGGAAGGCATTCAATACGAAGAAGTGCGTTACGAGGGCTACGGCATCGGTGGCGCGGCCATCATCGTCGACTGCATGACCGACAACAAGGTGCGCACGGTGGCCGAAGTGCGCCATGCGTTTTCCAAGCACGGCGGCAACATGGGCACCGAAGGCTCGGTGGCCTTCCAGTTCAAGCATTGCGGCCAGATTATTTTTGCGCCCGGCGCGAGCGAAGACAAAATCATGGAAGTGGCGCTGGAGTCCGGCGCCGACGACGTGATCACCCACGAAGACGGTGCGATTGAGGTGTTGACGCCTTACACCGGCTTTGAAGCGGTCCGGAATGCGCTGGAAGCCGCCGGCCTCAAGCCCGAAGTGGCTGAAGTCACCATGCGTGCCGACAATACCATCGAGCTCACCGGCAACGATGCCCAGCGGATGCAAAAGCTCCTGGACGTCCTGGAAGACCTGGACGATACGCAGGACGTCTTCCATAACGCTGCACTGTCCGCAGACGAATAAAGAAACAACAGCAATGAAAGCAGCAGCATGAAAGTTCTCGTAGTGGGCGGCGGTGGCCGTGAACACGCCCTGGCGTGGAAACTGGCGCAGTCCCCGAAAGTCCAGGCGGTGTATGTCGCGCCCGGCAACGGCGGCACCGTGCTTGATGCGCGGCTGGAAAACATCGCCATCACCGACGTGAAGGCGCTGCGTGAATGGGCGCTGGCCGAAAAAATCGCGCTGACGGTGGTGGGCCCCGAGCAGCCGCTGGCGGCCGGTATCGTGGATGAATTTCGCGCGCACGGCCTGCGGGTGTTTGGCCCGACCAAGGCAGCGGCACAGCTCGAAAGCTCCAAAGCTTTTTCCAAGGCCTTCATGAAGCGCCACGGCATCCCGACGGCTGAATACGAAACCTTTACCGACGCGGCCGCCGCCCATGCCTACGTCGACGAAAAAGGCGCACCCATCGTCGTCAAGGCCGACGGCCTGGCCGCCGGCAAGGGCGTGGTCGTGGCCATGACCCTGCATGAGGCGCATGAGGCCATCGAATTCATGCTCGCGCCCAACCCCGACTTCAACCCGCTGGGCGTGACGCACAACGAAGGCGGCGCGCGTGTGGTGATTGAAGAGTTTTTGCAGGGCGAGGAAGCCAGCTTCATCGTGATGTGCGACGGCAAAAACGTGGCGGCCATGGCCACCAGCCAGGACCACAAGCGCCTGCTGGACGCCGACCAGGGCCCCAACACCGGCGGCATGGGCGCGTATTCGCCGGCGCCCGTCGTCACCCCTGAAGTGCACGGCCGCGCCATGCGCGAGATCATCCTGCCCACCATCAAGGGCATGGAAAAAGACGGCATCCCTTTTACAGGCTTTCTGTATGCCGGCCTGATGATCGACGCCGAGGGAAAACCCAAGACGCTCGAATTCAATTGCCGCATGGGCGACCCGGAAACGCAGCCCATCATGATGCGGCTGAAGACCGATTTGTACGACGTGATGATGGCGGCCACCTCGGGCACGCTGGACCAGATCGAGCTGGACTGGGACCGCCGGCCGGCTTTGGGTGTCGTGATGGCCGCACACGGCTATCCGCTCAACCCGCGCAAGGGCGATGCCATCAAGGGTCTCGTCAAGGGCACCGACATGCCCGAAGACGCCATGGTTTTTCATGCCGGCACGCGCAAGGAAGGCGATGCCATCCTGACTTCGGGCGGCCGTGTCCTGTGCGTGACGGCGCTGGGCAGTACCGTCAAGGCGGCGCAGCAGCGCGCTTATGAAGTCGCGCAGGAAATCGCTTTTGACGGCGCGCAGTTCCGCAAGGACATCGGCTATCGCGCCCTCAAATCCTGACCTGGGGATGAGCGCTGGTTTCCTGCCTCCGCATCCCTTGCAGTTCCGGGGGAGCAGGGTGGCGCAATTCCTGTTGCGCTGCACCGGCTGGCGGGCGGAATTCGAAGGCCTGCCGACGCTACAGGGCGTTTTGCTGGTCTATCCCCACACGTCGAATTGGGATTTTGTGGTGGGTGTGCTGCTGAAGTGGTCCCTGGGGGTTCCCCTGCAGTTCTGGGGCAAGGAAAGCCTGTTTCGCATTCCGCTCTTCGGCAGCTGGCTGCGCTGGCTGGGCGGGGTGCCCGTCAGCCGCACCGCGCCGAACGGCGCCGTGGCCCAGATGGTGTCGCTGATCAGGCAAAAGAAGGAGCGCGGCGAGTATTTCTGGCTGGCGCTGTCGCCGGAAGGAACCCGCAAATACACGCCGGGCTGGCGCAGCGGGTTTTACCGCGTCGCGCTGGGGGCGGATGTACCTGTCGGGCTGGCCGCGCTGGACTATTCGCGCAAGTGCCTGGTTTTGCGCACTTTTGTGCGGCTGACAGGGCAGGAGCCGCAGGACATGGCGCGCATTGCGGCTGTTTTCAGCGGCTGTGCCGGTTTTGAGCCGGCCGGCGCGGCACCCGTGCAATTGCTGGACACCGCTGTGCGCCGGGCCGATACCATCGTGAATCCAGGTAAATGAGCATGACCGACCTTTCTGTTGTTAAAGATTTTTTGCTGGCGCTGCAGGCGCGCATCACGGATGCGGCCAGTGCCATTGACGGCCAGCCCTTTGTGGCGGACCGCTGGCAAAAAGAACCCGGCGAGCCGCTGCAAGGCAACGGCATCACCATGATTCTTGAGCAGGGCGGGGTGTTTGAACGTGCAGGCTGCGGGTTCTCGCATGTTCGCGGGCCGAAATTGCCGCCCTCGGCGACACAGCACCGGCCGGAACTGGCGGGCGCGCCCTTTGAGGCCATGGGTGTTTCGCTCGTATTTCATCCGCGAAATCCTTACGTGCCCACCGTCCACATGAATGTCCGCATGCTGGCCGCGGCGCCGGCTTCGAGCCCGGACGCGCCGGTCTGCTGGTTTGGCGGCGGCATGGATCTGACGCCTTATTACGGCTTTGACGAAGACGCGGTGCACTTTCACCAGACCTGCAAGGATGCGCTGGCGCCTTTCGGGGACGACAAATACCCGCGCTTCAAAAAGTGGTGTGACGAATACTTCTACCTCAAGCACCGCCAGGAGCAGCGTGGCATTGGCGGCGTGTTTTTTGACGATTTCCAGGAGCTCGGCATGGAGCGCAGCTTTGCCATGATGCAGGGCGTGGCGGACTCCTTCCTGCAGGCCTACCTGCCCATCGTGGCGCGGCGAAAGGACATGCCGTATGGCGAGCGCGAGCGGGAATTCCAGCTTTACCGGCGCGGCCGTTATGTGGAGTTCAACCTGGTGTGGGACCGCGGCACCCACTTCGGCCTGCAGTCCGGCGGGCGCACGGAGTCCATCCTCATGTCCATGCCGCCGCTGGCGAGCTGGTCTTACCAGCGTGCGGTAGAGGCCGGCAGCCCTGAAGAGCGCCTGTACACACAATTCCTGCCCCGGCGGGACTGGGTTTGAACGCCGTGGCGCCTCCTGTGAAACAGCGCATCGGCGTTTTCGGCGGTGCGTTTGACCCGCCGCACAACGCCCATGTCGCGCTGGCACAGGCGGCCATTGCGCAGTTTGGCCTGGATACGCTGTATGTGGTGCCCACCGGCCATGCCTGGCACAAGTCGCAGGCCTTGAGCCAGGCAGAGCATCGCCTGGCCATGGCAACGCTGGCGTTTGAGGATATTCCCCATGTCCGGGTGGATGCGCGCGAAGTGCAGCGCCCGGGCCCGACGTTTACGATTGACACCCTGTTGGCACTGCAGGCGGAGAACCCCGAAGCGCAGCTTTACCTGTTTATCGGGGCGGACCAGTTCGCCGCTTTCAGGCAATGGCACCGATGGCAGGACATCCTTGATCTTGCTATAATTTGTATAGCTGATCGCGCACAATCCACGCGGGCTGGAGCCCAATTTGATGCCGAAGTTGAGGCTTATGAAAGCCGCCGCGACCGTTTTGCCCAGCTCAATCTCCCCCTGATGCCCGTCAGCGCCACCCAGATACGCCAGTTAACGGCCTCCGGCGCCGCCACGGCGGGGGAAATTACCCAGTTGGTACCTGAAGCCGTTGCGCGTTATATTTCACTTCACCAGCTGTACCGTTCCCATTCATCCACTCCCTTATCGAAGCAAAACACTGCATGACCTCCACCACAGCCAAAACCTCCGTCGCCGCAGACAAAAAGGACGTGCAAAAACTGCAGCGCGCCATCATTGATGGCCTGGAGGATGTCAAGGCGCAGGACATCCAGGTTTTTGACACCGAGCACATCACCTCCCTGTTCGAGCGCGTGATCGTCGCCTCGGGCAGCTCCAACCGCCAGACCAAGGCATTGGCCGCCAGCGTGCGCGATGCGGTGCGCGACGCCGGTTTTGCCAAGCCGCGCATTGAAGGCGAAGACAACGGCGAATGGATCATCGTCGACTGCGGCGCCGCCGTGGCGCACATCATGCAGCCCACCATCCGCCAGTACTACCACCTCGAAGAACTCTGGGGCGACAAGCCCATCAAGCTCAAGCTGGGCGCGCCCGCGCCGCTGGTGAAGGCGTCCAAAGCCGAAGCCGAGCCCGAGGCCAAACCCAAGACGTCCCGCGCCGTTGCAAAAACGGCCGCAAAGGCCGGGGCAAAAACCGCCGGAAAATCTGCAGCGAAAGCGCCTGCCAAGGCACCAGCGAAGGCGCCCGACTCCAGCTATGTGGGCCGTGTCGGCAAAACCAACGACTGGACTGCCAAACGCAATGCGACCGCAACGGCGGCCGAGCCCGCCGCCAAGCCGGCCCGGGCCGGCGCCAAGGCCGCACCTGCCAAGTCGGCAAAACCCGCCGTGAAGACCCCCATCATCAAGGTGCCGGTGGCCAAGAAGGTCGCAGCCAAGAAAACGGCCGCCAAGACTGCGGCCAAAACGGCCCGCAAACCCGCCCCCAGGAAATCCGCCCCCCGGAGCAAATGAGGCTGACGATCGTAGCCGTCGGCCAGAAAGTGCCTGACTGGGCGCAGACGGCTTATGACGACTACGCCAAACGCTTTCCGCCTGAGCTCAAGGTCGAGCTCAAGGCCGTCAAGACCGAACCGCGCGCCTCCAAAACCCTGGAAAACCTGCTGTCCGCCGAGCGCGGGCGCATTGAAGCCAGCATTGCCCGCGGCACCCGCGTCGTGGCGCTCGATGAGCGCGGCACTGCCGTCACCACCGTGGCGCTGGCTGAAAGGCTCAAAAGCTGGCAACTGTCCGGTGACGATGTCGCCATCGTCATCGGCGGGCCCGACGGCCTGGACGCCGGTTTCAAGCAGGCCGCGCACGAGCGGCTGCGCCTCTCGGACCTGACTTTGCCCCATGCGATGGTGCGTGTGCTGCTGATTGAGCAGCTCTACCGCGCCTGGAGCATCACGATCAACCATCCTTACCATCGCGAGTAATGGCCCCCACGCTTTTCACTGCGTGTAATGCGCTGCCCCCCGAGGGGGCCGCTGCGCCTGCGGCCCGGCAAAGCCGGTTCCGCGGCTCCTGCTGGTATGGAACTCACAAGACACCTGCTAGACCCTGTTTTTATGCCTGAATTCATTTACCTGGCCTCGCAAAGCCCGAGGCGGCGGCAACTGCTGGAACAACTCGGCGTACGCCACGAGCTGCTGTTGCCGGACGCCGACGAGGACGCCGAATCGCTGGAGGCGGTGCTCAGGAATGAAGTGCCGGCCACCTATGTCCAGCGCGTTACCGGCCTGAAGCTGGATGCGGCGCTTGCCCGGATGAAGCGGCGCAAGCTGCCACCGGCGCCCATCCTGTGCTCGGACACCACCGTGGCCATGGGCCGAGTGATTTACGGCAAACCGGACGACGCAAACGACGCGGCCCGCATGCTGCGCGAGCTGTCGGGCGGCACCCACCGGGTGCTGACCGCTGTGGCCGTGCAAGCCGGGCGCCGTCGCTTCGAGGCGCTCAGCGACTCGAAGGTGAGTTTTGATGCGCTGACGCCGGCGCAAATCCGCCGCTACGTCGCCAGCGGCGAGCCCATGGGCAAGGCCGGCGCCTATGCGGTGCAGGGCAGGGTGGCGATGCACATCAACCGGATCAACGGCAGCTACAGTGGCATCATGGGGCTCCCGCTGAGGGAAACGGCCCAACTGCTGCAGGCCGCCGGTATTCGTCTCTAGAACCCAATAGTCAAAACAACATGCAACAAGACATCCTGATCAACTGGTCGCCCCAGGAAACCCGGGTGGCCGTGGTTGAGCATGGCGCGGTGCAGGAGCTTCACGTCGAACGCACGCTGGAGCGCGGCCTGGTCGGCAATGTTTACCTCGGCAAGGTCGCCCGCGTGCTGCCGGGCATGCAGTCGGCCTTTATCGACATCGGCCTGGACCGGGCGGCCTTTTTGCACGTGGCTGATCTGATGAGCAGCATCAACAGCCGCCACGCCGAAACGGATGCCCAGGCGGCCGGCGGCCTGGCGGCGCCCGCGATGGCCTCGCTGCAGCCGATCGAAAAGCAATTGTTTGAGGGCCAGGCGGTGATGGTGCAGGTCCTGAAGGACCCGATAGGCACCAAGGGCGCGCGCTTGACGGCACAGATCAGCATCGCCGGACGCCTGCTGGTGTTTTTGCCGCAGGACAACCACATCGGCGTCTCGCAAAAAATACCGCCCCGGCAGCGGGAAGAACTGCGCCAGCGCGTGCAGGCCCTGACCGGCGACATGGGCGGTGGTTTCATTTTGCGCACCAACGGCGAAGACGCGACCGACGCCGAGCTGGCCGAAGACATCACCTACCTGCGCAAGACCTGGGCGCGCATCAAGGACGCGTCGCTGCGCCTGCCGCCGGCCTCGGTGCTGCACCAGGACCTGAATTTGCTGCAGCGCGTTTTGCGCGACCTGGTGGTGGAGGACACGCAGACCATACGCATCGACTCCCGTGAGCAGTTTGAAAAGCTCAAGGCGTTCGCGGTGGAGTTCATGCCGGCGACCGAGCAAAAGCTGCAGCACTATGGCGGCGAGCGGCCGATTTTCGACCTCTTCAGCATCGACGAGGAAATCGCCAAGGCGCTGGGCCGGCGGGTCGACCTCAAATCCGGCGGCTACCTGATCATTGACCAGACCGAAGCCCTGACCACGGTGGACGTCAACACGGGCGGGTTTGTCGGTGCGCGCAATTTTGACGACACGATCTTCAAGACCAACCTGGAGGCCTCGCAGGCCATTGCCCGCCAGCTTCGCCTGCGCAACCTGGGCGGCATTGTGATCGTCGATTTCATTGACATGATCAAGGAAAACCACCGCGACGCGGTGCTGGCCGAGTTCCAGAAGCAGTTGGCGCGCGACCGCATCAAGACCACCGTGAACGGGTTTTCCGCGCTGGGCCTGCTCGAGATGACGCGCAAGCGCACCCGCGAATCGCTGGCCCACCAGCTGTGCGAGCCCTGCAGCGCCTGCATGGGCAAGGGCGTGGTCAAGACGGCGCGCAGCGTGACCTACGACATCCTGCGCGAGATCCTGCGCGAGGCCCGGCAGTTCAACCCGCGCGAATTCCGGGTGGTGGCTTCGCCCAAGGTGATTGAGCTGTTCCTCGATGAAGAGAGCCAGCACCTGGCCAGCCTCAGCGATTTCATCCGCAAACCGATTTCCCTGCAGGCCGAGGCCGCGATGGCGCAGGAGCAATACGACATCGTGCTGCTGTGAGCGCCATGCTGACCGCCAACCGCCGGCCCATTCCCATACTGGTTTATCACCAGATCGCCGTCGCGCCGCCCAAGGGCAGCCCGTTTCGCGGCCTTTATGTGTCGCCGCAGGCTTTTGCGCGGCAGATGGCATGGCTCAAATGGCTGGGCTACACGGGCTTGTCCATGAGCGCCTTGCAGCCTTATTTGCAGGGTGAGCGCACGGGCAAGGTGGTTGGGATTACGTTTGACGATGGCTACCAGAACAACCTCACGCAGGCCCTGCCGGTGCTGGCCAGGCACGGGTTTTCGTCCACCTGCTACGCGGTCAGCGGCCTGCTCGGTAAAACCAATATCTGGGACGAACGCATCGGTATCCCGCAGACGCCACTGATGGACGAAGGCGAAATTCGCCAATGGGTGGCCGGTGGGCAGGAGATCGGCTCGCACACACATCGGCATGTCAATCTGCTGGAAACCAGTGAGGCGGGTTGCCGCGAGGAAATGATGCTTGGCAAGACCGGGCTGGAGTCCGTCACCGGCCGGCCGGTCGAGCACTTCTGCTACCCCTACGGCCACTACGAGGCGCGGCATGTGGAACTGGCCAGGGACATCGGCTTTGCCACCGCCACCACCACACAGCGCAGCCGCTGCCTTGCAGGCATGGACATGCTGCAGCTGCCGCGTGTGCCGGTGCTGCGCTCGACCACCTTGCCGGTGTTCTGGCTCAAGATCGCCACGGCTTACGAGGACCGCCGGAAAAAATGACCGCGCCCGAGCCAAAGAAACTGCGCATCGCTGTCTTCAACCGCACTTTCTCGCCGACGGGCGGCGGGGCGGAGCGTTATTCGATTGCGCTGGTCGAGCAGCTCGCAGCCCGGCATGAAATGCATGTGTTTGCGCAGGAAATTGACCACCACTGGCCCGGCGTGACCTACCACAAGGTATCCGCGCCGCTGCGCAAGCCGCGCTGGATCAACCAGCTGTGGTTTGCCACCCTCACCTGGTGGGCGACACGACGCGGGTTTGACATCGTGCATTCCCACGAAAACACCTGGCACGGAGAGGTGCAGACGGTGCACGTGCTGCCGGTCAAGCACAGCCTGTTCCAGGGGCGGCACGGCGTTCGGCGCGTGCTGCGCTGGGTCAAGGTGGTGACCAGCCCGCGGCTGCTGGCCTACCTGTGGCTGGAGCGCGCCCGCTATGCCGGCCGCCCCGGCCGGCAGGTGGTGGTGGCGTCTGAAAGCCTGCGGCCCATCATGAAAGCCTGCTACCCGGCTTGCAGCGACGCGGTTTCCGTCGTCACGCCGGGCATCACCCTGCCGCAACTGCCGGTCGGCGCAGACCGCAAACGCGAGGCGAGGGCGAGCCTCGGCTTGCCGGCCGAAGCCACCTGCCTGCTGTTTGTGGGCAACGATTACCGCAAGAAAGGCCTGGAGGCCTTGCTGCAGGCCATGGCCCGGTTGCCGGGCGACGTAGTGCTGGCGGTGGTGGGCAATCCGGCCCACATTGCCGAATTTCGCGCTGTGGCCGACGCGCTCAAGCTGGGCGCGCGGGTGGTTTTCCTGGGCGCGCTCAAGGATGTGGCTCCGGCCTACGAGGCTGCCGACATCCTGGTGCACCCCACGTTTGAGGACACCTTTGCGATGGTGGTGCTGGAGGCCATGGCCCATGGCCTGCCGGTGGTTGTCAGCGGTCCGAAGTACTGCGGGATTTCCGGCCTGCTGCAGCAGGGCGTGAACGCCTTGTTGCTTGACGACCCCAGGGATGCGGGCGAGCTGACATCGGTTCTGGAGAATTTGCTGGGGCAGCCGGTGCTGCGGCAAACGCTGTCAGGGGGCGTTGTGGCCTTCGCAACGCACTACCAGTGGAAGGAAATCGCGCTGCAGCAAGAGGCGCTTTACTTTTCGGCCGTCGCGGCCAAGGCCCGTGGCTAGCAGATTTATTGATGAAATCGCCCTCCAGCCCAGGCAGTGTCTTGGCTTTTAGCTATTAAATTTATAGCAAACACACTCGTCGGATCCCCCGCCGGGGCGCCATTCAGGCCACCAGCTTGAAGTGCTTGCGGCTGAAGTCCAGCCCGGTCAGGCTTTCGACCTGGCGCATGAAGTGGTACTTGTTTTCCTTGGGCGTGGGTTTGTAGGCCGGGTCGATGTTCAAAACCGGCTCCGCCTCGGTCGCCAGCCATGACTGCACGGCTTGCGGGTGCGTGCCGGTGAAGGGGGCGAGGGCCCGGCGGTCAAACTGGCTGTAGGTGATCTGCGCGGCCCTGGCTTCGCCCCAGTACTTGCTGACCTGGTCCAGCTTTTTCTGCATTTCCTCGTTGCGGCGTATCCAGCCATAGTGGTAGATATGCGCGTTGGCCAGTGCGGCCTGGGGATTGCGCCCGCGCTTATGTTGGGTCGTGACCAGCCAGTATTGGCCGTCGGGTGCGTAGCTGCGAATGGTGTTGCGGATCAGCCTGCATTCACGGCGGTACCAGCCGGGGCTGATAGAGATCCAGTCCGGCGAGCCATAAAAGTGCAGGTAGTCAAAAACCAGCGCCTCGACAGCCGGGTTGCCGTGATGGCGCTCGACGCTGGCGCGTATGGCGTCCAGTTCGCCCTCATGCACGACTTCGTCGCCTTCCAGGTAGAAGGCCCAGTCGCCCGTGCAGGAGTACTGGGCGATCATTTTTTGCTGGGCATAGACAAAGCCGCGGTCGGCCATGCGTTCGTTCCAGAGCGTTTCGATGATGCGGATCTTCGGATCGTTGATGGCTTTGACGCGAGCCAGCGTGTCGTCCTCACCCTTGCCCACGGCGACCACAAATTCGTCGACCAGGGGCAGCAGGGAGCGGATGGATGCCTCAAAGGGAAAGCCCAGGCCCACGCCGTTGCGAATAAAGGTAAAGCCGCTGATGGAAACTGGCATCGATAAGTCTTTCCGACTGTCGGTTTTTAGGTCGCGCCCTGAAAGCCCAGCCGGTAAAGGTGGGCATAGGCGCCGTTATTCTGGAGCAGCTCCGCATGGCTGCCTTGCTCCACGATGCGGCCGGCGTTCATCATGATGATGCGGTCCGCATGCTGGATGGTCGAGAGCCGGTGCGCAATGATCAGCGAGGTACGGCCCGCGGCCAGCCGCTGTATGGCTTCCTGGACGGCTTTTTCCGATTCGGTGTCCAGCGCCGACGTGGCTTCGTCGAGGATGAGCACAGGCGCATCTTTGTAGAGCGCCCGGGCGATCGCCAGCCGCTGGCGCTGGCCGCCGGATAGCTGCATGGCGTTGTGGCCCAGCACGGTGTCTATGCCTTGCGGCAGTTCGTCCAGCAACTGGCCCAGGTTGGCGGCGACCAGGCAGCGGACCACCTTGTCACTGTCGAAAGACTGGCCCAGTGCCACGTTGAAAGCCATGCTGTTGTTGAACATGACGACATGCTGGCTGACGAAGGCGAACTGCGAACGCAGCGACGCCAGCTCCCAGTCCCGCAACTCCGTGCCGTCCAGCCGGATGCTGCCGGCGCTGTAGTCGACAAAGCGCGGCAGCAGGCTCGCCAGCGTGGTCTTGCCGGAGCCGGAAGAGCCGACAAGCGCCACCGTTTCACCGGCGCGTATGGAGAGGCTGACGCCATCCAGCGCCGGGGGCGCGTCCGGCTTGTACACCACGCTTACGTCTGACAACTCGATATCACCGGCCACCCTGGCCTTGGTGAAGCTGCCGCTGCTCTCGTCGTCAATGAGGTCCACCAGGTCCAGCCCGCGCTCCAGCGCCGCCAGCCCGCGCGTGATGGGTGTTGCGCCGTCGGAGAGGCTTTTGATGGGCGCGATCAGCAGCAGCATCGCCGTCACAAAGGCCACAAAGCCGCCCACTGTCGTGGTGTTTTCCGAGCCCTGGAGCAGTGCGATGGAGATCACGGCCGACAGCGCCATGGCGGCCAGCACCTGGGTGATGGCGCTCATGCCGGCGTAGGCGACGGTGGACTTGATGGACAGCCGGCGCAGCGTGTTGCTCAGCGCCTCAAAACGCGACGCCTGGCCGGCCTGCGCACCGTGCAGCCGCACGTCGCGGTGGGCCAGCACGTTTTCTTCGACCACATAGGCCAGGTTGTCCGTGGCGATCTGGCTTTCCTTGGTCAGGCGGTAAAGGCGCCGTGTCAGCAGCTGGATGACCAGCGCCACCGCCGGAAACAGCAGGGAGACGATCAGCATCAGCTTCCAGTTGAGGAACAGCAGGTAGGCCACCAAAGCCACCAGCGTCAGGATGTCGCGCGCCAGCTTCATGATGGCGTTGATCATCATCGACGAGCCGTTGAACACCTCGTAGACCACGGTGTTGGCGATGGCGCTGGAGGACTGGTCGGCGAACATGGACAGGCGCGAACTCAGCAATTTGCCGAACATGGCCCGGCGCAAGGCCTGCAAGCCCTCATTGGTCACCTTGGCCAGCGCGTATTGCGCAACGAAGCCGGCGACCCCACGCACGGTGAACAGCAGGATCAGCGACACCGGCACCAGCCACAGGTCGAGCGCCCCTTTTTGAAACCCGCGGTCCAGCAGCGGCTTGAGCAGGGCCGGAACGAAGGGTTCGGTCGCCGACGCAGCAATCGTCGCGCCTATGGCCAGTGCCCAGCCCGTGCGTGAGCCGCTGAAATAAGGCCAGACCCGCGTGATACGGCGCCACAGGCCTGGCCTTGCGGCGGCAACAGAAGGAGGGGTGTCGGAGGGAGAGCTCACGTTGCGCGTTCGAGTGGGGACGGGTCCGCAGGTTTACTCAGCCCCAGTGCCAGCAATAAACCGATCAGGACACAGAAGAAGTCACCTATCAGTCCGTCATAAAGCGTGGAATTGAACAGGCAGGCCACCGCCAGCGCCAGCAACGCGGATTGCGTGGCCCGGGCATAGGGGGCTTCCATTTTTATGCTGTCGCGCAGCACGGAGAGCATGAAAGCGGCAAATAGCAGCATGCCCGGGATGCCAAGCTGCACGCCCCACAGCAGGTATTCCTGGTGAGGGTTGCTGCCGGGGTTGATGTTTTTGTGTTGGGGGTTTTTCTCGCGCTCCAGCCTGTCGTATTCGGTGCTCCAGCTGCCGACGCCCGCGCCCGCGATGGGGCGCTGGGCAATGATTTGGGCAGCCGTGCTCCAGAAAGCGAGGCGAACGCCCGAGGACGTGGAGGAGTCCTGTTTTTGTGAATAGGCTTGCACTTCAGCCTTGAGCAAGGTCAATCTTTCCCGCACGGCTGGCGAGCTGAAAAACAGGGCCAGCACCAAAAGAAATGGCAGCAGGGCGACGACCATTCGATACTTCCCGGGCAGTTGCCACATGATGGCCAGCGACAGCAACGCGACGCCGACCAATTGGCCGCTGCGGCCGACCATCACGAAGAAAACGTTGGCCAGGGACGCCAGGGCCACGGCGATGGCAATTTGCGGGCCGTAACGGCCGGGCACCAGTCCGCGCAAATGCCAGCACACGGCGGCAAATACCGCGCTCATGATGCCCTGGTCGAGGTAGCCGGAAAAGACCGTGTAATGGCTCAGGGTGGTGCGGGAAGTGGCCCAGGCGACAGGCAGGTCGGCAAAAAGCAGCCATGAACCCGCCACCACCAGCAACTGCGAAAGTGCAAACGCACCCATCGCATACACCGCTTCGCGGCGCTCCCGGATCAGGGCCATCATCGCAATGATGATGATGAGTTTGCCGTATTTGGCGAGCGAGCCGATGGCCTCTTCTTGCGGGGCGACCGTCCAGAGCAGGCTCAACACAAATGCCAGCAGTGCGGCAAGCACGGCCGGCAGCGTCCAGGTCTTCAGCAGCGTGGCGCCATTTTTTGGCAGGTTCCGTGCGAACAGCGGGACGGCCACGACGCACCCGAGCAGGAGCAACTTGGCGATGCTGATGATGGCGATCGGCAACCCCACGGACGCGGCCATCAGGCAGATGGCGGCGAGCCGGAAATTGATCTTCTTTGTTCGCAAAATAATCGTGGAGGTTGCCTGGGGATTGACCGCATTATCAGCCATTCCATTTCCCGCGCGACGGCCAAACCGCGAAGGGGCTCTGCTATGCTGTCAGCGCATCAGACGGGGCAGTTTCACTGGCAAAATCCTGTGCCGAATCTTTCCCCTCATCACTGCAAAGGCATTCGTTGGCAAGCTTGTCCGTCACCGTCATCACCCATAACGAGGCCCACAACATCGGGGCCTGCCTTCGCTCCGTGAGCTTCGCGGACCAGGTTGTGGTGCTGGACTCCGGGAGCACCGACGACACCGTGAAGATCGCGCGCTCGCTGGGCGCTGAAGTCGGCGTCAGTCCCGACTGGCCGGGCTTCGGCATCCAGAAGAACCGGGCCCTGGCATTGGCCAGTTCCGACTGGGTGTTGTCCATCGACGCCGATGAGCGGGTGACACCCGAGCTGCAGATGGAAATCCTCGCCTGCATCAAGGCTCCCTCGTCCGACGTGTATTCGTTTCCGCGCCTTTCAAGCTATTGCGGGCAGTACATGCGCCATTCGGGCTGGTACCCCGACCGGGTTACCCGGCTGTTTCGCCGTACCGCGGCCCGCTTCAGCGACGATCTTGTGCACGAGAAAGTTGTTTCCCAGGGACCGGTCGGGCAACTGAATTCGCACCTGCTGCACGAAAGCTTCCGGGATTTCGAGGCCGTCCTCGACAAGGCCAACCGTTACTCCACAGCGGGCGCCCAAAGCCTGCTGAACAAAGGCCGCAGCGGCTCGGTCGGCAAGGCGATAGTGCACGGCCTTTGGGCTTTCATTCGCACCTATTTTTTGCGCCTGGGTTTTCTGGACGGAAAAATGGGGCTGGTCCTGGCCATCTCGAATGCGGAAGGCACCTATTACCGCTACCTGAAGCTGTGGCTGCTGCGCCGCGACGGCAAGGGAGCGCCGGCCGGGCAATGAAAATCAGCTTTGTCGTCCTGACCTACAACCGCACCGACGCCTTGCTGGCCGTGTTGCGCTCGCTGTCGGCGCAGTGCGATGAACGGCATGAGGTGCTGGTGGCCGACGACGGCTCCCGACCGGATCAGGTGCAGATGTTGTTTGACCAGTGTCCTGCGTTCAAGTGTCCGGTGCGGCATGTCTGGCATCCGGACGTGGGTTTTACAGCAGCGCGGGCGCGCAACCTGGGCGCCAGCCTGGCCGCCGGCGACTACCTCGTCTTCCTGGACGGGGATTGTGTCCCGAACAGGGCTTTTGTGGCTGCGCACACGCGGCTTGCGGAAAAAGGTTGCTTCCTGAACGGCAGCCGCGTGCTTATCAGCCAACGTCTGACAGAACGTGTAGTCAATGGCGCCATTGATTTACCCAGCCGTCCTGTATGGTTCTGGCTGGGCGCGCGATTGAGGGGGGACGGCAACAAATTATTGCACCTCCTTCGCTGGCCGCGGCGTTTATTCAGGGTAAAACAAGGCTTTCACTGGCATGGCATACGCAGCTGCAATTTGGGTGTCTGGCGCTCGGACTTTGCCGGTGTCAATGGATTTGACGAAACCTTCGAGGGATGGGGGCACGAAGATGCCGACCTCGTGCTCAGGCTTCACCATCTGGGCGTCCATCGCAAAAACGGTTTCATGGGCACCGAAGTCTTTCACCTCTGGCATCGCGAGAACCCGCGCAACCAGGAATCCATCAACAAGAAAAGGGTGCTTGAACGCATGAAAACCGATGTGATCCTGGCCGAAAAAGGCCTTCGTGAACTTGAGCCTTCTTCGCCCGTCAAAATAACTCCCCTGAACGGATCCAAATCTCCCCTATGAGCATTGCACCTACTTTTTGTCCTCTTCGCCGCCGTACGCTGGTCAGCCTGCTGGCCGCAGGGGCACTTCCCGCCGTGCCTGCCTTTGCGCAGTTTCGCATCGAGGTCTCCGGCGTCGGCCTGACCCAGTTGCCCATCGCCGTGGCCGCCTTTCGCGGCGATGCGCAGGCGCCGCAAAAAATCGGCGCCATCGTGAGAGCTGATCTTGAACGTAGCGGCATGTTCCGCCCGGTCGACACCACCGGCGTCGCGGCCGATGAAAATACCCGCCCTGACCTGGGCGTCTGGCGGCAAAAGGGCGCGGACTCCATGGTCACAGGCAGCGTGTCGCTGCTGGCCGACGGCCGGTACGACGTCCGCCTGCGCCTCTGGGACATCGTGCGCGGGCAAGACCTGGGCGGCCAGAGCTACACCGTGGGTGCGGCGGACCTGCGGCTGTCGGCCCACCGGATTTCGGATTTTGTCTATGAAAAGCTTACCGGCGAGAAAGGCGTTTTCTCGACGCGCATCGCTTACGTGACCAAGGCAGCCCAGAAGTTCAACCTCTGGGTGGCCGATTCCGACGGGGAGGGCGCCCAGTCGGCCCTGACCAGCCCTGAGCCGATCATTTCTCCCGCGTGGTCGCCCAACGGCGCGCAACTGGCGTATGTGTCGTTTGAGTCCCGCAAACCTGTCATCTATTCGCATGACGTGGCAAGCGGCAAGCGGCGGCTGCTCGCCAATTTCCGGGGATCCAACAGCGCGCCTGCGTGGTCGCCGGATGGAAAACAGCTGGTGGCCACGCTCAGCCGAGACGGCGGCTCGCAGCTTTACGCGATTGGCCTGAACGGAGGGGACCCGAAGCGGCTCACCCAGTCTTCCAGCATCGACACCGAGCCTGCTTTCTCGCCGGACGGCCGCTATATTTATTTCGTCAGCGACCGCGGCGGCGCGCCGCAGATCTACCGCATGAGCCCCGGCGGCGGCAATGCCGAGCGGGTCACTTTCACCGGCAGCTACAACATCTCCCCGGCGGTCAGCCCCGACGGGCGCTGGCTGGCTTATGTTTCCCGGGTGGGCGGCGCTTTCAAGCTGCACGTCATGGAACTCGCCACCGGCACCGTCACTCCAATCACCGACACCTCGGCCGACGAAAGCCCGAGTTTTGCGCCCAACAGCCGCCTCATCGTGTACGCCACCCAGCAGCAGGGCAGGGAAGCCCTCATGACCACCACCCTGGACGGCAAGATCAAGGCCAAACTGTCAGGCGCCAGCGGCGATATCCGCGAGCCCGATTGGGGCCCCTTCCAGCGTTAAGCATCATTGTTGATTCAGCCCATTTTTATTTTTTGTAGAGGTACTTCATGAAGCGCACCATTTTTTCAGTCATTTCCTCCCTCATCCTGGCGGCCACGCTGACGGCCTGCGGTTCCGGCGTCAAGCTGAACGACGTACCCGTCGAAGACCGCACGGGCCAAACCCAGCAAGGCGGCAATGCATCGGGCGCCACCGGCAGTGGCGTGACGCCGGTGGAAGTTCAAGGCACCGACGCTTCACTCGCCGGCCCTGCCAACACCACCAAAGTCATCTACTTTGACTTTGACAGCTATGTGGTCAAACCCGAGTTCCAGGGCGCCATCGAATCCCATGCCAAGTACCTGACCGCCAACAAGACCCGCAAAATGGCCATCGAAGGCCATACCGACGAGCGCGGCGGCCGTGAATACAACCTGGCGCTGGGACAAAAACGCGCTGAAGCCGTTCGCCGTGCACTCGGTCTGTTGGGCGTTTCGGATGCCCAGGTGGAAGCCGTGAGCTTCGGCAAGGAAAAACCTGCGGTGGCCGGCTCCGACGAAGAAGCCATGGCGAAGAACCGCCGCGCTGAACTCAACTACCGCTAAGCAGGGCGCTCACCGTGAACATGTTCCGGATTGCCGCGACGGTCGCGGCCGGCATGCTGGCGTTCAGTGCACACGCCGGCCTGTTTGAAGACGACGAAGCCCGCAAGGCGATTCTCGATTTGCGGCAGAAGGTAGACACCTCACAGCAGCGCATGGCCGATGAAGTGCGCAAAACCACCGAGGACAATGCCCAGCTGCGGCGCAGCCTGCTCGATCTGTCGAACCAGATTGAAGCCTTGCGCAACGAACTGGCCAGCCTGCGTGGGCAGAACGAAAACCTCACGCGAAACGTTGCCGAAATGCAGCGCACCCAGAAAGACCTGACGACGGGCGTCGACGAGCGCCTGCGCAAGTTCGAGCCGGGCAAGGTCACCGTGGACGGCAAGGAGTTTGTGGCCGAACCCGCTGAAAGGCAGGAGTTCGAAACCGCGCTGGCAACACTGCGCAAAGGCGACTTTGCGGCTGCGCAGACCAGTTTCGTGGCCTTCATGAAGCGCTACCCGCAGACCGGCTACCGCGCCTCGGCCCTGTTCTGGCTGGGCAATGCGCAGTACGCCCTGCGCAACTACCGCGACGCAGTGACCAACTTCCGGGCATTGGTGACGGCAGAGCCCGATCACTTGCGCGCACCGGAAGCATTGCTGTCACTGGCCAATTGCCAGATTGAACTCAAAGACACCCGGTCGGCACGCAAGACGCTTGAGGATCTGGTCAAGGCTTATCCCCAGGCGGAAGCCGCCGCTGTGGCCAAAGACCGTCTGTCCAAGCTGAAGTAATCCGTAGCCGGGCGGGCCATTTGCTACGCCCGGGGTGCCGGGAGCATTACGCCCTAAAATTGGGCGATGGATACCTCAGCACTCAACAGTCTTACGGCTCAGGTTCTCTGGGCCGGTTTCATTCTTTCGATGATTTTTGGCGCCATTGCCCAGCGCACGCATTTCTGCACCATGGGCGCCGTGAGCGACATCGTGAACATGGGCGACTGGACCCGGATGCGCATGTGGGGCATGGCCATCGGCGTTGCCATGATCGGCTTTTTCACCATGGCCGCGGCCGGTGTGATTGACCCCGCCAAAACACTGTATGCCTCCAACCGTTTTATCTGGCTCTCCGCACTGGTGGGTGGGGCCATGTTCGGCTTCGGCATGGTGCTGGCCTCAGGCTGCGGCAGCAAGACGCTGGTGCGTATTGGCGGCGGCAGCCTCAAGTCCGTTGTCGTGTTCGCTGTGATGGGCATCGCCGCTTTCGCCACACTCAAGGGTATTACCGCTGTTGTTCGCGTTGCAACCGTCGATAAAGTGGCCGTCGATTTCACGGTCAACGCCACCTTGCCGAATTGGGTTGCAGGTGCGATCGGCATTTCACCTGCAGCCGCCGGGATCGGCCTGGCTGTATTGATCGGCCTGGGCCTGATCGTCTGGGCACTGTTGAGCGAGGACTTTCGGCGCTTCGATAATTTGCTCGCCGGCCTGGGCATAGGCGCCGTGGTGGCGGCCATGTGGTGGGTCAGCGGACGGCTCGGCTATGTGGCCGAGCATCCTGAAACACTGCAGGAGGCCTTTCTGGCCACCAACTCGGGCAGGGCTGAGGCTTTGAGTTTTGTTTCACCCGTCGCCTACACCGTGGACTGGTTCATGTTCTTCAGCGACAAGAGCAAGGTTCTGACGCTCGGCATCGTGTCGGTGTTTGGCGTGGTCGCCGGCTCGGCCGTTTATGCCGTGTCTTCGCGCAATTTCCGCTGGGAAGGGTTCCGGGATGCCGAGGACACGGCCAACCACCTCGTTGGCGCCACGCTGATGGGCGTCGGCGGTGTCTGCGCCATGGGTTGCACCGTGGGCCAGGGCCTGTCGGGTATTTCGACCTTGAGCGCAACCAGCTTTGTGGCGCTGGCCGCAATCCTGGCCGGTTGCGTGGCCGGGCTGAAATACCAGGTCTGGCGTCTTGAGCGCTCGGCCTGACGCGCGCATCCATTCACAGCCATGACATCCCTGGTTGAAGAACTTCCTGCGGACCTGGAGCGCCGCTTCGGCGGCCTGGCGCGGCTGTACGGTGCGGCCGGTGCGCAAAGGATTCGCCAGGCACACATCGTGGTGGTGGGCCTGGGCGGCGTGGGCTCCTGGGCGGCCGAGGCTGCGGCCCGAAGCGGCGTTGCACGCCTGACCCTGATCGACCTTGACCATATCGCCGAATCCAACATCAACCGGCAAGTCCATGCGCTGGACAGCACGCTTGGCCAGGCCAAGGTGCAAGCCATGCGTGAACGCATCGCGCAAATCCACCCGGGCTGCCGCGTCGACGTCATTGAAGAGTTTGTCGATGCCGCCAATTGGCCAGGCATCCTGGGACTTGAAGCCGGGTTTGACCGCAAGCTGTTCGCCGTGATCGATGCCTGCGACCAGGTCAGGGCCAAGACGGCCATGGCCGCATGGGCCATGGCCGCCAAGGTGAACCTTGTCAGCGTCGGCGCGGCCGGCGGCAAGCGCCTGGCGCATCGCGTCGACGTCGATGATTTGTCGCTGGTCACGCATGACCCTTTACTCGCGCAGCTGCGTTACCGGCTGCGCAAGGAGCACGGTGCGGCGCGCAAGGGCAAAATCGGCGTGGCCTGCGTGTTCAGCCGTGAGGCCGTTTTGCAGCCCGGTGCCGCAGCCCAAACCGACGGCAGCCTGAACTGCCATGGCTACGGTTCGGTCGTGAGCGTGACCTCTACTTTCGGGCTGTGCGCGGCAGGCTGGGCGCTCGACAAAATTGCCGCTTGAGTTTGCGGAGCGCTAAAAAATCACGCTATAATTCAAGGCTTTGCTGCCCTCGAAGCAGTAAAAAACCGGAATGCATTGCAAGATGTGTTCTTGGGACCATAGCTCAGTTGGTAGAGCAGCGGACTTTTAATCCGTTTGTCGTGGGTTCGACCCCCGCTGGTCCCACCAGAAGAATTCCGGGTTCTTAGCTCAGTTGGTAGAGCAGCGGACTCTTAATCCGTAGGTCGACAGTTCGAATCTGTCAGAACCCACCAGTACATCAAGGACTTGGCCGAAAGGCCAAGTCCTTTTGTCTTTGTGGACGCGTTTTCTGGATGCGGTTTCCGGGGGCGATATCTTTGTCCCCGCATCTCGAATTCGGCGCTGCGATGGACTCAGGCCGAATACCCCAGCGCGGGGACATCAAGCTGTGCCTGCCTGGCCACGCGTATGCAATCTTTCATGTGCTCTTCCCCGAAGTAGCGGATCGCGGCGTAGCCCACGGCGGCCGAGACGATCTGGCCGGCCAGCGGCACATATTTGGCGACCTGCTTGGTCGTCAGCCGCACGCCGATCCTGGTGGCGGCCTTGATGACCAGGTCGCGGCTGATGAATTTCCCGATCAGCACCGAGCCCACCATGGTGACGGCTTTCTGGACCTGGTCACGCTTTTTGGGTTCAAGCTGGTCAAGCTGCCGGGGCGTGAGGCCAAATTCCTTGTTGATCTCGGGAATGAGTTTGGAGAGCATCGCCGCGTCCACCATCCAGTCGAGGCCGGGAACAGGCACAGCGCTGGCCGCAGCGGCAACCATGGCACGCTTGTTCAGCAGCTTGCGGCTGCGCTTGACGGCGGCTGCGAGCGAGGCGTCATCAGACGCCATTTGCAGGGCAGTAGGCATGGGTCCAATCCTTTCAAGGGCGGCCCTGTTCTTGCAACCGGGGGGCCGGTGAAGGGCTTATTCCACTTTACACCGCAGCAGTCTCGATCTGTTCCGTCAGCTCAAGCCACCGCTCTTCCAGCATGTCAATTTCGCTTTCGATGGCTTTGAGGCGCTTGCCGGTCTGGGCGATCTCTGCCGGCGCGGTGGTAGTCGTCAACAGCGCCTGCAGGCTGTCGCGCTCGGTGGTGAGGGCTTTCATCCGCAGGTCGATCTTTTCGATTTCCTTGCGCAGCGGCTTGGTCGCCTCGGCCTGCTGCTGGCGGCGTTGTGCGTCGAGCTTGCGTTGCTCGGGCGTCTCGCGCGGCACGGGTTTCTTTTGTTCAGGCGCTGCGGCCGGCGCCGCTGACTTGGCAGCGGCCGGTCCCGCGCCGCCCGTTTTCTTCGCCTCCTCGCGCTGGCGCTTGGCGTGGTCGAGCAGGTATTTCTGGTAATCGTCCAGGTCGCCGTCAAAAGGTGCGACGCCGCCTTGCGACACCATCCAGAACTCATCGCAGACGGCGCGCAGCAAGGCACGGTCGTGGCTGACCAGCATCACGGTGCCTTCAAACTCGTTGAGCGCCATTGACAGCGCCTCACGCGTGGCCAGGTCCAGGTGATTGGTCGGCTCATCGAGCAGCAGCAGGTTGGGGCGCTGCCAGACGATCATGCACAGCACCAGCCGCGCTTTTTCGCCGCCGCTCATGCTGCCGACGGCCTGCTTGACCATGTCGCCGCCGAAATTGAAATTGCCCAGAAAGCTGCGCAAGTCCTGCTCGCGTGTGGGCTGGTTGCCCATCTTGCCGGCGGCCGTGACCTCCTTGACCAGGCGGATCATGTGCTCCAGCGGATTGTCGGCAGGGCGCAGCACGTCCAGCTCCTGCTGGGCAAAGTAGCCGATGTTCAGGCCCTTCCCCTCGATCATCTCGCCTTCAATGGGCGCGAGTGCGCGCGCCACAGTCTTGACCAGCGTGGACTTGCCCTGGCCGTTGGCGCCCAGGATGCCGATGCGCTGCCCGGCCAGCACCGACTTGCTGACGTTTTGGACGATGACGGTGGGCGGTGTGCCGGCCGGTGCGTCTTCGGGCGGCGGGTAGCCGAAGAAGGCGTTCTGCATCGACAGCATCGGGTTGGGCAGGTTGGCCGGCTCCTTGAACTCGAAGGTGAAGTCGGCCTCGGCCAGCAGCGGCGCGATCTTCTCCATACGGTCCAGCGCCTTGACACGGCTTTGCGCCTGTTTGGCCTTGCTGGCCTTGGCCTTGAAGCGCGCGATGAACTTCTGCAGGTGGGCAATTTTGTCCTGCTGCTTGGAAAACGCGGTTTGTTGCAGCGCCATCTGCTCGGCGCGCAGGTCTTCGAACTTGCTGTAGTTGCCGCCGTAGCGGGTCAATTTGGCGCTTTCGATGTGCACCGTCACGTCGGTCACGGCGTCGAGGAACTCGCGGTCATGGCTGATCACCAGCATGGTGCCCTGGTATTTTTTCAGCCAGGCTTCCAGCCAGACCAGCGCGTCCAGGTCCAAGTGATTGGTAGGTTCGTCCAGCAGCAGCAGGTCAGACGGGCACATCAGCGCGCGCGCCAGCTGCAGGCGCATGCGCCAGCCGCCGGAGAAGCTGTTGACCGGGTTGTCGAGTTCGCTGACCTTGAAGCCCAGGCCCAGGATCAGCGCCTGCGCGCGCGCCTGCGAGTCATGCGCGCCGGAGTCGTACAGCTCCATGTAGGCATGTGCCATGCGGTCGCCGTCGCCGCTTGCCTCGGCGGCCGTCACCTCGGCTTGCGCGGCCATCAGCACCACGTCGCCTTCGATCACGTAGTCGGTGGCGCTTTGCTCGGTTTCCGGCATGTCCTGTGCGACCTGCGCCATGCGCCACTGCGTGGGGATCGAAAACTCGCCGCCGTCCTCATGCAGGGTGCCGTTGAGCATCGCAAACAGCGAGGACTTGCCCGCGCCGTTGCGCCCCACCAGGCCGACGTTTTCGCCTGGGTTGAGGGTGACGGACGCGCCGTCCAGAATCACTTTGGCGCCGCGGCGCAGCACGACGTTTTTAAGGGTAATCATTTAATAGCAGCTTCAGGAAAAGTAGTCGGGCGGCGGGGCGGGGCATACGCCTGCCGTGCAAGCGTCGCGCCAGTCACCTGGCCGGGGGCTGAGCGTCTGCTCAGGCCTTCAAGTCAGTTGTTCGCGGGTGAGCAGTAAAACCTGGTCGGCACCCGAGCTGGTTTCAAACCACAGCGGTTCAAGCGTCGGGAAGGCGCGCTCGAAATTCTCGCGCTCATTGCCGATTTCCAGCACCAGTACGGCATTTTCGCTCATATGGCGTGCGGCGTTTTGAATAAGGTCTCGAATGAAGTCCATGCCGTCGGTGCCGCCGTGCCGGTTGCCGTCCAGCGCCAGGCCGGGTTCGGCGCGAAATTCAGCCGGAAGCGCCGCCATGCTGGCTGCGTTGACGTAAGGCGGGTTGCACAGAATCAGGTCATACAGACCCGGGCAGGCCGCCAGCCCGTCGGACTCGATCAGCGTGACCCGGCCGTCCAGGTGGTGGCGGTCTACGTTGATGCGCGCCACCTCCAAAGCATCCAGGCTGATGTCGGCGGCGTCGACCACCACCTCGGGGTAAGTGATGGCCGCCAGCACGGCCAGGCTGCCGTTGCCGGTGCACAGGTCCAGCACGCGATGCGTATGCTCGCCCAGCCAGGGGTCGATGCTGGCGTCGGCCAGCAACTCGGCAATCAGCGAGCGCGGGATGATCACGCGTTCGTCCACGTAAAAGGGCAAGCCCATCAACCAGGCTTCATTCGTCAGGTAAGCGGCGGGCTTGCGGGTCTGGATGCGTGCTTCCAAAAGCATAGCAACCTGTTCATATTCCGCCTGGGCTACGGGCCGATTCTCCACTGAATCGAGGTCGTCCAGCGGCAGGCCCAGCTTCCACAGCACCAGCCAGGCGGCTTCATCAAAGGCGTTGGTCGTGCCTTGCCCAAAGCCGTCTGAATAACTCAGGCCCGCTGCGTCAAGCCGGGCGGCGGATTGCTCGACCAGCGCAAGCACCGTCAGGGGCGCGGGGGACGTGGCGCCCGTCATGCCGCTTCCACCTGGGCCAGCCGTTCCAGCACGCCTTTGTAGATGTTTTTGAGCGGGTCCAGCGAGCTCACCAGTACGTGCTCGTTGATCTTGTGGATGGTGGCGTTGATGGGGCCGAACTCAATGACCTGAGGGCAGATCTTGGCGATGAAACGGCCGTCGCTGGTGCCGCCGGTGGTCGACAGCTCGGTTTGCAGGCCGGTTTCCGCCTGGATGGCGCCGCGCACGGCGTCGACCAGGGTGCCGGGGGTAGTGAGGAAGGGCAAGCCGCCCAGCGTCCATTTCAGGTCGTATTCAAGCTGGTGGCGGCTGAGCACCGCCTGCAGGCGCTGCTGCAGGCTCTCCGGCGTGGATTCGGTGCAGAAGCGGAAGTTGAAGTCCACCACCAGCTCGCCCGGGATGACATTGGAAGCACCGGTGCCGCCATGGATGTTGGACACCTGCCAGCTGGTGGCCGGGAAAAACGCGTTGCCCTGGTCCCATTCGGTGGCCACCAGTTCGGCCAGCGCCGGGGCAAACAGGTGAATCGGGTTCTTGGCCAGGTGCGGGTAGGCGATGTGGCCCTGCACACCCTTGACGGTGAGCTTGCCGCTCATGGTGCCGCGGCGCCCGTTTTTGATCATGTCGCCGAGTTGGCCGACCGAGGTCGGCTCACCCACGATGCAATAGTCGAGCACTTCGCCGCGTGCCTTGAGCTGCTCACAGACGACGACCGTGCCGTCGACCGCCGGGCCTTCCTCGTCGCTGGTCACCAGGAAGGCGATCGACAGGCCTGGGTCGGGGTTGGCGGCCAGGAATTCCTCCACCGCGACCACCATGGCCGCGATGGATGTCTTCATGTCGGCGGTGCCGCGGCCGTACATCTTGCCGTCGCGGTGGCTGGGGGTAAAGGGGTGGCTGAGCCACTGGTCGAGTGGGCCGGTGGGTACGACGTCGGTATGGCCGGCGAATACAAGCGTCTTGGCTTTACCACCATTTGCTATCAATTCAGGAGCGGATTGTCCATGTCCTGCCTGGGCTAGAGGGCTAAAACCCTTGAATTTCCCTTCCCGCTTGGCCCACAGGTTGGTGACGCGAAAGCTCTCCGGGCCGCTGACGATGGTTTCACATTGAAAGCCCAGCGGGGCCAGCCGCGCGATCAGCATGGCCTGGCAGTCGGCGTCGTCAGGCGTGACGGAGGGTCGGGAAATCAGCTGTTCAGCGAGATGCAGGGTTCGGGACATGTCGTTCAGTCGGGTTCAAGTCGGCCCGAAAACGAGCGCGGCCGTGTTTTTAATGCTTGACGTCCAGCGTGATCTCGGTAAAGGACGGTTCGTCATCCGGGTCGTCCTCGGGCTCCAGCGTCTTGGCCTTGACGGCGAAGTCGTTTTCCAGGCGCCACATCAGGTTGGTCGGCGAGTCGGCGTACAGGATGCCTTCCTTGCGCGTGACGATGCCTTCGACAATCAGCTTGGCGATGTCTTGCTCAAAGGTCTGCGAGCCTTCGGCCATCGATTTTTCCATCGCCTCTTTGACGCCTGAGAAGTCGCCTTTTTCAATCAGCTCTGAAATCAGCTTGGTGTTGAGCATGACCTCGACGGCCGGCGTGCGGCCGCCGTCCTGGGTGCGCAGCAGGCGCTGCGACACGATGGCCTTGAGGGCTGCGCCCAGGTCGCCCAGCATGGTGCTGCGCACTTCCACCGGGTAAAAGCTCAGGATACGGTTCAGCGCCTGGTAGCTGTTGTTGGCGTGCATGGTGGCCAGGCACAGGTGGCCCGACTGCGCGTAGGCAATGGCGGCCGACATGGTTTCGCGGTCGCGGATTTCACCGATCAGGATCACGTCGGGCGCCTGGCGCAGCGCGTTTTTCAGCGCCACCTGCAGCGATTGCGTGTCGCTGCCGACTTCGCGCTGGTTGACCACCGACTTCTTGTTGGTGAACAAAAACTCCACCGGGTCTTCAATCGTGAGGATGTGGCCCAGGGTGTTTTCGTTGCGGTGGTCCATCATCGCGGCCAGCGTGGTGCTCTTGCCGGCGCCGGTGGAGCCCACCATCAGCAGCAAACCGCGCTTTTCCATGATCAGGTCGGCCAGGATGGCTGGCACGTTCAGGCTTTGCAGCGGCGGGATCTCGTTCGGGATGAAACGGATCACCGCGGCGTAGGTGCTGCGCTGGCGGAAGCCGCTGATCCGGAAGTTGCCCAGCCCGGCGATGGGCAGGGCCATGTTGAGCTCGCCCATTTCCTCGAGTTCCTCGATGCGCTCGGGCGGCAGCACTTCGGCCAGCAGGTTGCGCGGCGCGTCCGGCGGCAGGATTTGCGCATTGATGGGAATCGCCTGGCCGTTGATCTTGATCAGGGCGGGAGAGTGCGCAGACAGGTAAACGTCCGACGCTTTTTTGTCCGCCATCAAACGAAGGATTCTTTCCATCGTGCTCATAGTCCGCCCTCTTGATTGAAATGAAATACAACGCCGGCCACTCGGCTTACGGTTTCTCGCCAGCAGGGGCCGCGGAACCGGCTTTGCCGGGCCGCAGGCGCAGCGGCCCCCTCGGGGGGCAGCGTGCTACGCGAAGCGAGAAGCGTGGGGGCCATGTCTAGTCGCGCAGCAGGTCGTTCAGGCTGGTGGTGGAGCGCGTTTTTGCATCCACGCGCTTCACGATCACCGCGCAGTACATGCTGTACTTGCCGCCGGCCTTGGGCAGGTTGCCCGACACGACCACGGAGCCTGCGGGAATGCGGCCATAGGTGACGGTGTCCGCTTCGCGGTCGTAAATCGGCGTGCTCTGGCCGATGTAAACGCCCATCGAGATCACCGAGTTCTCTTCGACGATCACGCCTTCGACCACTTCGGAGCGCGCGCCGATAAAGCAGTTGTCTTCAATGATGGTGGGGTTGGCCTGCAAAGGCTCGAGCACGCCGCCCAGGCCGACGCCGCCGGAAAGGTGCACGTTGTTGCCGACCTGCGCGCAGCTGCCCACGGTGGCCCAGGTGTCGACCATGGTGCCTTCACCGACCCAGGCGCCGATGTTGACGTAGCTGGGCATCAGGATCGCGCCCTTGGCGATAAAGCTGCCGCGGCGCGCCACGGCGGGCGGCACCACGCGCACGCCGGTGGCGCGCATTTCGCTTTCGCTCAGGTGTGCAAACTTGGTTTTGACCTTGTCGAAAAAGCCCAGGTCGCCGGCACGCATGAGTTCGTTGTCCTGCAGGCGAAAGCTCAGCAGCACGGCTTTCTTGATCCACTGGTGCGTCGTCCACACGCCGACGCTTTCGCGGGTGGCCACGCGCAGCGAGCCGTTGTTCAGCTGGGAGATCGTTTGCTCCACGGCCTCCAGGATGTCCTTGGGCGCCGATTTGGGCGACAGGTTGGCGCGGTCTTCCCAGGCGGCGTCAATGGTTTGCTGGAGCGCTTGCAGGTTGGCTTGAGTCATGAGAATGGTTTTTTCAGTGAACTTTGGATTGGATGAACTGGACGATGCGCTCTGCCGCCTCTACGCATTCGGCGGTTTCTGCCACCAGTGCCATGCGGATTCTGCCGGCGCCGGGGTTGTGCCCCTGCGCATCGCGTGCCAGGTAACTGCCCGGCAACACCACGACATTGTAAAGAGCGAGCAGCTCGCGCGAGAACGCGGGGTCCGAGCCCTTGAAGGCTTCGGGAATTGCCGCCCACAGGTAAAAGCCCGCGTCGGGCAGGGCGACGTCCATCACGGCCGAGAGCATGGGCGTGACTTTGGCGAATTTCTCGCGGTACATGGCGCGGTTGTCGACCACGTGCTGCTCATCATTCCAGGCCGCGATGCTGGCCGCCTGCACGATAGGGCTCATCGCGCTGCCGTGGTAGGTGCGGTAGAGCAAAAACGGCTTGATCAGCGCAGCGTCGCCCGCTACAAAACCGCTGCGCAGGCCGGGCACATTGCTGCGTTTGGACAGGCTGGTGAGCGAGATCAGGTTCTTGAAGTCATGCCGGCCCAGCTGCGAGGCCGCTTGCAGGCCGCCCAGCGGCGCTTCGTCGCGGAAGTAGATCTCGCTGTAGCACTCGTCCGAGGCAATCACAAAGCCGTAGCGGTCGCTGAGTTCAAACAGCAGCTTCCATTCGGGCAGCGACATCACCGAGCCGGTGGGATTGCCGGGCGAGCAGACAAACACCAGCTGGGTTTTGGCCCAGACCTCGGCCGGCACAGCCGCCCAGTCGATGCCGAAGTTGCGTGCCGGGTCGCTGGGCGCATACCAGGTCTGGGCGCCGGCCAGCAGGGCCGCGCCTTCGTAGATTTGATAAAACGGGTTGGGGCAGACCACGGTGGCGCCCGGTTTGCTGGCGTCCAGCACGGTTTGTGCGAGTGAAAACAGCGCTTCGCGCGATCCGTTGACCGGCAGGATTTGGGTGGCCGGGTCCAGCTTCAACTGATAGCGGCGGGCCATCCAGTCGGCCATGGACTGGCGCAACTTGGGCTCGCCCAGGGTGCCCGGGTAGCTGGCCAGGCCGTTCAGGCTGGCCGTCAGCGCGTCTTTGACGAGCTGCGGCGTGGCGTGGCGGGGTTCGCCAATGCCCAGGCTGATGGGTTTGTAGGCCGGGTTGGGGGTGATGTCGGCGTGCAGCAGGCGCAGCCGCTCAAAAGGATAGGGCTGAAGGCGTGAAAGCAGGGGATTCATACCCGGATTATCCAGCCTTGCCTTGCCGGCCCCTGGCAGGCAAGCGGCGGCGCCTGCCGCGTTTTGCCCTGATTACTATCAAATTCATAGCAACTTGCCCAGGTGGGATATGGGCTGGAGGCCGATTTCGCTTGAATTTTCCGGATGTCTGGCCGGCCCGGGCCAGAGCGGCGCCCGGGACCCGAAACCGGGGGCCTTTGCCGTGCGAAGCAAAGTGTTTCACGCTGGCTCCGTCAAGGGCCTTTTTCCCGGCAAAAACTGCGTCCTGCTCGGGTAACATGACGGACCGTGCCGCTTGCCGAAAGCAGCACCCGATATGCCAGCGTTTGTTGTAAAACGCTATAAAAAACAACGAGTTAGCTTAAGGCTAGCCTCAGCTTCACAAAAACAGGGACAGCCGTGCGTCTCAATTCGATCAAGCTATCTGGTTTCAAGTCATTTGCAGAGCCCACCAATTTTGTACTGCCGGGCCAACTGGTCGGTGTGGTGGGCCCCAACGGTTGCGGCAAGTCCAACATCATGGACGCGGTACGCTGGGTGCTGGGTGAAAGCAAGGCCTCCGAGCTGCGCGGCGAGTCCATGCAGGACGTCATCTTCAACGGCACCACGACGCGCAAACCCGCCAGCCGCTCCAGCGTCGAGTTGGTGTTCGACAACGCCGACCACCGCGCCGGCGGCCAGTGGGGCCAGTTTGTCGAGATCGCCGTCAAGCGCGTGCTGACGCGCGACGGCACCTCCAGCTACTACATCAACAACCAGCCGGTGCGCCGCCGCGACGTGCAGGACGTGTTCCTGGGCACCGGCCTGGGCCCGCGCGCCTACGCCATCATCGGCCAGGGCACCATCAGCCGCATCATCGAGTCCAAGCCCGAGGAGCTGCGACTTTTCCTCGAAGAGGCAGCCGGTGTTTCCAAATATAAAGAACGCCGCCGCGAGACCGCCAACCGACTGTCGGACACCCGCGAAAACCTGACCCGCGTCGAAGACATCCTGCGCGAGCTCAACGCCAACCTGGACCGGCTCGAAAAGCAGGCCGAGGTGGCCATGCGCTACAACACCTTGCACGCCGACGCGAGCCTGAAGCAGCACCAGTTGTGGTTCCTCAAACGCGCCGAAAGCGAAGCCGACCAGTCCAAGGTCAAGGCCGACGCCGAAAAAGCCGTGAACGACCTGGAAAGCCGCGTGGCCGACTTGCGCCACATCGAGGCCGACCTGGAAACCATCCGCCAGGCGCATTACTCCGCCGGCGACCAGGTCAACCAGGCCCAGGGCAAGCTGTACGAGGCCAGCGCCGAAGTCGGCCGGCTGGAAGCTGAAATCCGCTTCGTCGTCGACGGCCGCCAGCGCGTCGAGCAACGCCTGGCCCAGCTGAAAGAACAAACCGCCCAGTGGGCCACGCGCAAGGAAGACGCCGCCGTCGAGACGGAAAACCTGGCCGCGCAAGCCATTGAAGCCGAAGAAAAAGCCGAGCTGCTGGCCGCGCAGACCGAAGAGCACCAGACGCAGTTGCCCGCGCTGGAAGACGCCCTGCGCCAGGCCCAGGCCAAAGCCAACGAGCAACGCGCCAGCGTCGCCCAGGTGCAGCAGCAAATCCAGGTGCTGGCCGCCGACCAGCGCAACATCGAAGAGCAGTCGCGCAGCCTGGGTCTGCGCCTGGAAAAGCTCACCGCCGACCGCAACGCCCTCAACGCCCCCGACGAAGCCCGCCTGGCCAACCTGAACACGCAGTTCACCGCCGCGCAGGAAGCCCAGGCCGAAGCCGAAGCCCGCCTGCACGAGCTGACCGACAGCGTGCCCCAGCTCGACGAAGAGCGCCGTACGCTGCAGCACACCGTCAACACCGAATCCGCCAAGCGGGCCGACCTGTCGGCGCGCATGGAAGCGCTCAAGGCCCTGCAGGAAAAGGTCAAGACCGACGGCAAGCTCAAGCCCTGGCTGGCCAAGCACGGCCTCGATGGTCTGCAAGGCCTGTGGAGCCGCATCCACATCGAACAAGGTTGGGAAAATGCCCTGGAAGCCGCGCTGCGTGAACGCCTGGGCGCGCTGGAAGTCAGCCGGCTCGACATGGTGCGCGGCTTTGCCGGCACCGACGGCCGCGACACACCGCCCGCCAAGCTCTCGTTTTACTCACCGCCCAGCGCCGCCGCGCCCGCACGCGCCAATGCCGCGATCAGCCTCAAGCCGCTGACCGAGCTGCTGCGCCTGAACGACGCCGGCCAATCCGCGTTGCTCGGAGACTGGCTGCAAGGCTGCTACACAGCCCAGGGCCTGGACGATGCCCTGGCCGCGCGTGACAAGCTGCAGGCCGGTGAGGTGATTTATGTGCAAAGCGGCCACGCCGTCACGCACCACAGCGTGAGCTTTTACGCCCAGGATTCCGAGCAGGCCGGCTTGCTGGCCCGCGCGCAAGAGATTGAAAACCTCGACAAACAGCTCAAGGCCCAGGCCCTGATCAGCGAAGAGGCCCGCTCCGCGTTGATCCGCGCAGAAGCCGCTTATGCCGACGCCGCCCAGCGCCTGGCCACGGCCCGCCGTGAAACCGCCGAAGGCCAAAGCCGCACCCATGAGCTGCAGGTCGAAGTGCTGCGCCTGACGCAGCTGGCGGAACAAACGCGCGCCCGTAGCGAGCAGATCCAGGCCGACATGGCTGAAATCGAAGCACAGCTCGGCGAACTGCAAGAGCGCAAGGTCACCGCTGAAGGCCGCTTTGAAGAGCTCGACATGCAACTGGCCGACAGCCAGGAGCGCCATGCACAGCTGGACGACCGCGTGATCGAAACCGAACGCAAACTCGGCGAATCACGTGAGCAGCAACGCACACTCGAACGCCAGGCGCAGGAAGCCGCGTTTGCGCTGCGCAGCCTGGCCTCACGCCGTGACGAACTGGCGCGCTCCATCGACATCGCCGCCCAGCAGGCCGGCTCCATCGCCGCCGAAGAAGCCCAGGCCCGCGAAGAACTCACACGCCTGACCGACGCCGCCGCGCAGGCCGGCCTGCAAAGCGCGCTGAGCGTCAAGCTGGAACGCGAAGCCGACCTGGGCGCCAAACGCAGCCAGTACGACGACTTGACCAACAAGCTGCGCGCCAGCGATGAGCGCCGGCTGCAGCTCGAGCGCGAGCTGGACCCGCTGCGCCAGCGCATCACCGAGTTCCAGCTGAAGGAACAGGCCGCGCGCCTGGGCTTTGAGCAATACGCGCAGTTGCTCGCTGACGCGCAGGCCGACCTCGCCGCGGTGGAGGAATCCATCCAGTCCGGCAATGTGCGCCTGACCGGCCTGCAAGGCGAAATCGACCGCATCAACCGCGAAATCCAGTCGCTGGGCGCCGTCAACCTGGCCGCGCTGGACGAGCTGAGCACCGCGCGCGAGCGCAAGCAGTTCCTCGACGCGCAGTCCGCAGACCTGAACGAAGCCATGACCACGCTGGAAGACGCGATCAAGAAGATCGACATCGAAACGCGTGATTTGCTCTCGAGCACCTTTGACACCGTCAACGGCCATTTCGGTCGTATGTTCCCCGAGCTCTTCGGTGGCGGTAACGCCAAGCTGATGATGACGGGCGAGGAAATCCTCGACGCCGGCGTGCAGGTGATCGCCCAGCCGCCCGGCAAAAAGAACCAGACCATCCACCTGCTCTCAGGCGGTGAAAAAGCGCTCACGGCCATCGCACTGGTGTTTGCCATCTTCCAGCTCAACCCCGCGCCGTTCTGCTTGCTCGATGAGGTCGACGCGCCGCTGGACGACGCCAACACCGAGCGTTATGCCAAGCTGGTGCGCTCCATGAGCAAGGAAACGCAGTTCCTCTTCATCAGCCACAACAAGATTGCCATGGAAATGGCCGAGCAGTTGATCGGCGTGACCATGCAGGAGCAGGGCGTGTCACGCATCGTGGCGGTGGACATGGAAGCCGCCATCGGTTTTGCCGAAGCCGCCTGATCCACCATGAGCACATTGCAGATCAGTCTGGCGGTGGCGGGCGGGCTGGTATTGGCCGCCGTGGTGGCCCACAGCGCCTGGTCGTCGCGCCGAAACCTGCCCAAGCAGGCCACGCCGGAGGCACCCGCGCCCGAACAGGAGGCTACGGCGACGCCAGATGGCGAAGGCGCAGTCACTGAACGGCTGGAGCCCAGTTTTGACGTCGATTCAGGGCTGGCATCGCTGGCGTCGCTCACCGCCATGGCGCCCGACAGAAAACCCGGCCTCGACGTGCTGATCGACGCCGTCGCGCCGGTGGTGATTGAGGGCGTGGTCTCGGGTGAAGCCGCACTGGCCGCCATGCCCAGCACGCGCCGCGCCGGCAGCAAGCCTTTTGGCGTGGAAGGCCTGAGCGTGATCACCGGCGAATGGGAATTCCCCACGGCCGGCCACCGCTACAGCGCTTTTCAGTGCGGCGTGCAACTGGCCAACCGCACCGGCGCGCTCAACCAGATCGAATACTCCGAGTTTGTGATGAAGGCGCAGGCGTTTGCCGACGCCATCGGCGGTGAGCCCGAATTTCCGGAAATGCTCGACGAAGTCGCCCGTGCCCGCGAGCTGGACCAGTTCGCCAGCGGCCACGATGCACAGCTGAGCTTTACCCTGCGCGCCGTCAACACCGCCTGGAGTCCTGGCTACGTGCAGCAAAGTGCGGCCCGGCTGGGCTTTGTCGCCGGCTCCATCCCCGGGCGCATGGTGCTGCCGGCCAACCAGCAGGGCCACGCGCCCATCCTGGGCCTGGCCTTTGACACGCAAGCCGCCATGGCCGAAGACCCCGAGCAGACCGCGCTGCGCGAACTCACACTCTCCCTGGATGTGCCCCAGGTGCTGCGCTCCGAGCAGCCGTTTGCGCGCATGTGCGAAGCCGCGCTGTCCCTGGCCGCCAACATGGACGGCGTGATCATCGACGACAACGGCAACCTGATCCGCCCCGAGGCGATGGAAGTCATCCACGCCGACCTGGAACAGTTGTACGACACGCTGGACAGCCGCGATTTGTCGGCGGGCTCGGTGCTGGGCCGCCGCCTTTTCTCTTGATTTCCCCGGGTTTTTTGCCCGTTTCCGATTTTTTCCATGGCCACCAAAGACCTGTTTGCGCAGCCTGAACCTTCGCCGCAGCCGAGCTCCGACGCGGCGCGCGTCGCTGCTCTGCGCGCGGAGCTGCACCTGCACGCGCACCGCTATTACGTGCTCGACGAGCCGACCATTCCCGATGCCGAGTACGACAGGCTGTTCAAGGAGTTGCAGGCGCTGGAGGCAGCCCACCCCGAACTGCTGACAGCGGATTCGCCGACCCAGCGCGTGGGCGGCAAGCCGCTGGACCAGTTTGCGAGCGTGCGCCACAAGGTGCCCATGCTCAGTATCCGGACCGAAACCGATACCGAAGCCAGCGGCGCGCAAAACTTCGACACCCGCGTGCGCAAGGAGCTGGGCCTGGCCGAGTCCGACCCGCCGGTCGAGTACGTGGCCGAGCTCAAGTTCGACGGCCTGGCCATGAGCTTGCGCTATGAAAACGGCATCCTGGTGCAGGCCGCCACGCGCGGCGACGGTGAAGTCGGTGAGGACGTGACGCAGAACATCCGCACCATCAACCAGATTCCGCTTCGACTGCCAGCCGATGCTCCGCCGGTCATGGAAGTGCGCGGTGAGGTCTACATGCGCCGCGCGGATTTTGAAGCGCTGAACGAAAAGCAGCGCGAGAAGATCGCCCAAGGTGCGAAAGGCGAGAAGACCTTCGTCAACCCGCGCAACGCGGCGGCCGGCGGTGTGCGCCAGCTGGATCCGGCCCTGGCCGCGCGGCGGCGCCTGAGCTTTTTTGCCTACGGCCTGGGGGATATCTCGCCGCCGGAAGAGGGCGGCCCGGCGTTTGAGACCCATTTCCAGTTGCTGCTGAAGCTGCGTTCATGGGGTTTTCCGGTTGCAGCCCAGACGCAGCTTGCACAAGGCGCTCCTGAATTGATAGCATTTCACCAGGCCATCGGCAAGCAGCGCGACAGCCTGCCTTATGACATTGATGGCGTGGTCTACAAGGTCAACAGCCTGGCGCTGCAGAAAAAGATGGGCTTTGTGACGCGCGAGCCGCGCTGGGCCGTGGCGCACAAATACCCGGCGCAGGAGCAGCTCACCACAGTGCAGGCCATTGAAGTGCAGGTCGGCCGCACCGGCAAGCTCACGCCTGTAGCCAAGCTGGCGCCGGTGTTTGTGGGCGGCGTCACCGTCACCAACGCCACGCTGCACAACGAAG
Organism: Polaromonas sp. SP1; assembly: GCF_003711205.1. Lineage (NCBI taxonomy): Bacteria > Pseudomonadati > Pseudomonadota > Betaproteobacteria > Burkholderiales > Comamonadaceae > Polaromonas > Polaromonas sp. SP1. The sequence goes on along the minus strand of NZ_CP031013.1, from coordinate 3,620,399 downwards.
ACGAAGCCCGCCGCAAAGACGTGCGGGTCGGCGATACCGTCATCGTGCGCCGCGCCGGCGACGTGATTCCCGAAGTGGTCAGCGTGCTGCTGGACAAACGTGTGCAGGATGCGCCGCAGTTCACCATGCCGCGCAAATGCCCGGTCTGCGGCTCAGATGCCGTGCGCGAAGAGGGCGAGGCCGATTACCGCTGCACCGGAGGCCTGTTTTGCGGCGCCCAGCGCAAGGAAGCCATCCTGCATTACGCGCACCGGCGTGCCGTGGAGGTCGAAGGCCTGGGTGACAAGCTGGTCGAACAATTGGTGGATGCCAATGTGATCCGCACCTTGCCCGACCTCTACAAGCTGGGCCTCACGGCGCTGGCCAGCCTGGACCGCATGGCGGAAAAATCGGCCAACAACCTGCTTGAAGCACTCGAAAAATCCAAGCAGACGACGCTGCCGCGCTTCCTGTTCGGTCTGGGCATACGCCATGTGGGTGAAGCCACCGCCAAAGAGCTGGCACGCCACTTCGGCAAGCTGGACGCCATCATGGATGCCACCGAGGAGCAATTGCTGGAAGTGAGCGATGTCGGCCCCATCGTGGCCCAGAGCATCCGCACCTTCTTTGAGCAGCCGCACAACCGCGAAGTGGTCGAGCAGTTACGCGCCTGCGGCGTGACCTGGGAGGAGGGCGAGCCGGCCGCACGCGCCCCGCAGCCGCTTTCCGGCAAGACCTTTGTCATCACCGGCACGCTGCCGACCTTGAGCCGCGACGAGGCCAAAGACAAGGTCGAGGCGGCCGGCGGCAAGGTGGCTGGTTCTGTCAGTAAAAAAACCGACTACGTGGTGGCTGGCGAGGAGGCCGGCAGCAAGCTGGTCAAGGCGCAAACGCTGGGCATTCCCGTGATTGACGAAGCGGCGCTGCTGGCCATGCTGGCCATGCTGGCCGATAGTTAACTTCCGGAGACGGTCCCATGCAGGCGCTTGAAACCATCAGCATCCCCGACCTTCTGGACTCGCTCGTCAGCCTGTCCTCCGCCTTCGTCTTCGGCGCGCTGATCGGCTTTGAACGCCAGTATCGGCAACGCACGGCCGGGCTCAGGACCAATGTGCTGGTGGCTGTGGGCGCCGCGATTTTTGTGGACATGGCGAACCGGCTGACAGGTGCTTCGGGTGCGGTGCATGTGGTGGCGTATGTGGTCTCGGGCATCGGCTTTCTGGGCGCCGGCGTGATCATGCGCGAGGAGGGCAATGTGCGTGGCCTCAATACCGCGGCGACCCTTTGGTGCTCAGGTGCGGTGGGGGCCTGCGCAGGTGCGGACCTCGTGGTGCAGGCGGGCATCGCGACGCTTTTTGTATTGGCCGCCAACACGCTGCTGCGGCCCATCGTCAACCAGATCAACCGGTTGCCGCTGGATGTGCAGTCCGCCGAGGTGACCAATACGGTCTACGTCGTCACCAGTGGAGCCCACCAGAAAGAAGTGCTGGCCATCCTCGAGAAATCGCTGGAAGCGCTGCATTACCCCACCAACGACCTGGAGGTGTACGCCTTTGGCGAGGAAGGCGTGAAGATCCAGGCGACGCTGGTGGCGATTGCGGTGGATGGCGCCGCCATGGACCGCCTCGTCGCACAACTGGGTGATTTGCCCATGGTGAGCCAAGCCTACTGGAGCGCCAGCACCACCGAATAGCGCCGGCGCGGTGCGGCTTACATGGCGTTACCGGGGTTTGCACGCCGGACGTCAGGCCGGGCGGCTGCGCCGGGCGTTGAAAAGACCTGTACACAGGAACACAGGAGCTTTTCATGAACTACAAACGTTTGTCTGCCTTGGCCGCTGCCGCCGGCCTGGCCGCTTTGCTGTCGGGTTGCGTCGTGGCCCCCATTGATCCAGGCCCGGTGGCTGTTTACCCGTCCCGGCCCGTCTATGTCCAGCCGGCCCCCATCGTGGTGGCGCCTGCACCGGGCTATTACTACCGCCCGTATCGGCACAGGTATTGGCGCTAAAGACTTTTCACCGCTGCACTGCGCCGCGATAATCGGCGCATGACCATTCGCGAAATTCTCAAAATGGGCGACCCGCGGCTGTTGCGCGTGGCCCAGCCCGTCACGGCGTTTGACACCGACGAGTTGCACCTGCTCATTTCGGACATGTTCGACACCATGCGCGCCGTTAATGGCGCCGGCCTGGCGGCTCCCCAAATCGGTGTTGATTTACAACTGGTGATCTTCGGCACCGATACGGTCAACCCGCGCTATCCAGACGCGCCGGTCGTTCCCCGCACCGTCTTGCTGAACCCGCTGATCACGCCCTTGGGCCCTGAGGAGGAAGACGGCTGGGAAGGCTGCCTTTCCGTGCCCGGCCTGCGGGGCCTTGTCCCGCGCCTCTCGCGGATCCGTTACAGCGGCTTCGACCAGTACGGCGACGCCATCGAGCGCACGGTGGACGGCTTTCATGCGCGGGTCGTGCAGCACGAATGTGACCACCTGATCGGCAAGCTTTATCCCATGCGCATTCGCGACTTCAGCCAGTTCGGGTTTACGGAAGTGCTGTTCCCCGGCCTGGACGCGTCCGACGACGACTGATTCCATTTCTCCTTCAACACGATCGGTCCTTGCCCCGTCTTGCCGTGCTCCAGCACTGTCTGCGGCGGTGCGCCTGCGCTCGCATTGAATGAAAAATGGAATGAGCCAGAGCACGGGCCGGGAAGGCTGAGGGGCGTACACTGGCCGGGTTGAGGGCTATCTCGCCCCGTTTGAGCGTGTGGTACGCAAGGAAAGTTTTCCGGATGTCGCACGCTCCCGTTTCGGGGGCAGTTCCCATCGCCGGAACTGCTTCTCCATTGCCCTACCTCCTCAAGTTTGAAACCGTCAGCGGCAGCGGTGACGACTTGCAGCTGCGCTCGCTGCTAAACCGGCAGCAATTCCATGATCCCCTCGGTGAGGCCGAGCGCGAAGGCATCTCCTCCTCGGCCTGGCCGATATTCGGGCTGCTTTGGCCCTCGGGCCGCGTGCTGGCCCATGCCATGCTGACTTTTGAGCTGGAAGGCAAGCGCATCCTGGAGCTCGGTTGCGGCCTGGCGCTCGCCAGCCTGGTGGTGCATCGCCGCGGCGGCAACATCACCGCCAGCGACTGCCATCCGCTGGCCGCTGCGTTCCTGCTGGAAAACCTCAAACTCAACCATCTGCCGGCCATGAAATACCAGACGGGCAATTGGGGGCGCGCCAACCCGCTGCTGGAGCGATTTGACCTGATCATCGGCAGCGACGTGCTGTACGACCGCGGGCAGCCGGAGCTGCTGTCGCAGTTCATCGAGCTGCATGCGCTGCCGCACACCGAAGTGCTGATCGTGGACCCCGATCGCGGCAACCGGGCCAGTTTCAATCGCAAGATGGATGCTTTGGGCTATTCGCGCACCGAGACCCGTGTGACCCAGTTGCCGGGGGTGGGCGGCGCTTACAAGGGACGGTTGCTGCAGTACCTGCGCAAACCCGCCATCTGACGATCAGCTATTGAGCGCTTCGAGCAGCTCAGTTTCGATCGCGATCTGCGCCTTGTTGTGCTGCAGCTCGGGCCCATCGATCAGGAAGGTATCTTCCACGCGCTCGCCCAGCGTGCTGACCTTGGCCAGTTGCAGATTGATGCGGTGGCGAGCCAGCACACGGGCGATGCGGTAGAGCAAGCCGGCCCGGTCGCTGGCCGAGACGCTGAGCAGCCAGCGCTGGGCTTTTTCGTCGGGATGCAAGTCCACCCGCGGCGCAATGGGGAAGCTTTTGACGCGGCGCGAGACGCGGCCTTTGCTCGGCGGCGGCAGCGGGCCCGGGTTCTCGATGGTGCGGTCCAGGTCGGCCTCCACCATGGCCGCCAGCTCGCGGTAGTGGTCGGCCAGAGTCGGGCTGACAACCTGGAAGGTATCCAGGGCGTAGCCGTTCTTGGCGGTATGGATCTTCGCGTCCAAAATGCTGAAACCGGCTTCGTCGAAGTAGCCGCAGATGCGCGCAAAAAGGTCAGGCGCATCGGGCGTGTAGACCAGCACCTGCATGCCTTCGCCGGCCGACGAGCGTCGCGCGCGCACAATCGCCTTGGCCTTGCCCACGTGGCGCGAGAGCTGGCGTGCGTGCCAGGCGATGTCGGCAGCTTCATGGCGCATGAAGTAACTGACGTCCAGCGTATCCCACAGCGCCTTGTGCGCCTCAAAGGGTTCGGCGTGTAAGGCCAGCGTGGTCAGTGCTTCGCGTTTGCGGGCTTCCACCTCGGCATCGGCGTCGGGCGCGCGGCCGCCCAGCACGCGCAGGGTGTAGCGGTACAGGTCCTCCAGCAGCTTGCCTTTCCAGGCGTTCCAGACTTTGGGGCTGGTGCCGCGGATATCGGCCACCGTCAGCAGGTAGAGCGCTGTCAGGTAACGCTCGTTGCCCACACGTTTGGCAAATGCCGCAATCACTTCCGGGTCGCTCAGGTCTTCTTTCTGGGCGATGCGGCTCATGCTCAGGTGCTCGCCCACCAGGAATTCGATGAGTTGGGAGTCTTCAGTGCTTATGCCGTGCTGGCGGCAGAAAACGCGCACGTCCTTGCACCCCAGCTCGGAATGGTCGCCGCCGCGGCCCTTGGCAATGTCGTGGAAGAGGGCGGCGATGTACAGGATCCAGGGCTTGTCCCAGCCGGCGGCGAGCTGCGAACACATGGGGTACTCATGCGAATGCTCGGCCATGAAAAAGCGCCGCACATTGCGCAGCACCATCAGGATGTGCTGGTCCACTGTGTAGACGTGGAACAGGTCGTGCTGCATCTGCCCGACGATCTTGCGGAAGATCCAGAGGTAACGGCCCAGCACCGAGGTCTGGTTCATCAGCCGCATGGCGTGCGTGATGCCCTCGGGCTGCTGCAGGATTTGGCGGAAGGTGTCGCGGTTGACGGGGTCACTGCGGAACCTGCTGTTCATCAGGCCGCGGGCGTTGTAGAGCGCACGCAGCGTGCGCGCCGACAGGCCCTTGATGCCGACCGTCGTTTCGTACAGCAAAAAGGTTTCAAGGATGGCGTGCGGCTCGCGCACGTACAGGTCGTCGCTGGCCACTTCCAGCATGCCGGCCTTGTCGGAAAAGCGTTCGTTGATGGGGCGCAGCGGATAGGTGTTCGGGTTCAGGCGCTCTTCAATGTTGAGCAGCAGGATCTGATTGAGCTGCGTCACCGCCTTGGCGGCCCAGTAGTAGCGCTTCATCACCGCCTCGCTGGCGCGACGCGGCACTTTGCTGCCATCGTCGGCTTCGGCCGAATAACCGAAGGACTCGGCCACGGCAGTCTGCAGGTCAAACACCAGGCGGTCTTCACGCCGCCCGGAAATCAGGTGCAGGCGCGCGCGTATCAGGCTCAGCAAGGCTTCGTTGGCCTTGATCTGCCGCACTTCAAAGGCTGTGGCCAGGCCGTTGCGGGCCAGGTCGTCCCAGGATTTGCCCAGCCCGGCGGCGCGTGCCACCCACAGAATCACCTGCAGGTCGCGCAGGCCGCCGGGTGATTCCTTGCAGTTGGGTTCGAGCGAGTAGGGCGTGTTCTCGAACTTGTTGTGGCGCTGGCGCATCTCCAGCGTTTTGGCGACGTAAAACGCCTGCGGGTCCAGCACCGCGGCCAGCCGGCTCTGCAGCTGCAGAAAGTTCTTTTTGGAGCCGGCAACCAGGCGGGCCTCGAGCAGCGAGGTCTGCACCGTGACGTCTTTGGCTGCTTCTTCGACGCAACCGGAAGCCGTGCGTACGCTGGAGCCGATTTCCAGGCCTACGTCCCAGCAGCCGCCGATAAAACTCTCGACCTTGGCCTTCAGGGCCGGGTCGGCGTCCACATCGGTGTCTTCCGGCAGCAGCAGCAGCACGTCGACATCGGAATGGGGGAACAGTTCACCCCGGCCAAAGCCGCCCGCAGCGACCAGGCAGGCCGCGGCAGGAAAGCCGGCGCGCTGCCACAGCAGCTGCAAGGTGGCGTCGGCATGGCGGGCGAATTTTTGCAGCAGGCTGTGAATACCGCGGGAAGATGCACCGCTGGCCGCCAGCGTCGCAAGAAGGGCGGCTTTCCCGGCCTTGTAGTGCTCGCGCACCTGCGCCAGCTCGTTCATGCCGGCGGGGCCCGCCGGCTCCTGGGAAGTGCGCAGCTCGGGCACGAGGTATGCCGATCAGGCGCTGACCGCGGCCTGTACCGGGCTGCCCTGGGGCACAAAAGCCGGAATCGGAGGGCTTCCGGCGGACAGGGTCAGCACTTCGTAGCCGGTGTCGGTCACCAGAATCGTGTGCTCCCACTGGGCCGAGAGCGAATGGTCGCGCGTCACGATGCTCCAGCCGTCTTTTTCAGGGCCGTCCTTGATATCGCGCTTGCCGGCGTTGATCATGGGCTCGATGGTGAAGGTCATGCCGGGCGTGAGTTCTTCGAGCGTGCCGGGGCGGCCGTAGTGCAGCACCTGCGGTTCTTCATGGAAGTTCTTGCCGATGCCATGGCCGCAGAATTCGCGCACGACCGAAAAGCCCTGTTTTTCAGCGTAAGTCTGGATGGCAAAGCCGATGTCGCCCAGCCGCACGCCGGGTTTGACGCGCATGATGCCCTGCCACATGGCTTCAAAAGTGATGTTGCACAGGCGCTTGGCGGCAATCGAGGCCTCGCCGACCAGGTACATGCGGCTGTTGTCGCCGTGCCAGCCGTCTTTGGTGATCACGGTCACGTCGATGTTGACAATGTCGCCCTTTTTCAGCGGCTTGTCGTTGGGGATGCCGTGGCACACCTGGTGGTTGACGGAGGTGCACAGCGATTTGGGGTAGGGCACATAGCCCGGGGGGCCGTAGCCCAGGGTGGCGGGGATGGTGCCCTGGACCTGGGTCATGTAGTCGTGGGCCAGCCGGTCGATTTCGTTGGTGGTGACGCCCGGTTTGACGAAGGGGGTGAGGTAGTCCAGAACCTCGGAAGCCAGCCGTCCGGCCAGGCGCATGCCTTCAATGCCTGCCGCGTCTTTGTAAGTAATGCTCATGGCCCTGATTATCCCACCGCTCCCTGGTACATGCATTTTCAGCATGGGGGGCAAGGGCTTTTGCTTTTTTTGGCCTGAATGAGCCGAGAAAGTGCCCGTGTCTGGCGTCCAGCGGGCTCGGCAGCTCCCCAGTCGCTGATAAAATTGCGGGTTAACGCCTACCCCGCAAAAGCCGGCCAAACAGGCGCTTGCAGGGAGGGTTAAAAACCTCCAAAACAGCCATGAGCTGCCCACCTCCCACTACAAGGCCACCGCTACCGTGACCCTGCACCTGACGACTTTTGAGGGCGAACCCCATGGGATCAGCGCCCTCAGCGACTTCCGCGTCCAGCAACTCCTTCCCCGCCTGCAAGCCATCCACGACAAGATCGTGGGCATCAGCGCCCGGTTTGTGCACCTGGTGGCGACCGAATCGCCGCCCTCGGACGCGGCCAAAGCCCAACTCGCTGCGCTGCTGACTTACGGTGAACCGTGCACCGCTACCGCCGGCAAGGCCGACGACGCACTGGTTTTTATCGTCTCGCCGCGTTTTGGCACCGTCTCGCCTTGGGCCTCCAAGGCGACGGACATCGCCCACAACTGCGGGCTGGCCGTCAAGCGCATTGAGCGCATCACCGAATACCGCGTCACGCTGAAATCCGGCTTTTTCAGCAAAACCGCCCTGACCGACGTCCAGCGCGAGCAGGTCGCCGGCTTGCTGCATGACCGCATGACTGAAAGCGTGATGTTCGACCGCGCACAGGCGGCCGGCCTCTTCACCGAGCTGCAGGGCGCGCCGCTGCAGACCATTGACGTGCTGGCAGGCGGCAAGGCCGCACTTGAGAAAGCCAACGCCGAGTTTGGCCTGGCGCTGGCAGCCGATGAAATCGACTACCTGGTCAACGCCTTCACCCAGCTCAAACGCAACCCGACCGACGTCGAGCTGATGATGTTTGCCCAGGCCAACAGCGAGCATTGCCGCCACAAGATCTTCAACGCCGACTTCACGATTGACGGCGTGGCGCAGGGCATCAGCCTGTTCGGCATGATCCGCAACACCGAAAAGCTGCACCCGCAGCACACGGTGGTGGCGTATTCCGACAACGCCTCCGTCATGGAAGGCTACAAAATCCAGCGGTTTTATGCCAAATCGGCCTCCAGCCCAGACGCAGCCTTGGCGGGTAGCTATCAAACTTATAGCGCCACCGATGACGTGCAAATGCACGTGCTGATGAAGGTCGAGACGCACAACCATCCCACAGCGATTTCCCCGTTCCCCGGCGCCTCGACCGGCGCGGGCGGCGAGATCCGCGACGAAGGCGCGACTGGCCGCGGCTCCAAGCCCAAGGCTGGCCTTACCGGTTTTACCGTGTCCAGGCTGTTTGATGGCGGCTACGGCAAGCCGGAGCACATCGCAAGCCCGCTGCAAATCATGACCGAAGGCCCGCTGGGTGGCGCGGCCTTTAACAACGAGTTCGGCCGGCCCAACCTGAACGGCTACTTCCGCGAATATGAGCAAACCGTGGGCGGCCAGCGCTGGGGCTACCACAAGCCCATCATGATCGCCGGCGGCGTCGGCACGATTGACGCGGCGCTGACCAAAAAGATCCTGTTCCCGGCCGGCACCTTGCTGATCCAGCTGGGCGGCCCCGGCATGCGCATCGGCATGGGCGGCAGCGCAGCCAGCTCCATGGCCTCGGGCGCCAACGCGGCCCAGCTCGACTTTGATTCGGTACAGCGCGGCAACCCTGAAATCGAGCGCCGTGCGCAGGAAGTCATCAACCAGTGCGCCCAACTGGGCGCGGCCAACCCGATCCTGGCGATCCACGACGTCGGCGCCGGCGGTCTTTCCAACGCCTTCCCTGAGCTTGTGAACGACGCCGGGCGCGGCGCGAAGTTTGACCTGCGCAGTGTGCCGCTAGAAGAAAGCGGCCTCTCACCCAAGGAAATCTGGAGCAACGAGAGCCAGGAGCGCTACGTGATGGCGATTGCGCCTGAATCGCTGGCGCAGTTTCAGGCTTTTTGCGAGCGTGAGCGTTGCCCGTTTGCAGTGATTGGTGTGGCGACGGAAGAAAAGCAGCTGGTGCTGTCCGACAAGGACGCCGCCCCGCCAGTCGATATGCCGATGAATGTGCTGCTGGGCAAGCCGCCGAAGATGCACCGCGACGTGACGTCCGTCGAGCACGCGATCAAGCCCATCGACCTGACCGGCGTCGACTTGCAGAAAAGCGCGATTGCGGTGCTCAGCCACCCGACCGTCGCCTCCAAACGCTTCCTGATCACCATCGGCGACCGCACCGTGAGCGGCCTCACGCACCGTGACCAGATGGTCGGCCCCTGGCAGGTGCCGGTGGCCGATTGCGCCATCACGCTGGCCGACTACAGCGGTTTTGCCGGCGAGGCCATGAGCATGGGCGAGCGCACGCCGCTGGCCACCGTCAACGCCGCCGCGTCCGGCCGCATGGCAGTGGCAGAGGCCATCACCAACCTGCTGGCTGCGCCGATCGAGCTGCCGCGCGTCAAGCTATCCGCCAACTGGATGGCCGCCTGCGGTGAGCCCGGCCAGGACGCCGCGCTGTATGCAACCGTCAAGGCCGTGGGCATGGAACTGTGCCCGGCCTTGGGCGTATCGATTCCCGTTGGCAAGGATTCCTTGTCGATGCGCACCGTGTGGAGCGAAGGCGCTGACAGCAAGAAAGTCACCTCGCCGGTTTCGCTGATCGTGAGCGCTTTCGCCACGCTGCCCGATGTGCGCGGCGCACTCACGCCGCAGCTGAACCGCGATGAGGCCGACAGCACCCTGATCCTTATCGATCTGGGGAAGGGCCAAAACCGCATGGGCGGCTCCATCCTGGCGCAAACACTCGACAAGGAAGAGGGCGATGTGCCCGACCTGGACGACCCGAAAGACCTGGTCAACCTCGTCAACGCCATCAATGCGCTGCGCAAGGATGGCAAGCTGATGGCCTATCACGACCGCAGCGACGGCGGCCTGTTTGCCGCGGTCTGCGAAATGGGTTTTGCCGGCAACGTCGGCGTGTCGCTCAACATCGACATGCTGCTGGTTGAAGGCGACGGCATTTCCGACAGCCGCATGGATACGGGCGACAGCAAGAACTGGGCAAGCCAGGTCGGCGCGCGCCGCGAAGAACTCACGCTCAAGGCGCTGTTCAACGAAGAGCTGGGCGCCGTCATCCAGGTGGCGACCTCAGCGCGCAACGAAGTCATGCAGACCCTGCGCGAACACGGCCTGTCCAAATTCAGCCACTTCATCGGCAAGACCCGGCCGCAGCATGCTTCGCTTGAAGTCGGCAAGGGCGAGATCCAGGTCTGGCGCGACACCAAGGCCGTGTTCTCGGCCAAGCTGCAAGACCTGCACCAGGTCTGGGATTCGGTCAGCTGGAAGATTTGCCAGCAGCGCGACAACCCCGACTGCGCCAACAACGAACACGCGGCCGCCGGCAACCCGGCAGACCCGGGCCTGCATGTTGCGCTGACGTTTGAGCCCGCCAAAGCGCCGGCAGCCCCGGCGCTCAACCTGTCGTCGCGGCCGCGCGTGGCGGTGCTGCGTGAGCAGGGCGTCAACTCGCATGTGGAAATGGCCTATGTCTTCACGCAGGCCGGCTTTGAGGCCTGCGACGTGCACATGACCGACCTGCAAACCGGCCGCGCCAAGCTGGCCGACTTCAAGGGCATCGTGGCCTGCGGCGGCTTCAGCTACGGCGACACCCTGGGCGCAGGCATAGGCTGGGCGCGCTCCGTCACCTTCAACCCGGTGCTGTCAGAAGAATTCAAGGCCTTCTTTGCGCGCCAGGACACTTTCGGCCTGGGCGTGTGCAACGGTTGCCAGATGTTTGCCGAGTTGGCCGACATTATTCCGGGCGCTGAAGCCTGGCCGCGCTTCACCACGAACCGCAGCGAACGCTTTGAAGCCCGCCTGAGCATGGTCGAGGTGATGGAGTCTCCCAGCATTTTCCTGCAAGGCATGGCCGGCAGCCGCCTGCCGATCGCAGTGGCGCACGGCGAGGGTTACGCCAATTTCGCTTTCCGGGGCGATGCCTCCAGGGCAATTGCCGCGATGCGCTTCACCGACAACGAAGGCAAGCCGACGGAAGCCTACCCGGCCAACCCGAACGGCAGCGCCGGCGGCCTCACGGCGGTGACCACGGCCGACGGCCGCTTCACGGCGATGATGCCGCACCCCGAGCGGGTGTTCCGCAACATCCAGAAGAGCTGGACGTCAGGCAACAGCAGCGAGCACAGCCCCTGGATGAGCCTCTGGCACAACGCACGCAAGTGGGTGGGTTGAGCCCTTTTTAGGGGGCAGAAGGCGGTGCTACCGCAGCGCCTTCAATCCCATGGCGCGCCAGTGCAGCCGCGACAAAACCTGAGGCTTTCATCTGCTCGATGAAAGCCGCCAGGTAGCGTGCCGCGTTTTCACGTCCCTTGGGCAAGCCCATGGCCTGGTTGATGACCATAAAACGCCCCGGCAGCAGGCGCACGCCTCCTACGCGTTTGGCGTCCGCTTCCAGTTGTTGCTTCACGCCGGCGGCCACCTCCATGTTTTGCGCGATCATGACGTCGGTCACAGCCGGTGATGTGGGGGCCTTGACCAGCTTCGCGGCCTTTAGCTCACGGGTCAGATACAGGTCGTAGGCACTGCCGTTGCCCACTACAACGCGGTTGTTAGCCTGGTCTACGTTTTCGTTGCGCCGGATCGGTGAATCGTTGCGCACCAGGTAAGCGCCTTCGATGATCACGTAGGGCGGGGTTTGCAGCATGTCGGCACCGCGCACCGGATCAATCGCGACAAAAGCAATGTCCACCTGCGCATCCCTCACCGCTTCGACCACCTTGCCGGCCGAGTTGAAGGTGACGAGTTGCACGGGCACGCCCAGGCGGCGCCCGAGTTCGCGCGACAAGTCCACGGAAACGCCGCGTGGCTCGCCATTGGCCGCATCTTTCACGGCCAGGATGGGGTTACCGAAGTTGATGGCCGCCCGCAGCGTTCCGCCGGGCGCCAGTTCAGTCACAGGCGGGGCCGGGGGAAGCGGCCGCGATGCGCAGGCCGTCAGCAATGCCGCCAGCCCGAAGACCACAGCACGATGGGCCAACGCACGCATCAGAAATCGACTTTTTGGCCGGGATCGAGGGTCACCATGCGCGCGGTTCCAGGTGCGGTTCCGAGTGCCGCGTTGAATTCGGCGGGTGTGCCGCGAAGCACCGGTGTGGTGCCGTAGTGGATAGGCAGCGCGAAGCGGGGCCGGATCATCTCGCGAACCGCCATCGCGGCGTCCACCGGGTTCATCACAAAGTGCCCGCCTATGGGAATGAGCACCAGATCGGGCCGGTACATGTCGCCGATCAGGCGCATGTCGCCAAAGACGCCGGTATCGCCCATATGCCAAAGCTTGAAGCCGTTTTCCATCTCGATGATGTAGCCGACGGGCTCACCGCCGACATGGACTTCTTCCTTGCCGGTGGCCGGATTCTTCCAGCCCAGCTCGGACGAATGCTCAGCGTGCACGGCCGTGATTTTCACGCCGCCCGGGCCAAAGGGCTGGATGGTGCCGCCTTTGCCGAAACGCGGCGCCAGCTCGGCCGGCAGGATGCCCAGTGCGATCACCGACTGGTTAAGCCCCGCCGGGCCGTACATCGGCGCCTTGTTCAGCAGCGACAGGGCGGGTGCGTCGGCGAAATGGTCGAAATGGCCATGCGTCACCAGGATCAGGTCGACCTTGCCCACTGACTCGATCGTGCGGAAATTGGCCGGTGTCTTGGGGTTGGTCGTCAGCCAAGGGTCGATCATGATGACCTTGCCGGTGGGTGTTGTGATGCGCACGGCGGCTTGCCCCAGCCAGAGCACTTCGGTCTTGCCGTTTTGCGCTGACGCGAGGGTGGTGGCGAACACGGCGGCGCCAAGAAGCAGGCCTCGCAGGAACGCTGCGGATACGGCTGAAAATTTAAGGCTGATGGACATGGGAACCTCCTGGTGGATGTGAGCCATTGGAACGGCCGCAATCCCCTTCGTCAATCAGCAATTTGCCCTTTATACGGGACCTCAAAGAAAAAAAGCAGCCGAAAGGCTGCTTTTGGAACCGAGGAGGGCAGTCTGCACCGCGCCCAAATTGGTTTTATTCGACCTTGGCTTTTTTGCGCAGGTCGTTCTGGAAAGCGGCCAGTTTTTGCTGCTGCATCTGCTGGGCGATCTGGGGTTTGACTTCTTCGTACGACGGCAATTGCGCCGTGCGAATGTCGTCAACGCGGATCACGTGGTAGCCGAACTCGGTCTTTACCGGCGTTTCGGTGGTCTGGCCCTTGTTCAGCTTGACCAGCGCCTCGGTGAACTCAGGCACGTAGCTCGACGGGTTGGCCCAGTCGAGGTCGCCGCCCTTGGCGCCGGATCCGGGGTCCTTGGATTTTTTCTTGGCGATTTCGTCAAACTTGCCGCCTTTCTTCAGGCTGGCAATGATTTCCTTGGCTTCGGCTTCCTTTTCCACCAGGATGTGGCGCGCCTTGTATTCCTTGCCGCCGTTGGCTGCGGCGAACTTGTCGTACTCCGCTTTCATCTCGGCTTCGGTCACCGGGTTTTTCTTCTGGTAGTCGGCAAACAGTTCACGGATCAGGATGGTCTGGCGGGCCAGTTCCATTTGCACCTTGACGTCTTCGCTGGCGGCCAGACCCAGCTTGTCGGCTTCCTGCATGAAGACTTCACGCGCGATAACTTCTTCGCGCAGCTGGCCTTCCATTTCAGGCGTGACCGCGCGGCCGGACTTGACGACCTGCTGGGCCAGCGAATCCAGGCGTGTCTTGGGCACGGCCTTGCCGTTGACAATGGCGACGTTCTGCGCCAGGGCGCCTTGCGCGCCAAAGGCCAGCAGGCCGGCAACGGTGGTAGCCAGTAAGAGTTGTTTCTTCATGATGTCTTTGCAGTCCTTTTGGTAATTTGGTGATGGTGTTGGCAGCATGATGCTCGCCCGTTTGCTGTTGCCTGATCCAGGATCGAAGCTCGGGGCAGGTCAGGGATTTCAGGGTGATTCGATGATTTCGATGGCCAGGGCGTGAAGCCCCTGGTCGATGAAATTTTGCAGTGCATCATACACAAGCCGGTGGCGCGCCACGCGGTTCCTGCCGGTAAAGAGCGGGCTGGCAATCCGCACCCGAAAGTGGCTGCCGTAGCCCTCGGCGTTGGCGCCTGAATGCCCCGCATGGGCAGCGCTTTCGTCCAGCACTTCCAGCCGGGTGGGCTGAAGCTGCGCCCTCAGTTGCTGCTCGATCAGGTCGGCGCGAATGGGCAGGGCGGTTGAAACGCCGGCCATCATGGCGAGGCGTCCGGCTGCTTGATGTGCTTGTTCAGGTAGACCGCCTGCACCAGCACAAAGACCAGCATCAGGCCCAGGCCGCCGAACAACTTGAAATTGACCCAGGTGGCAGTGGAAAAATTAAAGGCGACCCAGAGGTTGAGAACCCCCATCACCGCAAAAAAGCCGACCCAGCTCAGATTGACCACGCGCCAGATGGCGTCAGGCAGTGTCATCTGCGCGCCCATCAGTGACTTGATGCCGTTTTTCTTGAACACCAACTGGCCGAACAGCAGGGCACCGCCCATGACCCAATAGAGCACGGTGGGCTTCCATTTGATGAAGTTTTCGCTGTGGAAATAAATCGTGGCGCCGCCCAGCACGGTGACCAGCCCCAGGCTTATCCAGAGCATGGTGTCGACCTTTTGACCGCGCACCTTGAGCCAGAGGATTTGCGCCAGCGTGGCGATGATCACGACCACGGTGGCCAGCAGCACTGGCGCTTCAGCGGGGCCGACGACACCGCCTGAAACCATAAACCCCAGCCACTCGGTGGCCGTGGCGGCTGCCCAGTCCTTGTTGCCTTCGGCGTACTTGAACATGCCGAAGAAGAGGGCGATCGGCAAAAAGTCGAAAAGAATTTTCATGCGGTGATTATCGTGAGTAGCCTGATGGCCGCCAACTTGATGGTGGGAAATGTTTCATCCCGTTCGGGCTGAGCTTGGCCTGTCCTGAGCTTGTCGAAGGGGCGAAGCCTTTTGATGTGCGAACAGCCCTTCGACAGGCTCAGGGCGAACGGAGCCAAGGGCCATCACTTCTTTTTGAAATCCAGCGAGGCCGAGTTCATGCAGTAGCGCAACCCCGTCGGCGAGGGCCCGTCGGGAAACACATGGCCCAAATGCGCGCCGCAGCTGGCGCACACCGTTTCCGTGCGCACCATGCCGTGTTTGCGGTCCACGATTTCCTCGATCGCGCCCGGCACGGCCTCTTCGGAAAAGCTGGGCCAGCCGCAGCCTGCGTCGAATTTGGTTTCGGAGTCGAACAGCTTGGCGCCGCAGCAGATGCAGTGGTAGCTGCCGTCATCCCACACAGCTTCATATTTGCCGGTGTAAGGCCGCTCGGTGGCGGCATGGCGGGTGACTTCAAAAGCAGCCGGTTCGGCCCCTTTTTCGGCCAGCAGGGCTTTCCATTCGGCATCGGTTTTCTGGATTTTGGCGCTCATGTCGTGTCCTGGCGTTGGTGTCTGGGGTTGATGTTACGAGCTGCAACTGATTTCAATCGATGAAGCCCAGTCAGGCGGAAAGCCGGCAAAGCTGTCATGGCCGGCATGTTCATCAAATGGGGCCTGCAGCAGCGCAAGCAAGGTATCGACCCCGGAAAAGTCTTTTAGTTTCGCGGCGCGTATGGCTTCTTCGCCCAAGTGGTTGCGCAGCACGAATTTGGGGTTGTTTTTAATCATCAAATCGGCCCGCAGCCCAATATCCACGTGGGTTACGCGCTCTGAATATTGTAGCGCCCAGGCATTGAAGGTTTCCCGGTCAAAGAACAGGTCGCGCACCGGCTCATGGCCGGCTTGGGGGGTAAAACCGCTCAGGCGGCGCCAGAAGATGGTGTAGTCCGCCTTGCTGCCGGCCAGCAGCCTGAAGGTGCCGTCGACCAGTTCCTTGTCGCCGGGCTGTTCATCGGCCAGGCCGAGTTTGCTGCGCATGCGGGCCTGCAGCGCGTCGGGAAAGAGGGTTTTGTAGGGCTCCAGTGCCGCCAACGCCTGCTCCTGGTCGCCGATCAAGGGCAGCAAGGCCTGCCCGAGGCAAAAGAGGTTCCAGTACGCCATGTTGGGCTGCCGGTTGTAGGCGTAGCGGCCCTGAGTGTCTGAATGGTTGCAGATATGGCCGGGGTCAAACGCATCCAGGAACTGGAACGGGCCGTAGTCAATCGTCAGGCCCAGGATGCTCATGTTGTCGGTGTTCATCACGCCATGGCAAAAGCCCACGGCCTGCCAGGCGGCCATCAGGTGGGCGGTGCGTTCGCTCACGGCTTCCAGCAACGCGGCGTAAGGCTGCGGCGCCTCCCGGCAGGCCGGATAGAAGCGGTCTATGGCATAGTCGGCCAGGGTTTTCAGCTGCGCATGCTGGTCGTTGTAGCTGAAATGCTCAAAGTGCCCAAAGCGGATAAAGCTGGGTGCCGTGCGGGCCACCACGGCGGCGGTTTCGATTTCTTCGCGCCGCACGGCCGCATCCGAGCCGGTCACGCAGAGCGCGCGGGTGGTCGGTATGCCCAGGCCGTGCATGGCTTCGGAGCACAAAAACTCGCGGATCGAGCTGCGCAACACGGCGCGGCCGTCACCCATGCGTGAATAGGGCGTCTTGCCGGCGCCCTTGAGCTGGATTTCCTGCGGCCCGCGCGGGGTGTCGAACTCGCCCAGCAGCAAAGCCCGGCCGTCGCCCAGTTGCCCGGCCCAGACGCCAAACTGGTGGCCGCTGTAGACGCTGGCCAGCGGCCTTGAGCCTGGCAGCAGTCGGTTGCCCGTCAGCGCCTCCAATGTGTCGGCCGATTCGAGCCAGGTGTCTTCAAGGCCCAGCTCGCGCGCCAGCGCACGGCTTTTCCCGACCCAGTAAGGGGAGGGCAAAGGCGTCGGCTGGAGTTCGTTGTAGAAATCCGGGCCCAGGCCGGCAAAGCTGTTGACCCAGGTCAGGTCGGCAGCAGGGGCATCTATCGCAGAGGTCATGTGCCTATTGTGCTGTTGGCACGGTAGCCCTGCTGCAGGGGGGTTAAACGCCCGCCGGCCGGTGGGCATAGGCCGCCAGCGCCTGCTCGTCCAGCATGGCCACACGGCCAAACTCCAGCGACACCAGGCCCAGCCCCTCCAGCGTTTGCAGGGCCTTGTTGACGGTTTGCCGCGACAGGCCGGCCAGCAGCCCCAGCTCTTCCTGCGACAACAGCAGCTTGCGCCGCCCTTGCCAGAACACGCGGCTTAAATAGAGGGCCACACGCTGCTCGGGCGCGCGCACGCGGCCCGCCTCGATGATGGTCATGGCCTGGCCCAGGCGCCGGTTCAGGTGCGCGACCAGGAAGTGGTTGAAGTCCAGCGACGTGGCCAGCAGTTCATCAAACAGGTTGCGCGGCAGGCACAGCAGCGTGGTGTCCCGCAGGGCAATCACATCGTAGCGCCGCGGCTCGGTTTTCAGGGTTGAGCCTTCGCCAAACCATTCGCCGTCGGGCACACCCAGAAAGGCGGAAACGCGGCCTTCCGACGACATGCTTTGCAGCTTCACCAGCCCCGACAGCACCGCATACCAGCCTTGGACCGGCACACCCGCCGCCAACAAGACCTCGCCCTTGTGACCGTTTTGCGTCAACGTGCGCTCCAGCAGGCGCTGCTGGTGTTCGGCCGGCAAAGACGGGAACCAGGGCTGGCCGAGCAGAAAGCGGTGATGCGCGGGAGCGGTTTGAAATGGCATGGCGTGGATTGTCCCCCGGCTGCTGTGCGCCGGAGCCAGCAGGAGGCGCCGCTCAAGGCGGGGTATCTACCTAGGAACTGTCGGTAGAACGACATGGCTTGCGCCCCCTGCGCGCACGAACGACATTAGGCCCATCGGTGAGCCGGTGTGCCACTTGAAGTAACGCTGCTGAGGATTTCCCCAAGGGCCTCCCGCAAATGTGCGGGGTAGGATGCACTTTCACGGCATTTCGGTTCAACAGCAAGCCTGCGGGCGGCACAAAGTTAAAAGGAAAACGGACGATGTTAGGTTTGATGCAAAGCCAGCCCCTGCTGATCTCATCACTGATCGAATTCGCGGAGCGCCACCACGGCGACGCGGAAATCGTGTCGCGCCGCGTCGAGGGCGACCTGCATCGCTATACCTACAAAGACCTTGGCCACCGCGCCCGCCGCGTGGCCAATGCGCTGGACGGCCTGAAGCTCGCCTTCAGCGACCGGGTGGCCACGCTGGCCTGGAACGGCTACCGCCACCTGGAGCTCTACTACGGCGTCAGCGGCTCGGGCCGCGTGCTGCACACCATCAACCCGCGCCTGCATCCCGACCAGATCGCCTGGATCGCCAACCACGCCGAAGACCAGGTGCTGTGTTTTGACCTGAGCTTCCTGCCGCTGGTGCAGGCCGTGCACGCCAGGTGCCCCACCATCAAGCACTACATCGCGCTGTGCGATGTCGACAAGCTGCCGGCCGACTCGGGCGTTCCCAACCTGCAGAGCTATGAAAGCTGGGTGGGCGCGCAAAGCGCCGACTATGCCTGGCCCACTTTTGACGAAAACACCGCCTCCAGCATGTGCTACACCAGCGGCACCACGGGCAACCCCAAGGCCGCGCTGTACAGCCACCGCTCCAGCACGCTGCATGCCTACGCGGCTGCGCTGCCCGATGTGATGAGCATCTCTGCGCGTGATTCGATCCTTCCGGTCGTGCCCATGTTCCACGTCAATGCCTGGGGCATCCCGTATTCAGCCGCGCTCACCGGGGCCAAGCTGGTCTTCCCCGGCCCCGCGCTGGACGGCAAATCGATTTACGAATTGATCGAAGCCGAGAAGGTGACCTACGCCGCCGGCGTGCCCACGGTGTGGCAGATGCTGCTGACGCACATGAAGCCTGCCGGGCTGAAGTTTTCCACCTTGCGCCGCACCGTCATCGGCGGCTCGGCTTGCCCGCCCGCCATGATCCATGCCTTCCGCGAAGACTACGGCGTCGAAGTGCTGCACGCCTGGGGCATGACCGAGATGAGTCCGCTGGGCACGCTCTGCTCGCTCAAGAACAAACACGACGCGCTGCCGGAAGCCGAAAAAATGAAGATACGCCTCAAGCAGGGGCGCGCCATCTACGGTGTCGACATGAAAATCGTCGATCCGGACGGCAAGGAGCTGCCGTGGGACGGCAAAGTCTTTGGCGACCTGTATGTCAAGGGCCCGTGGATTGTGCGGGAGTACTTCAAAGGCGAGGGCGGCGACCCGCTGGTGGACGGCTGGTTCCCCACGGGCGACGTCGGCACCATTGACGCCGAAGGCTACCTGCAGATCACCGACCGCAGCAAGGACGTCATCAAGTCCGGCGGCGAATGGATCAGCTCGATTGACGTAGAAAACATCGCCGTGGCCCACCCGGCCGTTGCCATGGCCGCCTGTATCGGCGTGGCCCACCCCAAGTGGGATGAGCGCCCCATCATCGCCGTGGTCAAAAAACCGGGCATGGACGTCACACGCGACGAACTGATCCGTTTCTACGACGGCAAAACCGCCAAATGGCAGATCCCCGACGACGTGGTTTTTGTCGATGCCATCCCGCTAGGAGCCACCGGCAAGATGCTCAAAACCAAGCTGCGCGAGATCCTGAAGGATTACAAATTGCCACAGTCGTAATACAAAAGTGAGAGGGCCGCGCATCAACAGTTCGAAGCGAAGCGCGTGGGTTCTCCGTTCGGGCTGAGGTATCGAAGCCTTTGGGCACCAGCCCTTCGATACCTCAGGGCGAACGGGGAGGGAGATTCGGCCACCAGCAGAGGCAGGGCGCTCTACATCCAGCGAATGAACATGGTGCCTGAACCGGTGGTCACGTCCGTGACATCAGTAGGGCATTCCCTGACGCAGTGCAGCATTTTTTAACCTAACCTTTGCCGGTTCCCCGTTAGATTTCGTTCACAAATTCATAAATTTTCAGGAGACAAGGGATGACAACCCAGAACCGATTTTTCGCAAAGCATGCAGGCATCGCCCTGGCGGTGTCCTCCATGCTCTACAGCGGCATGACGCTGGCCCAGGCGCCTGCCAAGGCCGCCGCTCCGGCCAAAGCCGCTACCGCAGCGCCGGCGCCCGGCGCCGTCAACCTCAACCAGACCGTCAAGATCGCCTGGCTCGATCCGCTGTCCGGCCTGATGGCTGCCGTCGGCACCAACCAGCTCAAGGGCTTCCAGTTCCTGGCCGAGCAGTTCAGCAAAAAGAACAAGGCCGGCGTGAAGTTCGAAATCATCGGCATCGACAACAAGCTCAGCCCGCAGGAAACCACCAACGCGCTGAAGTCGGCCATTGACCAGGGCGCGCGCTACGTGGTGCAGGGCAACGGCTCCGGCCCGGCGCTGGCCATCATGGACGCGCTGTCCAAATACAACGAGCGCAATCCCGGCAAGGAAGTGGTCTACCTCAACTACGCGGCGGTGGACCCTGACCTGACCAACAGCAAGTGCGACTACTGGCACTTTCGCCTGGATGCCGACACCTCCATGAAGATGGAAGCGCTGACCGCTTTCATGAAGGACCAGCCGGACATCAAGAAGGTCTACCTGATCAACCAGAACTACTCGCACGGCCAGCAGGTCGCCAAGTTCGCCAAGGCCAACCTCTCCAGCAAGCGCCCCGACATCCAGATCGTCGGCGAAGACCTGCACCCCCTGGCCCAGGTGCGTGACTTCGCACCGTACATCGCCAAGATCAAGCAGTCGGGCGCCGATACCGTGATCACCGGCAACTGGGGCTCCGACCTTTCGCTGCTGGTCAAGGCCGCCAACGAGGCCGGCCTGAACAACGTCAAGTTCTACACCTACTACGCAGGCGTCACCGGCACGCCGACAGCGCTGGGCGCAGCCTCTGCCGGCCGTGTCTACATGGTCTCGTACAACCACCTCAACATGGGCGGTGAAATCCAGCAGATCCAGGCCGACTACAAAAAGAAGTTCAACGACGACTTCTATACCGGCGCGATCTACCACGCCTTCACCATCCTGACCGAAGCCATGGCGCAGACCAAATCGACCGAGCCGGCCGTGGTGGCCAAGGCCATGGAAGGCCTGCGCTTCAAGAGCTTTAACGGCGACGTCGAGATGCGCAAGACCGACCACCAGCTGCAACAAGGCCTCTACATCGACAAATGGGAAAAAGCCGGCGGCAAGTACCCCTACGATGCGGAGAACACCGGCTACACCTTTGTGCCTGTGAAGTACTACGAGCCCTATGTGGCCAGCACGCCGACCTCGTGCCAGATGAAACGTCCGGGTTGATGCCCTGAGGGGTGTCCGCAAGGCGAAGGCCCGACCAATCCTCGGGCCTTTTTCTTTAGGGCTGACCCTTACCTCGACCTTCTTGCCCTCCAATCTCCCTCCAACCAGAGCTACAGCTTCAGGCGGTCATTGATGAATCTGGAATTTTTCACCATCTCGCTCCTGAACGGCCTGAGCTACGGCTTGCTGCTGTTCATGCTGAGCTCCGGCCTCACGCTGATCTTCAGCATGATGGGCGTGCTCAACTTCGCCCATGCCTCGTTCTACATGGTCGGGGCCTATATTGCCTACAGCACCTCGCAGGTGATCGGCTTCTGGTGGTCGCTGCTGGTCGCCCCGATGCTGGTGTTTGCCATGGGCGCCCTGTTTGAACGGTACTGCCTGCGCAAGGTGCACAAGTTCGGCCATGTGCCGGAACTGCTGGTGACCTTCGGCCTGTCTTACCTGCTGCTGGAGCTGGTGCAACTGGTGTGGGGACGGTCGGCCGTCAACTATGTGCTGCCGCCCGGGCTGGAGGGGCCTCTCTTTACTGTTTTCGGCACCAACTTCCCCAAGTCCCGTGCTTTCATCATGCTGATTTCCATCGTCATGCTGATCAGCATCTGGCTGCTGCTGACGCGCACGCGCATCGGGCTGGTGATCCAGGCCGCGCTGACGCACCCTGAGACGGTGGAAGCGCTGGGCCACAACGTGCCGCGCGTCTTCATGCTGGTGTTTGGGGGTGGTGCGGCGTTGGCCGGCCTGGCAGGCGTCATCGGCGGCAACACCTTTGTGACCGAGCCTGCCATGGCCGGCTCGGTCGGCGCCATCATTTTTGTGGTCGTTGTGGTGGGGGGCATGGGTTCGCTCAGCGGCGCCTTCCTCGCATCCCTGTTGATCGGCCTGATCCAGACCTTCGCCGTGGCCATGGACCAGTCGCTCATGACACTGCTGGCGAAGTTCAGCTACACGGTCACGCCGGAAACCTTTGGCTATCCGCTGCTCAAGCTCACCATTTCGCAGGTCGCACCCATCCTGCCGTTCCTGTTCCTGGTGCTGATCCTCATCTTCCGGCCCAAAGGCCTCCTGGGCACACGGGAAGGCTGACCACCATGACAAGACCGTTTCACGAATTCAAACCCTACAACGTCGGCCGCTGGGTGCTCTGGACGCTGTACGCGCTGCTGCTGATCGCCGCGCCCATGATGTTCAAAAGCAGCCTGGCGCTCACCATGCTGTCGCAGGCCGGCTACCTGGTCATCATCTGCCTGAGCTACAACATCCTGTTGGGGCAGGGCGGCATGCTCAGCTTCGGCCATGCGGTCTATGCCGGGCTGGGTTCCTTCCTGGCGGTGCACGCGATGAACCTGGCCGCCAAGGGCACCTTCTACATCCCGCTGCCGCTGATTCCCCTGGTGGGCGGCTTGTCGGGCTTGCTTTTCGCCGTGCTGTTCGGCTACGTCACCACCAAAAAGGCCGGCACTACTTTTGCCATGATCACGCTGGGCGTGGGCGAACTGGTGTTTGCCATGTCGCTGATGTTCCCCGAGTTCTTCGGCGGGGAGGGCGGCATCACCACCAACCGGGCCTATGGCAAGCCGGTCTTCGGCATCAGCTTCGGCCCGCAGATCCAGGTGTACTACCTGATCGCGGTGTATTGCTTCATCTGCACGGCCGCCATGTTTGCCTTTACCCGCACGCCGCTGGGCCGCATATTGAATGCCGTGCGTGACAACCCCGAGCGCGTGGAATTCATCGGCTACAACACGCAGCGCGTGCGTTACTACGCCTTCATCATCGCCGGCTTCTTCGCCGGCATAGGCGGCGGGCTGGCCGCCATCAATTCGGAAATCGTCACGGCGGAAGTGGTGAGCGGCGTGCGCTCGGGCAGCCTGCTGCTGTTCACCTTCCTGGGCGGCGCGACCTTCTTCTTCGGCCCCATCATCGGCGCCGGCCTGCTGGTGCTGGCGCTGATTTTGCTGTCTGAACTGTCGATGGCCTGGCTGCTGTATGTGGGCCTGATCTTCCTCTTCATGGTGATGTATGCGCCGGGCGGCATTGCCAGCCTGATCATGATGAACCTGCGCATCGCGTCCTTCGGCAAGCTCAGGGAGTTGTGGGTCGGCTACCTCGGCCTGGGCATCACGGCACTGACCGCGCTGGTTGGCGCGGCGGCCATGGTGGAGATGATTTACCACCTGCAGCTCAATGCGGCATTGGGCGCAGAGCTGGGCTTTATGGGTGTGCGGCTCAACGCCACCAACATCAACAGCTGGCTGGGCGCCGGTTTTGTGCTGCTCACGGGTCTGGGACTCTTTGAGCTCACACGCCGGCGGTTTTTGACGCAATGGGGTGAAATCCAGGATGAGATTGAAAAAGAAATCAAGCGAAGGGAACTATTGTGAGCACGGCTACCTATTCGCTTGAACTCAAAGACCTGCGCAAGAGCTTCGGCAAAACCGAAATCATCCGCGGCACCAACCTGCAGGTGAAGGCCGGCGAGCGCGTCGCCATCATCGGCCCCAACGGCGCGGGCAAGTCCACGCTGTTCAACCTGATCAGCGGCCGGTTTGAGCCCACCAGCGGCCAGGTGCTGCTCAACGGCCAGCGCATCGACGGCAAAAAGCCGTTTGAGATCAACCGCCTGGGTTTGTCGCGCAGTTTCCAGATCACCAACATCTTCCCCAAGCTCAGCGTGTTTGAAAACCTGCGCTGCGGTGTGCTGTGGAGCCTGGGCTACAAGTACACCTTCTTCCGCTTCCTGGCCGACCTGGACGACGCCAACCAGCGGGCCGAGGAACTGATGGCCATGATCAAGCTCGACAAAAAGCGTGACGTGCTGGCCACCAATCTCACCTACGCAGAGCAGCGCGCGCTGGAAATCGGCATCACGATTGCCGGCGGCGCCAATGTCATCCTGCTGGACGAACCGACGGCCGGC
The DNA here is from genome assembly GCF_003711205.1 of Polaromonas sp. SP1. NCBI lineage: Bacteria > Pseudomonadati > Pseudomonadota > Betaproteobacteria > Burkholderiales > Comamonadaceae > Polaromonas > Polaromonas sp. SP1. The sequence goes on along the minus strand of NZ_CP031013.1, from coordinate 3,596,223 downwards.
ATGAGCCGCTCCGAGACCAGCCGCTTCATCAACCTGATCAAGGAAGTCACGGTGGGCAAGACCCTGCTGACGGTGGAGCACGACATGGGCGTGGTGTTTGGCCTGGCCGACAAGATCGCAGTGGTGGTCTACGGCGAAATCATTGCCTACGACACGCCAGAGGCAGTCCGGGCAGACCAGCGGGTTCAGGAAGCCTACCTCGGTTCATCCGTTGCCGATGCCCAAGCACATGGAGGTGGCCACTGATGCTCCAGATAAAAAACCTCCACGCCTTCTACGGCAAAAGCCACGTACTGCACGGCGTGAATTTCGATGTGCAGCCCGGCCAGATCGTGGCCTTGCTGGGCCGCAACGGCTCGGGCCGCTCCACCACGGCCAAGGCCATCATGGGCCTGGTAGATTGCCAGGGCTCCATCCTCTGGAAGAAAGAAGAAATCGTCGGCAAGAAGGCCTACCAGATCGCCCACCTGGGGATCGGCTATGTGCCCGAGAACCGCGACATCTTCCCCAAGCTCACGGTGCACCAAAACCTCTTGCTCGGCCAGAAGGGCTCGGGCAAGGGCTCGCGCTGGTCGTTTGAAGACATGTACCAGATGTTTCCCCGCCTGCGCGAGCGCCAGCACACCGAGGCGGGCGTACTCTCGGGTGGCGAGCAGCAGATGCTGACGCTGTGCCGCACGTTGATGGGCGACCCCGACCTCATCATCATTGACGAACCCACCGAGGGCCTGGCGCCCAAGATCGTTGAACTGGTCGGCCAATATCTGCAAACGCTGAAGTCCAAGGGCATTTCGGTACTGCTGATCGAACAGAAGCTGACGATCGCCATGGCGATCTCTGACCGCGCGCTGGTGATGGGCCACGGCAGCATCGTGTTTGACGGCACGCCCGACAGCCTGCGGGCCGATGCTTACATCCGCAAAGAGTGGCTGGAAGTGTAAAAAACAGTTTGGATTGTCCCGTGCGTGTCGCCGCAGGGACAAAAATAGACTGAACAGCCCACGCCGGACCTTGTGCCGTCATAAACGCGCCCTACAATGGAAAAGAACGGTCGTACTTTTTTAGGCGACCTGCATTTGCCGGGCCGCAGCGCCAGCCGAGACAACTGAAAACTGAAACTCCCATCAAGGAAAGAGCAACGCAATGACAACCCTTTACGAAGTTCACGGCCCCGTCGCGGTCATCACGCTGAGCAACCCACCCGTCAACGGCCTGGGCCACGCCACACGCCAGAGCCTGGCCGACAACATCCAGAAAGCCAATGCCGATGCCGCCGTCAAGGCCATCGTGATCACCGGCGCGGGCAAGGCGTTTTCGGGCGGCGCCGACATCAAGGAATTCGGCACGCCAAAAGCGATGTCCGAGCCCAATCTGCACAGCGTGATCCGCGTGGTCGAGAACTCCGCCAAGCCCATCGTCGCTGCGATCCATTCCGTCTGCATGGGCGGTGGCCTTGAGCTGGCCCTGGGCTGCCACTACCGCATCGCTTCCCCCGGCACCAACGTGGCCTTGCCTGAAGTCAAACTGGGCCTGCTGCCCGGCGCAGGCGGCACGCAGCGCCTGCCGCGTGTGGTGGGCGTAGAGCCGGCACTGAACATGATCGTCAGCGGTGAACCCGTCAAGAGCGAGCTACTCGCGCAAATCCCCGGCCAGAAGCTGTTCGACAAGATTTCCGCCTCGCCTGAGTCGCTGGCCCAGGAAGCCCTGGCGTTTGCGCAGTCGGTCTCCGACACCCGGCCGCTGCCGCTGGTGCGCGACCTGCGTGCCAAGCACCCCAATGGCGACGCTTACTTCCAGTTTGCCCGCAACATGGTCAAGGGCATGGCCAAAAACTTCCCCGCGCCGCTCAAGTGCGTGGACGCCGTGGAAGCCGCCACCAAGAAGAAGTTTGAAGACGGCCTGGCGTTTGAACGCGAGCTTTTCATCAACCTGATGTGGACGCCCGAAAGCCGCGCACTGCGCCATATCTTCATGGCCGAGCGCGCCGCATCCAAGATCCCCGATGTGCCGGAAGACACGCCCAAGCGCGAGATCAAGTCGGTTGCCGTGATCGGCGCCGGCACCATGGGCGGCGGCATCGCGATGAATTTCCTGAACGCCGGCATCCCCGTCAAGATCCTTGAGATGAAGCAGGAGGCACTGGACAAGGGCCTGGGCATCATCAAGAAGAACTACGAAGCCCAGGTCAAAAAGGGCAAGCTCAAGGAAGACAAATACGAGCAGCGCATGGGCCTGCTCAGCACCACGCTGAGCTACGACGACCTCAAAGACGCCGACCTCGTGATCGAGGCGGTGTTCGAAGAAATGGGTGTCAAGGAAAAGGTTTTTAAAGAACTGGACCGCGTGATGAAGCCGGGCGCCATTCTGGCCTCCAACACCTCCACGCTGGACGTGGACAAGATTGCCGCCTTCACCAAGCGTCCGCAGGACGTGGTGGGCCTGCATTTCTTCAGCCCGGCCAATGTGATGAAGCTGCTGGAAGTGGTGCGCGGCGCCAAGACCGGCAAGGACGTGCTGGCCACCGTGATGGCCATGGGCAAGAAGATCAAGAAGACGGCCGTGGTCTCCGGCGTGTGCGACGGTTTTATCGGCAACCGCATGATCGAGCAGTACGGCCGCCAGGGCGGCTTCCTGCTGGACGAAGGCTGCACGCCTGAGCAGGTCGACAAGGCGATCGAGAAATTCGGCTTTGCCATGGGCCCGTTCCGCATGGGCGACCTGGCCGGCAACGACATCGGCTGGGCGATCCGCAAGCGCCGCTACACCGAAAAGCCCGACATGAAGTACAGCAAGACCGCTGACCTGCTGTGCGAAAAAGGCCGCTTCGGCCAGAAGACCGGCGCCGGCTGGTACGACTACGTGCCCGGCAAGCGCGACGCGATCCCGAACGCCGAAGTCGTCAAGATGATCGAAGACCACCGCGCCAGCCTGGGCATCACCCCGCGCAAGATTTCCGACGAGGAAATCGTTCAGCGCCTGGTGTACTCATTGGTGAACGAGGCCGCGCACATCCTGGAAGAGGGCATCGCCTCCAAGGCCAGCGACATCGACATGGTCTACATCATGGGCTACGGCTTCCCGGTCTACCGCGGCGGCCCCATGCTATACGCCGACCAGGTCGGCCTCTTCAACGTGGTGCAGAGCATGAACCGCTTTGCCCAGAACCCGCTGGACGACGCCAAATTCTGGAAGCCCGCGCCGCTGCTGGCCAAGCTGGCCGCTGAAGGCAAGACCTTCAACCAGTCAACCTGAGCGACCTGAACGACCTAAACCCTTTCGATCCGCACAGATCAACCCCAGATTCCGGAGAATTCCATGTCCTCAGCAGTAATCGTTTCCACCGCACGCACCCCTCTGGCCAAAAGCTGGAAGGGCTCTTTCAACATGACCCACGGCGCCACCCTGGGCGGCCACGCGGTCGAGCACGCCATCAAGCGCGCGGGCATCGAAGCCGCCGAAGTCGATGACGTCATCATGGGCTGCGCCAACCCTGAAGGCGCCACCGGCGCCAACATCGCGCGCCAGATTGCACTGCGCGCCGGCTGCCCCGTCACCGTGTCGGGCATGACCATCAACCGTTTTTGCTCCTCCGGCCTGCAGACCATTGCGACCGCCGCCCAGCGCGTGATCGCCGGTGAAGCCGACATCTACGTCGCCGGCGGCGTCGAAAGCATTTCCTGCGTGCAGCAGGAGATGAACACCCACATGTTGGCCGACTCATGGCTGGCCAAGAACAAGCCCGAGATCTACTGGAACATGCTGCAGACGGCCGAGCAGGTTGCCAAGCGCTACAACATCTCGCGCGACCGCATGGACGAATACGGCGCGCTGAGCCAGCAAAAGGCCACGGCCGCGCTGGCCGCCGGCCTCTTCGAAGCCGAGATTGCACCGATTACCGTGACGGCCGGCGTGGCCGACAAGGTCATGGGCCTCTCGACCAAACAGGTCACCGTCAGCAAAGACGAAGGCATCCGCGAAGGCACGACCAAGGAAGGCATCAGCGGCATCAAGCCGGCCATTCCTGGCGGCGTGATCGCAGCCGGCAATGCCAGCCAGTTCTCCGACGGCGGCGGCGCTGTCGTGGTGATGAACGAAACCGTGGCGGAAAAGAAGGGCCTCAAACCCCTGGGCCGCTTTCTCGGCTTTGCCGTCGCCGGTTGCGAGCCTGACGAAATGGGCATTGGCCCGGTCTTCGCGATCCCCAAAGTGCTGGCCAAACTGGGCCTGAAGATCAGCGACATCGACCTGTGGGAACTGAACGAAGCCTTCGCCGTGCAGGTGCTTTACTGCGCCGACAAACTGGGCATCCCCATGGACAAGCTCAACGTCAACGGCGGCGCCATTGCCGTCGGCCACCCTTACGGCGTGACCGGCCAGCGCCTGACGGGCCACGCGCTGATTGAAGGCAAGCGCCGCGGCGCCAAGCGTGTCTGCGTGACGATGTGCATTGGCGGCGGCATGGGCGCGGCCGGCATTTTCGAAGTCCTCTAAACCAGGCGATCACTATGAATGAAACCCTGCTCCTTCAGAAAGGGCAGGCGTTTCCTGCCTTGCCGTCTTCGTTCGTACTGCGGAGGCCGTCATGAGCCTTCGGCCCACCCTCGACTTCCTGCTTTACCAATGGCTTGAGGCCGAATCGCTGAACCAGCGCGCGCGTTTCGCCGACCATTCGCGCGAAACCTTTGACGCGGTCTTCGACACCTGCGAACGCATCGCGCGCGAAAAGTACGCGCCGTTCAACCGCACGGTCGATACGCAGGAGCCGCATTTCGACGGCGAAAAAGTCATCCTGCCGCAGGCCACGCACGATGCGCAAAAGGCCTATGCCGCTTCCGGCATGCTCAGCGCCGCGCAAGACTATGAAGTCGGCGGCATGCAGCTGCCCTACACAGTCGAAGCAGCGGCCAACGCCTTCTTCGCCATGGCTTCGGTCAGCATCGGCTCGGGCCTGCTGACCACCGGCAATGCCAACCTGCTGATGGTGCACGGCACCGACATGCAGAAAGAGGTTTTTGCCAAGAATGAGTTCTCCGGCCGCTTCTCCGGCACCATGTGTTTGTCGGAACCGCAAGCCGGCTCCTCGCTCAGCGACGTGACCACGCGTGCGGTGCCCGACGGCGACGGCTTTGAGGCCGACCCGCTGGGTGCGCGTTACCGCCTCAAGGGCAACAAGATGTGGATCTCGGCCGGCGAACACGAGCTGACCGACAACATCATCCACCTGGTGCTGGCCAAGATTCCCGGGCCGGATGGCAAGCTGATTGCCGGCACGCGTGGCATTTCGCTTTTTATCGTGCCCAAAAAAATGGTCGACGCGAGGGGCGAACTCACCGGTGTGCGCAACGACGTGGCACTGGCCGGCCTCAATCACAAGCTGGGCTGGCGCGGCACCACCAACACCTTGCTCAATTTCGGCGAAGGCAAATACCCGGTTGATGGTGAGGCGGGCGCCGTGGGCTACCTGGTCGGCAAGCCGCATGAGGGCCTGCGCTGCATGTTCCACATGATGAACGAGGCGCGCATCGGCGTCGGCACCGCCGCCACCATGCTGGGCATGGCGGGTTATTACGCCAGCCTGGATTACGCCAAAAACCGTCCGCAGGGCCGGCCCGTCGGTGTGGGCGGCAAGGACGCCGCCCAGCCGCAGATCCGCATCATCGAGCACGCCGATGTCAAACGCATGCTGCTGGCGCAAAAAGCCTATTGCGAAGGCGCGCTGGCGCTGGAGCTGTACTGCGCGCGCCTTGTCGACGAGCACCACACCGCCGATGCGCAGGCCGCCGACGACGCGCGCCTGTTGCTCGAGGTGTTGACGCCGATTGCCAAGAGCTGGCCCAGCGAGTGGTGCCTGGAGGCCAACTCGCTGGCCATCCAGGTGCATGGCGGTTACGGCTATACGCGCGACTTTCCGGTCGAGCAGTACTGGCGCGACAACCGGCTGAACATGATTCATGAAGGCACCCACGGCATCCAGGCCATGGACTTGCTGGGCCGCAAGGTGCTGATGGAAGGGGGCAGGGGGCTGCAGCTGCTGGCCGCGCGCATCAACGCCACGATTGAAAAAGCCATCCAGCGGCCCGAGCTGGCCGTGCATGCCAACGCGCTGGGCAAAGCGCTGCAGCATGTGGGCAGCGCCACCAAGGCGGCCTGGGCCAAAGGCGAGCCCGGCGAGGCGCTGGCCAATGCGGTACCCTACATGCAGGCCTTTGGCCACACCGTGCTGGCGTGGATCTGGCTGGACGTGGCCCTGGCCAGTCTCTCGCTGCCGCAGGGTGCTACCAATTCAGGAGCATCCCATGCGGGCAGGATGGGGGCTACACGCTATTTTTATCACTATGAGTTACCCAAGATCGACGCCTGGCTCAAGGTGGTTGAAACCCGCGACCTGACCTGCGCCGATCTGCCCGAGGAGGCTTTTTAATGTCATTTTTCAAACCGTCCGCCGAGCCGGTGTCCAACAAATCAGTCGCCCGCCTGCAGTCGCTGATCTGGATCCTGATCTACGGCGGCCTGCTGACGCTGGTGCTGGGTCTGTCGGTCCAGCGCATTGACGACACGATCGGCTGGTCGATTGTGGTCATCGGCGGCATCGTCGCGGCCGTCGGCTTTGTGCTGATCTATGTGCGCTCCCGCATTAACGTGGGCCCCTGACGTATCCCGCTGATGCCGAAGTCGCCGCCATGACAGCCGCGCTGCAAGCCGGCGCCATGTTGTGCCAACATCGGCAGCCACCCCAAAAACCATCTTCCCTTTATCCGCAACCCTTCATCTCACCAGCCGTTTGAGCCGCTCAAGGGCAACGACGGCGAAGCCGATGACAACATCCCAGGAGACCTTTCATGACCCGTACCATCCAGCAACTGTTTGACCTCAAAGGCAAAACTGCACTCGTCACAGGCGGCTCGCGCGGCCTGGGCCTGCAACTGGCCCAGGCGCTGGGCGAAGCCGGCGCCAAGGTCATCCTGAGCTCGCGCAAGGCTGAAGACCTTGTCGAGTCGGCCGCCGAACTCAAAGCCGCCGGCATTGACGTCGACTGGATCGCCGCCGACTGCTCCAAAGAAGAAGATATCCGCGCGCTGGCCGATGAAGCCATCAAACGCCTGGGCCATGTCGACATCCTGGTCAACAACGCCGGCGCCGCCTGGGGCGCACCCGCCGAAGACCACCCGGTCGAAGCTTGGGACAAGGTGATGAACCTCAACATTCGCGGCTACTTCATCCTGAGCCAGCACATCGCCAAGCACAGCATGATCGCCCGCAAATACGGCCGCATCATCAACGTGGCGTCCATCGCCGGCCTGGGCGGCAACCCGCGCGAGATGACCACCGTGGCCTACAACACCTCCAAGGGCGCTGTCGTCAATTTCACCCGCGCGCTGGGCTGCGAATGGGGCAAGTACAACATCACCGTCAACGCCATCTGCCCGGGCTTTTTCCCGAGCAAGATGACCGTGGGCACGCTGAAGGCGCTGGGCGAGGAAAAGCTCGCCTCGCACGCGCCGCTGGGCCGCCTCGGTGACGACGAAGATTTGAAGGGCCTGTGCGTGCTGTACGCGTCGGATGCCGGCAAGCACATCACGGGCCAGTGGCTGGCCGTCGATGGCGGCGTATCAGTCGTAACTGGCGGTTAAGCCGAAATGGGTTGGGAGCAGGTCATGAACTTCGGCGCCGACATCCCCTTCGTCAACCACCTCGGCTTTGAGCTGGAGTTGTTCGAAGGCGGCACTTCGGCCATCGGCTATGCGCCCAAACCCGAACACCTCAACTCTTTCGCCGTCACGCACGGCGGCGCCATCATGACGCTGATGGACGTGACCATGGCCACCGCCGCGCGCAGCGTGCAAAAAGACATGGGCGTGGTCACCATCGAGATGAAGACCAGCTTCATGCGGCCGGCGCCGGGCGACGGCAGCCGGCTGACGGGCAAGGGCAAGCTGCTGCACCGTACCAAAACCATGGCGTTTACCGAAGCGACGCTTTACGATGCATCAGGCAATGCCTGCGCGCATTCGACCGGTACCTTCAAGTACGTCAAGCGGCTGCCCACGGGCCCCGAGAGCGCGTCCAGCGCGATTTCGACGGATTGAGTTTTTATAACAAAAACGTGCTCCAGCCCAGGTAGCACCTTGGTTTTCAGCTATCAAATCAGTAGCAAAAGAGCCGCAGGTACTGCGGCCGCACCACACCATCACAGGAGACTTTTATGCCCATCAACCAGCAAATCCTCCTCGACAACCGCCCCAGCGGTGAGGCCGTCGCCAGCAACTTCATGCTGGTCTCCAGCGATACGCCTGACCTGCAGGAAGGCCAGGTGCTGGTGCGCCACCATTTCCTGAGCCTGGACCCCTACATGCGCGGCCGCATGAACGACGCCAAAAGCTACGCCGCACCCCAGCCGCTGGGCCAGGTGATGCAGGGCGGCACGGCAGGCGAGGTGGTGGAAAGCCGCTCGCCCAAATTCCAGCCCGGCGACAAGGTCGTCGGCATGGGCGGCTGGCAGCAGTTCAGCGTGGTCAATGCCGACCAGCCCGGTGCGCTGCGCAAGGTCGACACCACCCATGTGCCGCTGTCGCATTACCTGGGCGCGGTCGGCATGCCCGGCGTCACCGCCTGGTACGGCCTGGTGAAGATCATTGAACCGAAAGCCGGTCAGACCCTGGTGGTGAGTGCCGCCACTGGCGCCGTAGGCAGTGCCTTTGCGGCCCTTTCCAAGGCGCGCGGCTGCCGCACCGTCGGCATCGCCGGCGGGCCTGACAAATGCCGATACGCCGTCGAAGAACTCGGCTTTGACGCCTGCATCGACTACAAGCTGCACCCCGATGCCGCCTCGCTTTCCAAGGCGCTCAAGGACGCCTGCCCGGACGGCATTGACGGCTACTTTGAAAACGTGGGCGGCATGGTGCTGGACGCCGTGTTGCCGCGCATGAACGCCTTTGGCCGCATCGCGCTGTGCGGCATGATCGCCGGTTACGACGGCAAGCCCATGCCGCTGACCTACCCCGCGCTGATACTCACCAACCGCCTCAAGGTACAGGGTTTTATCGTGAGCGAGCACATGGAAGTCTGGCCCGAAGCGCTCAAGGAGCTCGGCACGCTGGTCGGCACCGGCAAGCTGCGCCCGCGTGAAAGCGTGGCGCAGGGCATTGAGGCGGCGCCCGAAGCTTTCCTTGGATTGCTCAAGGGCAAAAACTTCGGCAAACAACTCGTCAAGCTGATCTAAGCTTTTCGATCAGGAGGTTTGCCATGAACCCCACCCACGAAGTTTTCAACCAGCCGGCCGCGCTGTCGAACTACAACCTGTTTGACAGCAACCGGCCGCTACGCGATGCGCTGAAGTTCAACGCACCGGCGCTGGACACGGCTGAGCTGAGCCAGCTGGGCGCCGCGCTGGGCAGCACCGCGATGCAGACGCATGCGCGGCTGGCCAACGTCCACGGACCGGTGCTGCACAGCCATGACCGGTTTGGCCGCCGTGTGGACCAGGTGGAGTTTCATCCCAGCTATCACGCGCTGATGAGTTTGGCGACGGGCTCGGGCCTGCACGGCTCGCCCTGGTCTGACGAAAACCCGTCTCCCCATGTGCGGCGCGCCGCAGGCTTCACGCTCTTCACCGAGCTCGAACCCTCCACGCTGTGCCCCATCTCCATGACCTACGCCGCCACACCCGCGCTGCGCGGCAACACCGCGATCTACGCCGACTGGGGCTCCAAGCTGGCCAGCCGCGCCTACGACCCCGAGCTCAAACTCTGGCAGGCCAAACCCGGCCTCACCATGGGCATGGGCATGACGGAAAAGCAGGGCGGCTCTGACGTACGGGCCAACACCACACGCGCCGAACCCGCAGGCCGCGACGGCTGGGGCGAGCGTTATGCCATCACCGGCCACAAATGGTTTTTCTCGGCGCCCATGTGTGATGCCTTCCTCGTGCTGGCGCAGACCAGGAGCGGCCTGTCCTGCTTCTTCCTGCCGCGCGTGTTGCCTGACGGCAGCCTCAACGCCATCCGCATCCAGCGCCTCAAAGACAAGCTGGGCAACAAGGCCAACGCCAGCTCCGAAGTGGAGTTTGAAAACGCCCAGGCCTGGCTGGTCGGCGATGAAGGCCGCGGCATTCCGCAGATCCTCGAGATGGGCACGATGACCCGGCTCGATTGCGCGCTGGGCACCAGCGGCCTGATGCGCCAGGCGTTGGCGCTGGCGCTGAACCACACCTCGCAGCGCAAGGCCTTCGGCAAGCTGCTGATCGACCAGCCGCTGATGCGCAATGTGCTGGCCGACCTCGCCCTTGAATCTGAAGCCGCAACGGCGCTGGCGATTCGCCTGGCGCGGGCCTTTGACCGGCCGGGTGATGCGCACGAAGCCGCCATGGCGCGCCTGCTCACGCCGGTCGCAAAATTCTGGATCTGCAAACGCGGCAGCCATTTCGCACAAGAGGCGATGGAATGCCTGGGCGGCAACGGCTATGTGGAGGAGGGCGGCGAAGGCATCATGGCCCGCGTCTACCGCGAAATGCCGCTCAACTCGATCTGGGAAGGCGCGGGCAACATCATGGCGCTGGATTTGCTGCGCGCCCTGCGCAAGGCCGATGCCGTGGCCGCGCTGGCGCAGGAGCTGGCCGCCGCCAGAGGCGCGCACCCCGCGCTGGACAAACTGGCCGCCGCCTTGCCCACCCGCATTGAAGAGATGGCCAGCGAAGTTGAAGCGCGCCGCCTGGCGCAAGACGTGGCGCTGGCGGTGCAGGCCGCGCTGCTGCTGCAAACGGCACCGTCCGGCGTCTTCAGCGCTTTCTGCGACTCACGCCTTGCCGGCAACTGGGGCCAGTCCTTCGGCACGCTGGGCGCCGGCACCGATTTCGACAGCATCATTACCAGAGCCATGCCGCGATAAGGCGGGCGCACATCAACAACAACGGAGACACCCATGGCCGAATTGATTCTTCACCACTACCCCGCGTCGCCCTTTGCCGAAAAGACGCGGCTGATGCTGGGCTACAAAAACCTGCCCTGGAAGTCCGTCATCATCCCGATGATCATGCCCAAGCCCGACGTGGTGGCGCTCACCGGCGGTTACCGCAAGACGCCCATCCTGCAGATCGGCGCCGACATTTACTGCGACACCGCCCTGATCAGCGACGTGCTGGAGCATTTACAACCCGAGCCCTCGGTGTACCCCGAGCCCAGCAAGGGCATGGCCCGCACATTGGCGCACTGGGCCGACAACACGCTGTTCTGGACCGCCATGGCCTACAACAGCCAGCCCAAGGGCATTGCCCAGATCTTTGAAAAAGCGCCGCCCGAAGCCGCCCGCGCTTTCGGTGAAGACCGCAAGGCCATGAGCTTCGGCATGCCGCGCATCCGTTCTGCCGACGCCGCCGCGGCCTACAAGTCCTACCTGCGGCGCATCTCCGACATGCTGGACGACCGGCCCTTCCTGCTCGGCGAGGTGCCTTGCATCGCCGACTTCGCGATGTACCACCCGCTGTGGTTCACGCGGGTGCAAACCCCGGTGCTGGCCGGCATCCTCAAGCTCACGCCCGCCGTGCTCGACTGGATGGACCGCATGGCCGCCATCGGCCACGGCAGTGTTGAAAAATTCAGCGCGGCAGAGGCCATTGCGGTGGCCACTGCGGCCATGCCCGCACCGCTGCATGACGATATCTTCCAGGACGAACACGGCATCCCGCTGGGCAGCCAGGTGGTGATCACCAGCGAAGCCTTCGGCCCTGAGCCCACCGAAGGCGAGCTGGTCGCCGCCACCCGCATGCACTACACGCTGCGCCGCACCGATCCGCGTGTGGGCACCGTCCACGTGCATTTCCCGCGCATTGGTTACTCGTTGAAAGCGGCCACACCCGCATGAACCGTACTCCCGACATCGATTGGCGTTTTGTTCCTTTCAGCGTGCTGACCACGCTGGAGCTGTATGAAATGCTGCAACTGCGCAGCGAGGTCTTTGTGGTGGAGCAGTCCTGCCCCTTCCAGGACATGGATGGCGCCGACCAGAAGGCCATGCACCTGATGGGTGTGGACAAGGCAAAGGGCGGCAGGCTGGTGGCTTATGCCCGCTGCTTTGCGGCCGGCGAAAAATTTGCCGAGGCCAGCATTGGCCGCGTGGTCACCCACATGTCGGCACGCGGCGACGGCATCGGCCATGTGCTGATCAAGGAAGCCATCGCCCGCCTGCTGGAGCACTGGGGCCCGCAGCCCATACGCATAGGCGCCCAGGCGCGGCTGGAAAAGTTCTACAGGCAGCACGGTTTTGTGCAAAACGGCGAGCCCTACATCGAAGACGGCATCCCGCACATCGAGATGCTGCGAGTTGCCTGAGCGACAGCTGCGCGCGTGCGCCTCGGGGACAATTTTCCCATCCAGACCATTCAAGGAAAGCCCAACATGATCACCGACTTCAAAGGCAAAACAGCTGTCCTCACCGGCGCAGGCTCGGGCTTCGGCCTCGAATGCGCGCGCCTGGGCGCCAAACTGGGCATGAACCTGGTGCTGGTCGATGTACAGCAGGACGCGCTGGACAAAGCCAGCGAAGAGATGAAGGCCGCAGGCGCCCAGGTGCTGTCGTTCAAGCTCGACGTTTCCAGTGCCGCGCAAATGGAGGCCATGGGCCAGGCGGTGTTTGAGCGCTTCGGCGCGCCGCATTTTGTCTTCAACAACGCCGGCGTGGGTGCGGGCGGCCTGATCTGGGAGAACAGCCTCAAGGACTGGGAGTGGGTGATGGGCGTCAACGTGATGGGCGTGGTGCACGGCGTGCGCATCTTCACACCCATAATGCTCGAAGCCGCCGCCAAGGATCCGTCCTGGCAGGGCCATATCGTCAACACCGCCAGCATGGCCGGCCTGCTGAATCCGCCCAACATGGGTGTGTACAACGTCAGCAAGCACGCCGTGGTGGCCTTGAGCGAAACCCTGTACCAGGATTTGGGCCTGGTGACCGACCAGATCGGCGCCTCGGTTCTGTGCCCCTTCTTTGTGGCCACCGGCATCGGCATGAGCCACCGCAACCGCCCGGCCGAGCTGGGCGCCGGGAAACCCACCAAGAGCCAGATGATCCAGCAGGCCATGACGGGCAAGGCCGTCGGCTCCGGCAAGGTCACGGCAGAAGACGTCGCAAAGCTCGTATTCGACGCCATCGCCAGCAACAAGTTTTATATCTACAGCCACCCCAAAGCCATCAACTCGGTGCAGACACGGCTTGAAGATGTGCTGCAGGCGCGCAACCCGACCGACCCGTTTGCCGACAAACCGGAGATCGGCCAGCAATTGAAGGCCGCGCTTCGCGGAGCCTGATGCGCGGCGGCCGCTTCGCTCTTGCCGGCCTGCTGCTTGGCCTGATGGGGACGGGCGCGCTGGCACAGGCCGCCAAATGCCCCGACGGAAGACCTGCGGACGGCATTGAGCGGGCAGGGGACGCCCGCCATTGCCTCGTCATCCGTACGCTGCCGCCAGGACAGGTATCCCGGATCACACCCAAGGTGCTGGTCGTTTTCCTGCACGGCGACAACGGCGGGCGCATTGAATTGAAAGCCGACAGCGGCACCGCCGCAGTGCTGGCCGAGAAGCTGCAGGCCGTCACGATTGCGATGCAGCGGCCCGGTTACCGCAGCGACCTGGGTACCTCCGACGGCGAGTCCGGCGCCGGGGATGACGACTACACGCCCCGCAACACCGAAATCATGGCCGCCGCGCTGGGCAACTTGCGCAGCCTCAACCCCGGCAAGAAGATTTTGTTGATCGGCCATTCGGGCGGCGCGGCCATGGCCGCCTTGCTGGCCAGCCGATTTCCCGGCAGCGCGGATGCCTACCTGCTGGCCGCTTGCCCCTGCGATGTGCCGGCCTGGCGGCAGTGGCGCGGCAGCTCGGCGGGCAAGTCCGGCGTCTGGAGCCGCAGCATTTCGCCCCTGGCGGAAGCGGCCAAAGCCAGCCCGGACACCTTGATCCGCGTGGTCGTCGGCAACAAGGACGAAAACACCTTGTCCCTGTTCAGTGAAAGTTATGTCCGCGCCCTGCAGGCGCGCGGCGTGAAGACGCGCGTGACCTACGCGATGAACGCCACCCATGTGTCCGTGCAGCGTTCGCCCGAGTTCTTCATGTTGGCGGGGGAATTGGCCGATACGCTGTCGAAGTAGGGCAGGCTGCGCTATTCTTGCCGTTCATTTCCTCTATGGCAGTCACCATGTTCAAACCCCTGCATCTCCTTTCGACCTCCGCTGTGCTCGCAGCCAGCCTGTTGCTGGCCGGCTGCAACGACGCACCCGACGCTGCTGCCGCAAAAGCCGCGGGCAGCACCCCCGTCTCCACCGCCGTGATCGCCGCCGAGGCCCAGGGCTTTATCGCCGGCTCACAAATGAGCCAGCGCACGGTGTATGTGTTTTTTGACGCGCAATGCCCACACTGCGCCGCGCTGTGGGCGGCCGCCAAGCCGCTGAAGTCGCAGGCCAAGTTTGTCTGGATTCCCGTCGGCATCCTCAATGCGGCCAGCACGGCGCAGGGTGCAACCCTGCTCGCCGCCGGCGACCCGGTGGCCGCGATGGATGAACACGAGGCATCGCTCAAGGCAGGCCGCGGCGGCATCAGCGCGGGCGCCAATGCCGACGCCCAAAAAGAGGCCGTCGCCAAAAACACCGCACTGATGACCCGGCTGGGCTTCAGCTCCATCCCGAGCATAGTCGGCACCCATGCGCAAACCGGCGCACTGGTCAAGCAAGAGGGCTCCATGCCCACCGCTGCGCTGGCCAATTTGCTGGGCCTTCAGGTGCCGGCAGGCTTGCCGGCCGCACCGGCCAATTAATGCCCCGGCACTTTTTATAAGAAAAAAGTGCCTCCAGCCCAATAAGCGTATAGGGATTTCGCTATCAAATAGATAGCAAATAGCGAAAAAGCCCTAGAACAACACCCGGCTGCGAATGGTGCCCGGCACCTCGGCCAGCTTGGCCAGCGCCATGTCAGAGTGCGCCGCATCGATGTCGATCACGACATAGCCGATGGCTTCGTTGGTCTGCAGGTACTGCGACGCGATGTTGATGCCGTTGGCCGCAAACACCTTGTTGATCTCGGACAGCACGCCCGGCACGTTGCGGTGAATGTGCAGCAGGCGGTGCTTGCCCGGGTGGGCCGGCAGCGCCACTTCCGGAAAGTTGACGGAAGAGGTCGAAGTGCCGTTGTCGCTGTACTTCACCAGCTTTTCGGCCACTTCGATGCCGATGTTCTCCTGCGCTTCCATGGTCGAGCCGCCCACGTGCGGTGTCAGGATCACGTTGTCAAGGCCGCGCAGGGGCGACTCAAAACTGTCCTTGTTGGTGCGCGGCTCCACCGGAAACACGTCGATCGCTGCGCCCAGCAGTTTCTTTTGCTTCAGCGCTTCGGCCAGCGGTTCGATCTCGACCACCGTCCCGCGCGAGGCGTTGATCAGCACGCCGCCGGGCTTGATGGCGGCGATCTCGGCCGCGCCAATCATCCACTGCGTCGCCTGCGTTTCGGGCACGTGCAGGCTCACCACATCGGACTGGGCCAGCAGATCCTTGAGCTGCGGGACCTGGCGGGCATTGCCCAGCGGCAGCTTGGTCACCACGTCAAAAAACACCACCTGCATGCCCAGCGCCTCGGCCAGCACCGACAGCTGCGTGCCGATGGAGCCGTAGCCGACGATGCCCAGCGTCTTGCCGCGGATTTCGTAGGCGTTGTCAGCCGACTTGAGCCAGCCGCCGCGGTGCGCCACCGCGCTTTTCTCGGGCACGCCGCGCAGCAGCAAGATCGCCTCGGCCAGCACCAGCTCGGCCACCGAGCGTGTATTGGAAAAAGGCGCATTGAACACCGCGATGCCGCGCTCGCGGGCGGCGTTCAGGTCAACCTGGTTGGTGCCTATGCAAAAACAGCCGACGGCCGCCAGCTTGCCGGCGTGGGCAAACACCTCGGCCGTGAGCTGGGTGCGCGAGCGGATGCCGACAAAATGCGCGTCGGCGATTTTGGCCTTGAGCTCGTCGTCCGGCAGCGCGCCGGCCAGGCTTTCGATGTTGGAGTAACCCGCGGCCTTGAGAACCTCTACGGCGGAAGGGTGGATGCCCTCGAGCAGCAGGAATTTGATTTTTTGCTTGTCGACCGAGGTTTTGTTCATGGGGGCTGGGACACCGGAAAGTAGAAGGGCCGTCCAGTATGAAGGATGCGAAATACCCATGCTGGGGGGCGGTTTGGCATCAATCCGCCGGGCTTGAACACAGGTTCTATTTATGTAAGAAATACCGCTCCAGCCCAGGCAGTACATAGGCGAGGCGCTATTAAATCAATAGCATCTGCCCGTCGCGATGTTCAACCCGTTCGCACACAACGGCATCCGTCACCCGCAGCAGGCCACCCTGCAGCACCCGCGCCGTCAGCCCGCCATGGCCGCGCATCGCGTTGTAGCCGCCGGCGCCCAGGATGTCTTCCATGCGTGAGCAGGGCTCGCACGGGCCGGTGACTTCCAGCACCACGTCGCCAATTCGCAGCACCATGGGCTGGTCTTTGAAGAGCGTTTTGGCGGCCAGCAGGTTCAGGCCTGACACGACGAGGTTGCGGCGCAGCACTGCGGCATCGACCGCGCCCAGCTTGAGCAGGGCGGCGATCACCGGCAGGTGCTCGGCCTGGATCAGCGTGACCTGGCGTTTGCTGCCTTCGGGCCGGGCGGGCGCGCCGGCTGCGCTGCGGTCGCCTTCAAGGCCGCGGCCGGCGATTGCTGTTGCGGTCTGTACCGCCAGCACCGGGCTGCGGCGCGCAGGCCTCAAGAAAATCTGTTCGAGCCGGCCCGCATGCGGGAACTGCCGCATCAACGCCCGCAGGTCTGCCGCGCCGCCGGCCGGTGTCATTCCAGCACCTGGCCGTTGGACGGGTAGTGCCGCGACAGCACCTGCTCGTCCGTCAGGTCCGGGCCTTGCCAGATCGTGACCTCGGACGCGCCGGCGCCCAGCGCCATTTCGCGGAAAGCGCGAATCTCGACCTGCGTGAAGCCGCCGGCGGGGTCACCCTGGAGGTGAAGCACCACGCGCGGTGACGCGGAAAAAAGGGCGTCTTTGTGCAGTTTTTTCACAAAGGCCTTGAGCACCTGCTCACCAGCCGTGAAGTCGGACATCAGCGAACGCGGGTGGGTGAAGGGGTTGACGACCTGCGCCGACTTGCTGGACTTGTAGAGCGCCGCCTCATCACCGGCACCCAGCACCTTGGGCTTGGGCCCGCGGGAGATGGCGACTTCAGGCGGCTCTGAAATGAACTCACCCGTTTTGGCATTGCGAACCGTCAGGCGGTAGGGCGACAGGCGGATGTAGAGGGGGGGTTTGATGAATTCGAACATGGCAGGGAGCTTGCGTAGAGATCAATGACTGGCGGCGACGGCTGTGACTCAAGCAAATTTAAGGCCGTCTCAGCAAAAAGAGGGTGAGCGAAGGTCTTTCATCCAGCATGAGCCGCGGGACTGGCTTTGCCAGACCGCAGGCGGGCGGCCCCTCGGGGCAGGGAGCTACACGAAGTGAGCGACCGTGGGGCTCACCCATTCACACGGCTCCAGCCCAGCAGCAGTGCGCCCGCAGCGACTGCCCAGGCCAAAGTGGCGCTCGCCAGCGTCACCGTCAGCGTTGTCCGCACGCTGAGCCAGTACACCGCGATCAGGTAGACCGCGTAAGGAATCAGCGACCACAGGCCGAACAAGGCCGTGGTGCGCAAATCAGCCGCAGAGCGCTCACTGCCAACGATGTAATGCGCGATCAGCGCAAATGTGGGAAACAGCGGCACCAGGCCGGCGATGAAAAAGCTGCGCGAGCGGGACAACAGCGCGATCACCAGCACGGCGAGGGCGCCGAGCAGGCATTTAAGGAACAGGGAGAACATGGTGGCGGGGGAAACGACGGGAGGAAGGAGCAGTTTAGCGAACGGCCCGCATAAAGAAGATGCGCTCATCGGACTGGTCAGGCACAACCGCAAAGCCCAAACCCTCGTAAGTGGCCAGCGCCGGGTGGTTGTCGCGGTACACACGCAGCGTGAAGGCTTGCGCACCCACGGTGCGCGCGGCCTCGTCCATCAGCAGGCGGCAGAGCGTGACGGCCAGGCCCTGGCCGCGCGCCGAAGGTGCCAGGATGATGCGCGCCAGGTGGGCTACGCCTGCCTCGCGCACCCAGAACTGGCAAAACCCCAGTGCTTCGCCCGGGCCGCGGCTCAGCACAAAGCTGTGGGCGCCGGGCTCGGCCAGCAGCGCTGGAAGTTGTTGCGGATCAAATGGGAATGGGAGTTTCGGACCGGCCCAGCGCGCGCAGCTGTCGGCGTCTATCACCCATGTGGCAAGAGCGGCGTAGTCGGCTGCTGTGGGTGGGCGCAAAGAGGGCGGTGGTGTGTGGAAAGAGTCCATCTCGCCCATTTTGCGGGAAAGCGCTGCAAGGTCCGCAAACCGGCTGCGCCGCGCTCCCGGGCTCCGTGCACGTCGCCCGCGTCGCCCGTCTTACACGAGCGGCATCGTCCGGTGGTCTCTTTCCAGGGCCGGAATACCATCGCGCCGCTCCAGCCGGTCTTCGAGCTGACCCATATAGGCCGCCATCGCGTTGTCGGACTGCTCCAGCCGTGCCAAAAGCGCCTGCTGTTGCTGCGCAAAACGCTCGGCCAGCACGGTGCCGGCCGCTGCTTCGCGGTGCTGGGCGGCCAGCGCCTGCACTTCGAGGTAGCTGCGCAGTTCGGTAAAGCGTGAGGCCTCGGCCTTGTCGGCGAGTTCGCGCTGCGTGTTGAGTTCACGGGCGTATTGCCGGGTTTCCATCAGGTTTTTGCTCTGCATGTAGAGCGTGCTGGCCAGAAATACGACCGTGGCAATCACCAGCAGCAGGAGCATGACCAGCCCCAGCGGGACCTGGATGGTGGTGACGCCCAGGCTAAGCAGGCTGGTGCGGGAAAACTCGTCGATGTTGAGGGCGACAAAGCCCGCCAGCAGCAGGATGGAAACCACCAAAAGAATTGTGCGAGTTCGCATGGATGCCCTCCTAAAAATGTAAGAAATTGCTTTTCAGCTCCTCTTCATTATTGGTAGCCGAGGGGCGATTTGCCTGTGGGACAATGCCGACCCTTGGCGTCAGTTTGTGTTTGGGCGTCAGAGGCAAATTACCGCTTATTTCTTCTTTTTCAGCTTTCTTCGAACCTCTTCGGAATCTTCTCCCCCTATGCAGAAAATCATCCGCCAGATCGCGGCAGAAATCAAAGTCCAGGAAAACCAGATCAAGGCGGCCGTAGAGCTGCTGGATGGCGGCGCCACCGTGCCTTTTATCGCGCGTTACCGCAAAGAGGCCACCGGCGGGCTGGATGACATCCAGCTGCGTGAGCTGGAACAGCGGCTGGGCTACCTGCGCGAGCTGGAAGAGCGCCGCGACGCGGTTCTGAAGAGTATTGAAGAGCAGGGCAAGCTCACGCCTGAGTTGCGCGCGGCCATTGAATTTGCCGCCACCAAGCAGGACCTGGAAGACTTGTACCTGCCCTTCAAGCCCAAGCGCCGCACCAAGGGCCAGATCGCCCGCGAAGCCGGCATTGAGCCGCTGGCCGACAAACTCTTTGCCGACCCCTCATTGGTGCCGGCCGACGAAGCAGCCGCCTTTGTGAAAGCCGAGAAGAACGAAAGCGGCGACGACTTCACCACCGTGCAGGCCGTGCTCGACGGCGTGCGCGACATTCTCAGCGAGCGTTGGGCCGAAGATGCGGGCCTGGTGCAGTCGCTGCGCAATTGGCTCTGGAGCGAAGGGCTGTTCAGCTCCAAGCTGGTCACGGGCAAAGACGAAAACAATGCCGACAACAGCAAGTTCCGCGACTACTTCGATTACGACGAGCCGATCGGCCGCGTGCCTTCGCACCGCGCGCTGGCGGTGTTTCGCGGCCGCGGGCTGGAGATCCTGGACGCCAAGCTGGTGTTGCCCGAGCAGGCCGAACCGGGCAAACCGAGCATCGCCGAAGGCAAGATCGCACTGCACTTGGGCTGGAGCCACAAGGCCCGCCCGGCCGACGACCTGATCCGCAAGGCCGTGGCCTGGACCTGGCGCGTCAAGCTCAGCCTTTCGCTGGAGCGCGACCTGTTCACCCGCCTGCGCGAAGACGCCGAAAAAGTCGCCATCAAGGTGTTTGCCGACAACCTGCGCGACCTGCTGCTGGCGGCGCCCGCCGGCCCGCGCGTGGTGATGGGCCTGGACCCGGGCATCCGCACCGGCGTGAAGGTGGCGGTGGTCGATGCCACCGGCAAGCTGGTTGAAACCTCTACCGTCTATCCGCACGAGCCGCGCAAGGATTGGGAAGGCTCGTTGCACACGCTGGCCAAGCTCTGCGAAAAGCACGGCGTCAACCTGATCGCCATCGGCAACGGCACGGCCAGCCGCGAAACCGACAAGCTCGCCGCCGACCTGATCAAGGGCATGGCCAAGGCCGGGCAGGTCATTGAAAAAGTCGTGGTCAGCGAAGCCGGCGCGTCCGTGTATTCCGCCAGCGAGTTCGCGTCGCAAGAGATGCCCGATGTGGACGTGAGCCTGCGCGGCGCGGCCAGCATTGCGCGCCGCCTGCAAGACCCCCTGGCCGAGCTCGTCAAGATCGACCCGAAATCGATCGGCGTGGGCCAGTACCAGCACGACGTGAACCAGAGCGACCTGGCACGCAGCCTGGACACCGTGGTCGAAGATTGCGTGAACAGCGTCGGTGTGGACCTGAACACCGCCAGCGTGCCGCTGCTGGCCCGCGTGTCGGGCCTGTCGCAAACGGTGGCCAAATCGGTGGTGCGCTGGCGTGACGCCAATGGCGCCTTTGCCTCGCGTGCCGACTTGCTAAAGGTGACCGGGCTGGGCGCCAAGACCTTTGAACAGAGCGCCGGCTTTTTGCGCCTGCGCAGCAGCAGCAACCCGCTGGACATGACCGGTGTGCACCCCGAAACCTACCCGGTGGTCGAAAAAATCATGGCCCACACCGGCAAGCCGGTGGCCGAGCTCATGGGCCGCGCCGAAATGCTCAAGACCCTGAAGCCCGAGCTGTTTGCCAACGAGCAGTTCGGCGTGATCACCGTCAAGGACATCATCACCGAGCTGGAAAAACCCGGCCGCGACCCGCGCCCCGACTTCAAGGTGGCACGCTTTAACGACGGCGTCGAAGACATCAAGGACCTGAAAGAAGGCATGACGCTGGAAGGCACCGTCAGCAACGTGGCGGCTTTTGGCGCCTTTGTCGACATCGGCGTGCACCAGGACGGCCTGGTCCACGTGAGCCAGCTGGCCAACAAATTCGTCAACGATGCGCGTGAAGTGGTCAAAACCGGCGACATAGTGAAAGTGCGCGTGACCGAAGTCGATGTGGCGCGCAAACGCATTGGCCTGACGATGAAGCTGGACGCCGCACCGGCCCGCAAGGACGGCCCGCGCGACAACCGTTTTGAAAGCGCTCGCCCCGGCGGGCAGAACCGCGGTGGCAACTACGGCGGCGGGCGCGCCGGCGCACCGCAACCGGCGGCGGCCACGGCGATGGAGTCGGCGTTCAGCAAGCTGGCCGGGCTCAAGAAGTAAGCGGCTGACAGTGGGTGCAGGGCAGGGCGGTGGTCCCGCAAAAGACAGTGTTCGCTGGGGATTAGTGATCAAATAGGCCTCCAGCCCAATCAGCACCTGCACAAGCAGCTATCAAATCCATAGCAGACCAGCATCAGGCCACGCCCCATGAAAGCCCTCCGCATTTACGCCGGCCCCACCGCGCGCCGGCATATCGAGCAAAACGGCCTGCAGCCGGCCGACATCGGCGTGGTGCCGGGCGCAGCTGGCGGGCCCAAAGGTTTGATTCTGGGCGCACTCGACCGTTTCATTTTTGGCGACTGGCTGGCGCAAACCACACACCCGGTGCACCTGGTGGGTGCCTCCATCGGCGCCTGGCGCATGGCCACCGCCTGCCTGAATGACCCGGCCGCCGGATTCGCCCGGCTCGAGCACGACTACATCCACCAGCACTACGAATTGCAGCCCGGCCAGAAGCGGCCGACCGCCGACTTTGTAAGCGAGCAGTTCGGCCAGAGCCTGAAAGACTTTTACGGAGGCCGCGTGCACGAGGTGCTGCAGCACCCGCGCTACAAACTCCACATCGTCACCTCACGCGGGCGCCACCTGCTGGGCCGCGAGCACAAGCTCGCCACGCCGCTGGGCTACCTCGGCGCCTTCCTCACCAACAGCCTGCACCGCAAAGCCATGGGCGCCTGGCTGGAGCGCGTGGTGTTTTCCACGCCCGACACCCAACTGCCCTTTGCCACCACCGACTACCGGACACGCCAGGTCGACCTGAGCGAAGAGAACTTCAAGCTGGCGCTGCAGGCCAGCTGCTCCATCCCGTTTGTGCTGCGCTCGGTGCACAACGTGCCCGGCGGCCCGCCCGGCGCCTACTGGGACGGCGGCATCACCGACTACCACCTGCACCTCAACTACGCTAGCGATTTGATAGCAAAAAGCCAAGGCGCAGACTGGGCTGGAGGCCAAAATGGCTTGAAATCCGCCGGCCTGGTGCTGTACCCGCATTTCCAGAAATCCGTGGTGCCCGGCTGGCTGGACAAAGGGCTCAAATGGCGCCACAAAGCCACCCATTTCCTCGACAACATGGTGTTGCTGGCACCCGATCAGGAATGGATCAGTAAGCTGCCCAACGGCAAACTGCCTGACCGCACAGACTTTGTGCGCTATGGGCCCGATTTGCAGGGCAGGGTAAAAGCCTGGAGCGCAGCCACCGCCGCCAGCGCGCAGCTGGCCGAGGAATGGCAAGCGTGGCTGGCGCAGCCGGACATGGCACACATCCATCCCTTGTAAGCAACCCCGCCAGGGAGCCCCGCGGCGGGAACGTCGCGTACCATAGCCGGTTGCATAAAAAACAGGCCCTCATCGGGGCGCAGGGAGGATTGATTCATGATTGCCGGCATAGACCTCGGGACCACGCACAGCCTGGCTGCCATCTGGCGCAACGGCCGTTCGGAACTGGTTCACAACGCCCTGGGCGATGTGCTGACGCCTTCGGTGGTCAGCGTCGATGACGACGGGACGATTCTTGTCGGACAGGCCGCCCGCGAAAGGCTGCAAACCCACCCCGAACGCACGGCCGCCGTCTTCAAGCGCGCCATGGGCACCGCCAAAACCTTTCGGCTGGGCAAACGCGAGTTCCGCGCGGAAGAGCTTTCTTCGCTGGTGCTGCGGGCGCTCAAGTCCGACCTGGAAGCCGCGCTCGGCGAGCCCGTGACAGAAGCCGTGGTGACGGTGCCGGCGTATTTCTCCGACGCGCAGCGCCAGGCCACCCGCACGGCAGGTTCGCTGGCCGGTTTTGCGCAGGTGACTTTGCTCAACGAGCCCACGGCGGCGGCCCTGGCTTACGGCATGCACCAAAAGCAGAGCGAAACGCAGTTCCTGGTGTTTGATTTGGGCGGCGGCACTTTTGACGTCTCGGTGCTGGAGATGTTCGACGGCGTGATGGAAGTGCGTGCCACCGCGGGCGACAACCAGCTGGGCGGCGAAGACATCGACCAGTTGCTGATCGCGCATTTTGTGCGTGAAACCGGCTTGCCCGACGCCGAACTCCATCGCCCCGCCACACGCGCCCAGCTGGGCGCACGCATGGAGGCCGCCAAAAAGGCGCTGTCCCTGGCCGAGAGCGCCCCGGTCAGCGTCAACGCCGGCGGCCGGGACTATGCCATGACACTCACCGCTGCGGTGCTGGAGGCCTGCATCAAGCCGCTGATGGACCGCCTGCGCGAGCCGGTCGAGCGCGCCATGCGCGACGCACGGCTGCGTCCGGCCGAACTCGATGCCGTGGTGCTGGCCGGCGGCAGCACGCGCCTGGCCTCCATCCGGCAATGGGCCACGCGCATGTTCGGGCGTTTTCCTGAAACGGCGCTGAACCCCGATGAGGTCGTCGCGCTCGGTGCAGCCGTGCAGGCCGGCCTGAAAATGCACGACGCGGCGCTCTCCGAGCGCGTGATGACGGACGTCTGCCCCTACACGCTGGGCATCGAAACATCCCGTGAGATCAGCAGCGGCCGGCATGCCGGCGGCTTTATGGCGCCCGTGCTCGAACGCAACACCGTGATCCCGGCCAGCCGGGTGCAGCAGTTTTCGCCGCTGGTCGACTTCCAGAAAGAGTTGCGCCTGAGTGTCTACCAGGGCGAAGGCCGCCGCGTGAGCGAGAACATCAAACTGGGCGAGTTCAGCGTGAACCTGCCCTCGGCGCGTACACATGAAGTCTCGGTCGACGTGCGCTTCACCTACGACGTCAATGGCTTGCTCGAAGTCGAGGCAACCGTCAACAAGAACCGCCAGGCCGTGGGCGAGCCGGTGCGCCTGGTGATCGAAAACTCCGCCGACCATTTGTCGCCCGAGCAGATCGCCGCACGGCTGGCGGCCCTGCACGAACTGAAGATCCACCCGCGCGACCAGATGGAAACCCGAACGCTGATGGCGCGCGCCGAGCGTTTTCACAGCCAGTTGCTGGGCCAGGCCCGGGAGCACCTGGCGGCCGTGATCACGCGCTTTGAAGTCGTGCTCGAGTCGCAGGACCAGCGGCGCATCGCACCGGCGCGACAGGAACTGGTTGACCTGCTGAAAACGCTGGACGCCGACCGCTACGTGCTGGACGACGCATGATCTTCTTTTCAGGCAACGGTTTTGCTCGTCTACAGCTGGACGAGTCCGCGACAGAGCGCGATGTGAAGCGGGCCTACGCGCGCGAACTCAAGCTGATCGACCCGGCCACGCAAGCTCAGGCTTTTGCGGATTTGCGCCAGGACTACGAAAACGCGCTGGCGCACGTGCGGTTCACGGCCGAGTTTGCCGCAAGCGCCCAGGATTTCGGGCACACCGGCGAGGAGGGCGCCCCAGGGCAGGACGCGGATAAAGGCGAAGAGGCCGCGGAGATGCGGACGAACGTGGAAGAAGAACCACGTCCCGCCCAAGCACCGGAACCGGAACCGGAACCGCTGGTTGCCGCGGGCCAGGCGCAAAGCCAGGCATCGGCACCCGGACCCGCACCGCAGGAGCTTCCCCGCCATTTGCCGTTCGACAGTTTTGCCGAAACGCTGACGTTTTCACCCTCCGATCTGCCCGCCGCCCAGGCGGCCCTGCGGCGCTGGCTTGCGCAAGACGAATTGATGCTGATGGCCGCCCGCGAGGCATTCGAGTTCGAACTGATGGAAGCGCTGGGCTCACGCCGTTTCGGCCAGCGCACGGCCGTCCTGTTTCTGGCCGCCTCGCAGGCCTTCTACTGGGATTCGGGCCGCCACAGCCAGTTGGAGCGCATGGGCCACGTCGGCAGTTATATCTCGTCGCTGCTGTATGAGATGGCTGTGCTGGACGCGCCCTCACAATGGCGCTGGCTTGCCCTGACCGAGGCGCCCGACCCGAAAATGGCCCTCACGCTGCTCAATGACGCAGAGCGCATGGAGTCGCTGTCGCCGGCCCTGGCCCGGCTTTTCTTTGCCGACGGCCATATCGAAGCCTGGCGCGAGGCCCGGGACCACGCGCCCCTGCTGCAGCGCGGCAGCAAACGCTTTGTCACGCTGTTCAAAACCAGCGCCGCACTGCGCGGCGGGCTGCTGCTTCTGGTGGTTCCGGTGGTGCTTGTCATCATGTCTTCGCTGCTGTCTGTCGCGCAGAAAAAGGAGGCCACGCGGGCATCAGCCCTGTGTGACGGTTACTTCGCGTCGGCGATGGCCAGAAACTGGAAAGACATGCCCCTTTCCGACATCACGCAACTGGAAAACTGTGCGCGTGGCGTTCCACCTTTGCTGTGCAGCGACCGGGCGGCTATGCAGGATGTGCTGGGCATCGCCAAAAGCGTGCAAGGCAGCCGGTACTACACCTATGACGTTAACGGCATGCAGGTGAACCTGTCTGATGGCCGCCGGTTTGGCGGCGCGCCATCTACGGGCTGTTCGTCCGTAATGAGTTTCGCCACGTCTGCATCATGGTTGAACCAGGGGGACGAAAAAGCCGCGAAGCAGCTCGTTGCCGACGTCGCCAGGTGCTCTGCCATTGACAGCAACAGAATGGAAAGCTCGGCCCTGCTCACGCTGCTGGCACAAACCGACGCCTGGCCGGCCCCGGTGACCGGCCGCCCGGGCAAGTCCATCGCGCTCAGTTCCCTGCTGATCACTGCCCCCAATGCCGCTCCCCTGGTCACTTCCCCCAATCCCGCACCGGCCGCACCCTATAAGCCGTGGCCGGCATGCGCTGCGGCGATGAGTGACGATCTCAAGCTTCGTATGGGAGAAAAAGAATGGTCGGCCGCATCGACCCGCGCCAACCACAGCGGGGAGCTGGCGCTGCGCAAGATACTTGCTGGCGCCACGAGCCTCAGTGATGCCGAACTGGCCGCAGCGGCAGCTGCGGCTGTTGCCGCGACGGCCGGACGCTGATCAGATGAATTGCATCAAAGCGACGCCGCCAGCATCTCCTCATACTCCCCAGCCGTCGCAATCCGCGGATTCGTCTTGTGGCAATGGTCGGCCAGCGCGCCGGTGATGATCTGGCTGAACTGGCCGCGCTGGACACCCATCTCACCCAGCCCGCCGGGCAAGCCCAGCCGGGCGTTCATGTCGCGAATGGCTTCGGGGATGTCGCTGCCTGAAGCCAGGCCCATGGCGCGGGCCATGCGGTTCAGGCGGTTGTCTTTTTGCACAGAGTCGGCCTCGGCATTGAAGCGCACCACCGCCGGCAAAAACATCGCGTTCAGTGTGCCGTGATGCAGGCGCGGGTCTACGCCGCCCAAGCTGTGGCTTAAGGAGTGCACGCAGCCCAGGCCTTTCTGGAAGGCCATGGCGCCTTGCATGGACGCACTCATCAAGTTAAAGCGCGCATCACGGTCGCTGCCGTCGCGGGTGGCGCGTTCGATGTGGGCCCAGCCGCGCTCAAGGCCGTCCAGGGCGATGCCGTCGGCCGGCGGGTTGAAGGCGGCCGACATAAAGGTTTCCATGCAGTGCGCGATCGCGTCCATGCCGGTGGCGGCCGTGAGTTTGGCCGGCAGGCCGAGCGTGAGTTCGGGGTCGCAAATGGCGGTCTTGGGCACCAGGTGCCAGGAATGAAAGCCGAGCTTGCGATGGTCGTCCACGATGATGATGGCGCCGCGGGCGACTTCGCTGCCGGTGCCGCTGGTGGTGGGCACGGCGATCAGCGGGGCGGCCTTGTCGGTGATGAGCGGCGAGCCGCCCTCGATGGTGGCGTAGCGGGTCAGTGGGCCTTCGTGCGTGGCGGCGATCGCCACGCCCTTGGCGCAGTCAATGGCCGAGCCGCCGCCCACGGCGATCAGGCCGTCGCAGCCGCTCGTTTTGTAGAGCTCGGCGGCGGCGCGCACGGCGGCCTCGGTCGGGTTCGAAGGCGTCTGGTCAAACACCGTGACCTTCATGCCGGGCAGGGCGTCCAGCGCTTTTTGCAAAATGCCGGCGGCTTTCACGCCGGGGTCGGTCACGATGAGCGGGCGGGTGATGCCCACGCGTTCGCATTCCTGCTTGAGCAGCTTGACGGCGCCGAACGCGAACTGGATCTGGGTGACGTAGTAGATGAAGGCCATGCGGGGTGTCTTTCTGCGTTGTACGATGCGGAACCCAAAACGCATTCAAGCGGACCGCAACCGGAGGGGCCGGGCAGCTGGCTTGACGGCTTCATAGCCTGGCAGGCGTTCCGTTCTCTTTACTTTAATCGCAGGAGACATCCCATGCATCGCAAGCAAACCCTGATCGCAGTCACCTTGGCGATAGCCGGCTTCCATGCCGGCGCCGAATGCCTGACCGACGCGCAGGTGAACGACATGGCCGAAAAAATCGCGGCCAAGGCGCCGGCCGCCAACCCCGAAGGCCTGAACGAAGCCGACGGTGCCTGCACCCGCGCCAAGCTCAACGCGCTGCTGGAAAAGCGCCACGGCAAAGTGGTCGGCTACAAGGCGGGCCTGACGAATCCGGCGGTGCAAAAGCGCTTTAACTACGACCAGCCGGTGTGGGGCAAGCTCTATGAAGGCATGGTGTTGCCCAGCGGCTCGGTGGTGGACGCGGCCTTTGGTGCGCGCCCGCTGTTTGAGGCCGACATGCTGGTGCGCGTGAAAAGCACCGCCATCAACCAGGCCAAAACACCCATGGATGTGCTCGAAGCCATCGACCAGGTGATTCCTTTTATCGAACTGCCCGACCTGGTGGTGCAGGCGCCGCCCAAACTCAACGGCCCGGCGGTCAGCGCCATCAATGTGGGCGCGCGGCTGGGTGTGGCGGGCACGCCGATGGCCGTGCCCGTGACGCGTGGCGAGCGCTATGCCATGCTGGGTGCGCTGGCAAGCATGACAGTGGTGCTGGCCGACAGCGCCGGCGCAGAACTGGGCAAAGGCAAGGGCAGCGACATCCTGGAGCACCCGCTCAATGCCGTGGTCTGGCTGGCCGGCGCGCTGGCCAAAGAGGGCATCGCGTTGAAGCCGGGCGACCTGATCAGCCTGGGCTCGTTCTCGCCGCTGCTGCCGCCCAAGGCCGGCCTCACGGCCACCGTGACCTACCAGGGGCTCGCGGGCGCGCAGCCCGTGTCGGTGTCCTTCAAATAATGGCGGCCCGCCCGCCGCAAGCGCTGCTGACGCCTGCAATGCGGGACGTGCTCGGCCGCATGGCGCGCGCCAATCGCCCGCCGTTTCACACGATTACGCCCACTGAGGCCAAGGCCGCCTATGAGGCCGGCGCCGGCGTGCTGGAGATTCCCAAGCCTGCTTTGCAACGGGTGGAAGCGCTGAGCATCCCGGCGCGGGACGGCCATGAATTGCCGGCTCGCCTCTACGCACCGTCGACGGAAAGCCTGCCGGTGCTGATGTACTTTCACGGCGGCGGCTTTACCGTCGGCAGCGTGGCCACGCACGACATCCTGTGCCGCCAACTCAGCCACCTCTCGGGTTGTGCCGTGGTGTCGGTCGACTACCGGCTGGCGCCGGAGCATAAATTTCCGGTGGCGGCCAACGACGCCTGGGACGCCCTGCAATGGCTGGCGTCCCACGCGGCCGGCCTGGGCCTGGATGCCACGCGCCTGGCCGTGGGCGGCGACAGCGCGGGCGGCACGCTGGCGGCCATGTGCGCCATCCTGGCCCGCGATGCCGGACTGCCGCTGGCGCTGCAATTGCTGTATTACCCCGGCTGCGCGGCCCACCAGGACACGCCGTCGCACCAGGCCTTTGCCACGGGCTTTGTGCTGGAAGAGGCCGACATCACCTGGTTCTTCAATGGCTACATTCGCAGCCCGGCCGACCGTGACGACTGGCGCTTTGCGCCGCTTAACGCGCCGGATGTGGATGGCGTGGCGCCGGCCTGGCTGGGTTTGGCGGAATGCGACCCGTTGGTAGACGAAGGCGTGATGTATGCCGACAAGCTGCGCGCCGCCGGCGTGGCGGTCGACCTTGAGATTTACCGCGGCGTGACGCACGAGTTCATCAAGATGGGGCGCATCATTCCCGAAGCGCGCCAGGCCCATGCCGATGCGGCCCGGGCTTTGCGCGAAGCCTTCAACCTCAACTTTTCGACAGCCCAACCATGAAACGACAGGACTTCCGTTTTTTCCATCGCCTTCGCGTGCGCTGGGCCGAAGTGGACATGCAGAAAATCGTGTTCAACGCGCATTACCTGATGTACTTCGACACCGCCATCACCGACTACTGGCGCGCATTGGCGCTGCCGTATGAAGAAGCCATGGTGCACCTGGGGGGCGACCTGTATGTGAAAAAGGCCAGCGTTGAATACCACGGCTCGGCGCGCTTTGACGACAGGGTGGACGTAGCGCTCAAGTGCGCCCGCATCGGCAACTCGTCCATGGCGTTCACCGGTGCAATCTTCCGGGACGATGAACGCCTCATCACCTGCGAGCTGGTTTATGTGTTTGCCGACCCTTCCTCGCAGACCTCCAAACCGGTGCCCGACGCCTTGCGCCGCGTACTGACGGCTTATGAGGCCGGCGAGGCGATGCTGCAGATCAGGACCGGCGACTGGGCGGCGCTGGGCGCCGACGCATCCAAAGTGCGCACCGCCGTGTTTGTTAAAGAGCAGGGCATCCCGATGGAGATGGAATGGGACGAGGCCGACAACACGGCCGTGCACGCCGTGGCCTACAACGGCCTGGGGCAGGGCATCGCCACGGGCCGGCTTGTCACGCAGGCAGACGGCGTGGGCAAGATAGGCCGAATGGCGGTTCACCGCGTGCTGCGGGGATCACGTGTCGGCGGGGATATCCTGAACACCTTGATGGCCGTGGCCCGCGAGCGCGGTGACCGCGAAGTCATGCTGTATGCCCAGCGCAGCGCCGAGGGCTTCTACCAGCGCCTGGGTTTTGCACCGCGCGGCGAGCCCTTCGAGGAAGTCGGCATCCCGCACATCGAGATGGTCAAGACACCCTGACGGCAAGCTGTTCGCGGCGAACGTCCTGAGCGGCGGTTTCGCCTCCGCGCATATGCGTGCGCTCTTCCAGCTGAACGTCCCATTGCCCTTTATCGCCATTCAGCGGTGTGGCAAGCAGCATGGTGCTGCAACGCGTGCCGTAAGCGCGCCCCGGAAAACCCACAAAAGCGCTCGAAAGAGCCTCCTCCAGTTCGGGTGCAACACCCGTATGCGGGAGTTCCCGGGGCAGGGCGCGCTGGCGGTTGCCCAGCGCCGCCCAGAGCGATGCCCGCATGGCTTCATGGTCGGCCCGGCTTTCGCCATCCTTCAAGGCTGCGGCCAGGACTCGTTTCAACTCGACGGTTTTAGGCCAGGGTGTGTCGAGCCCGGCATTGGACAAACCATACAGGCCGGGCGGCAAGGCCTGGACGTAGAGCGTTGGTCCTTCGGAAAGCACCACGGATTTGTTGGTCACCCAGGTCCAGGCGCTGTGCTGAAGATCGCCCAGCACCAGGTTAAAGCCGCCGTAGGCTGCGCCGCCGCCTCCGGTGTTTTCAAGCTCCGCCACAAAACCTTCGGCGTTACCGGCGCCTTCGAGCCAGCGTGTGACCAGTTCGCCGCGCGAACGCGGTGCGATCTCGGGGCTGGCCTGCCGCACATTGGTGAGGAAAGCGATGCGGCCGCCGGGCGTGATTCCCATCCATGTGCCGCCGGCGCGCAGGTCGCGGCCTGAAATGATTTCTTGCCCGGAAGGCGTTTGCCAGCGGGCCAGCGGCAGCGTCGGGCGCGCCAGGAATTCATCGCGGTTGGCGGCGATCACCAGCGGCCAGCGATAAGAGGCGCCAATGGCAAATGCGACGAGACACATGCTGAGAGGGCGCTATCTACTATCTATTTAGATGTCTTCGAGCAGCGCGTAGGGCAGGGGCAGCAACGCAAGCGCTTCGCCCGTGGCGCTGCCCAAAGTCAGGCGGCCGCCTTCGGCATCGGCTGCGGCAGAAGTCTGCATGGACACGATGACGTCAAACCCGCCGGCCGGATTGGGCGCCGCCGCGGCAACCAGGCCGCAGGGTTGGCCAGCATCGGAGGCATGAAACACCTCCTGGCCCACCGACGGCGTGCCGGCGGTGTGGGCCACATAGGCGCGCCGTTTGAGCGTGCCGCGGAACTGGCTGCGCGCCACGATCTCCTGGCCGGGGTAGCAGCCTTTTTTGAAGTTCACGCCGCCCACGGACTCGTAATTGAGCATCTGCGGCACAAAGGCTTCAAAAATCGGCTGGGTGATGATCGCGATGCCGGACTGCACGCCCAGCCACTCCCATTCGGCGAGGGTGATGCGCGGGCCTTCGGGCGCGGGCGAGGCGGCGGGTGCACACCACAGCGCGCGCGGCTGGCCGGCGCCCGGATGCAGGAACACCAGGTTTGCAGCATCAATATCGGCTTTGGCCCAAATACCGCCTTGGCTTGTAGCTATCAATTTAATAGCGGAACCCGCCAGGCCGTGCAAGGCGAATTCCGCGCTTGCGTCGCTCAGTTTTGCCTTGGCGCGCAGCACAAACATCGACAGGCGCTTGAGGGTGGCGGGCAGGATGTCGCGGCTGCAGACCAGCAAAAGATCCTGGTCGCGCTTGAAGACGATAAAGCTGGCCTGCATGCGGCCCTTGGCATTGCAGAAGGCCGCCAGACGGGCTTCGTTCGCGCCCATCAGGGCCACGTCCTGCGTCAGCTGGCCCTGCAAAAACGTGACGGCGTCTTCGCCGGTTACGCGGATGACGCCGAGGTTCGTCAGTTCGGTGACACCGGAAATTGCTGAGGGGCTTGGGGGCAGGGTCATGGGGCATTCACAGTCGGTGAGAAGATGGGCTGAATTATCATAGGCCTCGGCTTTTGCGTTCTGTACTGAAAAGGTAGCTGGGTTGTGCGTCGTGTCTTTACAAGTCTGTTCTTACTGATATTTGTTGGCGCCCTGCTGTCGTTTGGTGCGGTCCTGTGGTGGCTGAACGAGCCGATCCCGCTGCGGCTGGCGCCCGGCAGCCAGGTGGTGGACCTGGAAATCGAGCCCGGAACCCCTGCCAGCAGCGTGGCCGACGTCATCGTGGCCAGCGGCGCCGATGTGCCGGCGATCTTCCTGCACGCCTGGTTCCGCTTTTCGGGCCAGGGCAGGCAGATCAAGGCCGGCAGCTATGAACTGGCGCCCGGCACCAATCCGCAAAAGCTGCTCAGCATGCTGGTGCGCGGCGACCAGGCCCTCAAAAGCGTGACGCTGGTGGAAGGCTGGACCTTTACCCAGGTGCGCGCCGCGCTACAAAAAGCAGAGCAGCTGGCCCCCGACACGCTTGGGCTGGAGCCCGAAATCATCATGCAAAAGCTGGGCAAGCCAGGGGTGCACCCCGAGGGCCGCTTTTTCCCCGACACCTACACCTACGCCAAAGGCTCGAGCGACATGGCGGTGCTCAAGCGCGCGGCGCGGGCGATGGACAAGCGGCTGGACGCCGCCTGGGCGCTGCGCAACCCCGATACCCCGCTCAAAACCCCGGACGAAGCGCTGATCCTGGCCAGCATTGTCGAAAAGGAAACCGGCAAGCCTTCGGACCGCGCGCAGATCGGCGGCGTTTTTACCAACCGGCTGCGCCTGGGCATGCTGCTGCAGACCGACCCGACCGTGATTTACGGCCTGGGCGCGCAGTTTGACGGCAACCTGCGCAAGCGCGACCTGCTGGCCGACACGCCCTACAACACCTACACCCGCGCCGGCCTGCCGCCCACGCCGATCGCCATGCCGGGCAAAGCCGCCTTGCTGGCCGCCGTGCAGCCCGCGCCCACCAAAGCCATCTACTTTGTGGCCAAGGGCGACGGCAGCAGCCACTTCAGCAGCAGCCTGGACGAGCACAACCGCGCCGTGAATAAATACATCCGCGGCCAGTAACGATGGCCCCCACACTTTTCACTTCGTGTAATGCGTTGCCCCCCGCGGGGGCTGGCCTTGCCTGGGGCGTCCCGGCGCGGCGGCCCTCATTTACCGGGTCAATCCATGAGTAAACATCTGCACGGCCTCTTCATCAGCTTCGAAGGCATAGACGGCGCCGGCAAGTCCACACACATCGCGGGGCTGGCCGATGCCTTCAAGGCCGAGGGCAGGGTGGTGACGCTGACACGCGAGCCCGGCGGCACGCCGCTGGCTGAAAAGCTGCGGGCCATGGTGCTGAACGACGCGATGGACCCGCTGACCGAGGCCCTGCTGATCTTTGCCGCCCGGCGCGACCACATCGTGAACGTGATCGCCCCGGCGCTGCTGCGCGGCGAAGTCGTGCTGTGCGACCGCTTTACCGACGCCACCTTTGCCTACCAGGGCGCAGGGCGCGGGTTTGACCTGAAGCTGCTGGCCACGCTGGAGCAATGGGTGCAGTCCGACGAAGGCCTGCTGGGCGACCCGGCCGGCAATTCGCCCATGAAACCGGAAGTCGAAACCGTGATCGAGCCGCATTTGACCGTCTGGTTTGACCTGGCGCCAGAAGAAGCCGCGCTGCGGCTGGCCGGCGCCCGCGTGCCCGACAAGTTTGAGGCGCAGCCGGTTGAATTCTTCCGCCGCGTGGCGCAGGGTTATGCCGACCGGCAGAAAAACCACCCCGAACGCTTTGCCCGCATTGATGCCAGTCAAAGCCGTGACGACGTCTGGCAGGCGGTGCGGCAGGTGTTCCTGGCCAAAGGATGGTTGTCATGAGCGACGCCGGCCACACCGCCGAATCCAGCAACCCGCCGCTGGCGCCCTGGCTGCAGACCCAGCTTGAAAGCCTGCTGGTGCAGCGCGGCCATGCCTGGCTGCTCAGCGGCCCGTCGGGCCTGGGCCAGTTCGAGCTGGCGCTGGCGCTGGCGCGCGCCTGGCTGTGCGAAGAAGCCACGCCCCAGGGCGCTTGCGGCCATTGCGGCAGCTGCCATGCGGTCGATGTGCACACGCATGCCGACCTGTGCATGCTGATGCCCGAAACACTGTCGCTGGCGCTGGGCTGGCCGCTGGACGAAAAAACCCAGGACGAGCTCGACGCCAAGAAGCGCAAGCCCAGCAAGGAAATCAAGGTCGACGCCGCGCGCGAAGCCGTGTCCTTCACGCAGTTCACGCGCTCGCGCGGCACGACCAAAGTCGTGCTGGTGTTTCCGGCCGAGCGCATGAACAACGTCACCGCCAACACCTTGCTCAAGACGCTGGAAGAGCCACCCGGCGCCGTGAAATTCATCCTTGCCACCGAAGCGGCCCACCAGCTGTTGCCCACCATCCGCAGCCGCTGCCTGGGTCACACCATGGTCTGGCCCGACTTTGACCTGGCGCTGGGCTGGCTGCAGCAGGAAATAGTCAATGCCGCGGACGGTGCAGGCGCGCCCAAAAAAGCCGCCGCCGCACCGAAACCGGCAGACCTGCAAACCCTGCTCGTTGCCTCAGGCGGCCGGCCGGCCGATGCATTGATGTGGGCGCAAAACAGCCCGGCGGCCGAAGCCGCCCAGCACTGGCAAGCCCTGCCCAAGGCCATGGCCCGCGGCGACGTGAGCGCCTTGTCGGACTGGGCGCCGGCCGAGGCGGTTGATGCGCTGCAAAAGCTTTGCCACGACGTGCTGGCCGTGCGCATGGGCGCCGCGCCCCGGTTTTTCAGCGCCGGCGACCTCCCGGCGCAGCCGCCCGCCGCGGCGGGCAGGGCCGGTGGCGGCCTGTATGCGCTGGCCAGCTGGGCCAAAGAGCTCGCCACCACCGCCCGCACCGTCGAGCACCCCTACAACCCCGGCCTGATGCTGGAGTCCCTGGTCAGCCGCGCCCGGCTTGCGCTCAACGCCAAATAAAGCGTCTCATTCACGCCGCATTTGCGGGCACCGCCCGCCTCAAACCGATAAACTAGCGCCATGAGCACACCCCCTCCCGCAAGTACCCCCGCAGCAGCCGGTGCCCGGCCCAGCGTCGTCCAGCTGGCCATCAAGGAAAAAGCGGCGCTCTATGCCGCCTACATCCCGCTGTTCAAGGAAGGCGGCGTTTTCATTCCCACGGCACGCGAATACAAGCTGGGCGACGACGTCTACGTGTTGCTCACACTCCCCGAAGACACGCAGCGCTACCCGGTGGCCGGCAAGGTAGCCTGGGTCACACCGCCCAAGGCCGCCGGCAACCGCACGCAAGGTGTCGGCGTGCGGTTCCCGTCAGACGAAAAATCCCGCCTGCTCAAGATCAAGATCGAAGAAATCCTGGGCGCGCACCTGGCCTCCGACCGGTCCACGCAGACGATTTAAGCGCTGCCGGCCCGCCCGGCCGGGCCCGCCAGATCTGCCAGATCTGCGGCTTGCTACACTTTTAATAGCTAACTCCCAAGGCGCAGTCTGGGCTAGAGGCTTATTTCATACACAGGTTTCTCCCGGAATGTTCACCGACTCCCATTGCCATTTGAGCTTCCCGGAACTGCAGGCGCAGCTGCCGCAAATCCGCCAGGCCATGCAGGACGCCCAGGTCGACCGGGCGCTGTGCATCTGCACCACCCTGGAAGAATTTGAAACCGTCCACAGCCTGGCCACCGGCTACGACAACTTCTGGGCCACCGTGGGCGTGCACCCTGACAACGAAGACGTGCGCGAACCCAGCCTTAACGACCTGCTGGAGCGCGCGGCGCTGCCCAAAGTGGTCGGCATCGGCGAAACCGGGCTGGACTACTACCGCCTGGGCGAGCGCACCGTGGCCGACATGGAATGGCAACGCGAGCGCTTTCGTGTGCACATACGCGCCGCCCGCCAGACTTCCAAGCCCCTGGTCATCCACACCCGCAGCGCGTCTGACGACACCATCGCCATCCTGAAAGAAGAGGGCGGCGGCACCGCCGGGCAGCCCGGCGCCGCCACCGGCGTTTTTCACTGCTTTACCGAAACCCTGGCGGTGGCCCGCGCGGCGCTGGACCTCGGGTTTTACATCTCGTTTTCCGGCATCCTGACCTTCAAGAATGCGGCCGACCTGCGTGAAGTCGCCCGGTTTGTGCCGCTGGACCGCATGCTGATCGAAACCGACAGCCCTTACCTGGCGCCCATGCCTTACCGCGGCAAAACCAACAACCCGTCGTATGTTCCGTTCGTGGCAAAGCAGATCGCCGAGCTGACGCAGCAACCCATCGAAGCCATCGCAAACGCCACCAGCCGCAACTTCGAGCAGCTTTTCACAGGCATCAAAGCATGAACAAAAACCTCATGTATTACTTTAGAAAAGCAATTTACCTTGTTGTTATTGCTGGATTTTCTGCTGCACACGCTGGCTCCTATGAAGACTTCTTCATGGCCATCAAGCAAGACACCCCTGCGCCGATCCAGAATCTGCT
Source organism: Polaromonas sp. SP1 (assembly GCF_003711205.1). Lineage (NCBI taxonomy): Bacteria > Pseudomonadati > Pseudomonadota > Betaproteobacteria > Burkholderiales > Comamonadaceae > Polaromonas > Polaromonas sp. SP1. Next base: position 3,559,519 of record NZ_CP031013.1, on the reverse strand, counting down.
GCAGCGCGGATTTGACCCAAACACCATAGATCCAAGCGGCCAGACCGGCTTGATCATCGCCCTGCGTGAGGAGTCTTTTAAGGCCGCCGCGGTATTGGTCAACTGGCCCAAGACCGATGTCAACGTGCTCAATCCCAAAGGCGAAAGCGCCCTCATGATGGCCGCCCTCAAGGACCAGCGCGAGCTGGCCGACAAGCTGATCAAGAAGGGCGCCGACGTCAACAAGACCGGCTGGACCCCTTTGCACTATGCCGCCGCGCACGGCCACGTGGCCATCATCAGCATGCTGCTGGAAAACAGCGCCTACATCGATGCCGAATCCCCCAACGGCACCACGCCGCTGATGATGGCCGCCATGTACGGCACACCGGAATCCGTCAAGCTGTTGCTGGAGGAGGGCGCCGACCCCCAACTCAAGAACCAGCAGGGCCTGACCGCCCTGCAATTTGCCGAGCGCGCCGCCAGGCCGGACGCCATCGAGTTCATATCCAAGGCAATTCAGGGCAAGCGGCCAGCCGGGCAGTGGTGACTTTTACCTTTTGACGTTTTGAGCTTTTTTTCCAGCAATCTGGCATTGCTTCCCTGCAAGAGGCGTGGCGCCTGAAGCGCGTTCTAAAACGGCACCCTCACATTCACCGAAGCCGTCTGGTTGATAAAGCCCCGGCGCGCTTCCACGTCATAGCGCAGCGCTACCTGCGCCATTTTCACCTGTCGGAAGGCCCAACCGATGCCGCCGCGCACGATCCACGGCGAAGGCCGTATGCCTTCGACCAGGAAGGCGCCGCCGCCGCCGGCATAGGCGGCCGTCACCGTGTTGCGCCTGGCCAGCGTGTCGTAGCCCAGGCCCAGGTTGGCGGTGAGGGTGCTTTGCACGCTCAGCTTGTGTGCCAGGCGGCCTTCAGTGCCGATCACCAGTTCCTTCGCGCTGGCGCTGCCCACGGCGAGGTTGAGCACGCCGGCGCCGTCTTCGGTATAGCCGCGCGAGCGGACGTAGCTGTAGTCGGCGCGCAGCGCCGGGGCGAAGGTGGTGTCCGCGCTCAGGCTGTAGCTGCGCGAGAGGGCGCCGCCGGCGTGGGCGGTGTAGGCGTTATACGTCGCGTTGGCGGTGCGGTTCAGGCCGCCAAAGTCGATCGGGCGGCTGCCCTTGTTGACGGCCATGCCGCCGTCGACCTGCCAGGTGAGGTCCAGCGCATCGGAAACCGCATGGCGGCCGTAGCCGATCAGGGTGTAGTTCTGGATGGAGGCATGGTTGTTGCCCCCGCCGCGGCCGTTCACCCGCACCTGGCCAAAGGCGGCGGCGATGCCGACGCGGTCGCTAGCTGAGACGTCCCGGTCAGCCCCGAAGACGACGCCGGTGCTGCGCGCGTTGTAGCCGGCCACGCCTTCACGTGCGTCCTGCTGCGCGTACGAGCCGTAGGGCTTCACCCAGGCGCTGCGGTCGCCCTGGAAGGCGTCGCCGGCGGAGATGCCGGTCTGGCTGTCCACCCGCGCCTGGATCACGCGGTTGACTTCGCGCATCGTGTTCAGCGTGATGCTGTTCATCCCGGAGGTGAACAGTGGCAGGGTCTGGTTGACCGCGTTCGACAGCGTGTCAATGGTGGGCATGCTGCTGAAGGCGGTGGCTACGGTGGAAGCATCACCGGGGTCGGCGCTGGAATTGCCCAGCATGACATCGAGCGCGCCGGCGGCCGGCGTGCCCGGGTTGTTGCCGGCCACGGTCATCGCGTACGAAAGCGTGGGGCCCATGCGCATCAGCATCGCCAGGTCTTGGCCCACCCCTAGCAGGCGCCACGCTTGCGTGCTCAGCAGAGAGAAATTCAGATTGTTGTTCTGGAACACGAACTGTCCATCTGCATAAACGGCGTCGGGAACGCCGCCGAAGGCGTAGGCGCCGCCGGTCTGCGGGATGGCGGTGACACCGGCGAGGGTAACAAAGAAAACGTACTGCTTGCCGGCGATCAGGCGGATGCCGCCGGTGTCGACAGTGACCGGCGTCTGGGCGGCGTTCGAATGCATGGTGGTCACCGCCGAGGTGAAGAGCGCCGGGCCGATGACGCGCCGGGTGCCGGCGTCCCACTCGTAAACGTAGGCCCTGTATTGCAGGGCGGGGGCGCCGATGCTCACCCGGGTGTAGAAGGTGAAGCTGTTCAGCGCGCCGCTCGCGGCGGTGGCCATAAAGGTCTGGCCGTAGGTCGAGGTGATGGTCGGACCCCAATCAGTGATGTTGCTGACACCGTTCCACTGCGGTACGGTATTGATATTGCTCTGCGGGAAGCTGGACTGCGCGACGGCGGACGCAGCGCCAAGCGCTGCCAGCGCGGCGGTCAGGTGTAGTCGTTTCATGGCTCCTCGGCCTCCTGGCCGCCCTCAATGAAAGTTATTGTTTAAAAGACGTTTTCCATCTGCTGCAATGGCGGCGCACGCCCGGGAAGGCAGCAGCGACGCAACAATATCTTACAGACGGCAGCCATGAGTCCAAAGCGAATAAACGCGTAAACATTCCGCCATGTACAACTGGTTTGCCGATCGCGTGAAGTGGCAGACCTGGAAGACAATTGAATTCCTTGAGGGCTTATGCATTTCAGGTGATGCCTGCCAGGTGACGGATGGCCAAAACGGGCCAATTCAGGAACATGGTTAATGTTCTACGATGTATATTATGTTAATTAACATTTTCATCAAGACCAGGAACACTGCCAAGTGACAGCCGCCATAACAGCGATAACGTAAACCTACGTCCAATTACGACGTAACCCTGCTCTTTTCGGACGTTTTGACAGCTTCATATGTTGAATTTCAGCGGAAATTGATCCAATTTGAGTCACAGCTTCCGTCTAAATCTGACCCAGGTAGCCTAGTTTTAAAGTGAGGAGAACTAGGAGTGATATACACATCGTAAGGACACCTCCCTTAACTGGCGCGGGTCAAAAGTTGATAGAAATATAGGGGCAGATTTCGGTGCAATTCAACAATAGGGGCAGGCTTCAGCACAATTCAACATTGATGGAAAGACTGGATCAGATTTCAGCGCATTTCCACAAACCAACGCCTATTGCAGTTTGCTACTCAGAGAAAACACTACTCGGCAAATACGCGCAAGCCAAATGTTTACAAACGAAGAGTGCAATCAATCTCGAAGAAATGACTTCCTCGAATCGATCTAAAAATGTTGGTAATTCGATTGAAAGGAAGTAGTCAATATCCCAACTCTGCCTCCTTGTCTCATCAAGGGGCAAGTTGTGAATCAAATTCAAGATCATCCCGGCGCTGATGAAATCAGAATTTCTTACTTGGGAAATTACCTCCGGAACACATAATTCAACTATTTTCCTTGTGCTTAAAACCGTTATCGAATCTGCATGCTCCAGCACAACCTCGAGGCTGGAAAGAATGTGTTCATTTGAACTTCCGCCAAGCAAAATATTTCTGCTAGAAATCAAAGCTTCCGAAATCTGCTGTTGCTGAGTCATCAATAACCTCCGGGTGTGTATGTTAAATCGGCTGAAGTCTTATAAGCGCCGTACGGCAACTCCACTCTATTTATAGGGACTTCCGCGATACCTGCGCGAGGCGCCGCGAGGGCACGGTGATGACCATCCACGATGTATAAACGGCCTTGATGCTCGGTTACTGTCAGTGGATTCTTGACTCCTTCGATTCGTAGATTTTTGATGAGCTTGTCAAGTCCCCTGTTACTCATCGTCTGACCGTGTGTTGGGATCAGTTGTCCAACCCTCGCAGTCTCTTTTGCAAATTCGCTTGCGGCACAGAATGCCCCAGATTCAACGCCTTCAGAAATCGCTCTGGCTACCGGCGTCATGCGCGACACCGTAGCGGGAATCTGCGCAACCAACGGACTCATAGGGGCTGCAACTGCCCCGTTCACGCCTGAAGCACCCGCCACGAATTCTGTGATGGCCGGACTGAAACGGTAGTAGGCACTTTGGACCCCCGCCGCCACTCTGTTGGCTGCCATGACCCAATTCAGCCCTTGGGGATCTATTCGATTGAGCGGGTCCCCTCCCACATACCCAAAGGTATTGATTCCCCCTGCCAAGCCAATCGGATCAGACTGCATATACCGCCCGATGCGCGGGTTGTACTCGCGATGCCAATTTTGGAACATACCACTCTCAGCGTCAAACACCTGACCAGGCAAACGTTGGTTGAAGCTGAAGGTGCCAAGGCTGCCCGGGTTCTGATCCGGCGCTGTCGCACCAAATGCTTCAGCGGTATCCCATCTCCACACTACCGCTTCGTCGCTCTGCCGCGTGATGATGCGCGGTGCACCGACTTGGTCCGTCGAGACGTTGTATAGGCTGATCGCAATATCGTTTCCTGCTACCGTACCCGACTGCTTGATCACGCCAACCGGCAAGCCCAGATAGATGGTTTCGTAAAGCGGTGTTCCGTTGGCATCGTACTCACCCAGTAGTTTTCCTGACTCGTCATAAACGTAATAAATCGCGCCGGTCGGCACCAGCGCCGTCGGCCCCGTCTTGCCAACCCGCAGTTCCAGCGCGTTGTAGCTGTAACTGACCGTGCCACCCGCATTGATCATCGCGGCCAGCCTTCCCCGGTCGCTGTAGGTATAGGTATTGGTGCCATCACTCGTGATGTTGCCGGCCGCGTCGTGTTGGATGGTTGCCGTACCTCCCACATCCTGCGTCTGGGTCAGCTTGTTGCTGGTCGCGGAGATGGTGTTGGGGTAGCTGGTGCCACTCACTGCTTTGGCCGTTCGGTTTCCGGTGGCGTCGTAGCTGTATTGAATGGCCGTGCCGTTCTGGGTGGCGCTGATGAGGCGATTCAGGTTGTCATAGCCAAAGCTCTGATCCAGCGCGGGGACAGCCGTTCCATTGCTGGTGTGGGTGTAGCCGGTGATGCGGCCTGCGCTGTCTCGCGCCACTGTGCGACGGATACCGGTTGCGGCCCCCACCCCTGCTGGGTCACCCAGGTTGTACGCAGCGATCTGGCCATTGCCGTCATACGCAATGGCCTGAGTCTTGGTGCTGGCCCAGGTCCAGCCGGTGAGCTTGCTTTCAGCATTGGCGGTGATGGCACTGATCATCGGCAGGCTGGTGCCGGTATTGGTGCCCACGCCGTTCGCATTGGGCGGGTTAACCGTGATTCCAGATACGTCGCCGTAGGCGTTGTAGCTGTAGTTGACCCGGGTACCGCTGGGGTAGGTGATGGCGGTCAGTTTGTCCAGCGCAGTGCCGCTATCGCCCCAGGTGTAGCCGACCGTGAAAGTCTTGGCACCTGTGGTCTGAACCTTGGCTGTTTTGCGGCCAATGCTGTCGTAGGTGTAAACAGCTTGGCCACTGGCGTCGGTGATCTTGGTGAGCTCGCCAGTCGCGGCAGGCGTGGGCGTGCTACCACCATCGTATTCAATGAGGGTGTCTGTGCCTGTCGGGTACTGGACACGCTTGAGGCGATCCAGGTTGTCGTAGGTGTACTGAGTCAGCTTGCCTCTGGCGTCGGTCTTGGTCTGCACGTTGCCGTTGGCGTCGTAGGTGTACTGGCTGGCCCCCGTGTCGGGGCTGGTCTGCGTAGTAACGTCGCCCAGGCCGTTGGGCGTGTAGTTGGTGTTCAGGTTGCGCGGGTCGGTGACCTGGGTCAGGCTGTCGTTGGCGTTGTAGCTAAAGCCGGTCACAGTCGGGTTGCTAGTGCCGGTGTTGGCCGGCTGCTGGGTCTGGATGGGGCGGCCCAGGCTGTCGTAGTAGATGTAGGTGGCCAGGCCGTTAGGATCCAGCACGGTGGTGGGCCTGCCCATGGCGTCATAGCCGTACTGCCAGGTCATGGACTGGGCAAACACCGGGGCTGCAAAGGACAGTATGGCCAGGCTGCACAATCCGGCAACGAAGGGGGTGTTGAACAGGCCGTTTCTGCCGCGCACCGTGGAATCATTTGTGGTTTTCAATTGCTCGCTCCCGTGATTTGTTGGATTCGATTCAGCGCGTCGTAGACGCGAGTGATGTTTCGTTGCAGGTTGCCTGAGGGGTCCTTGACCTGTTCGCCGACCTTGTTGCCCATGTTGTCTAGGCTGTAGGTCACGGAGTTGCCTTTTGTATCGGTCACACCGGTCAGCCGGTGAGCCGCGTCGTAGCTGTAGCTCATCGTTGTGGTGTCAGGCAGAGTGACGCCTATCAATTGACCCGCGTTGTCGTAGGTGTAGTTGGTGGTTCGGGCGACTCCGCCCGGCGGCGTCACCGTGACGCTACTGATCCAGCCTCTGGGGGTGTAGCTGGTATCCGTCACTACACCCTTCGGATCAATCATCCGACGCACCCGCCCTGCCCTGTCGTACAGCGGGAACTGGGTGACGTGGCCCGCCGCGTTGGTGATTGACTGAAGGTCGCCGACCGTGTGGCCAACGGCGTTGGGATCGGGCGGTGCCCCTGTATTCGGGAAGGCCTGCGTGGGCGGAGTGAAGTTGGCCGTGTAACGAGCCACGCCTTTGGTGATGCGAATATCCTCCATATAGCCTAGCCACGTCGCAGCGCCCGAGGCCGAAATGTAGGCTTGCGTAATCGATGCAATATTGCTGGCGTCTGTCCAGGAGCTCACAGGGCTTCCTGAAAAGATGTTGTTGCGCAGCGTCAGCAAATTTCCATCCAGGAAGGCGCGGATCACCCCCCCGCTGCGTGTCATCGCCACATGGTGCCAAGCGCCGGCAAGACTGGCTTGCGTGTGCTCTGAGCTGTATACGGTGGCCAATGCACCCGATTGAGATGCAAACTGAAGCCTTGTGCCAAATCCACTGTTTCCGAAGCGAATGGACATATCTGTCGATCCCCACGGCATGACAAAAATATACCGGTAGTCCGAACCGGCTGACGAAAGATAGAACCACGCCTCGACCGTGAAATCACCGGTTCCAAAGCTGAAGTCGGTGCCGGGGCTAGAGGGAATGGCGAGATAGTCGTCGTTGCCGTCAAAGGCGATTGACGATCCGCCAAACTTGCTTTGCGCGGTGCTGATCTTGGCGCCGCCAACCACGGCAACCGTCTTGGCTAAAGAAGCGCTGTCCACCATGACAGTCGAATTGTTGCTTCCATCCCCATGCAGCAGCACGCTCACCGAGCCGAAGGAAGGATCTACACCAGCCCCAAGGTCAGGGAAACCGCTTGAATCGCTGTAGTAGGAATACGTGGTGACGCGGCTCAGCGGATCGGTGCTGGTGAGCACCCGCCCAAAGGCGTCATATGTAAAGCTTGAAACGCGCTGCGCGACAGCGGCGTCCAGCGTGGCGGCCAGTCCAAGATGGCCGTCGGCATCGGTCGTTGCCTGCACGACCTGCTTGCACAGCACAGCGATCGGTTTGCCGTCAGGTGTTTTTGCAGTGGCGGGCGCGCAGCTGGCCGGCACATTGCCGTTGAAGGGGTCGGGCTGGCCGTTGTAGATGCTGGTCGTAAGACTCAAAGGCTGCGCGGCTTTGGTTGCCAGGCTCCAGTCCGGGTGCCACTGTGTGCTCAGCTTGCGGCTACCGGCGGGCAGGCTGGCGTTGGGGGCCAGCACCGTGGCGCAGCTGGCTGTGTTGGCCAAGCCTTCAACTGCCACCGTGGGCAGGTTTCGGCTCAAGTCGTTGGCAAAGCAGCTGCGCTGACCGCTGAAGTCGTCGCTGCTGGCGACATTGCCGTTGGCGTCGTAGCTCTGTGTGCTGGTGGCTGCAGCACAGCCTGAGCCGGCAGGCTGGCTCATGGTGGTGATGGCCGGCATGCCAAACTGGCTTTGAACGCCCATGTCGGCGGTCGAGCCGTTGGGGGTGGTCAGCACTGGGGCGGTAGGGATTTGCCAGGTCCGGTTACGGGTCAGTACGTTGGTGCCGGCGTCATAGCTGTCTACCACCGAGACGGCAGGCGCCTGGCCATAACTCACGCTGTAGCGGTTGACGCCCCCGGCGTATTCGGTAGAGATGGCGCGCCCCGCACTGTCGTAGCCAAAGGTGGCGTAGCGGGTGGTGTTTTCATCTGTCACGCCGGTGAGCGCCCAGGCAAAGCTGGTGTTCTCATAAAGAAACTGGCGCACTTTTCCGTCCTGCCAGGTGAGCGAAGCCAGGTTGCCTGCCGCGTCGTAGGTGGCACTGATGGCGCGGCCAACGGTGTCGGTGATTTTGGTGACGCGCCTGCCCGGGCTGCCGCCCACGGCATTGCCATAGTCAAACCGGACAACCCTGCCGTCGTTGTCTTGCACCGACGCAAGGTCGCCTGCAAGGTAGGTGAAGGTCAGCACCTTGCCTTGTGCGGTGGCCAGGCTGGTCAGTTGCCCGGCGCTGTTGTAGATCTCTTGTATGCCGCCGTTAACGTCTGAGAAGCGGTAGCCACCGGTGATGGCGACCAGGGTTTCGTTTCGGCTGGCGCCTGAGGTAAACACACCGCCTGTTGCCGTAAAGCTGAGAAGGCGGCCGTTGCCTCGCGACACAATCGCGCTTTGCAAGGTAGGCGACAGGTTGAGTTTGCGGTGCAGGCTGGTAAACCACAGTTCGCCGAAAGATGGCAGGTGGCTGTAGGCTGAAGAGACGGAACCCGGCGTTTTGGAGACGCTGTCGTACGCCAGGCTCAGGGCGATACCGCCTATTTCAATGCCTGTTGGCACTGGTTCTACCTTGCTGCCTGTTAGCGGGTAGATGGGGTTGCCATATTCTGGGTTGGAACTCTTTGGAGCTGGACAGGCTTTGGCGAGCGGAGATGTTGGCGGCACCTGTGTGGCGTCAACCTCGTTTCGTTTGGAGCAAAAATTCTGAGCACCGACCTGGATATAGCCTTCGCTTTCTTTGCAGATGCATTCTGACCCACTCAACTCCGAGTTTTCCGGACAGTAGCTCGTGACCTGCACACCGCCCGAATTCTGACTCATCACGCCGTTGGAAATCTGTCGGACGTAGAGGCTGCAACTCAGGCCGCTACTGCTCAACGACCACGGCTCCCACGTGTTGTAAGTGCCAAGATTGGAGAGAATATGCCCACTCGCCATGGCTTGACAGGCATCGCTTCGCGTCGCCGCAATGGGGCCAGGGGGCCAGCCAGTGACCACCACACGAAAGCCTGATTGCTGTGGAAATATCGCGTATGCCGGGCCGGACAGCACACCGAGGGCGAAGGCCAGGAGCAGGCCAGTGACCATGCGAAGAAGGTAAACCATGCCGCCCCAGTATTGGAATGACGGCGAAGATTCCCATGGTGTGTGCACCTTTGCGAAACGGCACCAATGCGGCCGAATTCCCACATATGGAGTGAACCTCTCGCGGCCTCCTCCCGCCTGGATGGTGGTTGTGGTAATCAATTGCTCGCTCCCGTAACTTGTTGGATCCGGTTCAGTGCGTCATAGACGCGGGTGATGTTTCTTTGCAGGGTGCCCGAAGGATCCCTGACTTGCTCTCCGGTCTTGTTGGCCATGGCGTCCAGTACGTAGGTCACGGCATTGCCTTTGGCATCCGTCACGCCGGTCAGGCGATGCGCCGCGTCGTAGCTATAACTCAGGGCGGTGCTGTCCGGAAGAAGCACTCCCGTCAATTGACCTGCGTTGTCGTAGGTGTATGTGGTCGTTCTGGCGGTACCTCCTGGAGGTGTGACCGTCGTGCTGCTGACCCAGCCTCTTGGCGTGTACGTCGTGTCTGTGACTACGCCTTTCGGGTCAACCATCTGCTTCACGCGCCCTGCTCTGTCGTACAAGGTGAACTGGGTGACATGGCTGGCCGCGTTGGTGACGGTCTGCAGGTCGCCCGTGGTGTGCCCCACGGCGCTGGGGTCTACCGGTGGCGTCGCTGTATTGGGAAAAGCTTCGCTCGGCGGCGTGAAATTCGCGCTATACCTTGCGATGCCCTTGGTGAAACGAAAGTCATCAAGATAGCCGTTCACATACGCCGGAGTTTCGTTGTTGTAGCGTCCCACAGAGACCATCCACCCGCTGGCCGGCACATTGGCCGCAAAGTTTGCGTTGCCTGAGCCTTGCAATACACCATTGAGGTACAGCGAAAGAACCCCGCTCTTTCTCACCAAGGCGACGTGGTACCAGCTATTCACCGCAAGAGCGCCGGTGGATAGAACATTGGTGTACTGGCTGGCGTTGTAGACAAAGGCAACCAGCTTGCCTGTTGAGCCTACGTGCTGGATACCCAGGCTCAGGCCGGAAGCGCTGTAGTTGGTCGGGTTACCGACAGTGAAGAGAGCCTGGCTACTGCCTGTCGCCGCGCCGGGGTAGTACCAGGTCTCGACGGTGAAGTCGCCAAGCCCAATATCAAAGCTCGCATTGGCGGGCGTTGACAGATGGCCTGCCGCGCCATTGAAGTAAATGGCGGAACCGCCGAACTTGCTCTGCGCCGTGCTGATGGTGGCTGTACCAATGGCAGAGAGGGTTTTGGGGCTCGGACTGCTGTCGGTGAAGGTGGTACTCCCGTTGGCGCCGTCTGCATGCAGGAGCAGACTGACCGACGCCAAGTTCGGGTCAAACGGCTGAGTGCTTGGGAAGCTTGTATCACCATAATAGGTATAGGTTGTCGAGCGATTGAGCGGATCCGTGCTGGTCAGGGTTCGTCCTTGCGCGTCATATGTGAAGCGCGAGACGCGCTGCGCCACGCCGGTGTCAATCACGGCTGCCAGGCCCAGGTGGCCGTCGGCATCTGTGGTGGCCTGCACGACCTGCTTACACACCACAGGCAAGGCTTTACCGTTGGGCAAAGCTGGCGCGCTAGTGCAGTTGGCCAAGATGTTGCTGTTGAAAGGATCCGGCTGGCCGTGGTAGACCGTGGTCGTGATTTGCAAAGGCTGGTTCATTTTGACGGGCAGGCGCCAATCCGCATGCCAGCCGGTTTCCGTCTTGCGGCTTCCGGCCGGCAGGGTTGAACTACCGGGAAGGACACCCGGGCAGACCACCGTGTTGGCCAAGCCCTCGACCCGCGCGGTCTCGCGGTTGCTGCTGTCGTAGGCGTAGCAGCTGCGCTGGCCGTTGAAGTCGTCGGTGGAAGTCAGGTTGCCGCTGGTGTCGAAGATGGCGGCATTGTTGGCCGCTCCGTAGCCGGAGCCCGCGGGCTGCGAGAAGCCCGTCGGCATCGGGTAGCCCAGCACGTTGCTGCTGCTGGCGTTGGTAATTTCCCCGTTGGGCCGGGTGAGCTGTACGCCGGCCGGGGCCTGCCACTCATGGGTTCGGGTGGTGAGCTGCGTGCCGGAGTCGTAAGCCTGCGTCAAGGTGACTTGCGGTGGTGTGGTGTAGCTCACCGAATATTTGTTGGCACCGCCGGCGTGTTCGGTCGAAAGCGCACGCCCGGCCGAGTCGTAGGTAAAGGTCGAATAACGGATGCCCCGCTCGTCGACCACGCCTGTCAGAGCCCAGGGCAAGGAGCTGTTCTCATACACAAACTGACGGACTTTGGTGTCGGGCCAAGTCAACTGCGTCAGGCTGCCGTTGGCATCAAAGCCTGTGCTGATCGTGCGTCCTGCAAAGTCCGTCGCGCTGGAGATCATCCCGTCCGTGGCGGCCACCCCACCGGCCGGCAGGGTATAGGCAAAGCTCAGGCTGCGGCCGTTGTTGTCGGTGACTGTCTGCAGGTAACCGGCCGCAGGCGCTGCAGCGCCTGCCATAGCGCTGTAGCTGAAGGTGAGCGTGTTGCCAGCCGCGTCGGCCCAGCTGGTGAGCTGGCCTGCCATGTTGTAGGTCTCGATGGTGCGCGACTTGGCATCCATATAACGATAGCCACCGGTAATAGCCGTGAAGGTGCCGTTCACATCGGCATCGGCGATGTAAGCCGTCCCTGAATAACGGAAGCTGACCGTTTGGCCGTTGCCGCGGTACAAAGTCGCCCCAAAACCGCCAGTGCCCATGATCAGATTGCGGTGCAAGCTGCTCTCCCACAAGCCTCCGAGCGCAGGCATGGTGCCAAAGGTCTTGGCCGTCTTTCCTGCCGCAATTGCAGCTGCCTGTTTCGCGCTACTGTAGGTGAAGACCAGTGGTTGTCCGCCCACGCTCATGCCGGTAACGACGGGCTCCACCTTGCCGCCAACCAGGGGATAGATGGGGTTGCCCTCACACCACGGGCAGCTGGAAGCCTTGGTAGACCGAAAGATGTCGACCACCGTGCCGCCCACGCCTCCCGGGGTGCAGATCTTATGAGAGACGTCCTCTATGAAGCCGGCCCTGCAGGTGCATGTGGCGGGGTTGCTGTTAGGGTCTGCGCCGTCGGGACATATGTAGCCAGGTGCCCCCTCCGGCGTCAAGGAGGCTGCGCCGATGTTGGGGCTAAATTGATTCGTATCGTTGGTGTATCCATACAGATTGCATATCGGGTTGTAGGCCGTCGCGTTTACCACTTCAATGCCTAGCGAGTGATATTGCGGGTATGCAGGAATTCTGTTCGCCAGAAGCGCAGCACAAGCTGCATTGATTGAAGGAAACAACACCCCCACAACGTAGTAGTGCATGCGGTACCCATAACAAACCGGAACGCCCGTGCAAGAACCTATGGATGGCGTCAACGAGGAGGGAACCGTGGCACTGGAAGATGCCGGCATACCGGCCCAGAACATGCACAGAACAACACTCACGCAGCGAAGTGATTTGTTCCGGCTCAGCATGTGATTGCCCTGCCGATGCAGGCCTGCCTTGATGAAGGCTCTTACAGGCGCGTTCACATGCTTGAACGGCCACAGTCGAGTTGCCCGCACCGCACTCGATGCAAGCCATTGAAACAAGCTCATGGATCCCTCTCTGATTGTTAAATTTCGTCGAAATCCGACCCAGTCAGAGCCGTAGTTTTGATCTAGGCCTAACCCACGCCGTCTCTACCGTTGGTTTCATAAGTAGCTACGCTGTTGAATTTCAGAGGAAACTGACCCAGTGGGTCAAGCTTTAGCGCAACACAACACAGAGGATTCCCCTTCGCATAAATGAATCCATTAGGGCCGTCAGCCAGTCCAGTAGGATCGAACTGCATATACCTTCCGCAACGTGGGCAGTACTCGCGATGCCAGTTCTGGAACAGCCCACTCTCCGCGTCAAACACCTGTAGTCACCCCAGAGCTATTCAGCTCGCACGCGTACTCAGTCAAGCTTCGAATTGCAATTCCCGCATTCGGTGGCACAAAAGCTTCTGAAAATATCGACCACAGAACTCCCTATGGGAGGCGCCAATGGACTCCCGCATTGAGCACACCTAACGGTCTTGAGGCGCCAACTCCAAAACAGAACATTGACGAAGAAGGCGATAACAAAGGCGGCGTTGATCCATAAGGACAGATAAATCAGCAGGAAGCTGGAGAGCAGGAAGCCACCCAGGCTCAATCGGTATTTGAGGAAAGAGGACATGGTTTCTTCACTTTCTGTGGCTTACGAGGCGGTCAATCATTCTGTCAATGGCCTCCTGCATGCTCCAGGCGGCAGTGTCGGAATAAGTCATCGATCCCCCGAGCTTGGAACCCAACCCTACCGTCACCCCAACCAGTTTAGTCTTACCCTGGACATCTATCGTCGTCATCGCCGTCCCGCAGGCCAATGGCGCAGAAACATTGATGTTCTTGGTAATCCCTCGTATTGTGTTTACGTCCCCGTTAATGGCTCCAACCTGCCCAGACACACCCGGCGATTGCACACCTACTGATATGCCGCCTTGCGTGTAGAACCCAAAATCCAATCGGCCGTTGTACGTTCCCACGAACACACCGACATTTCCTTCACCGCCGATACCGGGTACATAGGACCCACCAAGTTGCCCCACGAAGCTGCCAGCCAATCCTGATGGGTCAACCATGACGACAGGATTCCCATCAACATAAGCATACGTGTTGATGCCCCCGCGCAGGCCAATAGGATCAGACTGCATATATCGCCCTATGCGCGGGTTGTACTCCCGGTTCCAGTTCTGGAAGAGCCCACTCTCAGCATCAAACACCTGGCCAGGCAGGCGCTGGTTAAAGTTGAACGTTCCCGAGCCACTCGGGTTCTGGTCCGGCGCCGTCGCACCAAAGACCTCAGCCGTATCCCACCTCCACACCACCGCTTCATCCAATTGCCGCGTGATGATTCGGGGCGCACCGATCTGATCCGTCGAGACGTTGTATAGGCCAATGGCAATGTTGCCACCCGCTGCTGTACCCGTCTGCTTGATCACCCCAACCGGTAAACCCAGGTAGATGGTTTCATACAGCGGCGTTCCATTGACGTCGTATTCACCGAGCAGCTTGCCTGACTCGTCATAAACGTAGTACGTAGCGCCCGTTGGCACCAGCGCCGTGGGGCCGGTCTTGGCAACCCGCAACTCCAAGGCGTTGTAACTGTAGCTAACCGTGCCGCCCGCATTGATCATCGTGGCCAGCCTGCCACGGTCAGTGTAGGTATAAGTGTTGGTGCCATCACTCGTGATGTTGCCCGCCGCATCGTGTTGGATGGTCGCCGTACCACCCGCATCCTGCGTCTGGGTCAGCTTGTTGCTGGTTGCCGAGATGGTGTTTGGATAGCTGGTTCCGCTCACTGCCTTGGCCGTGCGGTTGCCAGTGGCGTCGTAGCTGTATTGAATGGCCGTGCCGTTTTGGGTGGCGCTGATGAGGCGGTTCAGGTTGTCATAGCCAAAGCTTTGGTCCAGCGCGGGTACGGCTGTGCCATTGCTGATATGCGTATAGCCAGTGATGCGCCCTGCACTGTCACGGGTGACGGTGCGGCGGATGCCTGCTGCTGATCCAGTACCCGTTGAATCGCCCAGGTTGTACGCCGCTATTTCGCCATTGCCGTCATACGCAATGGCCTGCGTCTTGGCGCTGGCCCAGGTCCAGCCGGTAAGCTTGCTTTCAGCGTTCTGGGTGATGGCGCTGATCATCGGCAGGCTGGTTCCGGTATTGGTGCCCACGCCATTCGCATTGGGTGGGTTGACCGTGATTCCGGATACATCGCCATAGGCGTTGTAGCTGTAGTTGATCTTTGTTCCGCTCGGGTAGGTGATCGCGGTCAGCTTGTCCAGCGCTGTACCCGTGTCGCCCCAGGTGTAGCCGACCGTGAAGGTCTTGGCTCCTGTGGTCTGGGTCTTGCCCGTTTTGCGACCCATGCTGTCATAGGTGTAGACGGCCTGGCCACTGGCATCTGTGATCTTGGTGAGCTCACCCACTGCAGCAGGCGTAGGGGTGCTACCGCCATCGTATTCAATCAGGGTATCTGTGCCTGTGGGGTACTGGACACGCTTCAGGCGGTCCAGGTTGTCGTAGGCGTACTGGGTGAGTTTGCCTCTGGCGTCGGTCTTGGTCAGTACGTTGCCGTTGGCGTCGTAGGTGTACTGGCTCGCTCCCGTATCAGGACTGGTTTGTGCGGTGACGTCACCCAGGCCGTTGGGGGTGTAGCTGGTGTTCAGGCTGCGCGGGTCGGTGACCTGGGTCAGGCTGTCGTTGGCGTTGTAGGCAAAGCTGGTGGTGGTCGGGGTGGCGCTGCCGGTGTTGGCCGGCTGCTGGGTCTGGATGGGACGACCAAGGCGGTCGTAGTAGGTGTAGCTGGCCAGGCCATTGGGGTCCAGTACGGTGGTGGGCCTGCCCATGGCGTCGTAGCCGAATTGCCAAGTCAATGTGCCTGTGTTGATGACCACAGTGACACCGGCTGATGTTGACGGATCGTTATTGGCGTCGCCTGCGTACTCAGCGGTCAGCGTGTGGCTGCCCAGAGCTAAAGCGCTGCTGTTCAAAGTGGCAACGCCGGCCGTGACAGCACCGCTGCCCACTGTCGTTGCGCCATCCTTGAAAGTGACAGTGCCGGTGGGGCTGGCCCCTGTGACGGTCGCCGTCAGCGTGATGCTTTGACCCACCGGGGCGGTGCCGGCGCTGCTGGAAAGCGCTGTGGTCGTCGGGGTAGCGGCAATTGCCATGGCCGGGGCCATGATGATGAGCAGCGCCAGGCGGCTTAGCCACGCGGTGAAGGCTCTGATGGGGCTGGGACTGCTCATCCTGGCTCCTCCTTGAGTGATATTCGTTGTGGTATTCAATTGCTCGCTCCCGTAACTTGTTGGACCCGGTTCAGTGCGTCATAGACGCGGGTGATGTTTATTTGCAGGTTGCCCGACGGGTCTTTGACCTGCTCGCCTGTCTTGTTGCCCATGTTGTCTAGCGTGTAGAGAACGGAGTTCCCTTTAGCGTCAGCCACACCCGTCAAGCGGTGTGCTGCGTCATAGCTGTAGCTCATGGTTGTTGTGTCCGGCAGCGTGACGCCTGTCAGCTGGCCTGCGTGGTCGTAGGTGTAGGTCGCGGTTCGGGCGACTCCGCCCGGCGGCGTCACCGTCACGCTGCTGATCCAGCCTCGAGGGGTGTAGCTGGTATCGGTCACAACTCCTTTGGGGTCGACCATCTGGCGCACTCGCCCCGCTCTGTCGTACTGCGTGAACTGCGTGACGTGACCGCCTGCGTTTGTGATCGACTGCAGATCGCCAACCGTGTGGCCGACGGCATTTGGGTCAACAACCGGCCCAGCATTCGGAAACGCCGTCGTTGGAGGGGTGAAGTTGGCCGAGTACCGGGCCACGCCTTTGGTAATGCGCACGTCATCGATGTACCCGTTGAACGTCTGTGCGGCCGCCCCTGATGCAAGGTATCCAACGAGCAAAGCCTTTCCGCCGCTATACATGGGTGCCGCCGCCGCGGACCATTCTTGCGCACCATCCAAAAAACCTTTGAAGATTGATCCACTCTTGACAACGGCGAGATGGTGCCATGCGTTAAGCGTAATGGTGGTTGTCCCCGTGTAGACGGTGCCGGTCGGAGAGACTCCATTTCCATTCCCAAGGAATGCAGTCATTTTTCCTGCAGGTGAAATTCCCACTTGGTACTGCGAATAACTTGTTCCGGAAACCCCGTCTTTGTCTACTACCGCTTGAGTTCCAGCTGTTAGAGCGGTCACGTACACCCATGCCTCAATTGTGAAATCCGCCGAAGTAAGGTTGAAGTTATCGTGGTTCGCGCTACTCAGGTAGTCGCCTGCACCATCAAAAGCCATTGATGTCCCACCGAATTTCCCTTGCACCGTGCTGACCTTGGCATTGCCTCCAACTGTCACGGGCTTGACCACCGGGCTGCTGTCTGTGATGACGGTAGAGTTATTGATCCCATCTCCATGCAGCAGAAGGCTCACCGAATCAAAAGTCGCATCGGAAATGCCCAAAGGATCGGAGAAGTCCGTTGAATTGCTGTAGTAGGCATAGCTTGCGACACGGTTCAGCGGATCGGTGCTGGTGAGTACTCGCCCCATGGCGTCATAGGTAAAGCTTGAAACGCGCTGCGTGACACCGGCATCCAGCGTGGCGGCCAGCCCAATATGGCCGTCGGCATCTGTAGTGACTTGCTCGACTTGCTTGCACAACACCGCAATAGGTTTACCGTCTGGCATTGTTGCAGCGACTGGCGCGCAGCTGGCCAAAGCGTTGCTGTTGAACGGATCAGGCTGGCCGTTGTAGATACTGGTAGTAAGACTCAAGGGCTGCGCGGCTTTAGTAGCCAAGCTCCAGTCGGGGTGGTACTGCGTGTTCACCTTGCGGCTGCCTGCCGGCAAGCTGGCGTTGGTAGCTAGCACGCTGGCGCAGTCCACGGTATTGGCCAGGCCGTCCACGGTAGTGATGGGCTGGTTCTTGCTGTTGTAGGCGTAGCAGCTCCGTTTTTGGGTGAAATCGTCTTTGCTGGCAATGTTGCCGTTCGCGTCGTAGGCCATGCTGCTGGTTGCCGCCGCGCAGCCCGAGCCAGCAGGCTGGCTCATGGTGGTCAGGGCGGGCATGCCAAACTGGTCTTGCACGCCCATGTCGGCTGTGCTGCCGGTGGGGGTAGTAAGCACAGGGCTGGCGGGCATTTGCCAGCTACGGGCTCGGCTTAGAACGTTGGTGGCGGCGTCGTAACTGTCCACGACCGAGACTGAAGGGGCTTGGCCGTAGCTCACGCTGTAGCGATTGACGCCGCCGGTGTATTCGGTGGAGATGGCTCGCCCTGCGCCGTCGTAGCCGAAGGTGGAGTAGCGGCTGTTGTTCTCGTCTTTGACGCCGGTCAAGGCCCAGGGGAAGCTGGTGTTCTCGTACAGAAACTGACGCACCTTGCTGTCTTGCCAAGTCAAGGTGGCCAAGTTACCGGCACTGTCATAGGCCGCGCTTACGGTGCTTCCGGTGGGGTCGGTAATCTGGGTGATGCGTCGGTCGCCGTTGGCGGCGTTGGCATAGCTGAACCGGAGGACCTTGCCATCGCCGCTCTGGATGGCTGTGAGGTCATCGGCTACGTAGGTGAAGCTCAGAGTTTGCCCGTGAGAGGTGGCCAGGCTGGTGAGCTGGCCGGTGCTGTTGTACAGCTCCTGGATCCCTCCCACGATGTCGGTAAAGCGGTAGCCCCCAGTCACAGCCACCAGGGTTTCGTTGCGGTTGGCGGCGGCGCTAAAGACGCCTGCGCCATTCCCGGTGAAGCTCAGCAGGCGGCCGTCGCCGCGCGACAGAACGGCAGTCTGGAGAGTGGGCGAGATATTGAGCTTGCGGTGCAGGTTGGTGAACCACAATTCGCCAAAGGCAGGCAGATGGTTGTATGCGGAAGAGATGGAGCCAGGGGTTTTGGATGCGGTGTCGTACGTGAGGCTCAGAGCCAGGTTGCCTATCTCAATCCCTGTCGCCACTTGCTCGACCTTGCTGCCTGTTAGTGGATAGATCGGGTTGCCAACCTTTGGAAATTTGCAATCCAGAGGCGGCTTAGTCGCGTCGATCTCTTTGAGTTTCGCGCAGAAGTTCTGCCCCTCTGGCTGGACATAACCTTCCTCTAGCTTGCAAGTGCAGTTCGTTCCAGAAAGCTTGCTTTTGTTGTCGGGGCAGCTATACGAAGGCGGCACAATTCCGATATCAACAGTTCGAACAGCGACACCTAGACCAGTAAGTGCCTGCCCTCCTGAGTACTGAACCAAGACTTCGCAATGCCCATAGGTATCTAAAACCCTAGTAACGGCAAGTATTGTCTCTCCCGGTCCAGTCCTGCCATAAACCCCGACAAATGTTTGGCAGGCTTCTAACTGATTACGAAACCACACCCCCAAAAAACTCGTCGAGTACTCGCGTACATAACAGGGCGCCACCACTGTACAGCCAGGGCTCGTCTGCGCCGCAGGGAATGCGGCGTGTGCAGGTGTCGATGCCATGCAAAGCCAGATTGCAAAAGTTAGAGGCAATAAACAGAACAAGATAGCGTGTATCGTGCTTAACGTGAGACGATAGATGAAAGCCGTATTCAATTAATCGCTCCAATAATTTGCTGAACCCGGTTCAGGGCGTCATAAACGCGGGTGATGTTTCTTTGCAGCTTGCTCGAGGGGTCTTTGACTTGCTCGCCCGTCCGGTTGCCCATCGCATCAAGCGTGTAAGTGACTGAGTTGCCTTTGGCGTCAGTCACACCCGTCAGCCGGTGTGCAGCGTCGTAGCTGTAGCTCATGGTTGTGGTATCGGGTAAAACAACTCCCGCCAATTGACCGGCGTTGTCGTAGGTGTAGCTCGTGGTCCGGGCAACTCCGCCTGGCGGCGTCACCGTCACACTGCTGATCCAGCCTCTTGGCGTGTACACGGTGTCCGTGACTACGCCTTTGGGGTCAACTATCTGACGCACGCGCCCTGCCCTGTCGTACAGCGTGAAGTGGGTGACGTGGCCCGCCGCATTCGTCAGGCTTTGCAGATCGCCTGCTGTATGACCAAGGGCGTTGGGGTCTATTGGCGGCACCGCTGTGTCAGGAAACGCTTCAGCTGGCGGAGTGAAATTGGCGCTATACCTTGCAACACCCTTGGTGAAACGGAAGTCGTCAAGAAATCCGTTGACGTACCGAGGAGATTCATTGGAATAACGTCCCACAGACAGCATCCAGCCCGTGCTTGACGCGTTGGCGGCAAAGTTTGCGTTGACTGAGCCTTGCGATACCCCATTGAGGTACAGGGAAAGAACGCCGTTCTTTCGCACGAAGGCGATATGGTGCCAGCTATTGACCGCCAGAGCGCCCGCAGATTCAACGCTGGTGTACTGGGTGGCGCCATAGATGAAGGCAGTCAACTTGCCTGAGGTTCCCAGGTGATGGATGCCCAGGCTCAGCCCGGCAGCAGTGTAGTTGGCGGGATTGCCAATGGTGAAGAGGGCCTGGTGGTTCGTCGTCGCGGCGTTGGCGTAGTACCAGGTCTCGACGGTGAAGTCCCCGAGTCCAACATCGAAGCTCGTACCGGAGGATGTTGACAAGTACCCCGCCGCGCCATTCAAAGCAATCGCCGAGCCGCCAAACCTGCTCTGCGCCGTGCTTGTGACGGCGTTGCCACCCCTTGTGATGGTTTTGGGAACCAGGCTGCTATCGGTGAACGATATGCCTCCATTGGCGCCATCTGCGTGCAAAAGCAAGCTGACCGATGCCATGTTCGGATCAAACGATCCAGGCGCCGGAGTACCCGGGAAGCTGGTGTCGTTGTAATAACCATAGGTACTTGCCACGGCACCACTGGGTGGTGTGACAGTCGCGATCTGTCCTTGAGCGTTGTAGGTCCAGGTGTCGGTACGGGTCACATTGGTGGCGGTGTCGGTCAGGCTCCGGGTCAACATCCTGCCTGCGTTGTCATAGGTGTAGGCGGTGGTTTTCCCGGCCTCAGTGACCAGCACAGGCAGCCTGTAGGTGGCATGCCACTGGGTTGTGGTCGTTTGCACTTCGGGCAAGGCGGCGGCTCTGGTAACTGTCAAGGGCAGCCGCCGGTTGATGTCCCAGGTGTACATGGTGTTGATGCCCAGAAAGTCGGTCTCCTGCGTCACAAAGCCATGGGTGTCTTGCACCCGGCTGGCTGCCGAGACGTTTCCGGTGCCGCCAGGCTTGTCGGCACCGGTGACGGCAAGTTGGCCCTTGGCGGTGCCGTAGGTGTAGGTGCGCTGCGTGCCCAGGGGGTCGGTCACGGTAGCCGCGCCTGTGCCGTAGCTGATGGTGTGCAGATCGGCCCCCCCCTGCGTGCTGGGTGCTGATGCCGCGGCCCTGACCGTCGTAAGCATAGGTGGCCAGCCGAACTCCCTTTTCATCAATGACACCGGTCAGCAGTTGGGGGAACGTGGCGTTCTCGTAGAGGTAGGTCTTGCTGGCCACCCCACCCGTGATGCCGGGATAGCTCACTGTGACCAGCCGACCGGTGGCGCTCGTACTGTCGTACCCGTAACTGGTAACCCGTGCGTCAGGTGAGGTGGTGCTGATCAGCTGACCGGATGCGTTGTATCTGAAACCTAGGGTGCGGCCGAAATGGTTGCTGACCGTCAGGAGCAAGCCTGCCGTGGGAGCTGTGGCCGGCGGCGTGCTGACGGTGCTGTAGGTGTAAGTGGTGATCCAGCCGTTTCTTTGGGTGACTGTCAGTAGCTTGCCTGCTGGGTCAAACTGCCACAGCGAGTCATCGTCCAGGTGTTTGTAGAGCAGCCCGGTTGCGTTGGCTGTCAGGGTGTCGGCGCTGTTGGCTGGGCTCCAGCTGTTGCCGGCCACGTCCCAACCGAATGCACGGACACTGCCGTCTCCCATTTTGATGGTGGCGGTGCTCCCTGCGGTGTTGGCTTCGCCAATTTGATCGAGAAAGATGGCATGGTTATGCGACCATGGGTGCCCCAGACCCGCTGCACCCGGCCCCGTCACCATGCCTACAACCCGGCTGCTTCTGTAATTTCTGATCAGGCTTAAAGCATCGGCGCCAGAGCCAAGGTGGTCAGCGTGATCCAGCACTTTCTCGCCAGTAGCAGGGATGATGGGGTGGCCCACTTCGGTTCCGTCAGGAGACGGAGGGGATGACTCAAAGTCACCTCTAGGGCACATCAGGGGCGGCTGAGTAAATACACAACTCTGCCATTGCGTGTATGACACGAAAGCAACTGCACCTGTCGATGGCGGCCCGGAGTAGTTGTATCTGATACGCCGCTCCAGTGTTCCATTCAATTCCCGGCTCTCGAGAGCATGTGCAATCTCTGACCCGCAGTAGTAACCACTGGGGTCAGCGGACAAGCAATTAACAACATTAATGTGCTCCGCATCGGACTTCGCCTTGGCAATGCTTCTTAGCGATGTTTCCAGCTCACTGCACGTTATTGCTATGGCGCATGAAGATGCGCCAAGCAGCCCCAGGAACGCTACTGCACGAAAATAGGCCACTGACTCTCCCCTTGTTTTATATATTCAGGAAACGCCCTTCCGTCAGGGCGGTCCTGGAAGCTTTGCCTGGTTGTACGGCGGCCCCGACTCATGTCTGGAGCAAGATGCTTTCATGACATTCTTCAGTTGCCCGCTCCAGTGCTTGCTGGATTCGGCTCACGCTCTGTTGAATTTCATCGAAATCTGACCCAGTTAGGGCCGTTGGGGGGTCAAGCTTCAGCGAAATTCAACAGTATTGATGCCCCCCTGAAGCCCACTTGGATCCGACTGCATGTACCGCCCGATACGTGGGTTGTACTCCCGGTTCCAGTTCTAAACCAGTCCACTCTCAGCATCAAACACCTGACCAGGCAACCCTCAGAGAAATTTAACCGCAAGGAATCACTGCTTCGCTTGCCATTTTCTCCTTGCTTCGTTCAAGCTCTCTTTGTTGGCACCGCCAGCATAGTTAGGGTCGGCGGATTGAACCGGATCATCCTCCCAGCCACACACTTCACAAATCTCAAATGCGCCGACGTCATCTAATGTGTGTTGCCCACAGCACGGGCACGGGTTGCGTTGTTCTGCTAATGGCATGTTCATTGTTTGTTCCAGTAGTTGATTCCATCCATGGGGCGGAACATGGTCTTTGGAGCACCGCTCACACCTTGTACAGCAAAAGTATTGGTAAGTGGATCGTAGACCAAGGTTTCAGCACCCCGCGCCTTAGTAAATGCGCTAGCTGGTGGGTTAGAAACCAAAGATTTTGCTGTCTCCGCGTACTGCTTGGCATTAGCTAGTTCGGGAAACTCGGATGCATGCTTTTGCCAATGTCCGAACGCATTTTCAACGGCTGACTTGCTCTTGGTTGCCGACCATAGCGGAGCTACCTCCCTTGCGGGACAAAATGCCCCGGACTCAACCCCTTCAGCAACAGCCCGTGCAACCGGTGTCATGCGCGACACTGTCGTCGGAATTTGCGCAACCAACGGACTCATCGGCGCGGCCACTGTGCCATTGACGCCCGAGGCACCGGCGACGAGTTCCGTAATAACAGGGCCAAAACGGTAGTAGGCACTTTGGACCCACGCCGCCGCTCTATTGGCGGCCATGACCATATTCAACCCCTGGGGATCTATTACGTTGAGCGGATTCCCACCAACATAAGCAAAGGTATTTATACCTCCCTCAAGCCCAATCGGATCAGACTGCATATACCGCCCGATGCGTGGGTTGTACTCTCGATTCCAGTTCTGGAACAGCCCGCTCTCCGAGTCAAACACCTGCCCCGGAAGTCGCTGATTGAAGCTGAAGACACCCAGGCTGCTGGGGTTTTGATCCGGCGCGGTTGCACCAAACGCTTCAGCCGAATCCCAACGCCACACGACCGCCTCATCCGATTGGCGTGTGATGATTCGTGGCGCACCGATTTGGTCAGTCGAGACGTTGTAAAGGTTTATCGCAATATCGTTTCCTGCTGCCGTACCCGACTGCTTCACCACCCCCACCGGACTGCCCAAGTAGATGGTTTCATACAGCGGCGTCCCGTTGGCGTCGTACTCCCCGAGCAGCTTTCCCGACTCGTCATAGACGTAGTAGGTGGCCCCCGTTGGTACCAGTGCGGTAGGGCCTGTTTTGCCAACCCGCAGCTCCAGCGCGTTGTAGCTGTAGGTGACCGTGCCGCCCGCATTGGTCATCGTGGCCAGTCTGCCCCGGTCACTATAGGTATAGGTATCGGTGCCGTCACTCGTGATATTGCCGACCGCGTCATGCACGACAGTCGCCGCGCCGCCAACGTCTTGCATCTGGGTCAGCTTGTTGCTGGTTGCCGAGATGGTGTTTGGATAGCTGGTTCCGCTCACTGCCTTGGCCGTGCGGTTGCCAGTGGCGTCGTAGCTGTATTGAATGGCCGTGCCGTTTTGGGTGGCGCTGATGAGGCGGTTCAGGTTGTCATAGCCAAAGCTTTGGTCCAGCGCGGGTACGGCTGTGCCATTGCTGATATGCGTATAGCCAGTGATGCGCCCTGCACTGTCACGGGTGACGGTGCGGCGGATGCCTGCTGCTGATCCAGTACCCGTTGAATCGCCCAGGTTGTACGCCGCTATTTCGCCATTGCCGTCATACGCAATGGCCTGCGTCTTGGCGCTGGCCCAGGTCCAGCCGGTAAGCTTGCTTTCAGCGTTCTGGGTGATGGCGCTGATCATCGGCAGGCTGGTTCCGGTATTGGTGCCCACGCCATTCGCATTGGGTGGGTTGACCGTGATTCCGGATACATCGCCATAGGCGTTGTAGCTGTAGTTGATCTTTGTTCCGCTCGGGTAGGTGATCGCGGTCAGCTTGTCCAGCGCTGTACCCGTGTCGCCCCAGGTGTAGCCGACCGTGAAGGTCTTGGCTCCTGTGGTCTGGGTCTTGCCCGTTTTGCGACCCATGCTGTCATAGGTGTAGACGGCCTGGCCACTGGCATCTGTGATCTTGGTGAGCTCACCCACTGCAGCAGGCGTAGGGGTGCTACCGCCATCGTATTCAATCAGGGTATCTGTGCCTGTGGGGTACTGGACACGCTTCAGGCGGTCCAGGTTGTCGTAGGTGTACTGAGTCAGCTTGCCTCTGGCGTCGGTCTTTGTCAGAACGTTGCCGTTGGCGTCGTAGGTGTACTGGCTGGCGCCCGTATCAGGGCTGGTCTGGGTGGTGACGTCACCCAGGCCGTTGGGCGTGTAGCTGGTATTGAGGCTGCGCGGGTCGGTGACCTGAGTTAGGTCATCGCGGGCGTTGTAGGCAAAGCTGGTGGTGGTCGGCGTGGTGCTGCCGGTGTTGGCCGGCTGCTGGGTCTGGATGGGACGACCCAGGCTGTCGTAGTAGGTGTAGCTGGCCAGCCCATTGGGGTCCAGCACGGTCGTCGGTCGGCCCATGGCGTCGTAGCCGAACTGCCAGGTCGGAGTGCCGACGTTGATGACCACAGTGATACCGGCTGATGTTGACGGGTCGTTATTGGTGTCACCTGCGTATTCAGCAATCAAGGTGTGGCTGCCCAGAGCCAACGCGCTGGTGCCCAAAGTGGCAACACCGGCCGTGATAGCACCGCTGCCCACCGTCGTTGCGCCGTCCTTGAAGGTGACCGTTCCCGTCGGGCTGGCGCCTGTAACGGTCGCCGTCAGCGTGATGCTTTGGCCTACAGGGGCCGCACCGGCGCTGCTGGAAAGCACCGTGGTCGTTGGGGTGGCGGCAAGAGCAACAGCCGGGGCCATGATGATGAACAGCGCCAGGCGGCTTAGCCACGCGGTAAACGCTCTGGTAGGACTGGGACTGCTCATGCTGGCTCCTCGTTGAGTGATGGTCGTCGTGGTGTTCAATTGCTCGCTCCCGTAACTTGTTGGACCCGGTTCAGTGCGTCATAGACGCGGATGATGTTTCTTTGCAGGTTGCCCGAGGGGTCCTTGACCTGTTCGCCCGTCCGGTTGCCCATGTTGTCTAGGCTGTAGGTGACGGAGTTACCTTTGGCATCGTTCACACCCGTCAGGCGGTGCGCCGCGTCGTAGCTGTAGCTGTAGCTCATGACTGTTGCATCCGGCAGCGTGACGCCTGTCAGTTGGCCGGCGTTGTCGTATGTGTAGTTGGTGACTCGGGCTGTGCCGCCCGGCGGCGTCACCGTCACGCTGCTGATCCAGCCTCTCGGGGTGTACGCGGTGTCTGTGACCACGCCCTTAGAATTCACCATCTGACGCAATCGCCCCGCCCTGTCGTACTGCGTGAACTGCGTGACGTGACCGCCTGCGTTTGTGATCGACTGCAGATCGCCAACCGTGTGGCCGACGGCATTTGGGTCAACAACCGGCCCAGCATTCGGAAACGCCGTCGTTGGAGGGGTGAAGTTGGCCGAGTACCGGGCCACGCCTTTGGTAATGCGCACATCATCGATGTACCCGTTGAACGTCTGTGCGGCCGCCCCTGATGCAAGGTATCCAACGAGTAGAGCCTTTCCGCCGCTATACATGGGTGCCGCCGCCGCGGACCACTCTTGCGCTCCATCCAAAAAACCTTTGAAGATTGATCCACTCTTGACAAGGGCGATATGGTGCCAGGCGTTAAGCGTAATGGTGGTTGTTCCCGTGTAGACGGTGCCGGTCGGAGATACTCCATTCCCATTCCCCAGGAATGCAGTCATTTTTCCTGCAGGTGAAATTCCCACTTGGTACTGCGAATAACTTGTTCCGGAAACCCCGTCTTTGTCTACTACCGCTTGAGTTCCAGCTGTTAGAGCGGTCACGTACACCCATGCCTCAATTGTGAAATCCGCCGAAGTAAGGTTGAAGTTATCGTGGTTCGCGCTACTCAGGTAGTCGCCTGCACCATCAAAAGCCATTGATGTCCCACCGAATTTCCCTTGCACCGTGCTGACCTTGGCATTGCCTCCAACTGTCACGGGCTTGACCACCGGGCTGCTGTCTGTGATGACGGTAGAGTTATTGATCCCATCTCCATGCAACAGAAGCACCACCGATTCAAAGTTGGGGTCCGAACTGATCAACGGATCGGTAAAGTCCGTTGAATTGCCGTAGTAAACGTAGGTCGTCACGCGGCTCATAGGATCGGTGCTGGTAAGCAGCCGCCCAAAAGCGTCATAGGTGTATGTCGAGACACGCTGCGTCACACCGACATTCGGCGTAGCCGCGAGGCCGAGGCTGCCGTCGGCGTCCGTCGTGGCTTGCTCGACTTGCTTGCACAGCACCGCGATGGGCTTTCCGTCCGGTGTCGTTGCAGTGACAGGTGCGCAACTTGCCACTGCATTGCTGTTAAACGGGTCGGGTTGGCCGTTGTAGATGCTGGTGATGATCTTCAAAGGTTGCGCAATTTTGGTGGTCAAACTCCAGTCTGGGTGCCATTGCCGGCTCACCTTGCGGCTGCCTGTCGGTAGGCTGGCGTTGCTTGCAAGCACGGCGGCACAGCTGGCCGTGTTGGCCAGACCTTCGACAGCCACGGTGGGCAGGTTGCGAGTCAGGTCATTGGTAAAGCAGCTGCGCTGGCCGTTAAAGTCGTCCTCGCTGGCGATGTTGCCATTGGCGTCGTAGCTCAACGTGCTGGTGGCGGCGGCGCAACCCGAGCCTGCGGGTTGGCTTTTCGAAGTAACCGATGGCAAGCCCATGACGCTGGCGGCTGCCACGGTTGAACTCTGACCATTTGGCAGCTCCAGCGTGGTGCCGCTGGGCATCTGCCAGCTGTGCTGGCGAGATAGAACGCCGGTAGCCGTATTAAAGGCGTCGGTGACGACCAGCGTGGGTGCTTGGATGTAGCTGACGCTGTAGCGCTCCACACCTCCCGCATGTTCACTGGTTGTGGCACGGCCTTGTGTGTCATAGATGAAGGTTGCATAGCGGGCGTTGTTCTCATCAATCTTGCCCGTTAATGCCCAGGGGAAGGCCGCGTTCTCGTAGAGGAACTGGCTGACCTTGCCGTCCTGCCATGTCAGTGAGACAAGGTTGCGGTTAGCGTCATATGCGGGGACGATGGTCCGCCCGTCTGGGGTGATGATCTGGGTGATCAGATTGTTGGTGTAGCTGAACCGAAGGATGCGTCCATCGCTTGCCTGCACACGGGTCAAGTTTTTGCCGGTGTAACTGAAGCTGAGCACCATCCCGTTGGCCCGCGTAAGGCTCTGCAAGATACCCGTGCTGTCATAGGTTTCCTGATCACCCGTGGCAACATCAGTAAACCGATAGCCTCCCGCGATACTAACGAGCTTGTGGGTGTTGTCTGCATCAGTGGTGTAGACACCTGCACCATTGCCGATGAAATTGAAGACTTTGCCATCGCCACGGGACAGCAATGCCCTGGTGGCGCCGGTCGCAATCAAGAGCCTGTGGTGAAAACTACTTTTCCACAACGCACCAAATGAGCTGAGCTCAACAAGAGCAGAAGCCGTATCAGCCTGATTGGCCGGTATCTTTAAGGTCGTGTCGTAGACCAAGGATAGGTTCAGCCCACCAACTCCGATACCGGTGGAAATGTACTCCTTCTTAACACCGGTTAGAGGGTATATCGGGTTGGCAATGCCGAATTCGCATCTACCCAGTGGAGGCGTTTTATTAACACCGAAGACGTTGATAACAGGCACGCAACTATTAGGGGTCAGCGGATGGGTTGCGAAACCTGCCTCACACGTGCAGGAAGAGCCTGACAAGGTGCTATTAATTGGGCATGAATACGCAGGCCACGGGACCGCAGGACTCCTTTCTATTGGCGGTGACGCTGTGCCGGATGGGGAACCATCGGGATAACTCCAGTGATAGTTGCACCGAGTTTCAGTACTCGATATGTAGGTAACGGGGTTGGAGGGTTCAATGCTGTTGAGCCACTGAATAGCGTTCCTACAGGCGGCGTCTGGCGTCGGATGAGGAAACACGCCGACAGGGTCTGGACGCGAACTCTGTATTCTGTATAAGTAGCAGGGCGAAACGGTACAAGCGGTCTGTGCTGCGGGAAATGAAGCGTTTGCCGGAGCGCTGAAGCAAATCAGCACCAAGCTAAGCCAGAGCATCACAAAAAGTCCTAATGCGCCGCTCAAACGTCCGCCGAAGTTATTTTGCCTTCGGCCTGAGCGTTGACTGGTGATCCCCGCTATGAACAGAAACATTGAATCTCCCAAAACTTTTTTTACGCGTCTGACCACTCAAACGCTCGACTTATAGGCACGGTAGATTTCTGCACGGCTTATCTGACGTCAATTGCTCGCTCCCGTAACTTGTTGGACCCGGTTCAATGCGTCATACACGCGGGTGATATTTCTTTGCAGGTTGTCCGACGGGTCTTTGATCTGCTCTGCGGTCTTATTGCCCATCGCATCGAGTATGTAGGTGACGGAGTTACCTTTGGCATCGGTCACACCCGTCAGGCGGTGCGCCGCGTCGTAGCTGTAGCTGTAGCTCATGACTGTTGCATCCGGCAGCGTGACGCCTGTCAGTTGGCCGGCGTTGTCGTACGTGTAGTTGGTGACTCGGGCTGTGCCGCCCGGCGGCGTAACCATCACGCTGCTGATCCAGCCTCTCGGGGTGTAGCCGGTATCGGTCACGACCCCTTTCGGGTCGATCATCTGACGTACCCGCCCTGCTCTGTCGTACAACGTAAATTGCGTTACGTGCCCCGCCGCATTCGTGATCGATTGCAGGTCTCCTGCCGTGTAGCCAGTTTCGTTGGGGGAGGTGCCGGAAAAGCTCGTAGTCGAGTAGTAAGCATGGGTTCGAGTCACCACGTTGGTAGGCGCGGTTTCTGTTGCGGGCAAGCCCTGAGCGCTGCCAGAAGCTACATAGGTCCAAGTGGTAGTACGTGCCACGCCGGTGGCGGTGTCTGTCACCGTTCTGTTCAGTAGGTTGCCTACCGTGTCATATGTGTAGGCCGTGGTACGCCCCGCTTCGGTAACGAGCACAGGCAGTCTGAAAGTAGCATGCCACTGGGTCGTGGCGGTTTGCGCTTCGGGCAGAGTCGCGGCTCTGGTCGTCGTCAGCGGCAAGCGCCGGTTAATGTCCCAGGTGTACATGGTGTTTACGCCCAGAAAGTCGATCTCCTGAGTGACAAAACCGTTGGCGTCTTGCACGCGGCTGGCCGCATCGCTAGTGCCGCCCGCGCCAGGCAGCGAAGCACCGGTGACGGCAAGCTTGCTTCGCGCCGTGCCATAGTTGTAAGTACGCTGAGTTCCCAGTGGGTCGGTCACTGTGACCGCGCCTGCTGCTCCATAGCTGATGCTGTGCAGATCAGCTGCGCCGGCATGCTGAGTGCTTATGCCGCGTCCCTGATTGTCGTAAGCGTAGGTTGCCAGGCGGCTCCCGTTTTCGTCGACGATGCCGGTCAGCAGTTGTGAAAAGCCGGCCTTTTCGTAGAGATAGGTTTTGCTGACCGTTCCGCTATTTGCTGGGTAAGTGACAGTGGTCAACCGGCCATCAGCAGCGGTGCTGTCGTAACCGTAACTAGTGGCCCTGCCGTCTGCAGCGGTAACGCTGACCAGCTGACTAGAGGAGTTGTACGCAAAATTAAGACTTCGGCCGAACTGGTTGCTAACCGAGATCAGCAGATTTGGTATGCAACTGCCGCCAGTCAAACTACTGCCCACAGGACAGTTGCCGGGGACCACGCGCGTCGCTGCAGGAATGCTTCCCTCGGAGCCGACAGTCCCGTTCGGGTAGTGGGGAACATAGCGGCAGGTGGTGCCAGTCACGCCCGGGATATTTATATTGAAGCCGGGATAGGCGAGCGAGTAGGCTGCGCCCCAGCCCTGACACGCCGCGAGGGGGACCGTACTCCAGGGGCCGGACACACCGCCATACACATGACGGTATTCCGTGACATCAGGCGGCGCAAACGTTGCCAGCGAGGGCGGCGGCGCGATCGTGATAGAGGTAGTGCTGGTTCCGTACGCATAGGTGTTGATCCAGCCGTTGCGTCGGACCACAGTCAGCAGCTTGCCGGCGGCATCAAACTGCCAGAGGCTATCGTCGTCGAGCCGCTTGTAGAGCAAGCCAGTGCTGTTGGCCGTCAACGTATCAGCGCTGTTGGTAGCAAGCCAGCTGCCGCTTCCCGTCTGCCAGGTAAAGACTCGTGTAGTGCCTTCACCAAAGAATATTCGAGTAACACTGTCTGCGGTACCTGCCGTGCCAACCTGCTGCAGTGCTACTGCGTGGTTGTGCGACCACGTTTGACCCATGCCCGGTTTGACGGCAAGACTTGGCGCCACTCCGACTCTGAAGCTTCTGAAACTGCGCACAAAATCCAGAGGGTCGGGGCCCTCCCCCGCGTGGTCGCCGTGATCCAACACCTTCTCGCCTGTTGCAGGAATGATAGGGTTGCCAACTTTCTCGCCGCTTTGAGGCGGTCTCAAGCAAATTTTTGACTCAATTTCAGGTGTTATGCCGGGACACAAACCCTGTTCGGGGAGTTCGCCGGAGGGGCAGTAGTAGTTCGGTCTAACAGACATACCTCCGCCCAAGGGGTTAGTGCACGAATAGCCTGAGGACTCAAGTTCGCCGCTGGAATAGAGAGACTCATGACGCCTCATTGAGCCACCCACGTTAAGACAGAACTGATAGTGGATCCCCCCATCTCTGGCTCGCCAAGTTGCGAAGCAGGAAGCTTCATTACTTGGAGTAATCGTCGAAGGGGCTGCGTTAAAGCAGGTGAAGTCGCGAATAGGAGCTTTGCTCTTGTCCGCAGAAGAAGCAAAAGCTTGTCCACAAAGCAGAGCCGCGAAACACAACAGCAAGCCAGTCGATAGAAAGCGGAAATTAGTTCGTTTCATTTTTGCGAACTCTTTAAAAATTCATCGCGATGCGATTGCTCAATATCGGTCAACAGGAACATTCCGCTGCCACCCAGATTTCTCTTCCGACGAATAGACTCGGTAGATTTCTGCACTTGTATATGACGTCAATTGACCGCGCCCGTAACTTGCTGCACCCGGTTCAGCGCGTCATACAACCGCGTGATGTTTCTTTGCAGGTTGCCTGAGGGGTCTTTGACCTGCTCTGCGGTCCTGTTGCCCATCGCATCAAGCGTGTAGGTGACGGAGTTACCTTTGTCGTCAGTCACTCCGGTCAAACGGTGAGCCGCGTCGTAGCTGTAGCTCATGGTTGTGCTATCGGGCAGAACAACTCCCGTCAGCTGACCTGCGTTGTCG
The DNA here is from genome assembly GCF_003711205.1 of Polaromonas sp. SP1. Classification (NCBI taxonomy): domain Bacteria; kingdom Pseudomonadati; phylum Pseudomonadota; class Betaproteobacteria; order Burkholderiales; family Comamonadaceae; genus Polaromonas; species Polaromonas sp. SP1. Next base: position 3,527,778 of record NZ_CP031013.1, on the reverse strand, counting down.
TAGGTGTAGCTGGTAGTTCGGGCTGTGCCGCCCGGTGGGGTGACCGTCACGCTGCCGATCCAGCCTCTTGGCGTGTACACGGTGTCGGTGACCACACCTTTCGGGTCGATCATCTGGCGCAATCGGCCCGCTCTGTCGTACAGCGGGAACTGCGTAACATGACCTGCCGCATTCGTAATCGACTGCAGGTCGCCTGCCGCGTGCCCGGCCTCGTTGGGCGCCGTGCCGCTATAGCTTGTAGACGGGTAGTAAGCGTTGGTTCTGGTTACTACATTGGTGGGAGCCTTCTCTGTGGCGAGCAGGCCTTGAGCGTTATAAGTCCAGGTGGTGGTGCGGGCGACGCTGGTGGCAGTGTCGGTCACCGTTCTGGTCAACGGATTGCCTGTCGTGTCATAGGTGTAGGCCGTTGTGCGACCGGCTTCCGTGATAAGTACGGGCAACCTGAAGGTGGCGTGCCACTGAGTGGTGGTGATTCGTGCTTCGGGCAGAGCGGCTGCCTCGGTAGTGGTCAAGGGCAGGCGCCGGTTGATATCCCAGGTGTACATGGTGTTCACGCCCAGGAAGTCGGTCTCTTGCGTGACGAAGCCGTTGGCATCTTGCACGCGACTGGCCGCGGAGGGAGCGCCGGTGCCGCTGGGTTTGTCCGCGCCTGTGACGGCCAGTTGGCCCTTGGCAGTGCCATAGCTATAGCTGCGCTGGGTACCCAACGGGTCGGTCACCGTGGCCACCCCTGCCGTCGCGTAACTCACGCTGTACAAGTCCGCACTGCCTGCATAGCCGCTGCTGATGGCCCTGCCCAGGCTGTCGTAGGCAATGGTTGACAGCCGGTTGCCGGTTTCGTCGACGATCCCGGTCACCAAACGCGGGAAGGTAGTGCTCTCATACAGATAGGTCTTGCTGGCAGTACCGCTCACACTGCCGGGATAGGTCACCGTGGTCAGTCGTGCGCCAGCCGTGGTGCTGTCATAGGCGTAGCTAGTCACCTGGCCGTCACTGGCAGTCACATTGACCAGCTGACTAGCGGCGTTGTAGGCAAAGTTCAGGCTGCGGCCGAACTGGTTGGTAACCGAGATCAGCAGATTGGGGATGCAGCTGCCCCCCGACAAGGTGCTGCCCACCGGGCAACTGCTGGAAGTCACGCGCGTCGCCGCAGGAATGCTTCCCTCGGAGCCAGCAGAACCGTTCGGATAGTGGGGGACATAACGGCAGTTTGTACCCGTCACACCCGGCGTAGTCACAGTGTTGCCCCCGGGGTAAACGAGCGGATAGGCTGCTGTCCAGCCTTGGCAGGCCGCCAAGGGCACTGTATTCCAGGGGCCGGTGACGCCGTCATAGATGTACCGGTACTCAGTGACAGCAGGCGATGGCGCAAACGTTGCCAGCGATGGCGGCGGGGCGATGGCGCTGGAGGTGGCCGTGGTGCCGTACGCATAAGTGTTGACCCAGCCGTTGCGCTGGGTCACAGTCAGCAGCTTGCCGGCCGCATCAAACTGCCAGAGGCTGTCGTCGTCCAGCCGCTTGTATTGCAGGCCTGTGCCGTTGACAGTCAGGATGTCGGCGCTGTTGGCGGCAAGCCAGCTGCTGCTACCGGTTTGCCAATCGAAGGCGCGTACGCTGCCGTCGCCAAACATCACCTTGGCGGTGCTGCCGACCGCACCGGCCGTGCCTTCGCGTTTGATCGATACGGCATGGTTGTGTGTCCAGGCTCGGCTCAGGCCGGCATCGAGCGGCAGGCCACGGGGCGTGGTTCCGCCCCAACTGCTTCTGTAGTGTCTTACCAAGCTGAGGGCGTCTGCGCCCTGACCTGCGTAGTCGGGCTCGGTCAGAACCTTCTCGCCTGTCGCGGGGATGATGGGTTTCTTTGTCGCGCTCCCATCGGGGTCGGACGCGGAGCAACTCTTGCCTCGCGGATTGCTCGGAACTGCAGCGTTGAGTTGCAACGTGATGGGTGGCACAACTGGCGATGGCCTCAATTCACACGTCGCAGGGCTTCCGGTCTCGCGATAGTCAGTGGTGCAGGTACATTGGCTTTCAGTCTGCGCACTGTTACTCGGGCAGCTAGGGGGAGCGATGCGGGTGCTTGCACCAATGGTTCCTTCAGAGCCCACAACCCCGCTTGCATAGTGGGGAATATAACGGCAGGTGGTACCCGTCATACCCGAAATGCTCACAAAAGCCCCAGCGGGGAGGATACTCGTATAGGCGACACCCCAACCTTGGCAAGCCGCCAAAGGCACCGGATTCCAAGGCCCGGTCACGCTGTCATAGGTATACCGATACTCGGTGACGCCAGACGAAGTCGCTGGAAACGAAGCCATTGCTTCTGATTGAGCAAAAACAAGAATGATCCCCAGCAAAGCAGCGAGGCCCTTGAAAAAAAAACGCAGAAGGAAGTCCATTTGGCTCATCTGGAGCCCCCTGCAATTCCCCACACCAAACTCTGCTCACCATGCGCACAAGTGGATGAGCACACTTGATTCGACCGCACCATACCCGGTGCAAGTCCTGGAAAAAATCCCATTGAATCCTCCCGTTGATTTTTCTTATGACGCTTCAGTCGAGCGAATGTGCCCGCAGTCTAGTGACAGGCATCGCGCTTGTCACCCTCCATGTGCAGGATAGAAATCTGAAGTGTGCGTATAGACAACGAAATCTCCGGCGTCAAAAATTTCATTCTTACCAAGCTCATACTCTTCTGGCAGAATCCGACGGCTCACGTGATATTGAAAATGGCACCACTTCAAAACGAACACCTTTTCAGTATCGACCTGCACTGGATTAAGAATAAATAGAACAGCTCAAGGCATTGGGCTCAGCTATCCGAAAATAATTTTTGTCGCGCTCGAAAAATGCGTGAAAGCATTTCTCTGGGAGGGAAAGCTCATTGAATCACCTCGTGCATCAGACGCGAAGCCACTTCATGTCAACGCGCAGTAACCGCACGCGCGGCTTTACCCTTCTGGAGTTGCTGGTGGTGGTGGTCATCATCGGCCTGCTGGCCGGCCTGGTTGCACCGCGCTACTTTGACTCGGTTAGCAAATCTAAATCCAAGATCGCCAAGGCGCAGATTGAATCTATCGACAAGGCGCTGGACCAATACCGCCTGGACGTAGGCAGCTACCCCACAACAGAACAGGGTCTTGGCGCGCTGAACACGCAGCCCTCAGGCGTCGCTAAATGGCAAGGCCCGTATCTGAAAAAGGCTCTTCCTGCCGACCCTTGGGGCAACAACTATACGTATGTGCTGCAACCGGGTTCACGTGCTATTGACATCATTTCTTACGGCGCAGATGGCAAACCCGGCGGCGACGGGGAAGCGCAGGACATATCACTGCATTCGTCCGATTGATGGCAGCCCGCAAGGCTAAATAGGCGCAAGTATGACCACGGCTCCCGCCACATACGATCTCGTCACCCGGGACAGTGCAGGGCGTATCGCCTCACGGCGGGTGCGCGCCGGTACGTCCGCCGAGGCGGTTGCTCAAATAGTGCGGAGCGGATCGACGGTCCTGAGTTGGGAAATTTCCCAAGAATCAAGCACTGGTGTTGCGAGTCTCATCCGCGCAAAATCCATATCGCCTGCCCGCTCGGGCTTAGACACCGCTGCGTTTTCTCAAGACTTCGCGGCGCTTATCGACGCAGGTCTCAGCGTCACCGAAGCACTGCAAACCTTGTCGATCAAGGAGACTGGCGGCGCACGACGCGAGCTTATCGAACAGGTGATGCGCGCAGTATCTGAAGGCCGGAACCTGTCTGTGGCCATGCAATTAACGGGGGCCTTCCCCGAGTTATTGGTGGCCACGGTGGAGGCCAGCGAACGCACCGGTGACCTTGGCAAGGGATTGGCTCGCTATGCGGCCCATCAAAGAGAGATGCAAGCGCTCAAGGACAAACTCATAGGCGCCTCCGTCTATCCCATGGTGTTGTTGGTGGTGGGAGGGCTGGTTGTCATGTTTCTCATGGGTGTGGTCATTCCCCGCTTTGCAGGCCTGCTGGACGGCACCCGTACACAGTTGCCCATGTTGTCGTCGGGCCTGATGGCCTGGGGACGGCTCGTTGCCGATCGGCCCTGGGTATTGGCTGTTTTCTTTGGCCTGATCCTGACTCTTGCGGCCTGGGTCTTCTCGCATTTCCGCGCGCACGGCGTGCGTTCGCGATGGCTGCAAGGCATTCCCTACATCGCGGGGGTGATTCGCGAATTCCAGCACCTGCAGCTGTATCGCACGATGTCCATCCTCGTCTCACGCGGAATCGTCATCCACCGCGCGATGGAGCACGGCGCCAAGCTGCTCAATGACTCAGATCGTGAACGCCTGGAGCGCGCTATTGTCTTGATGAGGGAAGGCCTCAGCATGAGCACGGCCCTCTCCGGCGCCGGCCTGTCCGACCCCGTGGCCACCAGCATGCTCAAGGTGGCGGAACGCACCGGCTCCATGTCAGAGATGCTGGAGCGGATTGCTCAGTTCTACGAGCGACGGCTGCAGCGCTCTATCGACGTCGCTACGCGGGTCATAGAGCCCGCGCTGATGATCGTGATCGGCACCGTGATTGGCGCGATCGTGGTCCTCATGTACCTGCCCATTTTTGACCTGGCTTCCACCCTGAACTGACCTTGCCAGGATCTTTGTACCCAATGCCCGCATGAATGCCCCTCTTCCCCTAGGACCGCTTGCCGATACGGACCCGCTGACCGTACTCAAAGCTGGGCGTGAGCTGATGCTCGAAGCCGTGATTGCCGCACCAACCGGTGCGCGCGTGCAATGGATGGTCCGAAAAAGCGGTCTTGAGGCTGGGCAAGTACTCGCCGATGTCGCCGCCGCGTTGGGATTGAGCCCCATGTCTACGGGAGACCTGCAAGGCATAGCACCCGACTTTGAATTGATTTCCTTCGCTGAATGTCAGCTGCGCGGCTGCCTGGGCGGCTGGTCCCCCGATCCATCAGGCACGCAAGTGCGCACTATCGTTGTCAGCGACCCCCTGGACCTCAAGGGACAGGAATGGATAGACCTGCAGCTGAGCGGCGCCGGTGTGGGTGAGGTCGTGCGCGGCCTGGCACTGATTGAAGACATACAAGCCTGGCTGGCACATGCCGAGCGCAACCTGATGGCCATGAGCGGCGCAGGCGAGGACGGTGAAACGGGGCTTCAGGCAGAAGACTCTACGGATGCATCGGTCGTGGCACTATCCATCGCAGGCATCGAAACCACGGCCAATCCACTGGTCCGGTTGGTGGATTCCATTTTGTATGACGCGCTCAAGATGGGCGCATCCGACATTCACTTCGAGACGCAGCCGGTGGGGCTGCACGTGAAATACCGGATCGACGGCGTGCTGGAAAACGTCAAGCGCATCGACAGCGCCGAGATGGGCCATCAAGCGATCTCACGCATCAAGGTGCTGTCCGAGCTGGATATCTCAGAGCGGCGCACACCTCAGGATGGCCGCTTCAAAGTCCGCGTCGAGCGGCGCGAGATCGACTTTCGCGTGTCCATCATGCCAAACCTCTTTGGGGAAGATGCTGTCCTTCGGGTGCTGGACCGCAAACACCTCACTGGCCAGTTCCAGTCTCTGAGCCTGGACACCCTGAGCTTTGCGCAAAGCGTCAAGGACTTTATTCGACAAGCTTCCCACCTACCCTACGGCCTGCTGCTGGTGACCGGGCCGACGGGTAGTGGCAAGACGACCACCTTGTATGCAGCGATATCCGAGATCAACACCGGCCTGGACAAAATCATCACGATTGAAGACCCAATCGAATATCAGCTCAAGGGCGTTCTGCAGATTCCGGTCAACGAGAAAAAAGGGCTAACCTTCGCGCGCGGCCTACGCTCCGTACTGCGCCATGACCCCGACAAGATCATGGTCGGCGAAATACGAGATGCGGAAACCGCCCAGATTGCCGTGCAGGCCGCGCTCACGGGGCACCAGGTGTTCACCACCGTGCACGCCAACAATGTTTTCGATGTGATCGGGCGCTTCAAAAATATGAATGTCGATAGCTACAGCCTGGTGTCCGCCCTCACAGGCATCGTCGCACAACGTCTATTGCGCGCGGTGTGTACGCACTGCACAGCACCCGCAGATCTGACCCACGACCAGTTGACGCTGTTGGGTATTCCCGTGGATCGCATGGGCCGAGGACAAGCGAAGTTTGTGAACGCCGCGGGTTGCGCACATTGCCGCGGCACCGGCTACAAAGGAAGACTGGCGATTGCCGAAACGCTGAAGATGGACGACGAGATTCGTGACCTTCTGGTGCGGCAAGCTTCAATATCCGAGATAAAGCAGGTCGCACGGAGCAAAGGCTTTATGAGCCTGCGCGACTCGGCGCTGTCCCTGGCCATACAGGGCCAAACCACGGTGGCAGAGATCAACCGCGTGACACCTCCCGAGAATCTCCGCGGCGCACAGAACATCGAGGCTACCCATGCCTGATCACCGGAGTCAGGCCACGGATCGGCGTTCCTCATGAAGGCGAACATTTATTTAGACATCGGCGCATCCCATCTGAGAATGACGCTCAAGCCAAGACCACCGGGGTGGGGCCGGCGTATTGTCCGCGCTGTGGGCTCCAAATTAGCGCAAAGTCGAAACCCGATTGAAGAGGCGCAAATCAAGCTATTGCCTGCTGAAGAAATTGGGGCAAGCACGATCACGGAAGTCGCAAACTGGACACCCGGAGCCACCCGCGCTGAAACCATCTCTTCGCTGCTGGAAGCCGCCGCGCAGGCTCTGCAGGTGCTACGCGCGCGCCACCAAGTGTCCCTCGACGGTAGCCGCCTCGCGGTGCGCACGGGGGTCACTTCTTCCTATGTCGGCGTCGTTCCGGTGGATTTTTCTTCGTCCTCGGCACGTTCCAACGCGCAGTTGCGCATCATCGCGAAGGCTGTTTCGCAGGAAGCCATGGGCATTGAGGCGGCAGGGCACGAGCTACGCTGGAGCATTCAGGTGAACCAGAGTCATCTGTGCGTAATCACGCTGGAGTCGGCGTTAGTCACCTCCCTTCAGGTAATGGCTCAGGCCCAGCAAATACGACTGGCAAGTTGCCAACCGGCAATCGTGGAAATACTGGAGAGTGAACTGAAAGAATGCCGGCGACAACGCGATGCGCGCACGCTGATGTGGACAGAGTCTGACCCCTCGGGAAAACGCTATCCGATAGTGACGTTTGTCCGCCTGGTGAACGGTAGCGCTGTCAATGCCTGGCGCACGGTCACGTCTGCTCCGTCTGACGGCGAGGACATTTGGCTTCAACCGGTACTGGACCGCTTCCTGATCGCCTCGGGAGCGTCTAGAGATGAGCAGGTAATCCCCTGCACTTGGCCATTTCACGGATCGAATTCGGTACCCACTGCCCCAGTGGAGGTTGCAGCATGAGCCGGAGACTGGTGGAAAGCCCCTTCGAGTTTGCACCCGGCGCCGCGCGCTACCGACCCCTGAGTTGGATCATCTTGGCCGCAGGCGCCTGTATGGCACTCTCGGGTCTGTATGTGACGTCTAGAAGCGGCACACAACTTGAAAGCGTACGCTCCCAGCAAGCAAAAATATCGAAGCAGCAGATCAGTATCGCCAAACAGATGCGGCAGGTGGAAAACGACCCTGCCATGCTCGAGAAACTCAAGGCGCGGCGTCAGCTGGAGGCGTTGCTGCAAACACCTTGGTCGCTGATGTTTGAAGCCCTGGAAGCAGCCACTGACACCGTGGAAGGCAGGGTCACTTTGCTGTCGATGGTGCCCAACGTATCGGATCAGAACAGCCGCAAGATCGAATTGACTCTGATAGCCTCCAGTTACCCGTCCATGCTGGCGTACACCGATGCATTGGGCACTGTGAGCGGTTTCTCGGACGTGCGCATTGTCAGCCATCAGCTGGATGAACGCAGCACACCGACCACGTTTCGTTTCCGCTTGGTCGCGGGATGGAATCGCCTCAATGAAGGCGTATTTCTGGCGAAGGAAACCCCTCTTGCTTCAGTCGGCTCTCTTAGCCCACTCACTCCAGCTGAAGTCTCAGTCCCTAGCCTGAAACCGGGCATCAAGGGACCTTCGCCATGATGCGCAGCCCCATTTTCATGGCAAAAGTGCTCGACCAGCTTCGCCGAGGTACGGGCACAGGGTCGCTTGGTTCCGTCGGCTGGCCTGTACTGTGTGGCGTTGGATTGATGCTGGTGGGGGCCCTTTTGGCAGGCCTTTCTTATCAGTTGCGCATACAGGCAAGCAAGCTCCAGCAGGAATTGCAGCAAACCCAGCAATCCGGCCCCAAGCCAATGACAAATCACACGCGGGGCGTGCCCGTCATCTTCCCGCCTTCAACAGATTACACAGCAGACCTGGCGCAGATTTTTGACATCGCAAAGGCACAAGGCATTGTGCTGGCCAACGGCGACTACCGAGATGCGGACGCCACGGCTCTGGGGCTCGACACCCGGCTGGTGGACCTGCGCATCAATGAGAACTACAGCAAACTCAAGGAATTTCTGGCGAGCGTGCTGAACGCGATGCCCCACGCCGCAGTGCAAGAGCTGCGCATCGAACGCAAGGACGGCATGGCCGCCAAACACCAGATATTCCTCAAGTTCGCACTGGTGTATTCACCACGACAGGTCAATACCCAGCTGCCACAAGCCATGACCAGAAAAATTCCGGCCGATCTCCCGGAATCTGGCGGCGTGAAGGCGACGCCATGAGCCAGTCGTCTTCAAAGACCGGTACTGCGGCGCATGTCGGGTGGGAAAAGGCAGTTGTCCTGCTGGCTGCGGGTTTAGCCAGCTTCGTGCTGGCTGCCGCCATGCAAAGCAAATGGCAGGCCGGTGACGCAGACCTCGATCTGGCGGCGCCGCCGCGCCAGCGAAATACGCCCAGCACGTCTGTCACCCCGCAGCAGGTCAACGCAGTGTCGTCTCTTGCCGACCTTACGGCTCTGCGCCTCGAGGTGGCGATGAGTAATCCCACTCTGCGGATGAACAAAATGGTTGTCCGCGATCCCTTCGGCCCGCTCGCACCCGAGTTCGTACCCCCTCCAGAAGTGCCGGCTCCGGCCTCACCGCCCTCACCTCTTGTCAAAACTCGCAAGTCACTGCCCCCGCCCGTGGCAGTTGAGCCACCTCCACCTGCGCCGCCCACGGCACCTCCGCTGCCCTTCACTGCGGTGGGTGCCATCCAGGGCAAGAAGATTGGCAACGGCCAGCAGCAGGCCTTTATCCAACATGGCGATTCACTCACCGTCATCCAAAAAGGCGACACGGTCGCCGGCAGTTACCGCGTGGACGACATCACCTCGGACCGTGTGGTGTTCACCTATCTCCCTCTAGGTCAAAAACAATCGCTTCTACTTCTGGACAATCCAAGATGACAACAATTGAACGGAATGCTGGGCCTTCCGAAAGTGGCGAAGGAGCAGCGCACTCGAACGAGAGGCGCCAGCGCCTGACGCAAATCGCATCGGGAGTTCTGACCTGCCTGCTGCTGACGGCCTGCGCCGGCGCACGCTACCACGCCGATGGCATGAGCCAGATCGGAGAGGGAAACATCGACTCAGGCATCGCTTCCCTGAAAAAAGCGACGGAGCTTGATGACGGGAACCAGTACTACAAGATCGACTACCTCGTGCAGCGCGACAAGCACGCCGACGCCTTCGTCAAGCAGGCCGACCAGGTTCGCGCAAGCGGGGACATTGCCGGCGCGCGCGATCTCTACGGCCGAGCCCTGACTTTGAATCCCAGTAACAGTCGTGCGGCGACTGCCTTGAAAGCACTAGACCAGGATACGCGCAATGACCAGTTGCTGCTGGAAGGCGAACGCTACTTGAAAGACGGTCGACTGGAAGCAGCGGGCGAGCGGGCGGCAAGGGTGCTCGCGGAGCAGCCCGGCAACAAGCGAGCGGCGCAACTTAGGAAAGCAGTCCTGGACGTCAGGGCTGCGGCTGAAGTCGAAAGAGACCGCTTCAGGGAGGCCAAATCGGTGATGGGCTCTCCAGTGACGCTGCAGTTCCGCGATGCGGCGATGCGTACCGTCTTCGAGGCCTTGTCAAAGTCCACAGGACTGAACATCTTGCTGGATCGCGACGTCAAGGCAGACGCGAGGGTCACGATTTTTGTGAAGGACGTGGCGGTCGAAGACGCGATCGAACTCATTCTGATGCAGAACCAGCTGGAAAAACGGATCGTCAACAGCAACACCATGATGATCTACCCGGCGACGGCAGGTAAGCAGTCGGAGTATCAGGAACTGACCGTGCGTTCCTTCCGGGTGACCAACACCGACCTCAAATACCTGGCCGGCATGCTCAAGACTATGCTCAAGCTCAAGGAAGTATCCGCGGACGACCGCAGCGGCCTGCTGGTCATCCGCGATACGCCGGAGACGCTGCGTATTGCAGAGAAGCTCATCGCCCTGCACGACGAACCCGATCCCGAGGTCATGCTTGAAGTAGAAGTGCTTGAAATCTCTGAAGGACGCAACAGCAATTTGGGTGTCTTGCCGCCCAGCGCCATTACCATCGGCACACCCAACGGTGGCGCAACCACGCCGGGCGGCACCGTCAGCAGCCTTACGATCGGCCAGCTTAGGCAGTTGGGGGTGGGCGGCCTCACTGTCTCACCGATTTCTGGCACTCTCAATTTCAAACTCCAGGACACAGAAACAAAGATCCTGGCAAGCCCACGCATTCGTGCACGCAACAGGGAAAAAGCGAAGATCATGATTGGGGACCGCGTTCCTACCATCATCAATAACGTGACCCCGGTCAACGGCGGCTCCTCCGTCGTCACGGGCACCGTCACTTACCAGGACGTTGGCCTCAAGCTGGAGTTCGAGCCTCAGGTGTATGGAAGTAGTGATGTAGGCATCAAGATCAACCTCGAGGTGAGTAACATCGCCCGTGAGTTCACCGACACACAGGGCAGCCGCTCGTATCAGATTGGCACCCGCAACGCCAGCACCTTTTTGCGCCTAGCTGACGGGGAAACACAGATCCTGGGCGGCCTGATCACCGACGAGGAACGCAACACCGCCGACAAGATTCCGGGTCTGGGCCATTTACCTGTGGTCGGACGCCTGTTTGGTAACTCGGGGACCAACAAGTCCCGGTCTGAAATCGTGCTCGCAATCACGCCGCGTATCTTGCGCAACTACGCCGATATCGGTTACGACCGGGCGAACGTGTTTTCGGGAACGGCATTGACCCTGCGCGACCGTCAGATCCTCGGCGACCCCGTGGGCGGCCTGAGCCTGCCCAATTCGGCGCCGGGCACTCGCTCCGGCCCGGCTGTCGCTCCAGTACTGCAGGCACCCGGCGCACCATCGCCCGATATCCCCATTCCGCTCTCCCCTCCCGCCATGCAGTTGAGCGGCAGCGGCCTGCCGCCGCCTCCGCCCATGATCAAGCGTTAAGAGGCACCGTGATCCCTCTCCTTAGCAGCTTGCGCGCGGCAGACTTGCGAACGACCGCCGGCTTTAGGCGCAAGGCGGGCCACCGTCATGCGAGGAATTCCTTCGAAACCGGCTTCACGCTCATAGAGCTGCTGGTGGTGTTCTCCATCCTTGCGCTGCTGCTGACACTTGCCACGCCGCGTTACTTCAATGCCCTGGATGGCGGCAAGGAAAAAGTCCAGGCGCAGAACCTGGCTACGCTGCGTGACGCCATCGACAAGTTTCGTGCTGACCAAGGCAAGTATCCGGCTCAGCTCCAGGAAGTGGTGGACAAGCGCTACTTGCGCGAGATCCCGCTGGATCCGGTGTCCGGCTCCCGGGTGTGGGAGACCTTGCCCGTTCCAAACAGTTCGGAGCCCGGCATTTACGACGTTCGTGCACCCAATGCAGCCAGTCCATCGCAGTCTCCGGAAAACGCACCTCCGTCGCCGACAGGAGACACACCATGAAGCAGTCCGGGCAACGAGGCTTCACGCTGATAGAGCTCCTCGTCTCGCTGGCCATCGTCGGCCTGCTGGCCATGATGGCGCTCCCTTTGACCCAGGTGGTGCAGACACGCGCCAAAGAAGCGGAGCTTAGACAAGGCTTACGCGTCATACGCCAGGCGCTGGATAGCTACAAAGCGGCTTCCGATGCTGGTGTCATTGACAAGAGTGTCGGCACCTCCGGTTATCCGCCGTCGTTGGAGGTGCTCGTCACAGGGGTCCCACGCTCGGCTGCGTTTGGTTTTTCGGCCCAGCCTTTTGTAGTGCTGCGCAGGATACCGCGCGATCCTTTCGCAGAAGACCCGGCCCTCAGCGACGTGCAGACATGGAACACCCGCGCCTACAACAGCCGAGCCGACGCTCCGCGGCCCGGCTCGGACGTGTTTGACGTTTCCTCGAAATCCCCCAGGCACGGACTGGATGGTTCGGCTTATAGCGCCTGGTGACGAGGCAGCCCATGAACAACGCAAACCAGCCGTGCAAGCGCTCAATCAAGCAGTCGGGCCTCGTTCTGCTCGCGGTGTTGATTTTTCTGCTGCTCACTACGCTGGGAGCATCGGCCATGGTGGAGCTGCAACGCACGCACACCCAGCGCGCAAAGGAAGCCGAGCTGTTGTTTGTCGGCGATCAATTTCGCCGCGCAATCAAGTCTTACTACAGCAGCGTGCCCGCTGGGAAAGGCCAGACCCTGCCTCGCTCACTCGATGATCTGCTGGAAGACAAACGTTTCCCTATGCCCGTTCGCCATTTGCGCCGCCTCTATCCTGACCCTATGACCGGAGAAGCTGACTGGGTGCTAGTTCAGGGCGCTGGCGGCATCCTTGGTGTGCACAGCCGCTCCACCCTCGGCGCCTTCAAAAAAAGGGACTTCCCGGTACAGTACCGAGACTTTCAGGACAAAGAGACTTATGCGCAATGGGTGTTTGTGGCTTCGGTGAATTGAGAACCCGTCCCGGGAGTGAACTCCTAGGACTAGCCCACGGGAATAGATGACTTGAGCCTTCCACCGTTTGATTACCTGCTAAGACGACGGCTTGCTTCGGCCCCCGTGAGTTTGCTCGCTCTTAGCGATCCAATCGGATAAATTTCGAATACTCTGCAATCGTTTTTCCACATCCCAATCGATGTGTGATAGCAAGTACTGATTGATGACTGGATACCCTTTAAGGTATACCCAGGAAAAAACTGAAGCAAGGTCTAGGTCCCCCACTTCTCGACGGGCGTTATGAATGACGGCGCCGCGCAGATTCACCAGATGAAGCTTTGAAAGAGATGCGCCTCGGTCCACTTCCCCCGCCTTCTCAAAGAACGCGCGGGCTTGTGCTTTCGCGCGTTTAAAAGCCTTGATGGCACGTACGCTGCAGCGTTGGAAAACAAAATTTTCACGTCGGCTGGTCCCGTCAGTTACTGGTACAAGTCCAATTAGCTTGGTGAGGGTGTCGGTTAGGGGGCCGCTTGTTGAGTTCCGCTGAAGCCTGACCCGATCTTTCCATCAAATCTTGACCCACACTCTTTGTGAGCAGAGAGTGCTCACGGTGTGGATAAGTTCTTGATCTTCTCCTTTTTGGGCTGAGTGTGTGGATCTGCCTCAAAGTGCGCCGCTGTTTCCGCGATTTTGTTGCCTCGATTCCCAGCCAGGTGGCCAGCTTCTCAGCGTAGGGATCGAGCTTGCTTGAGCTGACCCGCCTTGCGTACCTGGGCTCAGCCTCATCGGACCGAAGGTACTTCTTTACTGTGTTGCGAGCCAGGCCTGTACGCCTTGCAATCTCGCGGATGGACAACTGATCTCTCAATGCCCACCGCCTGATGACATTCAATGTCGCCACGTCTATCACTCCTAATTTCCCTCTGCTTTTAAAACAAGCAGAGTAGTGCCTACGTGGGTCAGGTTTCGATGGAAATTACTGCTCTAACCGGGTCAGATTTCGACGGCATTCAACACAAGTGGGCTTACAAAGTTTTTGGTGCATTTCTGCATTTGAGCCCTCGTCTTCTGCGCCTTCGAGTTGTTCAACCACTTTTCCAGATCCTTGACGACTTGATATTTGTTCACACTGAGCTGGCATTGTGCAACTCGGATTCGAGCAATCTCCTCGAAAAATTGTGCAGAACCGCATGCGTTTCAAGTTTCTTTTTAACTCTTTCGTGGATCGAAGACTTGAGGAAGATAACTAACGGAATGCTCTATCAAGGCCTATCTAAAGCTCGGCTTTACAAAGCACAGCGGAAAGTTTAAAAGTTACGTTCCGTGATAGGAAAGAATCACTTTTACGTAATGATTTTTTGCATGACAACACGCCTTTCGACATCTGCCAACCATACAAATCAAGCACTTAGCCCTAGTTGAGGCCCACGCAGTTTACGAAATCGTTGTCCATACCTGCCTTGTTGTTTGGTTCAAGCCGGTATCCCTAGCCCGGCTTCATACCTTCCAAATTTTCAAATTTCTACCGTAGCTGCGCTGCATCAACTACGGGGATTTCCTTCGCCTCTAAGCTGAGGCATGAAAATTCAATTTCTGGGTGCCACTGACACCGTTACCGGCTCCAAATACCTGGTCCGGCATGTCGGCTCTACTGTGCTGGTGGATTGCGGCCTGTTCCAGGGCTACAAGCCGCTGCGCCTGCGCAACTGGTCGCCGTTGCCTGTTGCGCCGGCCGGTATTGATGCCGTCATCCTCACGCATGCCCACATAGACCACAGCGGCTACCTGCCGCTGCTGGCACGCCAGGGATTCAAAGGGAAGGTGTTCTGTACGCCCGCTACAGCAGACCTGTGCAGCATCCTGCTGCCCGATGCCGGCCATCTGCAGGAAGAAGAAGCCGAATACGCCAACCGGCACGGTTTTTCAAAGCACGCGCCGGCACTACCCCTGTACACGCGCGATGATGCGCTGCGATGTCTCAAGCTCTTGCACCCGGTGCCCATCGGCAAGCACTGGCATCCGGCGCCGGGCCTCAATGCCAGTCTGACCTCCTCAGGCCACATGGTGGGATCCTCTTTTGTGCAACTGGACAACGGGTCGCGCTCCATCCTGTTTTCCGGCGATATCGGCCGCCCCAACGACCTGGTGCTCAAGCCGCCCTCCCGGATGGACGGCGCGGACTATCTGGTGGTGGAATCCACCTACGGCGATCGCCTGCACAAGGACTCAGACCCCCTGCTCGCGCTGGGCCAGGTGATTAACCGCACGGCGGCGCGTGGCGGCGTGGTGGTGATTCCGGCTTTTGCGGTGGGGCGTGCGCAAAGCCTGTTGCACTGCATCCAGGTGCTCAAGGCGCAGGGCGTCATCCAGCGCAAGCTGCCGATCTACCTCAACAGTCCCATGGCCGCCAAAGCCACGCAGGCTTATCTGAAGCACAAGGCAGAACTGCGCCTTACGTCCGGGGAATGCGAGGCCATGGCGCACACGGCCCACATCGTCGAGTC
Source organism: Polaromonas sp. SP1 (assembly GCF_003711205.1). Taxonomy (NCBI): domain Bacteria; kingdom Pseudomonadati; phylum Pseudomonadota; class Betaproteobacteria; order Burkholderiales; family Comamonadaceae; genus Polaromonas; species Polaromonas sp. SP1. Next base: position 3,512,435 of record NZ_CP031013.1, on the reverse strand, counting down.
ACCGGAGGGGTCGCGACTGCTCAATGCAAAGCACGGCCCCATGGTCATCATTGCCGCCAGCGGCATGGCGACCGGCGGGCGAGTGGTTCACCACCTCAAGGCCTTTGCGCCCGACAAGCGCAACACCATCGTGTTTGCCGGGTTTCAGCCCGGGGGCACGCGCGGGGCCCTCATCGCCGGCGGTGCGCCCACGGTGCGCATCCATGGCCAGGATGTGCCGGTACGCGCCGAAGTGGCGATGCTGGACGATTTGTCGGCGCATTCGGATGCCTCCGAGATCATGGGCTGGCTGCGCGGCTTCAAATCAGCGCCGAAACAGACTTTCATCACCCATGGCGAACCGGCGGCAGCCGACGCCATGCGCCAGCGCATTGAACGGGAGCTCCACTGGCGCTGTCACCTCCCCTGCTACCTGGAGTCGGCGTCTCTCGACTGAGACGGTGTCAGGCCAGCCCGCACCACAGCGCGATGCGGTGCAACATGTCGCTCCACAAACCGAACGCGGCTGCCAGCACCAGCACACCGCCGGCCAGACGCACGCCCAGCTGGCCGCCCAGCCTGTTACCGGCGCGTCGCAGCCCGGCCAGCAGCCTGGGCGCCAGCAGCAGAGAAGCACCGCTACCCACCGCAAAAGCTGCCATGACCAGCGCGCCCTGAAGCGCCCCACCACTCAGGGACGCCACGAGCAGCGCCGAGTAGAGCAGGCTGCAGGGCATGAAGGCCCACAGCGCGCCCACCGCAAACATGCCGCCGCGCGATGCGGCCACGGCCCCCACCCGGGACCAGGCCGAGCGCCCTGCCCGGTCGGCCCAGGCCGGCTGGCTGGCTTTGACCACCAGCATCAGCCCCCAGCCCAGCACGGCCAGGTGAAACAGCACCCAAAGCGGCTTGACCGCGGCGGCCTGTTCCGTGATCCAGGCAAAACTTTGCACCGCCGCCGCTGCCGCCGCACCCGCGGTGGAATAGCCCGCAAGACGCCCGGCCTGGAAGACCAGCGGTGACTGCGGCCGCCTTTGCCCGCCGATGCGCCGCAAGCCGCCGCAGGCCGCGCCGCACATCACCGCGCAATGCGGGCCTCCGGCAAGGCCCATCAGCAAAGCAGTGGCGAAGAGCGCATAAGACACGGCTGGCTGCAATCAAATAATGCGCGAGAAGCGGCTGCGGTTGAGGTCGGACTGCAGGTAGCGGTCAAACACCATGGCCACTGCGCGCAGCACGAAGCGGCCTTCGGGCGTCACCTCAATGCCGGTGTCGGACAGCCGCAGCAGACCGCCTTCTTCCAGTTCACTCAAGCGTTCGAGCTCCGGGGCGAAGTAGGTCTTGAAATCCAGCATCCACGCGAGCTCTATCGATTCGAACCAGACCCGTCCCTGGCACATGATGGCCATGATCACCGTGCGGCGCGCGAGGTCGTCGCGGCTGAGCGCCAGCCCTCTTGCCACCGGAAAGCGCCCTTGATCCAGGAGATCGCAGTATTCCTCCAGGGTCTTGGCGTTTTGGCTGTAAGTAGCGCCGACCGCGCCTATGGCCGAAACACCCAGGCCGATCAGGTCCCGATCGGGTTGTGTGCTGTAGCCCTGAAAGTTACGGTGCAGCCGGCCCTCGCGGCTGGCCACGGCCAGCGCGTCATTCTCGAGCGCGAAGTGGTCCATGCCGATGTAGCGGTAGCCGGCGCCCTGAAAGCGCTGCATGGCGTCGGCCAGCATGGCAGCCTTGTCCTCAGCCGCCGGCAGCAGCGCAAGCGGTATGTGCCGCTGCGGTTTAAAGCGCTCGGGCAAATGGGCGTAGGCATACAGGGCAATACGGTCGGGCTTGAGTTCCTCGATCTGCCGTATGGTGCGCGCGAAGGAGGTCTGCGTCTGCCGCGGCAGGCCGTAGATCAGGTCCACGTTGACGGATTCGAAGCCGAGCGCGCGCGCCTGTGCGACCAGCGCGAACACCTGTTCGGCGGGCTGGACGCGGTGCACGGCTTTCTGCACGTCCGGATCGAAGTCCTGCACGCCGAAGCTCAGGCGGTTAAAGCCCAGGGCCGCCAGCGCCGCCAGGCGCGCGTTGTCGACGGTGCGCGGGTCCACCTCGATGGCCATTTCAGCGCCGGGTGTGAAGTCGAAGTTGCGCCTGAGCATGTCCATGAGCCGCGCGAGCTCTGCATCAGACAGAAAAGTCGGCGTGCCGCCGCCCAGGTGTAGCTGGCTGACGGGCTGGCCCTGCCCCAGGCGCGCCGTGTACAGGGCGACTTCGCGCTCCAGGTAGCCCAGGTAGGCGGCGGCGCGGCTGTGCTGTTTGGTGATGATCTTGTTGCAGGCGCAGTAGTAGCACAGCGATTCGCAAAACGGAACGTGCACATAGAGTGACAGCGGCGTGGCCGAGGCCCCGGCCCTTGCGCGCCTGTCATCCAGCGCGCGGCAGTGGTCGACGGCGGTGAAGGCTTCGACAAAGCGGTCGGCCGTGGGAAAAGAGGTATACCGGGGGCCGGAAATATCGAACCGGCGCAGGGCTTGGGGTAGAACGGCAGGCATGCAAGTTTTCAGGGAGTGAGGCCTCCAATGTGCCGCCCTGCAATCCCTGCCATGTTGATGTGGATCAACGGAAGTTGAGGTGTTGAGCCGATGCCGGGCGTTTGCGTTGCCCTTGACCTGTGTCAAATTGCTGAACGGGGAGCGCCGTAAGCTGACGGCTTTTCCTCCGCCGGGGGCAATCGATCCCAGGCGCCAGATCCTCACGCCTCATGTCCATTGCCCAAACAACTCCCCTTCCCCACCGAAAAATTCTCCGCTCCTGGCTTCTCCCCGTCTCGGCCAAAAGTACCGGGCTGGCATTGGCCCTGTCCCTGATGGACATCGTCTTGTTCAGCGCCTGCATGGCCGGTGCGGTGCTTGCGGGCCACCCCGCCGTGCAGGTATTCATGGCGACGCTCGCCGGATTCATGATCGCCAGGCTCTTCATCCTCGGTCACGACGCCTGCCATCAAAGCTTTACCCCTCACCGCAAGCTCAACCGCTGGCTGGGGCGCGTGCTTTTTTTGCCGTCGCTCACGCCCTACAGCCTGTGGGATGTCGGGCACAACGTCGTGCACCATGGCTATACCAACCTCAGCGGGTTTGACTTTGTCTGGCAGCCGGCAACCCTGAACGCCTACCAGCGCATGCCTGTCTGGAAGCAGTGGCTGGAGCGCACTTACCGTAGCGGCTGGGCGCCCTGGCTCTACTACCTCGTGGAAATCTGGTGGAAGCGGCTGTACTTTCCGTCCCAAAGCGTGATGCCCACGCGGCGCGGGATTTTTGTGGCGGACAGCTTGCTGGTGACTGCCGCCGCCGCAGTATGGGCCGCGGGCCTTGTGATCGCAGCTTCCGCCACCGGCCAGTCAACGATCTGGCTTTTGGCTGTCGGCTTTTTCCTGCCGCTTCTGGTGTGGAACGGCTTGATCGGTTTTGTCGTTTATGTGCACCACACACATACCCGCATCGCCTGGTATGACAACAAAAAGAGCTGGTCGGATGCCAACCCCTTTGTCTCCACCACCGTGCACCTGACCTTCAACTCACTGTTCGGTGCGGCGCTGCATCACATCATGGAGCACACTGCCCACCATGTGGACATGGGCGTGCCGCTGTACCGGCTGAAAAAGGCCCAGGCCCTGCTAGAGGAAAAATTGCCCGGGCATATCGTGGTGCAGCCTTTTTCCTGGCGCTGGTACTTTGACACGGCGCGCCGCTGCAAACTCTATGACTTCGAACGGCGGCAGTGGACGGATTTTTCCGGCAATCCGACCGCTGAAACAATGGACGGTATTGCGCCGGCGTCTCAGTGAACCCGGGTATCAAAGACCCGCTGAAGGGCTGCGGCTTCAAGGATGCGGATATGGCGCTTGTCAACTTCCAGAATGCCCTGCTGCTGGAATGCGGAAAAAGTGCGGCTCACGGTTTCCAGCTTCATGCCCAGGTAGCTGCCGATTTCGGCGCGCGACATGCGCAGGTGGAATTCGCTGGCTGAGTAGCCGCGCAGCTTGAGCCGCTGCGACAGGTTGAGCAGGAAGGCGGCAAGCCGCTCTTCAGCATTCATGCTGCCCAGCAGCATCATCAGGCTGTGCTCCCTGACGATTTCCCGGCTCATCAACCGGCTGACAGCCTGCTGCAGGTCGGCGCTGGTCGCAGCCAGGCCGCTGATCTGGTCGTAGGGAATGGTGCAAACCTCGGTGTCTTCAATGGCGGTGGAGTTGCTGGCGTAGGCGCCGTCTGCGACGCCGTCCAGGCCCATCAGCTCGCCGGCCATCTGGAAGCCGCTGACCTGCTCACGGCCGTCTGCCAGCGTCAGGCTGGACTTGAAGGTGCCCATGCGTACCGCGTAGATGTTCCGGAACGTTTGCCCTTCATGGTAGAGCGTCTGTCCCGCCTTGACCTTGGTGCGGTTGAAATGAAGGTTGTCCAGGACATCCACATCGGAAGGCTTCATGCCGCAAGGCAGGCAGATGTCGCGCAGGCTGCAGTTTGAGCAGTGGGTCTTCAGCGGCGGGATGGTGGATCCCTGCGGCGAATTGAGGTTCTCCGCTTGCGATGCGCCAATGGCGGGGGATTGAGCTAGGGACATAGCGGCTCCTGGGGTTGAAGGGAAGAAATAGACCGGCCTGAACGTTGCAGCCTCGCAAGCCGGACTGCGGCTTCGCCGAGTTCATTGAATTCGCTGCTTTTGTCGAGGAACTGGAGGGCGCCCGCAGCCAGGTAACGCGCGCGGTAGGCCGGCTCCGCATGGTTGCTGAGGATGATGAATGGGATAGTCGGGGAGGTTTTGAAAACGGCCTGAAGCACCTGCATCCCCGTGCCGTTTTCGAACTGCACATCCAGCACCACAACGTCAGGTTGTGTCGCCAGAATGCCGGACACAGCAGACTGTGGCGTATTGGCCTGGCCGGTGATCACCATGCCCTGGGCCGTGAGCATCTCGGCCACCCGGCGGCGGCTCAGCGCGGAATCATCGGCCAGGAAAACCCGGATGGGTGAAGCGGTGTGTTGCATGCCTCTACTGTCGCCGAGGCATGGCCGCAGCGACATCGGCGTTTGCTGAAAGGCCGGCTCGGATAACGCTGGTTTGCCGGCGCCGTCGCTCCGAGCGCCTCTCGGAATTTTCCGAGTTTTTGCCGCCCTGGCGCGCGTTAATGCGCCATCAATACAGGCAGGGTCATGCTCTTGAGTACGGTTCGGGACGCACCGCCGAGCACCCATTCATGGGCGCGGGAACGGCCATAGCAGCCCATCACCAGCAAGTCCGCCTGCAGGTCGAATGCGCGCGACAACAGCAGGTCACCCAGGTTCTCGGGCTCCGTCTCTTCCTGTTGCCAGGTGGCCTGGATGCCATGGGCTTTGAGGTAGGAGACGATGCTCGGGCCTGCACCGATGCCTGCGGCGGCATCGGCGCCCCAGCTCAGGATATGCACGGCATTGGCGTTGCGCAGGATGGGCAGGGCCGCCGTCACGGCCCGCGCGGCCCCGCGAGTGGGTTTCCAGGCAATCACCACATTGCCCGGCAAACCGGGCTTCGCCGACGTATAGGGCAGCACCACCGCGGGCCGTCCGCTCAGGGCGATCACGGTTTCCGGAAAATCTGCGGGCATGAGTGTGGACCAGCCCTCGCCCGGGCCATGCTGACCCAGCACCAGTAAATCGGCGTAGAGCGCCTGTTCCGCAAATGCGGGAACCAGCGGGAATTCATGGATTTCAGCCCAGGCGGCCGGCACCCCCACGGGTTTGAGCTGCTCGAATAGTGAGCGCGCCCGTGCCAGTTCGGTGTCTTGCACGTTTTCCCGCCTCACGGCCAGGCCGGGCCCCATGCCGGAAGCGGCAGGAATCGCCTCCGATGCCGAAGGCGACGCATACAGTGCGGTGATGCCGGCGCCATGCCGGGCGGCAAGCCGGCCGGCAAATTCGAGGCGTTGCGCGAATTGTAGCGAGGCGTCGGCGTGGACCAGCAGCTGTTTGAGTTCATTGCTCAAGGGACACCCCCGGTTCAGAGTTTGAATACCCTGACTGTAGGCAGTGCACCAACGTCCGTATTGACGCTTGTCAACACATCGTTATTTCCTGGCGGCCGAAGCCGCGGAAGAGGGGCTCAGGGCTCCAGCGGCTCCGTCAAGCCGTGCTTGAGCGCATAGCGGATCAGCTCGTTCTGGTTTTGCAACCCCATCTTTTGCATGAGGTTGGTTTTATGGGTGCTGACAGTTTTGACCGACAGGTTCAGCCTGGTGGCGATGTCCGTCATGGAAACATCGGCTACCAGCAGCTGGAGCACCTCGAACTCGCGGTTGGACAGGCTTTCGTGCGGCACCACCTGGCTGCCAGGCATCGCGCCCAGCGCCAGTTGCTCGGCAACTTCAGCGCTGATAAAGGCGCCGCCGGAGGCTACCTTGCGTATCGCCTGCTCCAGTTGGCCCGGGGCGCTCTCTTTGGTGAGGTAGCCGCTGGCGCCGTTTTTAATGGCCCGCACGGCGTATTGCAACTCCTGGTGCATGCTCAACACCAGGATGCGCACCTGCGGTTTTTCGGCGCGGATCAGTTTGATCAGTTCCATGCCGCTGCGCCCGGGCATGGAAAGATCGAGTACCAGCACATCAAACAGCAGTTCGCGCACCCGCTGCATGACCTCCGTCCCGTTGCCGGCTTCACCGGAGACTTCCATACCGTCAATGGATGACACGATGCGCTTGAGCCCTTCGCGCACGATGGAATGGTCGTCGGCGATAACAATCCTGATCACGTGATGTCTCCTGTCTCGGGCACCGGGATGCTGACCCGTATGCGGGCGCCGCGCCCCGGCGCGGTGTCTATGTCGACCGTGCCTTGCAGCAGGCGGGCCCGCTCACGCAAACCCATGAGGCCCAGCGAGCTGGCCTTGCGCGGCGCATTCAACGCAAATCCGGCACCGTCGTCGGCCACTTCGAGAATCACGGCTGCGGGGCTTCTTTCAATGCGCACGTCAACCTGCGACGCGCCGGCATGCTTTGCCACGTTCACGAGCGACTCCTGCACGATGCGGAAAACGGCTGTGGCATAGGGTTCGGCCAGCTCCACCTCCTCATCCAGCGACAGCCTGCACGCCACACCGTGGCGCTGGCTGAAGTTGTGGGTCAGCCACTGGATCGCAGGAACGAGGCCGAGGTCATCCAGCAGCAGCGGCCGCAAGTCCGAGGCAATTCGCCGGGTCGCAGCCACCGTCGTGTCGAGCAGGCCCAACATGTCATCCAGCTTGGCGTGCACCGCATCCGCGTCGGCAGGCACGGCCTCCCGGATCCAGGTGGCGTCCATCTTGATGGCCGTCAGGGACTGTGCGAGTTCGTCGTGCAGTTCGCGCGCGATCCGTGTTTTTTCGCTTTCGCGAATCGCGTGGGCTGCCGATGCGAAGGCGCTCAGTTCCTCGCTGGCGCGCACGCGCTCGGTCACATCGCGAAGAATGACGGTGTAAATCTTGCCGTGCACGGTATCAAGCTGCGAGATCGAGGCTTCCAGCGGGAACTCCTCGCCGCTAGCCCTCTGTCCATAGAGCACCGTGCCGTCTCCCATGCGCCGCGAGGTCGTGCCGGTCTGGCCGAAACGCCTGACCTGGTCGCCGTGCGCAGCCCGGTGTCTCTGGGGGATCAGGCGCGTGAGCGGCTGGCCCAGCATTTCGCGCGTAGGCCAGCCGAAGATCTTCTCGGCCGCCTGGTTGTAGAGAATCACGTTTTGCTCGCTGTCAACGGTGATGATGGCGTCCATGGCAGAGTCCAGCAATCCTGCCAGCCTGGCGTCCGCGCCCTCCAGGGCCTGTTTGCCTGCGCGGTCTCGCGCCCCATCCCGTACGGCCAGTAGCCAGGCCACACCACAGGTCGCAGCGGCCAGGGCCACTACAAGCGGCAGCCCGGACGGTGCCTGCGCGCTCGTTGCCAGGTGGATGGCGGCCAGCAATGTGAAGGTTGCCATCACGGCCGGAACGATGGCAGTTGAAGGGCGGCGCTTTGGCACCGCATCGCCGACATGGGGGAAAAGAGACATGGGGCAACTTCGGGAGTAGGACCCGATCTTACCGCCCGGCCCCTTCTACGGAAACCGGCGCAGGCCCCATCAGCAGCACCGTCAAGGCGCTTGACGCCGCGCAGGCAAGCCAGAACACAAAAAAGGCAATCGTCTGAACCGCCAGCCGGGACAAGCCGGCGGGTTCCCCGTAGCGCAACATTTCCTCAGGATCGAACAGCCCGAACAGCAGCAATTCCAGCAGGCAGGCGGACAGAAAAGCCGGCCAGGCAATGCCCAATATCTTGTTGGCTGAGATCATGAGGTCTCCTTGTTGTCGTATGCGTCGTGGCAGATCAGGGGTGCTGCGCCTCGTCGGGTGTCGCTGCGTGGTTGCGCCCTTCCAGGGCCGGGGCCAGCGCCCTGTCCCTGGTTTGCAGGGGTACTTTGGCGCGCGACGTCCGCGCCGGTTCCTGGCCGCCTATCACGGCATCCGGATATCTGACGGCGAGAAAGACCGTTACCAGACCCGCAACGACCACCACTGCGGGGCCGGAAATCACCAGCCAGACGTGGCCGTGCCTCCACCAGGGGGTCGCCTGAAGGGAGATGGAAGAAGTATTCATGAGCGGCCTTTCATCGCGGAACCAGAAACACGGATTTTTCTTCGACGTGGGCCCGACCGCTTTCATCGCCTATCCGGAACACGATGGGGTGCGAGCCGGCCTGCGCCGACCCGTAGGGAATTTGCAGCCGCACAGCGACCCAGCGTGATTCCGTGGGGCCGACTTTGACTTCTGGCTCGGATGCGACCGTCAGGCCCTCCAGCCCGGCAGCTGCGATGCTGTAGCGCTGCGGCTGTTCCGTGGCGTTCATGACTTGCAGGCGGTAAACGTTTTCAAGCCGCCCGCCCGCCGCGATGCGCGAGAGAGCCGCCCGGTCCCGGACGACGTCCACTTTCAGCGGCATGCGCGCCACCAGGCTCCACAGCAGCGCCAGGCACAACACGCCAAGCAGCGTGGTGTAGATCAGCACCCGCGGACGCAGCACCTGGCGCAATATGCGCGAAGCGTTCCATTTTCCGGCAAGCGCGTTCTGGGTCGTGAAGCGGATCAGGCCTCGCGCATAACCCATTTTGTCCATGACGCCGTCGCACACGTCCACGCAAGCGGCGCAGCCTATGCACTCGTACTGCAGGCCCTCACGGATGTCTATGCCCGTTGGACACACCTGCACGCACAGGGTGCAATCGACACAAGCGCCCAGCGACAGTGCCGCAGCGTCAGCCTGGCGTGAGCGCGCGCCGCGGGGCTCGCCCCGCGCGGGGTCGTAGCTCACGATCAGCGTGTCCTTGTCGAACATCGCGCTCTGGAAGCGCGCATAGGGACACATGTATTTGCACACCTGCTCGCGCAGGAAGCCGGCGTTTCCATAAGTGGCAAAGCCGTAGAACAGCACCCAGAAGATTTCCCAGCCGCCCATCTTCGTCTGCAGGAACTGCATGAACAGCTCCCGGGCCGGCACAAAATAGCCGACAAAGGTAAAACCGGTCCACATCGCCACGCCGACCCAGAGGATGTGCTTGAACCATTTCTTGACCAGCTTTTCCAGCGAAAACGGTGCACCGTCCAGCCGCAGCCTGGCCGTGCGATCGCCCTCCACCTTGCGTTCTATCCAGAGGAAAATTTCGGTATACACCGTCTGCGGGCAGGCAAAGCCGCACCACAGGCGGCCCGCAACCGCCGTGAACAGGAAAAGCGACAAGGCGCTGGCCACCAGCAAGCCGGTCAGGTAGATGAAGTCCTGCGGATAAAGCACATAGCCGAAAAGATAGAAGCGCCTGGCCCCCAGGTCAAACAGCACTGCCTGGCGCTCACCCCACTGCAGCCACGGCAGGCCGTAGAAGAACAGTTGGGTCAGGATCACGAAGGCCCAGCGCCAGCGGGCGAACAGCCCGCTCACGGAGCGTGGGTAAATCTTCTTTTGTGCCTCGTAAAGCGACTCCCCGGCCGGTTCTGCCGCCGGCACGATGGGGATGATTTTTCGGATGGCGGGTTGGCTCACCGTCGCCTCAAAGCTTGGCTGCGGCGGCTTTATTGGAAAGCCCCCAGATATAGGCTGTCAGCACATGGATCTGCGCTTCGGTGAGTTTGCCTGCCTGTGCGGGCATCTCGTTGGTCTTGCCCTTGTTCACGATGTCAACGATGGCCTGCTCCCCCCAGCCGTGCAGCCAGATGTCGTCCGCCAGGTTGGGGGCGCCCATCGCGGTGTTGCCCTTGCCGTCGATGCCGTGGCAGGCTGCGCAGGCGTTGAATTTGAATTTTCCGAGTTGCGCGCGCACCGAGTCGTGCGGGCCGCCCGAAAGACTGAGAACGTATTGCGCGACGTTCTTGACATCCTCAGGCGAGCCCACAGCGGCAGCCATGGGCGGCATCTGCCCTTTGCGCCCCAAAGTCAGGGTTTCCTTGATTTTTTCCGTCGATCCCCCGTGCAACCAGTCGGTGTCCGCAAGGTTGGGAAAGCCTTTGCTGCCGCGCGCATCCGAGCCGTGGCATTGGGCACAGTTGTTCATGAAAAGACGTTCACCCACCGCCATGGCATTGGCATCGCCCGCGAGCACTTCTGCGCTTTTGGCGGTGAACCCGGCGTACAGCGGGGTGAGCTCCTTGTCCGCGCTGACCATCGCGGCGTCGTATTCGCCGCGTGTGGTCCAGCCCATTTCGCCTGGGTAGGTGCCCAGGCCCGGATACGCGACCAGGTACAGCAGCGAGTAAATCACGGTCAGGACGAACAGCCACATCCACCAGCGCGGCATGGGGTTGTTGGATTCGCGCAGGTCTTCATCCCAGACGTGGCCCGTCGTGTTGTCGCTGCGCTCGGGTATTTTTTTGCGCGCTGTGACCCACAGCAACACCAGGGCGCCGGCGATGCTGACCAAAGTCAGTGCGGCCACATACCAGGACCAGAAGTTGTCGGTGAAATCGCTCATAAGTCGCACCCGATGCGTTGTGAAAGTCGAAAAAATACGGTGAAGATGAGGGGCATGTCGCTAATCCTGCAGGAAGGGGATCTTTGCGTCCTCTTCAAAGCGCTCGCGGTTGCGCTTCGAATAGGCCCACACCAGAAGGCCGATAAAGGTGGCAAAGCACAGCAGGGTTGCGATGATGCGCAGCGTGTTGACGTCCATGGCGCTTTCCTTACTTGAGGGCCTTGCCCAGTATTTGCAGATATGCCACCAGTGCATCCATTTCCGTCTTGTCTTTCACTTCGGCCGCGGCCTGGGCGATTTCGGCATCGGTATACGGCACCCCTACCCTGCGCAGCGCCTTCATGCGCGGCGCCATGTCGGCCGGGTCGACGGGCTTTTTCTCCAGCCAGCTGTAGGCCGGCATATTGGATTCGGGCACCACATCGCGTGGGTTGTTCAGGTGGATGCGATGCCACTCATCGGTGTATTTGCCGCCCACACGGTGCAGGTCGGGACCGGTGCGCTTGCTGCCCCACTGGAAAGGATGGTCGTAGACAAACTCGCCGGCCACCGAGTAATGCCCATAGCGCAGCGTCTCCGCGCGAAACGGGCGGATCATCTGCGAGTGGCAGTTGTAGCAACCCTCGCGCAGGTAGATGTCACGCCCGGCCAGTTGCAGCGCACCGTAGGGCTTCACGCCCTCGATAGGCGCGGTGGTCGACTTCTGGAAAAACAGCGGCACGATTTCCACCAGTCCGCCCACGGCGATCACCAGCAGGATCAGGATGATCATCAGGAAATTGTTGGTTTCTATCTTTTCGTGAGAAAAACCGGCGGTCGTTGTGTTGTCGTCTTTCATGGGATGTGCTTTCTTCTCTTGTGTCTTGTTATGCGTGGGCCAGTGCCGGAACCGGCACCCGCACGGGACGGCCCTTGGCCACCGTCATGCAGACGTTCCAGGCCATCAGCACCATGCCGCCCAGGTACAGCAGCCCGCCGAAGAAACGCACCACGTAGAAGGGATAGGTAGCCTTGACCGATTCGACAAAGGTGTAGGTCAGCGTTCCATCGGCGTTGACGGCGCGCCACATCAGGCCCTGCATCACGCCGGCGATCCACATGGCCGCGATGTAGAGCACGATCCCCACGGTCGCCGTCCAGAAATGCACTTCGATCGCGCGCACCGAATACATCTGCTTTTGCCCGAACAGGCGTGGAACCATGTAGTACAGCGTGCCCATGGAGATCAGCCCCACCCAGCCCAAAGCGCCCGAATGCACGTGGCCGACGGTCCAGTCCGTGTAGTGCGACAGGGCATTGACGGTCTTGATGGACATCAGCGGACCCTCGAAGGTGCTCATGCCGTAGAAAGACAGCGACACGATCAGGAAACGCAGGATGGGATCCTCGCGCAGCTTGTGCCAGGCGCCCGAGAGGGTCATCACGCCGTTGATCATCCCGCCCCAGCTGGGCGCCAGCAGGATCAGCGAGAACACCATGCCCACCGATTGCGTCCAGTCGGGCAAGGCCGTGTAGTGCAGGTGGTGCGGGCCGGCCCACATATAAGTAAAGATCAGCGCCCAGAAGTGGACGATGGACAGCCGGTAGCTGTAGACAGGCCGCTCCGCCTGCTTGGGGATGAAGTAATACATCATGCCCAGGAAGCCCGCCGTCAGGAAGAAACCCACGGCATTGTGGCCGTACCACCACTGCACCATGGCGTCCTGCACGCCGGCATAGGCCGAGTAGGATTTCATCCAGCCGGCCGGAACTTCTGCACTGTTGACCACGTGCAGCACCGCCACCGCCAAAATGAAGGCGCCGTAGAACCAGTTCGCCACATAGATGTGCCTGACCTTGCGGATGCCCAGCGTGCCGAAGAAAACGACCGCATAAGCCACCCAGACCAGCGTGATCAGGATGTCGATGGGCCATTCCAGCTCGGCGTATTCCTTGCCGGTGGTGTAGCCCAGCGGCAGGCTGATCGCGGCTGCGACGATGACCAGTTGCCAGCCCCAGAAGGTGAAGGCTGCCAGCCGCGGCGCAAACAGCGGCACGCTGCTGGTGCGCTGGACCACGTAATAGCTGCTGCCGATCAGGGCGCAACCGCCGAAGGCAAAAATCACCGCATTGGTATGCAGCGGCCTGAGCCGGCCGTAGCTGAGCCAGGGGATTCCGAAGTTCAGTTCAGGCCAGGCCAGCTGGGCGGCGATAAAAAGGCCCACCGCCATTCCCACCACGCCCCAGAGCACGGCCGCCAGTGAAAACTGGCGAACCACCTTGTCGTGATAGGCGATTCTTTGCGTCGTTTCTTCGTTCATGAAGCACCTTTGTTCTTGATGCTTCAAAGTGTCGATGCGACGAACGGGCCGCCATTTGATACAGGTCAATCACTGTGCAGAATACGCTCGGCTTCCTGCTCAAGCGCCTCAAACTGTCCGCGCCACACCGCCCAGCCCAGCGCGCCAATAATAAGCAGCGCCAGCACCACGGAGAGCGGGATCAGTAAAAACAGGATGTCCATTCAGTGTTCCGGTGCACGGTGTGCCAGCCTCGCGGAATTGGCCACCACCAGCAGTGAACTCGCCGCCATGCCAAAGCCGGCCAGCCAGATCGGCATGTAGCCCAAAATCGCCAGCGGAACGCAGGCCGCGTTGTAAATCGCCGCCCACAGCAGGTTCTGGCGCACGACCGTCCTCGTTCGCCGGGCTTGCGTCAGCAGCGCTGCCACAGTGAGCAACCGGTTGCCGGTCATGATGAAATCCGCCCTGGCTTGCGCCAGCGGAACGGCCTCTCCCATGGCCATGGACACGTCAGCCACCGCCAGCACCGGTCCGTCGTTCATGCCGTCGCCCACCATCATGACGCGATGGCCCTCGCGCTGAAGACGGCGCACATGCGCCAGTTTGACCTCAGGTGTGCATTCGGCAAAACACCATTCAATGCCGGCCCGGTGCGCCAGGTGGGCCACAGCCTGGCCGGTATCTCCCGAAAGAAGCTGCACACGAACCCCAAGTTTGAGCAAGGCCAACACGGCCTGGGCCGCATCGGGCCGTATCGCTTCATCCAGTTCGAAACCCGCCAGGTAATGCTCCCCGTCGGAGAGGTGTGCCCGCAGCACAGGCACATCACGCCCCGGAACCGGCGCACCGCAGAAGGAAGCCGAGCCCAGACAGAGGTGCTGCTGCCCGCTTCCGTCCAGCCTGGAGACTTTGCCCCGCAGGCCGCGGCCGGCGACCTCCTCCACTTCGCTGGCCACCCAGCCCGGTGCAGGAAAGCGCGCGGCGATGGCGCGTGAAACCGGATGGAGCGAGTGCCGGGCGAGAGCGCCCGCCCTGTCGCAGGCCTCATCGCGGTTGACGCCTGCCGGGGTGTGGGCCATCACCACTTCCAGGCGGTCTTGCGTGAGCGTTCCGGTTTTGTCGAAGACCACGGTGTCGACGGCGCCGCAACTCTCCAGCGCCTGGAGTTTGCGCACCAGCACGCCGCGCCGTGCCAGGGCGCCGGCACTGGCCAGCATGGCTGCCGGCGTTGCCAGCGACAAGGCGCAAGGGCACGTCACGATCAGTACCGAGACCGCAACGGCCAATGCGTGCCCCTGCCCGAAAGGCCACCACCACACCGCAGCGGCGGCGCTCGCGAGCAACACCGCTACCAGGAAAGGGCCGGCGATGCGGTCCACCAGCTGCACCAGGCCGGGCTTTTCGACCGAGGCCTGCTCCATCAAGGCGACGATTTCGGCGTACCGGGTTTTCGGCCCGACCCGCTGCACACGCACCAGCAGCGCACCCGTGAGGTTATGGCTGCCGGCAATGACGCCATCGCCCACCCGCCGCAGCAAAGGCTTGGATTCGCCGGTCAGCAGCGACTGGTCGACCCGGCTCTCGCCGGTTTCCACGGCCCCGTCGGCGGGAAAGGCCTGGCCGGGCAGCACGCGGAGCAGGTCGCCGGCGACAAGGCGGCGCACGGCCACCGCACGAAAACTGCCGTCTGCCTCCTGCCGCTCCACGCTGTCCGGAAGCCGCCGCATGAGTGCTTCCAGCGCGCCGGCGGTGCGGTCGCGCAAGCGCTGCTCCAGCAGGCGGCCAGAGAGCAGGAAAAACACGAACATGGGCACCGCGTCATACGACGCGTAGCCGCCCCAGGGGCTGCCGGGATCGAAGGTCGCGGCCGTGCTGGCCCCGAAGGCGATCAGTACACCCAAGGCCACCGGCACGTCCATGCCGATACGCAGGTGGCGCACATCGCGCAGTGCCGCCGAGAAAAAGGGCCAGCACGAAAACAGCAGCACCGGCAAGGTCAACACCCACGAGGCCCAGCCCAGCAGCGCGTGGATGTCAGGGGTGATCTCGCCAGCGGCTGCCAGGTAGGCCGGGGTCGCATACATCATGACCTGCATCATGCAAAACCCGGCTACCAGCCAGCGCCACAGCATCACGCGCTGGGACTGCACCCTGCGGCCGGCCAGCATCAGGTCGCCTGCCGGCAAGGCGCCGTAACCGGCCTGCCGCAAGGCAGCCATCCAGAGGGACGGCCGCGTGGCCTGCGACTGCCATTGAAGCCTGGCCGTCGCCGTAGCGCCGTTGACCTGAACAGTGTCCACGCCGGGCAGCTTGTGCAGCGCCTCCTCCACCGTGAGCGCGCAAGCCGCGCAGTGCATGCCCTCAAGCGCCAGGCAAGACTCCCACCAGCCCTCGCGCCCCGCCACCGGCCGGCTGAAACCTTCCCATTCGGCCGGATCGTCCATCGCTTCCCATGCGGCGGCGCGGCCGGCATCGGGCGGGGGAAAACCGGCGGGAACCGGGACGGCAGCGGTTTGCATCACACAAGCGTAGCCGCGCGGACTGCCGCGCTCTTGACATGGATCAAGTCCGGGCCGCAGCGGCGCGCTATTGTTTTAACCAGTGCAAGCGGGCAACCGGCTCGTCCGTTCCGGCCGTCCGGAAAAAGCGGGGGAAGTGTGCGGATACGTGAAACGGCCGCGGCCGGAATGCCGCGATGAACGACTCATCTTGACGACAGCGGGAAACATCATGATTTCAAAAAATCACCCGGAAAAACGCTACGGCCAACTCTCCATCGGCTTGCATTGGTTCATGCTGGTCCTGCTGGTGGCGGTCTACACCTGCATGGAGCTCAGTGACGCCTTCCCCAGGGGCAGTGACATGCGCAGCGGGCTGAGAACCTGGCACTACATGCTGGGTCTGTCTGTGTTTGCACTGGCCTGGCTTCGCCTGGCGGTCAATCTCTGCGACCGCGCCCCGCCCGTCGATCCGGCTCCTCCACTTTGGCAAAGCCGCTTGGCCCGGCTGGTGCAGGCGGGGCTCTATTTGCTCATGATCGTGATGCCTGTGGCCGGGTGGCTGCTACTCAGCGCCCGCGGCCAGCCCTTTCCTTTTTTCGGCTTGCAACTGCCCGCACTGATGGCCGAGAGCAAGGACGCGGCGGGCTGGATCAAGGAAGTCCATCAAGCGGGAGCGACTGCAGGGTATTTCCTGGTGGGCCTGCATGCGTTGGCGGCCCTGTACCACCACTACCTGCTGCGCGACAACACACTGACCCGAATGCTTTCGGGCCGTCGCTGATTCCCCCTAACTCTGAAAAGAAGGATGGATGCATGAGGCATCTTGAACGGCATCGAACCTCGCGCATCGGCTGGCTTCGCGCCGCCGTGCTGGGGGCCAATGACGGCATCGTATCCACCGCCAGCCTGATCGTGGGTGTCGCCGCGGCCAGCGCCACGCATGGCAATGTACTGATGACGGGCGTGGCCGCCCTGGCGGCGGGCGCGATGTCAATGGCCGCGGGCGAATACGTGTCGGTCCACTCGCAGTCCGACACCGAGAAAGCCGACCTGGCCCGGGAGCGCGCCGAACTTGAAAAGGATCCCGTGGCCGAACACCGCGAACTGACCGCCATCTATGTCGCGCGCGGGCTGGACCAGGCTCTGGCGGAGCAGGTGGCGGAGCAGCTCATGGCCCATGACGCACTGGGTTCGCACGGCCGCGACGAACTGGGCATTTCCGACAGCATGGCGGCCCGGCCCCTGCAGGCAGCACTCGCGTCCGCAGCCAGCTTCGCGGCCGGTGCGCTTTTGCCGCTGGCCGTCACGGCGATAGCGCCCGGCGACACACTGATCTGGTGGGTGTCAGGAACTTCTCTGGTATTTTTGGCGGTTCTGGGTGCGATGGCCGCCAAGGCGGGCGGCGCGGGGATCACGGTCGGCGCATGGCGCGTGACTTTCTGGGGCGCACTGGCCATGGGCATTACCGCGGGTGTAGGCGCGCTGTTTGGCGCAGCTGTATAAGTTCGCTGGCGCACAGACACTTGCCGATGCGGCGCGCAGAGTGGCGCTATGTCGTCACCGTCCACCACAGGTTTGCCGTCGGCACCGCTCAAAACGGAATGACTTATTGCCTTATTGAGCTATTGAATTCAGAAAGCCGATTGGTTTTCCCTGCGCACGGATGGGTCTATAGCACCGAAGAAATTTTGGAGTCTTGAGCTAAATCAAAGGCCGTGCATTTAGAAGCGGAATCTCTCCAACCATTGCGCCAACACATACACATACGAATCAGGCGATGCGAGTTCCCGCGGCAGGACTAGCATTTGAACGATCCACGTTGTACTGATATGAGATGGGGTGTTGATCCGCCAGCCTCCACTGATCCAGCTTTGAGCAAGCGAAGTCTCATACGCGCCACGCAACCAGGGAAGTACACAAATGGCCACTGAAATACGAGTAGCACTCTCCCATGGACCTCCCGACCCGGTTTCGTTGCCATTGCCTGGCTGTCTGAACTGCCAGGAGCAGGTTCGCCTTCAGGAGCGCGAGCATCTCGCTCGAGAGCTGCACGACGCACTTGGCAGCCTTCTGATGAGCGCAAAGCTAGATATTGCCTGCATACAGCCGGAGGTCAACAGGATTTCTCCCGCAGCCTCGGAACATTTGCGCCATCTGACAGACATTCTCAATCAGGCCATGGCGCTCAAGCGCCGGATCATAGATGGGCTGGATCCCCCATTGCTATCGAAGCACGGTCTGGTCAAATCTGTCGCGAATCTGGCGCGGGACTTCTCATCGGCGTCGGGGATAGGCGTGACGACCACGTTGAGCGATGTTGCCCTTCCCGCTGGTGCCCAGCTCGCTGTCTACAGGCTTGTAGAGGAGGCGCTGACAAACATCGGAAAGTATGCAAACGCCTCCCGCTGCTCCATTACCTTGCGTAAAGCAGGGGATGCCGTGCAGGTCGAAGTCGAGGACGACGGAGTCGGCTTTACTGTCAAAGAGCAAGACAATTTCGGACATGGCCTGATGGGCATGAAACAGCGAATAGAAGCTTGCGCAGGAGAGCTTCTCGTGGAATCGGCGCCGGGCCGCGGAACCCGCCTGCAGGCCTGCCTTCCCTTGAATCGCGTAGCAGCGCATTGATGAATCCCATGACATCGCCAATCAGATTTGCAAGCCGGTATCTTGTGCCAGCCGCCATAGGGCTCGCCAGTCTGGCGGCACATGCACAGAAGGCACCCGTACCAAGCCGCGGCGAGTTGTTGTACACGACGCATTGCATTGCCTGTCACACCTCGGAAATGCATTGGCGCAACAACCGGCGCGTTCATGACTGGCAGAGCCTGAAGACGCAGGTTCGCCTCTGGCAAGGCAACTCCGGGCTGCAGTGGGAAGAAGCGGATATCTCGGAAGTGGCCGGTTACCTGAACGACACGGTTTATCACTTTGCGCGCGCCCCAGGTTCCAGCGGCCTAGGCTCGTCCGTGCCGCCGCAGAGGCTTTCTGTCGCGCGCTGAAGTCGCCCGGATATCTTTCGGTCGATGCGGCTTTGTACGCATCCACACACATCCCCCGCCACTTCCAACGCGCTCCAGCCGTAGGCCCCGTTCGCATGACGCAAGACTGCCGGCGCAGAGTGCTGCGCCCTTGACATGGATCAAGCCTGGGCAGGTGCGGCACTCCTAGACTGCGGCACATCAACACAGGAGAACCACCATGTACAAACGCATTCTTGTTGCCACAGACGGCTCCCCGCTTTCCAAAAAAGCAGTCAAGGACGCGATCGCCCTTGGCGCGTCGCTGGAAGCCGACCTTGTGGCGCTCAACGTCGTTCCCCGCTACCCGATGAGCTACTTCGAAGGCGGCGCCACCATATCGCCACAGGATGTCGGCCGCATTGAAAAAGAGTGGGCCGACAGGGGCCAGGCCATCGCCGACGCCGTGCAGAAGTCCGCCGAGGCCGCAGGCGTCAAGGCCAAGGCATTGATCGCCAAATCCGACCTCGTCGCCAGTGCCATCCTGGCAGCGGCCAAAAAGAACAAGTGCGACCTCATCGTGATGGCCTCGCACGGCCGCAAGGGCCTCTCGCGCATCCTGCTCGGCAGCGAGACCCAGCAGGTGCTCACGCACAGCACCATTCCCGTGCTTGTCCTGCGCTGAACGCGGCTTTTCATTTCCTTAATTCCTGGAGAAAACCATGAGAGTCCTTCTGGCCGTTGACGGCAGCAAATTCACCAAAAAGGCCCTCGCTTTTCTGGTCACCCACGAAACCCTGATCGGGCCGGACGCAGAACTCGTCGTATTGAACGTGCAACCGGCTGTTACCCCGCGCGTCAAGACCATGGTTGGTGCCGCCACCGTGCGCGCATGGCACCAGGAAGAGGCTGAAAAAGTGCTGCAGCCGATCGAGCGCTTCCTCAAGCGCCATGGCGTGCACTACCGGGCCTCGTGGGTCGCTGGCACACCAGCCACACAAATCGTGCAGGCCGCGAAGCGCGAAAAGGTTCACATGCTGGTCCTGGGCACCCACGGCCATGGCTTGCTCGGACGGGCCCTGCTCGGAAGCGTCGCCCAGCGGGTGGTGGCAGACGTCGATGTGCCGGTGCTGCTGGTTCAGTAAGTCACCGGACACCCGTTTCGACCGTTCACTGCCGACGCCAACGCCAAACCCTTCTGAAAGAATCCCATGAACACACTGTCAACGACACCCTCCCCCTCGTCGGCACAGCGGGCCATTCCCACCACGCGGCAGTCCCAGAGCACCCTGGGTCTCGCGTTGCTGGTGGCGCTGGTGGCGGGCTCCATCATCGGCAGCGGCATCTTCGGCTTGCCGCAAAACATGGCGGCAGGCGCAGGCGCGGGCGCCATCCTGATCGGCTGGCTGATCACGGGCGGAGGCATGCTGGTCCTGGCGCGCGTCTACCAAATGCTGGCCCTGCGCAAGCCTGAGCTGGACAACGGCGTCTACGCCTATGCGCGCGCCCTGTCGGGCGACTACATCGGTTTCAACTCCGCCTGGGGCTACTGGATCAGTGCCTGGATAGGCAACGTCGGCTACCTGGTAGCAGCCTTCGGCGCGCTCGGCTATTTCTTCCCGGCCTTCGGCGAAGGCAACACCCCCGCGGCGGTGGCCGGCGCATCGGCAGCCCTGTGGATCGTGCATGCACTGGTCCTCCGCGGAATCAATACCGCCGCCTGGGTCAATGCCATGGTCACAGTGGCCAAGGTCATTCCCCTGCTGCTGTTCATCGTGCTGGCCGCAGCCGCTTTCCAGGTGCCCACCTTTAACCTGGACTTCTGGGGTGGCGCCAAGCTTGGTTCCGTGCTGGACCAGGTCAAGAGCACCATGCTGGTGACCGTATGGGTCTTCATCGGCATCGAGGGCGCCAGCGTCTATTCGGCACGCGCGCGGCAGCGCAAGGATGTGGGCAGGGCCACGGTCATAGGGTTTCTGATCTGCCTGGCTCTTCTCATGGCCGTCTCTTTGCTGTCATTGGGCATCTTCACGCAACCGGAACTGGCCGGTCTGAAAAACCCCTCCATGGCCGGCGTTCTTGAGAAAGCCGTGGGCACCTGGGGCGCGGTACTGATCTATGGGGGCCTGATCGTATCTGTGGGCGGCGGCTTCCTGGCCTGGACCTTGCTCGCTGCCGAGTCGCTCTTCACGCCGGCCAACAGCGGCACCATGCCCGAGTGGCTGGGCCGCCAGAACAACAAGGGTGTTCCCGCCAATGCCCTGTGGCTGAGCAGCGCCATGGTTCAGATCTTCCTCGTCGTCACGCTGGTTTCCAAAGCGTCCTACCTGGCGCTGATCTCCCTGTCGACCGCGATGATTTTGCTGCCCTACCTGTTCAGTGCGCTCTACAGTCTGAAGCTGATTGCGAGCGAGGGTCAGGTGCCTCAAGGCGCCCGCTGGTCGCTGGACCTGTCGGTGGCCGCGCTTGCCTCGGTGTACTGTCTGTGGCTTCTGTATGCCGCCGGCGCCAAATACCTGCTGCTGAGCGCCCTGCTTTACGCTCCGGGCGCTGCTCTGTACTTCGTCGCCAAACAGCAGGCGCGCAAACAACCCTTCACAGCGGGCGAGAAAGTCATGCTCGCTGCGGTACTCGGGCTCGCGGTGGTGGCGGGCTGGATGCTGGCCACCGGCCAGTTGAGCCTGTAATGGCTGGCGTCCATTCAGAAACGGGCCGGCTGCGCAAGGTGCTGGTCTGCCGGCCGGGCCTGGCGCACATGCGGCTGACGCCGGCAAATTGCCGGGACATGCTGTTCGACGACGTGATGTGGGTCGCCCAGGCCAGAAATGATCACTATGCATTCACCAGCGCCATGACGGAGCAAGGCGTGGAAGTGCTGGAACTGCATGACCTGCTGGCAGTCACGTTGCGCAATCCGCTGGCGCGCGACCGGCTGCTGGACCGTGAACTGGCCGGCACCGACTTTGAGGCCGCTGCCGTGCTGCGGCCCTGGCTGCAGGAACTGCCGCCGGCACGCCTGGCCGAGTTCCTGATAGGCGGACTGACACCGGCGGATGTGCCCTTCAAACTACCCGGTCTCACAGCCGCATGCTCGGGCCCGTCAGACCTGCTGTTGCCCGCCCTGCCCAACACGCTCTTCACGCGCGACAGCAGTTGCTGGATAGGCGACGGTGTGGCGCTGGGATCCATGTACTGGCCCGCACGCCGGCAGGAAAGCCTGCTCATGGCGGCGATCTACCGCTTCCACCCTGCATTCGCCGGCAAGGTGACTGAATGGTGGGGCGACCCGGAGCAGCCGCATCCGCAGGCCTCGCTCGAGGGCGGCGACGTGATGCCCCTGGGCCATGGGCTGGTGCTGGTCGGCATGGGTGAGAGGACCTCACCCCAGGCTGTGACCCAGCTTGCGCGCAACCTGTTTGCCCGCGACGGCGCCACCCGCGTGCTGGCCGCGCAGTTGCCCAAGTCTCGCGGGGCGATGCACCTGGACACGGTGCTGACTTTTTGCGACCGGGATCTGGTGACGGTGTTCCCGGAGATCGTGCAGGCCATACGCGTGTTCAGCCTCAGGCCCGGCGATGAACCCGGCGCGCTGGACGTCAGGGCGGAGACTGAGCCGTTTCTTGAAGTGCTCGCGCAGGCGCTGGGCCTGCCGAAGCTGCGCGTTGTCGCCACCGGCGGCAATGCCTATGAAGCGGAGCGCGAACAGTGGGATGACGGCAACAACGTGCTGGCGCTGTCGCCCGGCGTCGTCATGGCCTACAACCGGAACACCCACACCAACACCCTGTTGCGCAAGGCAGGCGTGGAAGTCATCACCATTCCCAGCGGCGAGTTGGGCCGCGGCCGGGGCGGAAGCCACTGCATGTCCTGCCCGATTGAACGCGACCCCGCCTGAGCGCCGCCCCAACCGACCTCTGCCTTGAGGCATCCACGAAAGACGGCCACCCATGAGCTTTAACCTTCACAACCGCAGCCTGCTGGACCTCAAGGATTTCTCCCCCAGGGACATCCGTTTCCTGCTGGACCTGGCGGCGGAGCTCAAGCGCTCCAAATATGCGGGCAATGAGCTTGCGCGCCTGAAGGGAAAAAACATCGCGCTGATCTTCGAGAAAGCCTCTACCCGCACGCGCTGCGCGTTCGAAGTCGCAGTGCACGACCAGGGTGGCCATGTCACCTATATCGACCCGGTCAGCTCGCAGCTGGGACACAAGGAGTCCCTGAAGGACACGGTGCGGGTGCTGGGGCGGCTGTATGACGGCATCGAGTACCGCGGTTTTCACCAGACGGTGGTGGAAGAGATCGCGCGCTTCTCGCATGTCCCGGTCTGGAACGGGCTCACCGACGAAGCCCACCCCACCCAGGTGCTGGCCGACCTGCTCACCATGCAGGAGTTCGGCGAAAAGCCGCTGCATGAACTGTCTTTTTGCTACCTGGGCGACGCCCGCTTCAACATGGGTTGCTCCCTGCTGGTGGGCGGCACGCAGATGGGCATGGACGTGCGCATTGCCGCACCCGCCGCGCTGATGCCGCCGCCGACTTTGGTCGCGCAAATGCGCGAGCTTGCCGCGACAACCGGCGCACGTATCAACCTCAGCAACAATCCGGCCGAAGCGGTCAAAGGCGCGGACTTTCTCTACACCGACGTCTGGGTGTCCATGGGAGAGCCGGACGAGACCTGGAAACTCAGGATTGAGCAACTGCGGCCATTCCAGGTCAACAGTGCCTTGATGAAAGCCACTGGCAAACCGCGAACCCGCTTCATGCATTGCCTGCCGGCCTTCCACAACCTGGAGACCGAGGTGGGGCGCCAGATCCACGAGCGCTACGGCCTCAGCGAGATCGAGGTGACCGACGAGGTGTTTGAGTCCGATGCCTCCGTCGTGTTCACGCAGGCGGAAAACCGCATGCACACCATCAAGGCCGTGCTCGTGGCCACACTCTCATGAAGCTGGTGGTGGCGCTGGGCGGCAATGCCCTGCTGCGCCGGGGCCAGTCGCTCAGTGCGCAGAATCTTCTGGAGAACATCCAGTCCGTGGCGGCCCAGCTGGCCCGCGTCGCGCTTCACCATGAACTGGTGGTGACGCACGGCAACGGCCCCCAGATAGGCTTGCTGGCCCTGCAGAACTCGGCCTACGCGGCGGTGGCACCCTACCCGCTTGACGTGCTGGGCGCGCAAACCGAAGGCATGATCGGCTACTTGCTGGAGCAGGAGCTCGCCAACCACCTTCCGCCCGGCCGCTCCGTGGTCACCTTGCTCACGCGGGTGGAAGTCGACCCGGGCGACCCGGCCTTCAGCCACCCCACCAAACCAATAGGACCGGTCTATACAAGCGAGGAAGCCGAAAGGGTTGCGCAGGCCATGCACTGGAACACCGCCCCCGACGGCACGGGCTTCAGGCGTGTCGTGGCTTCGCCCTACCCCTTGCGCGTACTGGGCGCCGACCCGGTCCGCTGGCTTTTACAGCATGAGGCCGTGGTCATAGCCGCCGGTGGTGGTGGCATCCCGGTAGTGCGCGCGAACGGCGGGCGTTCCCTGCAGGGCGTGGATGCCGTGATCGACAAGGACCTGACCAGCGCCCTGCTCGCACAAGAGTTGCACGCCGACTGCCTTGTGATCGCCACCGACGTGGATGCCGTTTACCTCGACTGGGGAATGCCGTCGCAGCGCGCCCTGGGAAAAGTCAGGCCGCAGGAGCTGCTGGCGCATTCCTTCCCCGCAGGCTCCATGGGCCCCAAAGTCCAGGCCGCCACCGGCTTTGTTTCGAACACCGGCAAGAAGGCGTTGATAGGCTCGCTGGCCCGGATCGAAGAGATGCTGGCGGGCCAGGCCGGCACCGAGGTCAGTCCCCACGGCGGCACAGCGGCCTGAAAGACCGCCGTCCGGCTTTTTTTGCAGCGAACTTGAGGTGGCTCAAATCGCCCGTTGCCGGCAGCCTGTTCAATGGCCGCATGAAGTCTTACCGTGCCTTGCTTGCGGGACTGGCGGTCTGTGCCGCCGTGATCCCGGCAAGCGCCCATGCGGAGCCGCTGGCCCGCCGCCCCTCGTTATCGGCTGGCGCCATCGTGGCCAGCCGCGGCGCCGGCGTCGTTGAAATCAGCACCATCAACGCATGGGTGCCCAGCGGCAGCGCCGAGCCGGAACCCGAATTTGCGCCGCCAGACACCTTCGGTGATCAGCTGGCAAGGCCGCAGCCAATCAGTCTTGCGCACGGCGAAGCGCGTGACCTTGCCTCCGGTTTTGTGCTGACGGCGGATGGCTACATCGTCAGCAGCGCGCATGTGCTGTGGGATGCGCAAGAGGCCCAGGTACGGCTGCAGGACGGCCGGCATTTCCCCGCCAGGCTGGTCGGGCTGGACCGCATCTCGGACGTGGCCTTGCTCAAAATCGACGCCACCGGGCTGTCGCCTGCACCGATAGGCGACTCCTCCAGACTCGCCGTGGGTGACTGGGTCGCCGCGATCGGCTCGCCATTTGGCTTTCCCGGCTCCGTCACCGCAGGCATTGTCAGCGCCAAAAACCGCGCCCTTTCCGGCAGCGGCGAAACCGGCTTCCTGCAAACCGACGTGGCCATCAATCCCGGCAGTTCAGGCAGCCCGCTCTTCAATGCCGACGGCGAGATCGTCGGCCTGAACTCGCTGATCTACAGCGGCAGCGGCGGCTACATGGGGGTGTCGTTTTCCGTGCCCATCAACCTGGCCGTCGACATCGCATGGCGCCTGCGTTC
The DNA here is from genome assembly GCF_003711205.1 of Polaromonas sp. SP1. Lineage (NCBI taxonomy): Bacteria > Pseudomonadati > Pseudomonadota > Betaproteobacteria > Burkholderiales > Comamonadaceae > Polaromonas > Polaromonas sp. SP1. The sequence continues at coordinate 3,487,002 of NZ_CP031013.1, read as the reverse complement.
GCAGGGCCGGATACGGCGCGCCTGGCTCGGAGCCAGACTGCAGGGCATGACCGCCGCGCTCGCGCATTCGTTCGGGGTGCGCGACCCCACCGGCGCACTCGTCGTGCAGGTCACGCCCGGCGGCCCCGCAGCGCAGGCCGGCTTGCTGCGCGGCGACATCATCACAGCCTTTAACGGCGCCAAGGTCCGGGATTTCAGCAGCCTGGCATTGCAGATGAGCGACCATGGCACCAGCACGCCAGGCACGCTGGAGGTATGGCGCGAGGGCCTGAAAAGAACGGCGACGGTCCTGCTGGCGGAGGCTCCCGCGAGCGCGCCGCGCCCCTTGGCGGCACCGGCCCCCGGTGATCTCCCTCGCCTGGGTCTGGCATTGGCCGAATCCGGCAGGGACTTGCAGGCGCAACTGGGCATAAAGGGTGGCCTGCTGGTGCGCCAGGCCGCCGGGCTGTCGCGCAGCGAAGGCATACAAGCCGGCGACGTGCTCATCGCCGCCAATGAACTCAGTCTGGACAGCGTGGAGGATTTTGACCGTGTGCTGTCCCGCCTCGAGCCCGGCTCCAGCCTTGCACTGCTGGTGATGCGGGACGGGAACGCGGCCTATGTGCCACTGCGCATTCCTGCAGCGAAGAAACGCTAGCGAGGGCGTGCAACTGGACGTTCCGGCTCGCTCAGTCCACGCCGATAGCCCAGTACAAGGGGCAAAAACTGAACAAGCCCGTCAGCAGCGGAAACAGGCCCAGCAAGCCCCACCAACGGGTGGTTCCCTCAAGCAAAAAGAGAAGCGACAGCAGCGCGATGCCGGCTGCGATGCGAAACCATCGTTCTACCTTACCTACCCTGTGTGTCATGGCAGGTGTCCTTTGAATGATCCTGCCTTCAGCGTATTCCCGCTGACGCAATTGCCGTTTGATGAACGTCAACAAGGCTTCTTTTGGTGGCAGGACAGGGGATTCCCGCGACATGCGGCTTGCTTGAGAAATGTCAAAACAAGCACCTTCACCCTTGCCTAAAGTGACGTCACCACACGGTGTGGTGATCGCTTTATCGAAGGGAAAACCATGAAAACCGATATGCAACTCAAGGCCGACGTCACCGCCGAACTGGCCTGGGAACCGGCCGTCAATTCAGCCGGCATCGGCGTGCTCGTCAATGACGGCGTCGTGACCCTCACGGGGCACCTGAACACCTTTGCCGAAAAAGTGGCGGCAGAGCGCGCCGTTCGCCGCGTGGCGGGTGTGCGCGGGCTGGCCATTGAGCTGGACGTGAAACTGGTGGCCGCCCACCATCGCAGCGACTCCGAACTCGCCTCGGTTGCTGCATCCGCACTGCGCTGGAGCGTGCTCCTGCCACCCGACCGGATCAAGGTCGAGGTCGAAAAAGGATGGGTGACCCTCACCGGTGATGTCGACTGGGCTTACCAGTCCAGCACCGCCGAGAAATGCGTACGCGGCCTGGTGGGCGTGCGAGGCCTGTCCAACAACATCGCCGTCAAACCCACTGTGAGCACGCGGGATGTCGCGGCGGAGATAAGTTCCGCACTCGAGCGCCAGGCCGAACGCGAAGCGCGGCACATCCAGGTCGACGTGAAAGGCAGCGTCGTCACCCTTCACGGAAAGGTGCACTCCCTGGCGGAACGGGAAGCGGCTGCCGGTGCGGCATTCGCAGCGAGGGGTGTGACACGCATCGTCAACAAGCTGGAAGTTGCCGCCTGAAAACGATCTAGGCGAAGGCGTGCCCGGCGGGACACGCCGCGGCCATGGAGCCGGCTCAGCCTTTCACCACCAGCACCGGAACGGGTGCGTGCCGCACGATCTGTTCGGCATCGCTGCCCATAAACATGCGCTCGAGGCCGCGCCGCCCGTGCGAGCCCAGCACAATCATGTCGGCATGAATCTGTTTCGCCTGCTCGGCGACCCGGTCGCAAACGCGGCCGGCGCCTGACTCAACCAGTACGCTGTCACACGGCACACACTTGTTGGTGGCCAGGCGGCGCATGCGAGCCAGCAGTCTTTCACCTGCGGCGTGCATCAGGGGTACCAGTTCCTCGTGATACGTCTTCGGGGTTTCAAAGCCGTTGACATAGTCCAGCTCATCGACCACGTGAAGAAGCCGGATGCGCGCCCCGTTCAGGCGCGCCAGCTGAACCGCGGTTTCCATCGCCTTGGCGGAGGTCGGGCTGCCATCAACCGGCACAAGTAATTGGTGAAGCGAGGCCATACGGTCAGACAGCGCTGGGTGACAGGTCCGTCGGCCGCACGGCTTCGTCTTTCTGCCCGCTGTCGCGGACGGCTCTGCCAAATGCCTCAAGGCCGGACGAATAGCTGCCGTCGTCCACTTCACGGGCCGTGAATGAGGCCGAAAGGATGGGGGGATGGCCGAGTATCTGGTCGACTTCCGAAAATGCGTTGGTGGCGCCCTGCCCGCCCATCACCGAGATCACCGCAACCCGTTTGAGGATTGAGGAATGGTCCCGCACAAAACTGCGCATGGGCCCGGCCAGCCGGTAGAGCCAGATGGGGGCGATCAGCACGACCGTATGAAAGCTCCGGGGATCCGGGCCGGTATAACGAATCGCGGGATGGCGCCTGAGCAGCGAATCCGCCACGCAGCGCAGCATGCCTATGGTTCCTGTGCGCGAACGGTCTTCGCTGATCTCGCCGCACGGCCACTGGAACTGGCTGGCCAGGAGCTCCGCTACTCGGCGCGATGTCCCGGTGTTGGAATAGCAAACGATAAGGGTTGACTTGGACATGGTTTTCTCCTTGGGTTGCAAGCAACTAAGCTGGATCGATGCAATGCTGCGCAGGCACCGGTCACCAGCAAGGGTATGGCAGGCGACTCGGCCACTCCTTGAGGTAAATCAAGGGCGGTGGCTTTGCCACAAGCCCTTGCCTTCGGTCGCACCCTGCAACACCGCAGATAGGTGTCGCAAGGCCAGCAACCACAGCGTCACGGCGCCCAGGATCAACAACAACCCGACTGCGCCTCGCCCGGACGGAGCGATAAAGCCCATGACGCCGCGCAGCCACGGCAGCCACAACACCAATGAAAGGAGCACCGCAACAGCCGCGGCGAGGCGAGGAAGCCAGGGGTTCTTGAGGACATTCACCGAATGGCGATGCACCAGCACCAGAAAAAACAGCCCTGCGACAAGACTCACGAACAACGTGGTGCGTATCTCCGCCGCATGCCACCCCTGATCCAGCATGAACCAGTTTGCCAGGAGCAGCGTCAGCGCCAGACCAAAGCCCTGCAAGAGTCCATAAGCCATGTTGCGCAGAGCGAACGGTGAATCCGTTGCCGGTCTTGGCGGGCGGCGCATTAACCTGGGGTCCGCCGGTTGCGCCTCAAACAGGATGGAACAGGCCGGATCAATGATCAGTTCAAGCAGGATGATCTGTGCCGGCAGCAACAAAACAGGCCAGCGAAGCAAGGCCGGAATCAATGCCAGCGCCACGATGGGCGTATGCACGGCAAAGATGAACCGCACAGCGCTGCGGATGTTGTCATCGACATGGCGGCCCTGGCGTATGGCGGTCGCGATGCTGGCAAAACTGTCATCCAGCAGCACCAGGGCCGCCGCCTCCCGGGCCACGTCGGTTCCGCGCTCTCCCATGGCAATCCCGGCATCCGCAGCCTTGAGCGCGGGCGCGTCGTTGACGCCATCCCCTGTCATGCCTACCGTCCCGCCGTCGGCCTGCAGCGCGCGCACAAGCCGCAGCTTCTGTTCGGGCCTGAGCCGTGCACAAATGGAGGCACTCCTCAAGCGGTTACGAAGCGCGCCATCATCCATTGCATCGATTTCCGCGCCCGTGAGCACATCGGTCGGGTTCGGCAGGCCCGCCTGGCGCGCAATCGCGCTGGCCGTGACGGGATGGTCGCCCGTCATCATGATGACGCGGATGCCCGCCTCGTGGCAATCCTGAATGGCTTGCGGCACCGTGGGCCGAAGAGGATCGGCCAGGCCCAGCAGGCCGACAAAGCGAAGACTGAGGTCCTGTTGGCTACCTGGCAATTCGGTACCCTGCCATTCACCGCACGCTACGCCCAGAACACGCAGGCCCCTGGCTGCCATGTCCTGCACCTGCTGCTGTACAGCCTCGCGCTTGCGCGCCTCAAGCCGGCACAAGCCCATGATGGCTTCGGGCGCCCCTTTGGACGCCAGAAAATACTGCCCGGGTGAGCCGCTTTCGTAGGCATGGGTGACGGCCAGAAGCTGGGGCGTCAGCGGATACAGCCGCACCGGCTCGGCGCCCAGCAGCGCCCTGGAGTCTGGTGTGAGGCGAGCGTTGCCGACCGCCCGTATGGCTTTTTCCATCGGATCAAAAGGCTTTAGCGGCGTGGCCAGCATGGCGCATTCGAGCAGCTCTGTAAGCGCCGCGGGAAGCGGCGTGTCACTGCCGGCTTTGAACACGGTATTCAGTCCTGCCAGTTCGACGAGCTCCATGCGGTTAAGAGTCAAGGTTCCGGTCTTGTCCACCGCCAGCACCGTGATGGCGCCCAGCACCTCGATCGCATCAACCCTGCGGGTGAGAATTTTCTGCCGCGACAAACGCCACGCACCCAGAGCCAGGAACACGGCGAGAACGACGGGAATCTCCTCCGGCAGAACAGCCATCGCAAAGGCAATCGCAGGCAGAAGGCTGGCGACAAAGCCCTGACCATCCCTGAGCCATGCCAGCAAGACCAGCAGAACGGCCACCGCCAGCCCGGCGCCAGCGAATCCCCGTACGATGCGCCGCGACTGCCGGTAAAGCCGTGAAGCCGGGGGCTGCGTGGTCGCAAGCGCCAGGCCGATGCGGCCCATTGCGGTAAGGCCTGCGGTGGCATGGACCCGTGCCAGTCCCGCACCCTGCGTTATCACGGTGCCGGCGTAAAGAGACGCGCCGCTTTCGTCATCGGCATCAGGGCTGTGCCCATTTTGGGGATGCGGCAGCTTGGGCCTGGGCACCGACTCGCCGGTCAGCAGCGACTCATCGGCTTCGAGGGCCCCCTCCAGCAAGGCGGCATCGGCCGCGATACGGTCCCCCTCGCGCACCACCAGCACGTCACCGCGAACCACCTCACGGCTGGCGATGCGAAGCTCCCTGCCGTCCCTCAGGACGAGTGCACGCGGGGCGGACAGGTCGCGCAAGGCCTCCAGCGCTCGCTGTGTTTTCTGTTCCTGAAAAATCGTCAGCGTAACGATCAGGAAAACCGAGGCCAGCAAAAACGTGGCTTCGGCCGTGTCACCCAGCACCAGGTAGCCCGCACCGGCGGCGAGCAGCATCAGGAACATCGGCTCCTTCATGACGCCCAATGCCATTTTCCAGAAGCTTTGAGGCTCGCTTCCCGGCAGCAGGTTGGGCCCGTCTGCCCGCAGCCGCACCAAGGCTTCTTCGCTGCTCAATCCCAGGATCGCCGTTGCCGGTTCATGCGGGAGGCCGGCGGCTTGAATGGCGCCAGTCATGTCTTCAGCCGAATCACGGAAATCCACCGGCTATTTTTTCAACCCGGAATCCGCACTCTTGTCCGACGCCTGCTTGCCGGCTTCAGCTGACTCCTGCGCGGCTTTTTCCGCGTTTCTCAATGCATCCTGGGTTGCCTTCATGGCTTTTTGTGTTTCCGCCTTGTCGGGCTGGCCCGACTTGCGCATCGCCTGCTCGGCGCTTGCCGATGCCGCGCGTACGGCGGATGCCGCCCGCCTGGCCGCTTCCGCGGCCTTTGCCGCCAGTTTCTTCATGTCTTCGGTTGCCATGGCGGCGGCCTGCTCCGCTTTCTCACGAGCCCGTTTTGCGGCTTCGTCCGCTTTGAGGGCCTTCTCACGGATCTCTTCGGCGGCCCGGCGCGAGACGTCTTCGGCAGCGGTGTCGGCCAGCTGCAGTGTGAGCTTGACGAGATCGGCGGCCGCGCGGGCTGCGTCAGCCGCCTCTTGTGCAGCCTTCTGCGCGGCCGCCTTTGAGCGTGCGGCCACGCCCGCCGGCGCGCTGGATTTTCCAGCGGGAGTTTGTGCCTCTGTGGCCTGCGCCAGGGCGTCGCCCGCTGCGTAGCCGGCGGAGCATGCGGCGAAAGCCGCACCGATCACAGCGGTTTTGATGTTCATGGCGAGCCTTTCGACGAAGTTGATATCTCATGATGGCCAACCAGAAGGCGCAGGTATTTGATGTAGCGCAACCGCGGCGGATTTTCGGCTTGATACCGGTGCAATTCTCATCAAGGCCAAAGCGGGCCGGCGCGCCCAAGATTGGTTCCGTTTGCGCCAGATCAATAACGCGGCGTTGTGCATCCGGAAAATTCACAACACAAGCAAACACCGCCTAATCAACCATTGACAGGGTCTGTCATGACACATGACGTGAATTCACTTGCCGGGCATTTCGGCGATCTCCTCGCCCGGCGCGAAGCCGAACTGAGGGCCGCACTCGAGACAGACAAGAAAAATGAACTCGCAGCCGAAGAAGCCGCCAGCGGGGAAGTACAGGACTTCAAGGACCTGGCTGAACGGGAATTGCAGTCCGGCATGGCGGTGTTGGATACGGAACGGACCCTGGAAGAACTTTCCCAGGTTGTCGCGGCGCGCCGCCGTTTGCAGGAAGGGCACTACGGCCGGTGTTTGCGGTGCAGCAAACCCATCGACCTGCGCCGCCTGGAAGCGTTACCGTCCGCCCGATTTTGTGTGGCATGTCAAACCACTGGCGAAGAAGCGCCGGGCGGACACCGCTAATCGGCCTGCATTTGATCCGTATCAACATACGACACCGGGACGTTGGCAACACTCATGATGTTCCAACAGCAATGAGGCACCTCCCATGTTCAAACGAATACTGATTTCCGTGGACGGCAGCGACACCTCCAACAAAGCGCTTGTCGTTGGGCTTGAGATGGCCCGAGAGACCAGCGCCAGAGTACGGCTGGTGCACACCGTCAATGAAATGGCCTACATGGGCGGCATAGACCCCTATGGCACCTACTCTGCCGACGTGGCCGGCATGATGCGGGAAAACGGCGCCAAGGTCTTGAATGACGCCATGGCTATCGCCCAGTCGGCCGGCGTGGAAGCCAGCCAGGCGCTGCTTGATGAACCTGGCAAACGCCTGGGTGAATCCGTGGCCGAAGCCGCCAAGCTGTGGAACGCCGACCTCGTGGTGGTCGGCTCCCACGGCCGGCGCGGTATAGGCCGCGTGTTGCTGGGCAGCGGTGCGGAACAGATACTGAGGCTGGCACCTGTCCCCGTATTGGTGGTTCGCAGCGCGCCCGCGGAAAGCGAAAACCATCCGGCCGACTAGTCAAGGCGCCGCCGGCGGCGGGACCGAATTCATGCATGAAATCGGCCTCCGGCCCAATCCCGGCAATGGGTATACGCTATTGAATTGATAGCACCCGGGCTTTCCGGGCGCACTGCCTGTTTGTGCAGGCACCCGCGCTACGAACTGGCCGCAACCTGACGGCCTGCCGCCGGCTGGCTGACGATGGACAGCAGGAAGTCGATGTCGGCAGGCTTCACCACGTGATGATCAAACCCTGCCTGCTGTGAGCGAAGCCGGCTTTCGGCTTCGCCATACCCGGTCAGCGCAATCAGCAGTGCGTCTTTGGACTCCGGCCGGCTGCGCAATTGGCGGGCGACTTCAAAGCCGTCCATGCCGGGCAGCCCGATATCGAGGATGAGGACATCCGGCACGAACTGCCGGGCGATGTCCAGCGCCGACGCGCCGTCGTTGGCAATCCTGACGACAAAGCCTTCGAGCTCCAGCAGCACTTTCAATGTCTCGGCCGAGGCGGGCAGGTCGTCGACCACCAGCACCTTTCGGGACGCTGCCTCGGCCGGCCTGGCGATCTTTGGCGCGGCAGGGCCAAGCCCCATGCCCTCCCCGCTTGAGACGCTGGCCGGAAAACTCAGGGAGATCCGGCAACCCTTGCCACGGCCCTCGCTATAGGCGTGCACCTGCCCATCGTGCAGTTCCACCAGGTGTTTGACCAGCGTCAACCCGATTCCGAGCCCGCCCTGGGCGCGGTCCAGCGCCTGGTCGCCCTGGGCAAACAAATCAAAGATGTGGGGCAAAAACTCCGCCTCGATTCCCTGGCCGTTGTCCGACACGATGATGGTCACGGTCTCGCCTTCAAACGAAGCACCCAGCGTGATTTTTCCGTGCTTGTCGGTGAACTTCGACGCGTTGTTCAGCAGGTTGGAAAGCACCTGCGACAGGCGCACCAGATCCCCCTGCAGTACGACGGTCTCGGCCGGCATGCTGACCTCCAGCTCCTGGTGCCGGGCTGCCAGCAGCGGGCTGCTGGCCTCTACCGCGCGCTCGCACAGCGTCGACAGCAGCAGGGGCTCTGTATGCACCGTCACCTTGCCCCGGACGATGCGCGAAACATCGAGCAAGTCATCGACCATCCGCGACATGTGGTCGACCTGATGGGCGATCACGTCGCGCGCCCAGGCCACTGTGGGCTCTACCACCGGGGCGGCGTGAATGATGTGCACGGCGTTGCGGATCGGGGCCAGCGGGTTGCGAAGCTCGTGCGCCAGCATGGCGAGGAATTCGTTCTTGCGGCGGTCAGCGTCCTGGACCAGCGAATACAGCCTGGCGTTTTCCATGGCGATGGACGCCCTGCCCGCCACCTCGCTGAGCAAGGCCGCATCGGCCTGCCTGAATTCCGCTGCATCACCAAACAGGACCAGCGCCCCCAGCATCTGCTCGCCGGCGACCAGCGGGCAGATCGCCATCCGCTCGGGCTCATGCGGCAGGCGTGGCCAGGTGAAAGAAGGCTTGCCGGCAGCGTCCTCGGCTTCACAGATCGGCACGGGAGGCGAGAACTCGACCCTGCGCGAATGCATCGCAGCCTGAATGGCGGCCGCTATTTTGGGGTTCAGTTTGCGGTGGCGGCCGACAAAGACAGGGTCTGCCGGCAGCTCTTCGTCATAAGAGCCTTTAAGGCACCTGCAATGAAGTTCGCCATGGGCATCTAGCAAGACCACCGCCGCGGCGGCCCCCAGGCGAGGCACGGCCACATCCGCCAGCGCATGCACCGTCGCATCGATGTTCAGCGACATCGAAAGGCGGTGGCTGGCATCTGACAAATAGTCGGAGCGTTTTGTCGCGTCCTCGGCAGCCGTGCGTGCCGCCTCGGCCCGCGCCAGCGCCTCCCGCTCCGTCGCCTGCTGCTGCAGTTGCCGGTTCATGCGGTGCAGGTCGACAAACACCTTGACCTTGGAGCGCAGTATTTCCGGGATAACGGGCGAGGAGATGTAGTCCACCGCCCCCAGCGCATAGCCCTTGGTGGCTTGCGCCTCATCCACGTAAGCGGTGATGAACAGGATCGGTGTCTGCGACGTTTTCTTGTATTGCCGTATCAGGCTGGCTGTTTCAAGGCCGTCAATGTCGGGCATGTTCACGTCAAGCAGGATGACCGCGAACTCCATCTGCAGGATGAGGCGCAGCGCTTCCCTGCCCGACCGGGCACTGACAATGTTTTGCCCCAGTTCCTCCAGGATGCTGCCCATGACGACGTGCTTTTCGGGCAGGTCGTCAACGATCAGGATGTTGACCTGGTTCACGTCGGGCATGTTGGCCGGCTCCTGCGGCTGCAAAACGGCGCTCACCGCGGTAGCCAGGCGCGCAGCACCCCCAGCAGGTTCTCGGTATTGACGGGCTTGGAGAGGTAATCCCAGGCGCCGGCCTCGATGCATTTCTCGCGGTCGCCCTTCATGGCCTTGGCCGTGACGGCAATCATCGGCAGGCTCTTGCCCGCCGGCAGTTTGCGGATTTCCTGCATGGTGACCAGCCCGTCCATCACCGGCATCATGATGTCCATCAGCACCACGCTGAGTTTCGGGTCGGCCGCCACCTTGGCGATGGCGTCATGGCCGTTGTCCGCCCAGACGATGTCCATGCCCTCTTCTTCCAGCACGGTGGCCAGGGCGAAGATGTTGCGCATGTCGTCGTCGACGATCAGCACCCGCTTGCCCGCCAGCGACTTGTTGGCATCGTGAAGGTTCCTCAAGGTGCCCCGCTGCCTGTCCGTCATGCGCGCCTCGTTCACATGCAGCGCATGCAGGGCCAGGTCGATGACCCGCGGAACCGACCTGGCTTCGCGGATCACGTAGCCGTCCCGGAATTGCCAGGCCGGCTGGTTCTGCGCATCAATCGGGCCCTCGCGCCAGAGCACGACCGACAGCGGCCCCAACGCTGAAGGCGCCAGCAAGGCATGGCGCATCAGTTCAAGCCCGCCCGCGAGCGAAGGCTCATCGGTGATGGCGCATTCAAAGCGGGCAAGGTCTTGGGGTTTGACGTTTTCCAGCGAGGGCACGGCCATGCACTGGATGTGGCTGTGGCCCAAAAGGGACGTCACCTCGCTGCGCACCTGTTCGTCTTTCAGCGAAACCAGCACGTGCCTGACGGGGCGCGACACATAGCGATGCAGCTGGTCCAGCATCTCGTCCAGCACTTCCTTGGCCTGTATCGGCTTTTCAATGAAGGCCATGGCGCCCGAACGGTAGGCGCGCTCCCTGGAGTCATCCGTGGAGATCACGCACACCGGGATGTGCCTGACACTGATGTCCTGCTTGATGCGGTCCAGCACGCGCCAGCCTTCCATGTCCGGCAGGTGCATGTCCAGCGTGATGGCCGAGGGCTTGAACTCGGCCGCCAGCGTCAGCGCGCGGGCGCCCAGCGAGGTCACCAGGCCCTTGAAGCCCTTGGCCCGTGCGGCATCGAGCAGGAAACTGGCAAACGCCAGATCGTTCTCGACAATCAGCAGCACAAAGTCGCCGGGCTGTATGGTTTGCCGGTCATCGGCGGCCTCGTTGACGGACGCTTGCGCATCCGGCGCGAGCGACGAGTCGTCGAATGAGGCCTCCAGCTTCTCAAAACCCAGCCGGCTGACAACGGGTGCGCCTGGCTCGATGCGCTGCTCGGCGCTGCTGCCCGGCTTGCGTGCGCCGCGCGGCGAAGAATAGGTCAGCGGCAGGTACAGCACGAAACTGCTGCCCTCGCCCGGCGCGCTCGAAAGGCGGATCTCGCCGCCCAGCAAGCGCGAAAGCTCGCGGCTGATGGCCAGGCCCAGGCCGGTGCCGCCGTATTTGCGGCTGGTACTGCCGTCGGCCTGCTGGAAAGCCTCAAAAATAATCTGCTGCTTGTCGGAGGAGATACCGATGCCGGTGTCGGTGACCGAGAACGCCAGCACCTGCTGCGCGCGGTTGAGCTCTTCGTTGTCCGGGCTCCAGCCGGTAAAGGCTTCTTCAATCGACAAGGCCACATGGCCCTGGTGTGTGAACTTGAAGGCGTTGGACAGCAGGTTCTTGAGAATCTGCTGCATCCGCTTGACGTCCGTCACCATGGAAACCGGCAGTTGCAGCCCGGTGGTGATCAGGAAGTCCACATTCTTGGCTTCGGCCACGTGGCGGAAAGTGCGCTCCACATACATCTGCAGGTCGGACAGGCGCAGCTCGTTGACGTCCACCACCACCGTGCCGGACTCGATCTTGGACAGGTCCAGGATGTCATTGATCAGCATCAGCAAATCATTGCCCGACGAGTGGATGGTTTTGGAGAACTCGACCTGCTTGTTGGTCAGGTTGCCTTCCGAGTTTTTGCAAAGCTGGTCGGACAGGATGAGCAGGCTGTTGAGCGGCGTGCGCAGCTCATGCGACATGTTCGCCAGGAACTCCGACTTGTATTTGGACGTCAGCGACAGCTGTTTGGCTTTTTCTTCCAGCGCCTGGCGTGCCTGCTCGACCTCCTGGTTCTTGCGCTCCACTTCGTCGTTCTGCTGGACCAGCAGGTGGGCTTTTTCCTGCAGCTCCTCGTTGGTCTGCTGCAGCTCTTCCTGGCGGCTTTGAAGCTCCTGCGCCAGGGACTGCGACTGGGTCAGCAAGTCCTCGGTGCGCATATTGGCTTCAATCGTGTTGATCACAATGCCGATACTTTCCGTCAGCTGGTCCAGGAAAGCCTGGTGGGTCGGGTTGAAGCGCTCCACCGAGGCCAGCTCCACCACGCCCCTGACCTGCCCTTCAAAAATAATGGGCAGCACCAGGATGTCCATCGGCGCGATCTCGGTCAGGCCCGAAGAAATCTTGAGCCCCTGCGGCATGGAAGAGGTCAGCAGGATCTTCTGCTTGTCATAGGCGCACTGCCCCACCAGTCCCTGGCCGAGGTCGATTTCCTTGCCGTAAGCGCCCTGCCCTTCAGAGGCATAACTCGCCATCAGGCGCAGGCGCGGCCTTTCCTGCGTGTAGCTCAGCACATAGAACTCCGCCTGCTGGGCCCCCACCACCGGCGCAAGTTCCGACAGGATCAGGTGGCCGACTGCCACCAGGTCTTTTTGCCCCTGCAGCATCCGGCTGAACTTGGCGAGGTTGGTCTTCAGCCAGTCCTGCTCGGTATTGACCTGGGTCGTGTCCTTCAGGTTGCGGATCATTTCATTGATCGTGTCTTTCAGCGCCGCGACTTCGCCCAGCGCTTCCACCGTGATGGAGCGGGTCAAGTCGCCCTGCGTCACGGCGGTCGCCACCTCGGCAATGGCGCGCACCTGGGTGGTCAGGTTGGCGGCCAGCTGGTTCACGTTTTCGGTCAGGCCCTTCCAGGTGCCTGCGGCGCCCGGCACCTTGGCCTGGCCGCCCAGCTTGCCCTCCACCCCCACCTCACGCGCCACCGTCGTCACCTGGTCGGCAAAAGTGGCCAGCGTGTCGGTCATGCTGTTGATGGTGTCGGCCAGCGCGGCGATTTCGCCCTTGGCCTCCACCGTGAGTTTCTGGTCCAGGTCGCCGTTGGCCACCGCCGTCACCACCTTGGCGATACCGCGCACCTGGCCGGTCAGGTTACCGGCCATGAAGTTCACGTTGTCGGTCAAATCCTTCCACGTGCCGGCCACGCCCTGCACATCGGCCTGGCCGCCCAGTTTGCCTTCGGTACCCACCTCACGGGCCACACGCGTCACTTCAGACGCGAAAGACCGTAGCTGGTCCACCATGGTGTTGATGGTGTTCTTCAGCTCCAGGATTTCGCCCTTCACGTCCACCGTGATCTTCTTGGACAGGTCACCGGCCGCCACGGCCTTGGTCACGTCGGCGATGTTGCGCACCTGGGATGTCAGGTTACCGGCCATGAAGTTCACGTTGTCGGTCAAATCCTTCCACGTACCCGCAACACCTTGCACATCGGCCTGCCCGCCCAGCTTGCCTTCGGTGCCCACCTCACGCGCCACCCGCGTCACTTCGGAGGCAAACGACCGCAGCTGGTCCACCATGGTGTTGATGGTGTTCTTCAGCTCGAGAATTTCACCCTTCACGTCCACCGTGATCTTCTTGGAAAGGTCACCGGCTGCCACAGCCGTCGTTACCTCGGCAATATTGCGCACCTGCGCCGTCAGGTTGGAGCCCATGGAGTTAACCGAGTCTGTCAAATCCTTCCAGGTACCCGCCACGCCCTGCACATCGGCCTGGCCGCCCAGTTTGCCTTCGGTACCCACCTCACGGGCCACACGCGTCACTTCAGAGGCAAACGATCGCAGCTGGTCCACCATGGTGTTGATGGTGTTCTTCAGCTCCAGGATTTCGCCCTTCACGTCCACCGTGATCTTCTTGGAAAGGTCACCAGCCGCCACAGCGGTCGTCACCTCGGCAATGTTGCGCACCTGCGCGGTCAGGTTGGAGCCCATGGAGTTGACCGAGTCGGTCAAGTCCTTCCAGGTACCGGCCACGCCCTGCACATCGGCCTGGCCGCCGAGCTTGCCTTCCGTACCCACTTCTCGCGCCACCCGCGTCACTTCAGACGCGAAAGACCGCAACTGGTCCACCATGGTGTTGATGGTGGCCTTGAGTTCCAGGATTTCGCCTTTCACGTCCACCGTGATCTTCTTGGAAAGATCCCCGGCGGCCACGGCCTTGGTCACCTCGGCGATGTTGCGCACCTGGCCCGTCAGGTTGGAACCCATGGAGTTCACTGAATCGGTCAAGTCTTTCCAGGTACCTGCCACGCCCTGCACGTCAGCCTGTCCGCCCAGTTTGCCCTCGGTACCCACCTCGCGCGCTACCCGCGTCACCTCGGAGGCAAAAGAAGAAAGCTGGTCCACCATGGTGTTGATGGTGTTCTTGAGTTCGAGAATCTCGCCCTTCACGTCCACCGTGATCTTCTTGGAGAGATCACCGGCCGCCACGGCCGTCGTCACCTCGGCAATGTTGCGCACCTGGCCCGTCAGGTTGGAGCCCATGGAGTTGACCGAGTCGGTCAAGTCTTTCCAGGTACCGGCCACGCCCTGCACATCGGCCTGACCGCCCAGTTTGCCTTCGGTACCCACCTCCCGTGCCACCCGCGTCACTTCGGAGGCGAATGAAGAAAGCTGGTCCACCATGGTGTTGATGGTGTTCTTGAGCTCGAGAATCTCGCCCTTCACGTCCACCGTGATCTTCTTGGACAGGTCACCGGCCGCCACGGCCTTGGTCACGTCGGCAATGTTGCGCACCTGGCTGGTCAGGTTACCGGCCATGAAGTTCACGTTGTCGGTCAAATCCTTCCACGTACCCGCAACACCTTGCACATCGGCCTGGCCGCCCAGCTTGCCCTCGGTACCCACTTCGCGCGCCACCCGCGTCACTTCAGACGCGAACGACCGCAGCTGGTCCACCATGGTGTTGATGGTGTTCTTGAGCTCGAGAATTTCACCCTTCACGTCCACCGTGATCTTCTTGGAAAGGTCACCCGCCGCCACAGCGGTGGTCACCTCGGCAATATTGCGCACCTGCGCCGTCAGGTTGGAGCCCATGGAGTTGACCGAGTCTGTCAAATCCTTCCAGGTACCGGCCACACCCTGCACATCGGCCTGGCCGCCCAGCTTGCCTTCAGTACCCACCTCACGCGCCACACGCGTCACTTCGGCAGAGAAGGTGCCGAGCTGCTCCACCATCTTGTTGATGATCATGGCGGTGCGCAAAAATTCGCCCTCAAGCGCTTTGCCCTCGGCTTCCAGGGCCATGCTCTTGGAGAGGTCGCCTTGCGCAACCGCACCGATCACGCGTGCCACTTCACTGGTGGGGTGAACCAGGTCCGCGATCAGGGAGTTGATGGACTCCGCGGAGTCCCGCCAGAAGCCGGTAGCATCAGGAACAAACGCCCGCTCCTTCAAACGGCCTTCCTTGCCGACCACGCGGCTCAAGCGCTCCAGCTCGCGCGACATCCTGACGTTTTCGGAAACCACATCATTGAAAGCATCGGCCAGTTTGCCGGCCACGCCGGTCCAGTCCTGCGGCAGCGACGCATGCACATCGCCTTTTTTCAGGTCGATCAAAGCCGCCAGAATGGTCTTGGCGTGATCGGCCCCTTCATCGGCTTCATCGAGCACGGTGTTGATGGCAACCGCGTTCTCGAGCCAGAACCCGGACAGTTTTTCTTCCGGCAAGCGGCGGTTTGCACGGGCCGAAGAACGGCTCTTGGTGGCAAGCCCCTTGCAGCGGCTTGTCGTTGCAGAGGTCATGGCAGACAGCTGGTTGAACTCGGCGGCAATCTTTCCGTGAACACCTTCCCACTCGGTTGGAAGTGTCACGCCGGCCTCGCCGCGCCGCAGTGCGCCCAGCGATTTGAGAATGGCCTTGAGCTCGTTGTCGCGCTCGCGCTCCACCACCGAAAGCTTTGTAATTGCCTCCATGTCATTCATCCTGTGTTGACGGTAACGTTTTGTATAAACGGGTGCCGAGATTACTCGCGAATATCCAGGGTGACAACAAAATCGCGGGGTATTTCCCCTCTGGGAAAAGTAAATTGAGGCGTGTTCGATACAAGGCGCGAAGTGTAGGTTTTGGCCTACGCGGATTCCTTTGCAAACGCTGTATATTTTTCAGTTACGTCCTGAAAAAACAGGCAGCAAATGTTTCGCGGGCTGCGTGGTTTGGCCTGCGTCAGGGCGCGCAATTTCGCGGCGCATTTCAACGGTACAAGCAACATGAACACTCAGTCAAACCGCGTGGCAAACCAGCAAGCAGATTCAGGCAACACGCAGGCAGAAGCGGCGCAGTACGCACTCCTGCGACGGCTGGCGCCCGTCATCCGCCACAACATGGCCGGGTCCTTGCAGCCTATTGCCATGGTTGCCGGCATGCTGGAAAGACGTTTGCAAAAACCGGAGACTGCCCCGGAAGCCCTGTTAAAAAACGCCCGCGATATCGTCGCCTTGTCCAAAGAGGCGGCAGCGTCCTGCATGAGCCTGATGGGCTGGTTTGCGCCCAAGGAGGACCCGCTCGTTGCCGCCAGCAAGGGCGTGGCGGAGTGCCTGGACATGATCGCCACGGAGCTCTCCTTCAGGAGCTTTTCCATCACCAACAATACGTCGCAGGCCGAGGGGGAGATCTCCCTTACGGCGCTTCGCAACGTATTTACCGCCGCCGTGATTGCCCTGACCGACGCGACGGCCACGCCGCATGAGATCGTGGTCGAGGCAGAGTCTTCAGACGGCACCGTTTCCATCCGGGTCTCATTGAAGAAGACCAATGCACCGGCGAGCCTGCCGGGCAGCAAACCTTACCGGCGCATTGAGTGGCGCGATGTGCAGGCGCTGGCCGGCACCCTTGTCCGCCTGAGCCATACCGAAGACGAGGTGGTGATGGCATTTCCATCCGCCACCCAGAACGCCCCCCAGGATGTAAGCATGGCCGGGCAGGCCTGAACAAAACACTCGCGCCTTTCGCCTTCCCCGTTGCAACAAATGCTTGTAGGACGGCGGAGCGTATCGCCAAACCAATGCTTTCCCGCTGGCAAACTGGTGCCATGCGCACTATCCCGAACCCTTTCCCGAACCCTTTCCCGAACCTTTCGAATTTTGTTGTCCGGCTGAGCTGCCTCGCGGCATTGGCCCTGGCTACCCCCGGCCTTGTACAGGCGCAGCACGTTGCCGCAACGGGCACCGAACCAGGCGCCGCGGCCCTGCTGGAAAAGCACGCCGCCCTGAGCAAACAACTGGCGGAAAACGCTTATCGCCGGCCTTTGTTCCTGGATTCTTCGGAGGGCAACAACATGGTCAGCGGCAATGCCTATGCGGTGCTTGATTCACCCTTCAGCACTGTCAGCACCACATTCAAGAGCCCCCACCGCTGGTGTGAAATGCTGATCCTGCACATCAACACCAAATACTGCCACGCAGGGTCCGACGGCAGCCCGAGCATGCTGAGAGTCAGCGTGGGCAAGAAAACGGCACAAGAGCTGGCGGACGCGTTTTCGCTCCAGTTCGCCTACCGGCTTGCCGCCGCATCCCCCAACTACCTGGCTGCGCAGCTTCAGGCCGACAAGGGCCCGCTGGGCACCAACAACTACCGGATCGAACTGCAGGCCGTTCCGCTGCCGGGCGGCAAGACCTTCATGCACATGCGCTACTCGTATGGTTACGGCGTGGCCAGCCGCCTGGCCATGCAGGGCTACCTCGCCACGGTGGGCAACGGCAAGGTCGGTTTCACCCAGGTGCACCAGGGGCCGGCCAATGTCTATGTCGAAGGCATGCGCGGGGCCGTCGAGCGCAACACCATGCGCTACTACCTGGCGATCGAAGCGTACCTGGCCTCCGTCGACAAGCCGGCGGCGCAGCAGCTTGAACTGCGCCTGCAGCACTGGTTTGATGCGACCGAACAATACCCCCGCCAGCTTCATGAGGTGGACAAGGAAGACTACCTGGTCATGAAGCGGGCCGAATACCAGCGTCAGCAGACGCCGTTGTAGGCCGTGCCTTTAATGCGGTGAAGCCTGCGGCGGAATATTCGTCCCTGGCTCGCGGATCGGCAAAGTGGGTCCTGCAGGCGGAGGATCGGTGACCTCAGGTGGGGTGCCGGGCGCCGGCGGAACAACTAAAGGCGGAACTTCATTCGGGACATAGGTGGGAGCGCCTGGGCTTGGCTGCGGCACGGGAACGTGGAGCTGAAGATGCATGGAGATTCCTTACTGAAAAAGGGAAAGAATGGACGGAGTGGACGGAGTGGACAGGGTGGACGGAAACGCTGGCGCCTGAAATTATGGAAAATCGGCCTCCAGCCCTTTATTTATATAGGCTTTATGCTATTAAATTAATAGCGATCCACATGGGCACAACCTGCGCACGCGTTGGTTGCTGGGCCGAGCTTGCAACGCCCTCTTGACGGCCTCTTGGCTCTTGCCCCGCTTACCGCCCCCTCCACTGCCGGCGCAACAAGGCGGCAACCAGCGCGCCGGCAGCGGCGGCAATCAAGGCGCACCGGCCGGGGTGGGCGGCAACCTGCGAGCGAATGGCACCCAGGTAAGACTTGCCCGCCGGATGGCCGGCGGTTCGGCGACCAGTGCGCGCTGCGCTGAAGGGCGCCGCATCTACCGCCGCGGTAAGCGGATCTCGCGCCAGCACCGCCTCTTCCGCCGACTGAAGCACATCCTCCCCCAGATCCCGCGACCCGCCGTTGGGCAAGACGGCAGCCGGTAACGACGGCGGGTTCACCAGGGGCGACAGTGTGGATGACGGTGTAGATAAAACGGTTGACATATCAGGCATTAAAAATCACAGGCGTTAAAAATCAGGCCGTTTATCAAGCCGTTTGCAGCTGGCAATCGTCATTGGCCACAGCGCCAAGCTTCTGGCCCTGGGTGACGCAATAGGCAAGCAGGCAATCGATCTCTGTGGATTTGTCGAATACGGCATCCACGCCGAGTTCAGCGCAGCGCCTTCGCATTTCCTGGGTGGCGTAGTTGCTGAAGACCACCACTTTCTGGAGGGGCTTGCGCCTGCGGCAAGCCTCCAGCACATGGAGGCCGCTGCCTTTTTTAAGGAACAGGTCCACGATGGCCAGGTCCCACTGCGCTTCGTTGCGGGTCAGCCACGCTGCGCCTTCATCTTCGGTTTCCGAGCAGCCGACCGCTTCAACCGGAGCGAGTTCCTCCAGCGTGCTGATCAGGTTCTCGCGGATGGTGGGGTTGTCCTCTACCAGGTAGGTTCTCATTTTCATGTTCAGGCCCTTAGTAGCAGGTGTAAATCTCGACGGGTTTCATGCCTTTGAATTTACGTGACGCATGCCTGGCGCATTGCCGGAAGGCTCACCATGGCCGTGTAGGAGAAAAGGCCACGTGCGGCCACTCGCCCGCATCGCCGCGTACTCCGCCGGCGGTAAGCCAAGTCTTACGCCAGGAAAAGAAAGGCCTTACACAGGGGGCCGTCATCGGGCTACTGGTTTGCGGGGCCCCTGCATTTATGGTCTGGCAACGGGCCGCTAAAACTGCCCGGGGCTGCAAAACCTGAACTGCAACAAGCGAACAACCACGGAGAAACATCATGAAACTGCTGGCCGGACTTTTGGCCGGAATGGCCGCCGGGCTTTTCACGACCTGGCGCGTTCGCGAAAACCGCAAAGACATTGACCTGCTTCATGCCTTCCTGACCGTGCTGGTGTGCGCTGCCGGCCTGTTTTTGTTCTCCATGGCATTGCCTGAGTCGCTGGCGGCCGTTGTTCAGGAATTCATGGCCTGGTGCCTGGCCGGAACGGTCGGTGCGCTGGCACTGCTTGCCGGCGTGAAGGTTCTGGAAGGCCTGCTGGACACGTGATCACGGCAGTCACTGCGCAGTTCTGCATTTCCTTTCTCATTACCTTTCTTTTTCTTTTTCTGATTTCCTGACTCACCCGGCCACCCGGTCATGAAGCACCGGGTTCCTCTGCATTTTTTCATTCAATCAAGGACTCTCCATGCCGCCCTCCAAGCGCAACGCTGCAAACCCAGGCCGAAATACGGATGGCGCGAAAGACAAGAAGACACAGCTTGAGGGTTTCACCACCGGCGTTGCGCCGGTGCTGACGACCAACCAGGGCCTGCAACTGCCCGACAACCACAATTCACTGAAGGCGGGCGGGCGCGGCCCCACCCTGCTGGAGGACTTCATCCTCCGCGAAAAAATCACCCACTTCGACCACGAACGCATCCCGGAGCGCGCCGTGCATGCGCGCGGTTCCGGCGCGCACGGTTACTTCAAGCCCTACAAGTCCATGGTGCAGTACACCAGTGCCGCGTTTTTGCAGGACCCGGATGTGGAAACACCGGTCTTCGTGCGCTTTTCCACCGTGGCGGGCTCCCAGGGCTCCGCCGACACCGTGCGGGACGTTCGCGGATTTGCCGTCAAGTTCTATACCTCTGAAGGCAACTACGACCTGGTGGGCAACAACATCCCGGTGTTCTTTATCCAGGATGCAATCAAGTTTCCGGACCTGATCCATGCCGTCAAACCCGAGCCCCATCACGGCATGCCCCAGGCCGCCAGCGCGCACGACACCTTCTGGGACTTCGCCTCGCTGATGCCCGAGTCCACCCACATGCTGATGTGGGCGATGTCGGACCGCGCCATCCCGCGCAGCCTGCGCATGATGGAAGGTTTCGGCATTCACGCCTTTCGTTTCATCAATGCGCGCGGCGAGTCGTACTTCGTCAAGTTCCACTGGAAACCCAAGCTGGGCATTCACAGCCTGGTGTGGGATGAGGCGCAAAAGATCGCCGGCAAGGATGCCGACTTTCACCGCCGCGACCTGTGGGAAGCGATCGAGAGCGGCAATTTCCCCGAATGGGAACTGGGCGTGCAGATCGTGGACGAAGGCAAGGAAGACGAACTGGGCTTCGACATCCTGGACCCGACCAAGCTGATCCCGGAAGAGCGGGTGCCGGTGCAGCTGATCGGCAAGATGGTGCTGAACCGCAATCCGGACAACTTCTTTGCCGAGACCGAGCAGGTGGCGTTTCACCCCGGGCACCTGGTGCCGGGCATCGATTTCTCCAACGACCCCTTGTTGCAGGGCCGTCTTTTTTCCTATACCGATACGCAGCTGTCACGCCTGGGCGGTGCGAATTTCCATGAG
Source organism: Polaromonas sp. SP1 (assembly GCF_003711205.1). Taxonomy (NCBI): domain Bacteria; kingdom Pseudomonadati; phylum Pseudomonadota; class Betaproteobacteria; order Burkholderiales; family Comamonadaceae; genus Polaromonas; species Polaromonas sp. SP1. The sequence continues at coordinate 3,466,187 of NZ_CP031013.1, read as the reverse complement.
ATTCCCATCAACCGCGCGGTGTGCCCCATGCACAACTTCCAGCGCGACGGCCTGCACCGCCAGACCATCGCCAAGGGCCGCGTGGCCTATGAGCCCAATACGCTGGGCAATGGCACGGAGTTCCGGGTGGACGGCGGCGCGCAAGGCTTCCAGTCTTATCCCGAACAGCTCGAGTCGCCGAAAATCCGCCGCCGCAGCCCGTCGTTTGACGACCATTTCTCACAGGCCACGCTGTTCTGGAACAGCCAGAGCACGGTCGAAAAAGACCACATCGTGGCGGCGTTCCGTTTTGAGCTCTCCAAGGTTGAAACGCCCGAGGTGCGCCAGCGCATGGTGGACAACCTGGCCCATGTCGATTTGAAACTGGCGGCCCGCGTGGCGGCGCCGCTGGGCATCAAGCCGCCGGACCCGAAAGCCGCCGCCGGCCGCCTGGGCTTTCGCGACTACCGCATCACCAGCAAGGTCGAGGAAGACCCGGCCCTGCGCATGGTGGGCCGGCCGGGCGGCAGCATCAAAACACGCAAGGTGGCGATCCTGGTGGCCGACGGCGTGGAGGCCGGCGCCCTCAAGCGCCTGCAGCAGGACCTGACAGAGGCCGGCGCCCAGTGCAAGCTTGTCGCGCCGCACCTGGGCACCATCAGCACGTCCTCGGGCCGGCAGCTGGCGGTGGACCATACCTTTACCAACATGCCGTCGGTGATGTTCGATGCGGTGCTGATTCCAGGCGGAAGCGACAGCGCCGCTGCGCTGGGTGCGATGGGCGACGCCGTGCACTTTGTGCTGGAAGCCTACAAACACTGCAAGACGATCTGCGCCGTGAACGACGGCGTGCAGTTGTTGGGCACGCTGGGGTTCAGCATGGGCAAAGACCCGGAATCACTGCATGTGCCGACCCCGGGTGTGATCATTGCCGATGCACGCAAGGTGACGGACGGCCAGGTGTCGCAGGATTTCATGGCCGCTATTGCCCTGCACCGCCACTGGGACCGGCTCAACGTCGACGCCATTCCGGCGTAAGCACCGGCGTCAGGGCTTCAGCGTGAGCTCGTGCGCAAATGCGGGCGGGTTCATCTGCAGGGGCCGGTATTCAACGGCCGCCCAGCTGCCCCGCATGTCGCGATAGCGGCTGGAGAACACCAGCCCGCTTTGCCCTGTCTGGTAGATAAAGCGGGAATTTTCGGGATCCGCCATGTCATAGATGGCACGCAGTGAGGCCGCCTGCCGGTTGGCAAACGGTGTGTCGTCGCTGGTGGCCCAGTACTGGCCGACGTTGACGGTGAATGCGTCGCCGCCGGTGGGCACACGAACGTCAAAAAAGCGCGCCAGCAACGGCACATTGCCAAACGGCTTGTGGGCCGACAGCGCCGGATGCGCCCTGCCCCACGTCCAGCTGGCAACATCCGCACCGTAAGCCGCCTGCAGGCGATCCAGCGCGCGGCTCAATGCGGCCGTGGATTGCGCGGCACACCCGGCAGTGCCGCACCAGTTGGCGTCGTTGCGCGCAAGAACGTCTTCCAGCGTGCTCCTGAAATGGCGCTTGCCGTAAAGCGCCCCCAGTGCCGGCTCGCCCAGTTTGCCGCCGACGATGCCGCGTGTGAGCTCGTCCGCCCAGGCTGCGAAGATCAGCGGTGCGGCCTGGTCGGCACGCATGACGCCGTCAAAACCGGCCATGGCCTTGCGGGCCGGCTCCGCCAGCGGATGCCCGGAAGGCTGCGACAGCGCTTTCTGCAGAAACGGCAGCAGCTTGACGGTGGCGGGCGACAGCTGGTCGGCCTGGATTTTTTGCATCGACGCCATGTCGTGCAGCGGCGTGGCCGCCAGCAGCTGCTCAATGCGGTCGTAGCGGTAAGGCACGGTCCAGTCCTGGCCCATGAAGATCGGGAAGCCGGGCGGCGTGATGCGCTGGTTGGCGGTGGCCAGCCAGCCTTTGGCCTCGATCTCGCCCTGCCCGGTTTGCGGTGTCTGGTCATAGGGCGCCCAGCCGGCCCAGTCGTAAAGGGCATCCCACCCAGGCGACGGTGCGATGCCGCGAATGTCGTTGCCGGGTTTGCGCAGCGGGACCTTGCCGGCCGCCTTGAAGGCCATGCCGCCGTCGACGTCGGCCGTGACCAGGTTTTGCATGGGCGAGTGATAAGCGGCAAACGCGGCGATCATTTCATCGCCTGATTGGGCCCGGTTGGCGCGCAGCCCTGCCAGCACAGTCTGGTTGTCTGCGTCGAGCGCGCTCCAGCGCAGCGCAATCACATACTTGCGGGTGTCCAGCAGGTCCGCATGCGACTTCTGCACATCGCTGAGCACCGGGCCGTGGCGGCTTTCGCGCACGGTCAGCACCAGGTCGGGCTGGCCCTTGACCTTGATGGTTTCCTCGCGGGTCTGGAATTCCGCCCAAGCCTCTGCGTTCGGATTGCTGTCCGGAACGCGGTACTGCTTCGGATTCGCCGGGTTGATTTGTTCCAGGTAGAGGTCCTGCACATCCGGCGCCGTATTGGTAAAGCTCCACGCCACTTTCCGGGTGCGCCCCAACACGACAAACGGCAAGCCCGGCAAGGTGGCGCCGATCACGTCCAGCCCGTCGGCCTGCAGGTGCGCAAAGTACCAGACCGCCGGGGCCGACAGGCCCAGGTGCGGATCGTTGGCGAGCAGCGGTTTGCCGCTGCGGCTGTGGTTGCCGGCCACCACCCAGTTGTTGGAGCCCTTGCCGTCGGCCTGGCCAAGCGCCGCGGCCCAGTCGTTGATGCCGCCGGCCACCGCCGCTGTGGCCGCAGCCACCGGCGATTGGGCATCAAAAGTGCCTCCAGCCCAATCCCCACCTTGGGATACCGCTACCTTTTTTGTAGCAACCGGGATGTCGGTGCGGTAGACGCCCAGCTCGGCATAGCGCTTTGAAAAGTCCACGCCGGAAGCCGGCTGCTCACCGGGGTAAGGCGGAAACAGCTGCCAGAGCTCCGCCGTTTTCAGCGTGCGTGCGGCATAGAGGCGCGCAAACTCGGTGCCCCAGTTGCCGCCCAGGTCCAGCGCCATCATCAGCGACCAGGCCAGGCTGTCGACCGGCGACCAGGCCTTGCCCGAAGGGCCGCCCGGCTTGACGCCGAGGATGTGGAATTCGGGGGAAAGCGCTTGCGATGAGTTGGCGTAAAACGCGTTGATGCCGTCGCTGTAGGCCTGCATGGCGTCACGCCCTTCGGCCGGCAGGTTTTGCCATTGCCGCTCGGCGGCGCGCACGATGCCCAGGGTCCGCAGCAGCTTGTCGGTCTCCAGCGTGGCCGGGCCAAACGCCTCGGAGAGTTCGCCGTGCATGACGCGCCGGTTCAACTCCAGCTGCCAGCCGCGCTCTTGCGCATGGACATAGCCGAGGGAGAACCATGCGTCGCGCGGCGACCGGGCTTTGATGTGGGTGACGTCGGCGGCGTCACGCGCCACGGCCACCGGGCCCTGCAGGCCGTCAAGCTTCAGTTCGCCGTCAAGCGAAGGAAAAGTGCGATACACATAAATCGCCGCTGCAGACGCAGCCAGCAACACCAGCACCAGCAGTCCGGCAGACAGCCGCTTCAACCAGATCAAGATCACGCTCCCCGTAAATTGCAGCCGTAACGCGAAGCCATGGTACAGGCCCGCCCGCCGCCAGGGGGCAACAGGGTGCGCCGGTGTTACTTCTTTTTCAGGTGCACTTTGCCGTCGGCAAATTTGAAGGTGACCGTCGGCACCGTGAAATCCTCAAAAGGCGCGCCCAGCGCAATCTCGCCTTCCAGCATCAACACGCATTCCTGCCGGCGCAGGGCCACGGCGGCGGTGCTGTCGGAAAAGCGCACCCAGGTGCCGTAGCTGCTGACGTCTTCCAGGTAGAACTTGCCGGCGCGCCATTCGATCCGGGCGTGCCTGCGGGACACACGCGGGTCCGTCACGACAAACTCCGCATCGTGGTCGCGGCCCAGGAAAATCGGCAGGTCGCTCGACACAAAAGCGGTGTTGATGTCCAGCCAGGACAACTCGATGGCAGGTACCGGCCCGGCAGGCTCGGCAGGACGCACCGTCAGGCTGGCCGGCACCGTAAAAGCCTCCGAGGCGACTTCGGATTGCCACTCGATCCGGTGCACCATGCAGGCCTCGACCCGGCCGCGTATGTCCATGGCGCCCAGGTTTCGCGAACGTATCAGCGTATCGGGCGGAAGGCGGTCGATGACGACATCGGTCGCGAGGATCTGGTCCGGGCCCGACAGATCGCTCAGGCGGGAGGCGATATTGACCGCGTCACCAAAGCAGTCGCCGTCCTGCTCAACGATTTCACCGCGCGCCACGCCCAGCTGCAGGCGCATTTTGAGTTGCTCGGGCCAGTTGCGGATGCGTTCGCGGTGAACGCGCTGCAACTCGATCACGGCATCGACGGCGTCGGCGTTGTCCGGAAAGACAACCAGCACACCGTCGCCCAGGTACTTCACGACGTGGCCGCGGTAGGCTTCAGAGACCTTGCCTATCCATTGCGTGAGCCGTGTGATGGCCTGTGTTGCCTTGGCGTTGCCCAGTGATTCAAAAACCCCTGTGCTTCCTGTGAGATCGGCAAAAACGACGGTAACTTCTGCCATGGGTCTGGTGTAACTGCTTGTAGTTATTGTGCGTAATTAAAACATAGCCATATGACCGGAGCTTGAATGCGGCGCGGCGGGCCGGATTCCGTTTTTCCCTGCCGGCCCCTGCCGGTATCTCAGGCCGCGGCGGGCTTGAGCTGCATTGCCTTGAATTCCAGGAACTCCTCAAACCCGTAGACGCCGTTCTCCCGCCCGTTGCCCGACTGCTTGTAGCCGCCAAACGGCGCCTGGCCATTGAAGGGCCCGCCGTTGATATCCACCTGCCCGGTACGCAACCGGCGTGCCACTTTCATGGCGCGCTCATCGGTGCCGGCCCACACGGCGCCGCCCAGCCCGTAAATCGTGCTGTTGGCGATGGCCACCGCCTCGTCTTCATCCTTGTACTGGATGACCACCAGCACGGGGCCGAAGATTTCTTCCTGCGCGAGCGTGTCCGTCGGCTTGATGCCCAGAATGGTGGGCTGGACAAAGTAGCCCCTGGCGATGGCCGGTGCGTCTGCGCCACCGGCGATCACATCCGCGCCCTCTTCAATGCCGGTGCGGATGAAGCCGAGCACGCGGTCGCGCTGCGCGGCGCTGACCAGCGGGCCCAGCCTGCTGGTTTCTTCCAGGCTGGGGCCAATGCTGAATTTGGCGATGGCGGCCTGGGCCAGCGCCTTGGCTTCTTCATAGCGGCTGGCCGGAACCAGCAGCCGGGTATGCGCCGAGCAGGTCTGCCCGCTGTTGAGCATGCAGGCCGACACCGTGCCTTTGACGGCCGCCTCGAAATTGGCGTCGTCCAGCACCAAGCTGGCCGACTTGCCGCCCAGCTCGAGCGCCACCCGCTTGACCGACTGGCTGGCCAGCTCGCCGACGCGCTTGCCGGCGCGGGTCGAACCGGTAAAGCTCACCATGTCGACTTCGGGATGCGTGGCCAGCACTTCGCCGACCACCGGGCCGGGGCCGTTGACGAGGTTGAAGACACCGGGCGGCAGGCCTGCCTCATGGATGATTTCGGCCAGGATCATGGCGTTGACGGGTGCGATTTCGCTCGGCTTGAGCACGACGGTGCAGCCGGCCACCATGGCGGGCGCGATTTTCAGCGTGATCTGGCTGAGCGGGAAGTTCCAGGGCGTGATGCAGCCCACCACGCCGATAGGCTCACGCACCACCAGCGAGTTGCCAACCTTTTTCTCCCACTCAAACTGGCGCGCCACCTTGGCAAAGTTGCCCCAATGCCAGGCCGGGCCGCCGACCTGCACCATGCGCGCCATCTTCAGCGGCATGCCCACCTCACGGGCAATGGCCAGCGCCAGGTCTTCGGTACGGGCCTTGACGCCGGCCGCCACCTTGTCGAGGTAGGCTGCGCGCGTCTCCACCGGCAAGCTGGACCAGCTGTCAAACGCGGCACGCGCCGCCAGCACGGCGGCTTCGGCCTCGGCGGCCGTGCCGGCGGGCACCGTCGCCATCAGTTCCTCGGTGCTGGAGTCATGAACCGGCAGGGTTTCGGAAGACTGGGCCTTGACCCATTGGCCGTTGATGTAGTGCGCGGGATAAACAGTCATTGAAGTGCTCATAGCGGTCAGGCAACCTGAAAAATGAAGGGATTCGGGGTTTTTTGGGGGTTATGGCGGGAAAAGGTCTTTTGGCTCACTCGTAAAAATTTGTGTAGGCCTAAAGATTTAAACAGTGTTCAATTCCAGAATCGACATGACATCTGGTTACTAACTCCTTGATTCATTTGTTGTTTTACGTTAACCATTTCACACAAAACAACTTGCATATGAACCCGGGCAGTCTTAATCTAACAGAAGAAGCCGTTCCATGGGAACGCAAACACATACCCACGGATGTCTGGTAGAAAGTTGTGAAACACATGCGCTGGTTAAAACCCAATCTGAAAAGCAGTTTCATGGCCTTGTTGGGGTCAGGCGAAGTGACACCTTCCGTGCTGGAAGACCGCACCGAAGAGATTCGCGAATTCATCCTCGACGAGCTCGGTGAATTCGGCGAAAAACACTATCCCAAAATTACCCGCCGCGTGCGCTATGCCCAGGACGTCCAGGGCCTCTGGTACACCCGAGGCGACGTGATGGCCGTACTGGCCGCCATGCATGGCGAAACCATCGCCCGCGAAAAGGTCAGCCGCATCAGCGACAAATTTAAAGGCATGCTTCCACGCGGCCTCAGCTCACGGTCAAGCCCACTGACCACCTGAAAAAAACTTTCAGTTTCTTCCTGGCCTCCAAGGTCCTTTAAACCAGCTTCGGCTGGTTTATTTTTGCCTGCCAGCAGCCGGAAACCGGGCTTTCAGCCCATCAATGGCCGTGATGTCCGTGGTGCCCATGATGGGCGTCGTGCGGGTGATGAGGCTCGTGCGAATGGTGATCGTGTTCACCGCCCAAGTGGCCCCAGAGCAGGAAAGCATCGCGGCCTTCCAGCGCCAGGGTGGTTTTCAGGCCCACGGGCAGCAGCACCTTGGTCGGCACATGGCCAAACGGCAGGCCGGTCAGCACGCGAGCCTTGACCTTGCTCTGCAGCCAGGTCACGACGGAGGCCAGTTTGAAGCCCTTGTCGTGGGGCACAAGTTTGTAGTTGGTGAACTGGCCAAAAATGATGGCCTTTTGCTGGGCCAGCACGCCCGCATACAACAGTTGCGTCAGCATGCGTTCGACCCGGTAAGGGTGCTCGCTGACATCCTCGATAAACAGGATGCCGCCTTTGACGGCCGGCAGGTAAGGCGTTCCGACCAGCGAAGACAGCATGGCCAGGTTGCCGCCCCACAGCACCGCATCTTTGATGATAAATCCATCTTTAGCCCTTGCCATGACTGGGCTTTCAGCTATTAAATCCATAGCAGACTTGGACAGCTGCCAGCCGGTGCCTTCGCCCTGCCCCGCAATCAGGTCGTCAAAGCAGGCTTCCATGATGTCGTCGGGCGCCTCGGCGCCGAAGTCTTCGCCCAGTGCGGGGCCGGCCCAGGTCACGGCGCCGGTTTTGGCCATCACCGCAATCTGGAAGGCCGTGAAGTCGCTCACGCCCACAAAACGGGTGCCGCCGGCAATGGCTTTGGCGACCGCTTTGTAATTGATGCCCGGCAGGATGCGCGTGAGGCCGTAGCCGCCACGGGAGATCAGGGCGATGTCGGCGCCGCTGGCCGCCGCGCGGTGAATGGCGGCCAGGCGGGTGTCGTCGTCGCCGGCAAAGCGCTGGTGGCGCGCCAGCGCGTCGGTGTCGACTTCGACCTCATGGCCCAGTGCCGTCAGGCGCTTGACGCCGCGTTTGAAGGCTGCCTTGTCGCGCACGGCGCTGGACGGGGAGTAGATATAGATATGTTTTTTCACGGCTGCAAGTATCCCACTGCCTCCGTACTGTCCCGGGCCCCTCTGCCAAGCGGCTGCGGGTATAAACGGCAACCATGCTTTTGTACCTGCTTGATCTCTTCGGTGTTGCCGTGTTTGCGGTGAGCGGCGCGCTGGCGGCCGGGCGCCTGCAGCTTGATTTGCTGGGCGTGCTGGTTCTGGCGTCACTGACAGCGATTGGCGGCGGCACGCTGCGGGATCTGCTGATGAACCGGCACCCGGTGTTCTGGATGGCCAACCCGGTCTATCTGGTGGTGATCTGCGCGGCGGCGCTGGGCACGGTGCTGTATGTGCAGCTCTTGCCGATCCCGGCTCAGGCCCTGCTGGTGGCCGATGCCGTCGGGCTGGCGGTATTTGCGCTGTCGGGTGCGCAACTGGCTGAAGCGGCCCGGCTCTCGCCGATCATCGTGGTGCTGATGGGCACCATGACCGGCGTGGCCGGTGGCGTGATGCGGGACATCTGCAGCAACCAGATCCCGCTGCTGCTGCGCCAGGACATCTACGCCAGCGCGGCGATTGCAGGGATTGCGCTTTACCTGGCCCTGAAGGCGCTCGGCCTCAAACCCTCCTGGGCGTTCGGAATCGGACTGGTGGCCGTGGCGGCGCTGCGGCTCAGTGCCATCTTCCTGGGCTGGCACTTGCCGGTCTTCAAGCTGCCGGCCTGAAAAACCGCAGCGCCTGCTGCACCACCGGCTCGCCGTGCTCCTGCACAAAATGCCCCGCCTGCGGCAGAACCACAGCCTCGCCGCAACCCCGGATCAAGGCCTGCAGTTGCCGCATGACGGGCGGGCCCAGCACCGGGTCTTGCGCCCCCACCACCATCAGCGCCTGGCCGGTCCAGTCGTTTTGCCAGAAGGCGCGCGCCTGGCGCGACACGGCCGCGCCGTCGGCATCGGGCGTGTCCGGCACCATGGGCGGAAAAGCGCGCAACGCGGCGCGGTGCCCCTTGTCGGGGAACGGCGCGTTGTAGGCCGCGCATTCCGCGGGGCTCATCTGCGGGTTGCCGCGGGCAAAAAGGCGCGCCACGTCGAACTCGGGGTTCTTGGCGCACATCTCACGCCAGGCGAGAAAGCCTGCGGGCAGCGGCGCATCGCCCGTGCCCAGCGTGGTGTTCATGACCAGCAGGCCCTGGTAGCGCTGCGGCGCGGCCATGGGCAGCGTGAGGCCCAGCAGCCCGCCCCAGTCCTGCACCACCAGCACGATGTTCTGCAGGTTGAGCCTTTCCACCAGTTCGAGCAATATCTGCCGGTGCCCGCTGAAGCTGTGAAAGCTGTCCTTCTTGGGTTTGTCGCTTTTGCCGAAACCGATCAGGTCGGGCGCCACCACCCGGTGCCCGGCTTGCAGCAGCGCGGGGATCATCTTGCGGTAGAGGTAGCTCCAGGCCGGGTTGCCGTGCAGGCAAAGGTAAGTCAACCCGCCCTCGCCACCCTCGCCCCCACCTTCACCTTCGTCCAGGTAGTGCATGCGCAAGCCGCCCAGCGCCGGTAAATCACTGAGATAGCGGGGTTGCCACGGGTAGCCCGGCAAGGCGGCGAATGCCGCGTCGGGCGTGCGCAGCGCGTCGTCGCGCAGCGGGTGCGCCAGCCTCGACTCCTCGCGTTTGTCGGAACGGCGCTGGCGAAAGAACTCCTGCAGCAATTCGCCGCAGGCCGGTGCCAGCACGCCGCCTTGCAACGCCGTCTGGTGGTTCAGTCGGGGCTCGGCAAACAGGTTGAGCACCGAGCCGGCCGCGCCCGTTTTGGGATCGGGCGCGCCAAACACCACCCGCTTGAGCCGCGCATGCAGCATGGCGCCGCTGCACATGGCGCAAGGCTCCAGCGTGACAAACAGCTCGCAGTCGTCGAGCCGGTAATTGCCCAGCGCACGCGCCGCGGCGCGCAGGGCCACGATCTCGGCGTGGGCTGTCGGGTCATGGCCGTCTACCGGTGCATTGCGGCCGGTGGCAATCACCTCGCCGCGGCGCACCACCACGGCGCCCACAGGCACTTCGCCTGCCGCAGCGGCCGCGCGGGCTTCTGCCAGCGCCTGTTGCATGAAGGTGGCGTCGCTCATCGTTGCTGTTTGCTATTATTTTGATAGCTGAAAGCCAATATACCACCTTGGCTAGAGCCTGTTTTCATTAAAAATTCACTTGTCATCAGTCGGCATGGGTCGTGCCTGCTGCAGGGTGCCTTGCAGGGCCTCCTTGACCTGCTGCTGCACTTGCTGGCCCTGCGCTTGCGGCGTCGCGCCGGGAGAAACAGCGGGCATGCCGGCCGCAGGTGGCGCCGCAGTCACCTGGCTGCCCAATTGCTTCTTGACCACGAAGCCCACGATGGCCAGGACGACCAGCAGGCTCACGATGCTGAAAACAGCGCGCACGTCAAACCTCCGGCGATGCGTTGTCTGCACCCGCCATGCCCAGGCGGTCCATCCAGCCGGCCAGGCCGCGCTCGTTTTCGTTGCCGGCCGCGTACATCGCCTTCATCGCGGCGTGGGACTCGGGCCGGTGCTGGTTGATCTTCACCTTGCACTGCAAGTCGGTGACCTGCAGTTCAAACGCCACGATGCCCATCATCATCTTGTGGCCGAACTCCTCGCCGAGGTCGCGCCACTGCTGGGCATAGGGCGGCTCATGGTCGCCGATCAGCTTTTTCAGCAAGGCGTCCTTGCCCACCGGGTCTTCGATCAGCGTGGCCTGCACGGTGCAATGCACGGCGAGGTAGTTCCAGGTCGGCACGCGCGCCAGGTCGGGGTAGACCTTGGGCGACAGGTAGGCATGGGGCCCGAGAAACGTGACCACCGCCTGGGGCCGCGCCTGCAGGTAGCGCCAGTGCTGGTTGGGCTTGGCCACGTGGCCCAGCAGCACCAGTTGCTCGCCGCGATCTTCCAGATGCAGCGGCAAATGCGTGACGTAGGGCAGACCGGTGTCGTCGATGCTGATCAGGCTGGCAAAAGGATGTTCCTGGATCAGCGCCGCAGCCTTTGCGCGGTCGCCTTTGAATTGGGGCGGCGTGTACATGGCCTGAAGCATAGGCCAAAAACAGGGAAATTCAGGCGGCGCGGGTCAGCAGCGCATGTGCCCACAGCTTGTCGGCGCTGGCTTTGGGGCCCAGATCTGCCAGCCACGACACGCGAATCGAAAGCGCAATGTCGAGCCTGAGCTTGCTGCCCGGCAAGTTCACTGTGGCAGAAGGAAAGGAGAGCTTGGCCAGTTCCTCTTCCAGCGCCATGGCTGATTTGGCCGGCACCAGCGCGCAAAAATCATGGGGGCCCAGGCGCGCAAGGGCGCCATTTTGCGGCAGCCGCTGCCGCAGGACTTGCGCCAGCATCAACGTCAGGGCGTCGTGGTTGGAAAAGCCGGCGACCTCGGCGACCTCTTCGAGGTTGTCCACGCGCAAGCTGCAGACCGCCAGGTCGGTCGCGTTGGCACGTGCATCTTCAACCCCCAACGCGAGCAGCTCACGAAATCCCCGGATGTTCCAGCAGCCGGTCAGCGGATCGAGGGCTCCTTTGCGCTGCAGTGCGGAAAGCCGCATCATCAGCTTGCCTTGCAGGCTGGACATCGCCCTGACCCTCAATTCGGCTTCGGCCATGGCCGCCAGGTCTCTCAGCGCCTCCCACTCTTCAGGCCCGAAGGTGCGCGGCATGGTGTCGATCACGCAGAGCGAGCCGACCGGCAGGCCGGGCGCGATTTCAAGCGGCCAACCGAGGTAAGAGCGAATTCCGGGTGGGCCCAGCACCAGCGGATTGTCATGAAACCGGATGTCTTCCCAGGCGTCCGGGATGCACAGGGGTTTGTTGATCGCCACGGCGTGGCCGCAGAAAGAGATGTCCCGTGCGGTGTGGTCGACCTCGATGCCCTGCACCGAGCGAAACCACTGCTCATCCTCTTCAACGATGGAGATCAGGGAAATCGGCACATCGAGCAGCCTTTTGGCGGTGCGGGTGATGCGATCAAACCGCTCCTCACGCGGTGCATATGCACAAAAGCCGTTGCGCAAGGCATCCAGGCGCTCGTTGTCGGTGTCCGGAATGGGGGCTAGGAGCATCGCAATCAATCAGGGAAAGGCAAAAAAAAGCCGAATGTGCACCAAAGTATTACGCAAATGGCCAGGCACCGGATTCAAAAGCGCCAAAACATCTGTTTCCGACAGGGATTAAGGCAGTGTGCGATCCGCGGAGACAGCAGGCCTGGTGCGTTTCAGGCGCCGCGGCCCGACAACGGCCAGCGCTCCAGGTGCACATGTCGGGTTTCGCCCAGGAGGCTGTGCACCAGAACCATTTCCGTCGCCGTCCAACCAATGGCCGGCACCGGCGTTGGCGGCAGCAACTGGTCGTCGTAGAGCAAGGTCACGTGCGGCGTATAAGGGCCTTTGGCCCATTGACCCAGGTTGCCCTGCTTGAGCGCGGTGCCAAGCGTTTGCTGAAAGGCCAGCAAATCCGCCAGACCGTCATTCCCGCGCAAAACCAGAGGCCGGCTACGGGGCTTGCCGGCAAAGCTTTCGGCGCGGTTGAACGCGACCTGAAACGGCGCTGCGCCGGCTGCGGTCTTTCGCGCTGCGGTACCGGCCTGCCTGATGATGTCGGGCGGCAGACCGGCGTAGTCGCCCAAATGGTTCAAGGTGATGTGAAAGCGTGCCGCCTCGAGCGGCCGGCCGCGCAACCCGTGGTCTGCGCGGAGCCGGCCGGCCAGCGAGGCGATCTCCAGGGCAATCTCCGGCGGCGGGAACAGCGCCAGAAAAAGGCGGTCAGTTGCCTTGGGCTCGTCAAACCCCGGAAATGACGACTGCGCTGACATGCCGTGGCCGCTTTATTCCCACTCGATCGTCGCCGGCGGCTTGCTGCTGACGTCGTAGGTCACGCGGTTGATGCCGCGCACTTCGTTGATGATGCGGCCGGAGACCTTTTTGAGCAGTGCATAGGGCAGCTCGGCCCAGTCAGCCGTCATGAAGTCGCTGGTCTGCACCGCGCGCAAGGCCACCACGTAGTCGTAGGTGCGGCCGTCGCCCATCACGCCCACGCTCTTGACCGGCAAAAACACGGTGAAGGCCTGGCTGGTCAGGTCGTACCAGGTTTTGCCGGTTTCCGCGTCCTTGAAGTTGCGCAGCTCTTCGATGAAGATCGCGTCGGCGCGGCGCAGCAGGTCGGCGTATTCCTTTTTGACTTCACCCAGGATGCGCACGCCCAGGCCCGGGCCGGGGAACGGGTGGCGGTAAACCATATCGTGCGGCAGGCCCAGCGCAACACCCAGTTCGCGAACCTCATCCTTGAACAGCTCGCGAAGGGGCTCGAGCAGCTTCAGGCCCAGTTGCTCAGGCAGGCCGCCCACGTTGTGGTGGCTTTTGATGGTGACGGCTTTTTTGCTCTTGGCGCCGCCCGACTCAATTACGTCAGGGTAAATGGTGCCTTGGGCCAGCCATTTGGCGCCCTTGTGGCCGCCGGTGCCGGCTTTGAGCCGCGCGGCCTCGGCCTTGAAAACTTCAACGAATTCGCGGCCGATGATCTTGCGTTTGGCCTCCGGCTCGCTGACACCTGCGAGATGGCCGAGGAACTGGCCGGCTGCGTCCACACGAATCACATTGGCATGCAGCTTGCCGACAAACATCTCCATGACCATGTCGCCTTCATTGAGGCGAAGCAGGCCGTGGTCGACGAACACGCAGGTCAGCTGGTCGCCGATGGCGCGGTGGATCAGCGCAGCGGCCACCGATGAATCAACACCGCCCGAGAGACCCAGGATGACTTCCTCGTCGCCCACCTGCGCACGGATCTTCTCGACCGCCTCGCTGATGTAGTCGCCCATGACCCAGTCCTGGCGGGTGCCGCAGATATCCAGCACAAAACGCTTGAGGATGGCGTTGCCCTGCTTGGTGTGGGTGACTTCGGGGTGGAACTGCACCGCGTAAAAGCGGCGGTCTTCGTCAGCCATGCCGGCGATGGGGCAGGAATCGGTCGACGCCATGAGCTTGAAGCCCGGCGGCATTTCGGTGACCTTGTCGCCGTGGCTCATCCAGACGTCGAGCATGCCCTGGCCTTCGGCTGTGGTGTAGTCGGCGATGTCCTTGAGCAAGGCGGTGTGGCCGCGGGCCCGCACGTCGGCGGAGCCGAATTCGCGTTTGTGGCCGCCCTCAACCTTGCCGCCCAGCTGGTGCGCCATGGCCTGCATGCCGTAGCAGATGCCCAGCACCGGAAGGCCCAGTTCAAAGACGGCTTGCGGCGCCTTGTCGGTGGTTTCTTCGTAAATGCTGGCGTGGCTGCCCGACAGGATGACGCCCTTGAGCGTGCCGTCTTTGGCGTATTCGCGGACCCAATCGTCGCTGACATCGCAGGGATGCACTTCGCAAAACACGTGGGCGTCGCGCACACGGCGGGCAATCAGCTGGGTGACCTGGGAACCGAAATCGAGGATGAGGATTTTCTGGTGCTGCATGAGGGTGTTACTCCAAGGCAAAAAAAGAAAAAGGCGTCTGGTTTATCAGACGCCTTGGGCCGCTGTCAGGCTCAATCAGCCCGGTAGTTCGGCGCTTCCTTGGTGATCTGTACGTCGTGGACATGGCTTTCGCGTATGCCGGCGGACGTGATTTCCACAAACTCGGCCTTGTCGCGCATGTCTTCGATGGTGGGGCAACCGCAGTAACCCATGCTGGCCCGCAGACCGCCGGCCATCTGAAACACGATGGCGACCATGGAACCCTTGTAAGGAACGCGGCCTTCAATGCCCTCGGGGACCAGTTTGTCGGCGTTGGGGTTGCCGGTGCTTGATTCCTGGAAGTAGCGGTCGGCGCTGCCCTGCTGCATCGCGCCAATGCTGCCCATGCCGCGGTAGCTCTTGTAGCTGCGGCCCTGGAACAGGATGACTTCGCCCGGCGCTTCTTCGGTACCGGCGAACATGCCGCCCATCATCACCGTGTTGGCGCCCGCCGCGATGGCCTTGGCGATGTCGCCGCTGTAGCGGATGCCGCCGTCGCCGATGAGCGGAACGCCGGTGCCGCGCAAGGCCGTGGCCACGTTGTCGATGGCCATGATCTGGGGCACGCCCACGCCGGCGACGATACGGGTGGTACAGATGCTGCCGGGGCCGATGCCGACCTTGACGCCGTCGGCGCCGGCCTCAACCAATGCGAGCGCCGCGGCGCCGGTCGCGATGTTACCGCCGATCACGTCGACCTGGGGGTAGTTCTGCTTGACCCAGCGCACCCGGTCGAGCACACCCTTGCTGTGGCCGTGGGCGGTGTCCACCACGATGGCGTCAACGCCGGCCTTGACCAGCGCTTCGACGCGTTCCTCAGTGCCCTCACCCACGCCGACCGCGGCGCCCACGCGCAGCTGGCCGTGCGAGTCGCGTGCAGCATTCGGGAAGGTGGTTTGTTTGGTGATGTCCTTGACGGTGATCAGGCCCTTGAGCTCGAAATTGTCATTGACCAGCAGCACGCGCTCGAGGCGGTGCTTGTTGAGCAGCGCCTTGGCGTCGGCCAGCGAGGCGGTTTCGGAAATGGTGATCAGGCGCTCGCGCGGCGTCATGATGGTGCTGACCGGCACGTCCATGCGCGATTCGAAGCGCATGTCACGCCCCGTCACGATGCCGACGACCCGGCCGCCATCAATGACCGGGAATCCGGAAATGCCGAGCTGCTCGCTCAGCGCCATGACCTGGCGCACCGTGTGGGTGGGAGTGATGACAACCGGGTCGCGCAGCACGCCGCTTTCGTAGCGCTTGACCTTGGCGACCTCGGCGGCCTGCTGCTGGGCCGTGAGGTTCTTGTGAACGATGCCGATGCCGCCTTCTTGCGCAATGGCGATGGCCAGCCGGGCTTCAGTGACCGTGTCCATGGCGGCCGACACGAGCGGCAGATTCAGGCGGATGTTTCGGGAGAACTGGGTGGAAAGTGAAGTGTCCTTGGGCAGGACCTGGGAGAACGCTGGCACCAACAATACGTCGTCGAAGGTGAGCGCTTTGCCGAGTAGGCGCATAGGGATGGCTCCAAAAACACGATTGTACCCTTGTCGTAAAGACCCGTCGGTACTAACCCTAGCGTCCCTGGCGCCGCCGGGGCAGCTTGCGGCGCACCTGTTGCTCTGCGGTTGTAAAAAGGCTGCTTTGCACCGCGACAGCCAACAATCCGCACGGCGCGGCGCTACACTCGCAAAATGGACCTCAAACTCGTTTCAAGAACACTCCTCCTGGCCTTGGCCGGCGTGTCTTTCACCATCCCGGCGCTGGCCCAGTGGCAATGGATCGACAAGGACGGCCGCAAGGTCTACAGCGACCGCTCGCCGCCTGCCGACATCCAGGAAAAAAACATTCTGAAAAGGCCGGCCGGATCCCGGATGGTTGCGGCGCCCGTTGCGCCTGAAGATTCAGCGGCAGCACCGGCTCCAGCAGGCGCTGCACCCAAACCCAACGCAGGCACTGCCCCCAAGCTTTCGGGCAAAGACACCCAGCTGGAAGCCAAAAAGAAGCAGGCCGACGAAGAAGAAGCGGCCAAAAAGAAGGCCGACGAGGAAAAAGTCGCCAAGGCAAGGGCCGACAACTGTGAGCGCGCCAAAAAAGCCCAGGCCAATCTGCAGGCCGGCGTCAGAATGGCTGCGGTCAACGCCAAGGGCGAGCGGGAAATCATGGATGACAACGCCAAGGCCGCAGAAACAAAGCGCGTTCAAGCGATTATTGACAGCGATTGCAAATAGGCCGCATGGCCCTGTGATGGCTTAGTAGCCCGCTTTGGCGCCCATCCGGGTTTTGGCAAAAAGCCCTGCCCGTTTTGCGCCCTGCCGGCGGAACCGCTCACGCCGGGCGACTTTCGGGTCCACACGCAGGCCGCGATAGATTTCCACCCTGTCACCCTCCAGCAGCACATGCCCGGGCACGGTTTTGCGGCCCCAGATGCCCAGCACCGGCCGGCTCGCCTGCAGTTCCGGAAATTCATCCAGCACCCCGCAGGCCGCCAGTGCCTTGGCAACAGTTGTTCCGGCGGGGATCTTGACTTGCCATTCGCGCACCTGCCGGGGCGCGGGCGAATAAACGATAGCGACCGCCAGGAGCGCCGTGGCCTCAGCCTTCGCCATAGACGTCCGACGCCCGCTTGACGAAGGCATCGACCAGGCTGCCGGCGATCTTTTCAAACACGGGCCCGACCAGGGCCGCCAGCGCTGCGTTGTCGAAGTCATAGCGCAGGGTGAACTCGACCTTGCAGGCCCTTTCGCCGCCCTTGCCTACCGGCGTGAAATCCCAATGCCCGTCGAGTTTTGAAAAGGGGCCGTCGACCAGCTTGAGGCTGACCTTGCGGTCTTTCTGGTGCGTGTTGCGGGTGGTGAAGCTTTGCGTGAGGCCGGCAAACGAAATGCCGACCTTGGCGGTCATGCCGTTGGCATCTTCCTCCAGCACCGAAGCCTGGTCGCACCAGGGCAAAAACTCGGGATACCTGGCGATATCCGTCACAAGCGCAAACATCTCGGCGGCGCTGTACCAAATTAAAACGGACTTGTGAACGGTTTTCATACAATCAGGGTCTGGGCGCAATTGTCAATTGTATTAGCCGCGTTGCTGACACTGTACTTTCCAGATTTCGCCCTTATCTCTTATCCATGGCCACCAAAGAAGCATCCTCCTCGAAAAAATCGGCCGCAACGCCTTCCGCCAATCTCTCCCCCAAGGCAGCTGCGGCGGCCGTGCGCATTGCCGACAACAAAAAAGCGCTTTTCAATTACCACATTGAAGAGCGCTTTGAAGCGGGCATGGTGCTGGAAGGCTGGGAGGTGAAGTCCCTGCGCGAAGGCAAGGTGCAGCTGACCGACGGTTATGTGGTGGTGCGCGGCGGTGAGCTTTTTATCATCGGCTGCCAGATCAACCCGCTGGGCACGGCTTCGACCCATGTGCGTCCGGACTCGGTGCGCACCAAGAAGCTCTTGATGCACAAGGAAGAGATCCGCCGCCTGATCGGCAAAGTCGAGCAAAAAGGCTTCACGCTGGTGCCGCTGAACATGCACTGGAAGGCCGGCAAGGTGAAATGCGAAATCGGCCTGGCCAAGGGCAAGGGCGAGCACGACAAGCGCGACACCATCAAGGACCGCGAAGGCAAACGCGAGGTGGAGCGCGCGATGAAGTCCCGCAACCGCTGATCGGCAGGCACGCGGCCGGCTGGCCGCAGCACATCCGTTTATTTTTCTCCGGCGATGGAATAAACCGGCCCCGGCCGGTGTTTATCCGTGTGCAGCCGCGTCAAACGTGGCGTGCAAACCGATACCCTGCCCACCACCACACCGGAGAATTCCATGAAATTGCTGTCCACCGCCCTTTTGACGGCCGCCCTGCTCGGCGGCTGCGCCTCCATGACTGCCAGCAGCCCGGCCAAAGTCGCCGACGGCGTGCTGGTGGGCCCCAACGGCATGACGCTGTATGTCTTTGACCGCGACGCGGCAGGCAGCGGAAAGTCTGTCTGCAACGGCCCTTGCGCGACCAACTGGCCGCCGCTGATGGCCGCAGACGCCGACAAAGCCGCCGGTGACTACAGCGTCATCACACGCGACGACGGCAAGAAACAATGGGCCATGAAGGGCAAGCCGCTTTACTACTGGGCCAAGGATGCCAAGCCCGGCGACAAGACCGGTGATGGCTTCATGAATGTCTGGCACGTCGTCAAGCCCTGACGCCGCAATGCTGTGAGGCCTGCAGCTGACTTCGCTACGATGGCCGCAGGCATCCCCAACCCATGGCCCCGCTGACCGACCACATCCCCAGCCTGCGCCGCTATGCGCGCGCGCTGACGGGTGACGCCTGGATGGCGGACGACCTGGTGCAGGACACGCTGGAGCGGGCCTGCACCAAATGGCGCTTGTGGGCGGTGGGCAGCGACTTGCGCGCGTGGCTCTTCACGCTGATGCACAACATTTTTATCAACCAGGTTCGGCGCTCTGTGCGACAGGCGGCAGCCGGCGCCACCGTCAATGTCGATGACGTCGAGCACGAAATGGCCGCACCCGAAGCCGGCACGGCGCAGTCGCTGGACTTGCAGCGCTGCCTGCTGCGACTGCCCGAAGACCAGCGGGTGGTGTTGCTGCTGGTCAGCCTGGAAGACCTTTCGTATGACGAAGTCGCCAAAATCACCGGTGTGCCTGTCGGGACCGTCATGTCGCGCCTGTCGCGGGCGCGCAGCCGCCTGCGGGAATTGATGGACGCACCGGCCATGCCCGCCACACCCGCTACCCCCGCCGAAACCGGTGCACCCCCGCAGCTCAGGCGCCTGAAATAAAGGCATGACGACCATGGACAAACCGCAAGGCACTTCCCTTGACCCTCACGGCGAACCGATGCACGACCAGATCAATGCCATGGTCGACGGCCAGTTGCCGCCCGCACGGCGTGCGGAGCTGGAGGCCCTGCTGGCCGGCGATGCCGCTGCCCGCGAGACCCTGGCCGCGTGGAAGTCCCAACGCGAGGCCTTGCGCGCGCTGCACCGCCCGGTGCTGGACGAAGCCATTCCCGATGCGCTGCTGGCGGCAGCGCGGCGCGGCGAGGCCGGCAGGCGCCGGATCGGGCAATGGCAGCGCTGGGGCGGCATGGCGGCGGCGGTGATGCTGGCTTTTGGTGTGGGCTGGCTGTCGCGTGGCCAGATCGGCGGCCCGGCGCGGGGGCAGCTTGCGATGCAATCTTCCCAATCCTTTGTACGCCAGGCCTCGCTGGCGCACGCGGTGTTCTCACCCGAGGTGCGCCACCCGGTCGAGGTCACAGCCGCGCAGCAAGACCATCTGGTGCAGTGGCTGTCCAAACGTGTGGGGCGCCCGCTGAAGGTTCCGGTGCTGGCTTCGCAAGGCTATGAGCTGGTCGGCGGGCGGCTGCTGTCCGGTGACGGCGGCGCCCGGGCGCAGTTCATGTTCCAGAACGCGGCCGGCCTGCGTTTGACGCTGTACCTGGGGGCGCTGGATGCCACCGCTTCCGGTGCTTCCGGTGCTTCCGGTGCTTCAGTCAGCCTTGCACCTCCCCCGGTTGCACCCCAGCCTGGCAGCCTGGAAACCGCCTTCCGCTACAGCGGCGACGGGCCTGTGCCCTCGTTTTATTGGGTGGACCAGGGCTTTGGGTATGCGCTGAGCGGCGCAGTTTCACGGGAAGAGCTGATGAGGCTGGCGCAGCTGGTGTATCAGCAACTCTGAGGCCCGGCCCGCAAATTTAAATGAAATCCGCCTCCAGCCCAGGCGGTACATAGGCTTTCAGCTATCGATTTAATAGCGTAACTGGCCTGGTAAAGCGCTTTTTACGTCAAGCCACGCAAAGGATGCGTTTGGGCCGTCCACGGGCTGGCAAAAAACGCTTTCACCATGTCCGGCTTCACGTCTTCAATGCGCGCCGGGTTCCACTGCGGTTTGTAATCCTTGTCGATAGCCAGCGCGCGTATGCCCTCGACGGTCTCGCTCGCCGTGCCTGGCCGCAAGTGAAAGCACTGGTGCACCATGTCTCGCTCCATGCGCAGGTTGTCCGCCAGGCTAATGCTGCGGGCGCGGCGGATCTGCTCGAGCGTCACGTGCAGCATCAAGGGCGAGCGTTTGCGCAGGGTGGCCGCCGTTTTGACGGCCCAAGGCTCGGACGAAGCTTCCAGCGCGTCGACGATGTGTTTCACGCGGTCCAGCGAGAAATAAGTGTCGATTTGGCCTCCAGCCCAGGTGGAACCTGGACTTTTAGCTATCAATTCAGTAGCAATCCATCGCTCAGCATCTGCGGTCGAAGCAAATGACTCATTGCCCAGGGCGTCCCACAGCGCCGGCTGGCGCGCTGCATCGACCTTGACGTCCGCCAGCCCGTAAGCCAGCGCGTCGTCTGCACCGATGACGTCGCCCGTCAGCGCAAGGTATTCGCCGGCGTGTCCGGGGCAGCGGCTCAGGAAGTAGCCACCGCCCACGTCCGGAAACAGCCCGATGTTGGTCTCCGGCATGGCCATCTTGGTGTGTTCCGTCACGATGCGCACACGCGCGCCCTGGCTGATGCCCATGCCGCCGCCCATGACCACGCCGTCCATGAAGGCGATGTACGGCTTGGGATAGGTGTGGATCAGGTGGTTGAGGGCATATTCCTCGGTGAAGAAGTCTTCGAGCGCCGGGTCACCGGCCAGCACGGCCTGGTGAAAGAAGCGGATGTCGCCGCCCGCCGAGAAACCGCCAAAAAGGCTTTCAGGCGTGCCGGGCTGTCCTTTTTTGTTGGAGCCGCGAATCGCCACGACCTGCACCGACGCATCGTCACGCCAGGCCAGCAAGGCCTGGGTCAGGTCCCGGATCATCTGCAGCGACAGCGCGTTGAGCGCCTTGGGCCGGTTCAGGGTGATGAGCCCGGCGTTTGCACGCCGCTCCACCAGCACCTCGGTTTTGCTTTCCGCATTCATTCCGCTCATTCCACTGATTCCACTCATGCCCGCTGCCTCCATCCAATCAGTTCATTGACCACCAATGCGCCTATGACCAGCGCACCGCCGGTCAGCACGCTGGCGCCGGGCACTTCGCCCGCGCCAAACCAGGCCAGCAAAATCCCGAAAATCACTTCCAGCAGCGCCAGCAAGGCCACTTCGGGCGCCTTGAGGACGCCGGCGCACATTACCGACAACACGCAGGGAATGGCCAGCTGGACCAGGCCCAGCAAGGCCAGCAGGCCGATGTCGTGCGGCGTCGCGGAAAACGGAAACGACAGCGGCAAGGTCGCCAGCGTCGAAATCACCGCACCCACCAGCACGGCCGGCACCAGGTCGATGTTTTTGCCGTGCGCGCGGCTGTGCTGCACCACCGTCCAGTTGCTAGCGCTGGCCAGCGGCACCATCAGGGCCACCAGCGTGCCGCCCAGGTGGCTGGAAAGGTCCATTTGCCCGCCGTACATCCAGGCAATACCGGCGCCGGCCATGGCAATGGCCAGCCAGGTGCGGCCGGGGATTTTGTGGCCGATAAAGGCCCGGGCCAGCAAGGCCGTGATGAAGGGGCTGACCGCCATGGTCACCAGCACATTGGCCACCGTGGTGAGCGTCAGCGCCACCATGAAAGCCGTGAACATCACGCTCCAGCAAAAGCCGGAGATCCAGAGCGCCGAGCCGCCGTTGCGGATTTTGGTGAAGACTGCCCTGCCCTGCCACAACGGCAGGATCACCAGCAGCGAGACCACCGTGAAAAAGCTGCGCCAGAACGTGACCTCAAAGCTGCGTGCCGACTCCAGGTGACGCGTGACCACACCCGCAATCGACCACATCATCGTCACGAGGATCATCAGGAAAACGGCTTTGGAATGCGTGAGTTTCATGGGCAATCAATTCAGGCTGAAAGCGAACACAAAAAAAGTTAAAAAGGCCGCTGGAGCTTACACACACAGCGGCCTGGTTTCTGGCGATTCACCGCACTACACGGAGCTGCCCTTTCTTCATGCCAGCATGAGCCGCGGGACTGGCTTTGCCAGACCGCAGGCGGGCGGCCCCCTCGGGGGGCAGGAAGCTACACGAAGTGAGCGACCGTGGGGGCGCTACTCAGCGTGGGGCTCAAGACCGTCCGGCGCGCTTGCGATCGCTCTCTTTGAGGTGGCGCTTGCGCAGGCGAACCGACTTGGGCGTGATTTCAACCAGCTCGTCGTCCTCAATGAACTCGACACCGTATTCGAGCGTGAGCTCGATAGGCGGCGTGATCTTGATCGCGTCTTCCTTGCCGCTGACGCGGAAGTTGGTCAGCTGCTTGGTACGCGTGGCGTTGACCACCAGGTCGTTATCGCGGCTGTGGATGCCGACGATCATGCCCTCGTACACCGGGTCGTTGGCGCGCACGAACATGCGGCCGCGGTCGTCCAGCTTGCCCAGGGCGTAGGTGAAGATTTCACCGTCGTCCATCGAGATCAGCACACCGTTTTTACGGCCGCCGATGTCGCCCTTGTGCGCTTCGTAGCTGTCGAAGATGTTGGAGATCAGGCCGGAACCACGCGTCAGATTCAGGAACTCGTTGGTAAAGCCGATCAGGCCGCGCGCCGGGATGCGGTACTCAAGGCGCACACGGCCGCGGCCGTCCGGCTCCATGTTCACCAGCTCGCCCTTGCGCTCGCCCAGGGCCTGCATCACGCCGCCCTGGTGCTGGTCTTCGATGTCGGCGGTGACCAGTTCGATAGGCTCGTGCTTTTCGCCGTTGACGTCCTTCATCACGACGCGCGGCTTGGACACCGCCATTTCATAACCTTCGCGGCGCATGTTTTCCAGCAGGATGGTCAGGTGCAACTCACCACGGCCCATGACTTCGAAGATGCCTTCTTCGTCGGTTTCCTTCACGCGCAGGGCCACGTTGTGCTGCAGCTCTTTCTGCAGGCGGTCCCAGATCTGGCGGCTGGTGACGAACTTGCCTTCACGGCCGGCCAGCGGGCTGGTGTTGACGCAGAAGTTCATGGTCAGGGTCGGCTCATCGACCTTGAGCATGGGCAGCGGCGCCGGGTTGGTGGGGTCGGTGATCGTCACGCCGATGCCGATGTCGGTCAGGCCGTTGATCAGCACGATCTCGCCGGGGCCGGCTTCGGTCGCCTGCACACGCTCCAGGCCCTGGAAGGTCAGCACCTGGTTGATGCGGCCCTTGACGGCCTTGCCGTCCGGGCCTTCCATGACAACCACGTCCATCATGGGCCTGATCGTGCCCTGGCTGATACGGCCCACGCCGATGCGGCCGACGAAGGTCGAGAAGTCGAGGGCGGAAATCTGCAGTTGCAGCGGCGCTGCGGGGTCACCCTTTTGCGCAGGCACGTGCTTGAGGATGGTGTTGAAGAGCGCCGACATGTCGGGGCCCCACTGCTCGTTCGGCGGGCCTTCTTCGAGCGAAGACCAGCCGTTGATGCCCGAGGCGTACACCACCGGGAAATCGAGTTGCTCGTCGGTCGCGCCCAGCTTGTCGAACAGGTCGAAAGCGGCGTTGATGACCTTGTCGGGGTTGGCGCCCGGCTTGTCGACCTTGTTGACCACGACGATGGGCTTGAGGCCCAGCGCCAGGGCCTTCTTGGTCACGAAACGCGTCTGGGGCATGGGGCCTTCCTGCGCATCGATCAGCAGCACCACACCGTCGACCATGGACAGCGCGCGCTCCACTTCACCGCCGAAGTCGGCGTGGCCCGGGGTGTCGACGATGTTGATGTGCGTGCCTTCCCAGGTCACGGCGCAGTTCTTGGCCAGGATGGTGATGCCGCGTTCTTTTTCGATCGCGTTGTTGTCCATCACGGTGTCGACCACCTTTTCGTGCTCGGCAAAGGTGCCGGACTGGCGCAGCAACTGGTCAACCATGGTGGTTTTGCCATGGTCAACGTGGGCGATGATGGCGATATTGCGGATTTGTTTATGGCTCATGGTTGGCTTTCAGGAAGACTCGAAACGGTACGGGTTAATGTTGGAAAGAAGGAGCTTCGGCGCCGGTGGGCGCGGCAGCGGGATCGGGTGAAAAAAGTTCGGCACGCGTTTTGGCGGCTTGCAGGATGTCCTGTATTTCAATCGGGCTCAGCAGACGCTGCGGAATCAATTCGTCGGCCGTCACATGGGCCGAGCCCAGGAAGGCCGGGGGTGCAGTGCCGTAAACCTGCACCAGCGGCGCATCGGCGCCCCACTGGCCGGGCTCGCCCCGGCGGCGCAGGCCGCTTAAAAACCGCCCTGCATTGTCGGCGTCCAATGTGACAGACGGGTACGCCGACACCAGCGACTGCGCCGGCAGCAGGCAGGCTTCGCGTTCGGGCTCGGTCATGGCCTCCAGCGCCGGCAAGGTCACGCACTGCTGCGTCCCGTAGCCGCCGGTCTCCAGCCGCCTGAGCGAGCCGAGGTGGGCGCCGCAACCGATGGCCTCGCCGATGTCTTCGCCCAGCGTTCGGATGTAGGTGCCTTTGCTGCAGGTCACTATTATTTTGATAGCAGCAGGTGCACGGCTGTCTTGGGCCAGAGCCATATTCAGCTTGAAAATCGTGATATGGCGGGCTTCCCGCTCCACGTCTTCGCCCTTGCGGGCGTATTCATACAGCGCCTTGCCGTCTTTCTTGAGCGCCGAGTACATCGGCGGGATCTGCGCCAGCGGGCCGGTGAAACGCGCCGTCAGGGCCTCGAGCAAGGCGGGCGTGATCTCGGGCACAGGCCGGGTTTCGATCACGTCGCCTTCGGCGTCGGCTGTCGTGGTTTTCTGGCCCAGCAGCAACACGGCCTCGTAGGTCTTGTCGGCGTCGAGCTGGATCTGGCTGAATTTGGTCGCCGCGCCGAAGCACAGCGGCAGCACGCCGGTGGCCAGCGGGTCCAGCGTGCCGGTGTGGCCGGCCTTGTCGGCGCGCAGCAGCCATTTGGCCTTCTGCAAGGCCTGATTGCTCGACAGGCCCAGCGGCTTGTCGAGCAGCAGCACGCCGTGCACGGGACGTCGCTGGATTTTCTGGCGATGTGAAGAGGTTTGCGTCATAAATTCCGACAGGCTCAGCGCGCGGGCTGGCCCGGGCGCTCCGTTGGCACCGTTGTCCCTGAACCTGTCATCAAGGGAAACGGCGCGAACTCAGTCGTCTTGCGCGCGAGAAGAAACCGCCTTGGCAATCAAGGCGTTCATGTCGGCCGCACGTTCCGTCGTGCGGTCGAAGTGGAAGTGCAGGGTCGGCACCGTGTGCGTCATCAGGCGCTTGAACAGGCCGTTGCGCAGGAAGCCGGCCGCCTGGTTGAGCGCTTCTTCGCACTCTTTCGGGTCGCCGACGAGCACGCTGAAATACACCTTGGCATGCGCATAGTCGGCCGTCACCTCGACGGCCTGGATGGTCACCATCCCGACCCGCGGGTCTTTCAACTCGCGCGCGATCAGCTCCGTCAGATCCCGCTGGATCTGATCGGCAACGCGAAAGCCGCGGTTGGGGGTGGAAGATTTTTTACGCATGTCAAAAAATGGTGGGGCCTGTTGGGCGGTGGCCGGCAGCTTGAAGGGCTTGCCGGCCGGCCGGGCTTCAGGCCTCCAGCGTCCGGGCCACTTCCCTGATTTCGAAGAATTCCAGGATGTCGCCAACCTGGATGTCGTTGTAGCCCTTGACGTTCAAGCCGCACTCGAAGCCTTCCTTGACTTCCTTGACGTCGTCCTTGAAGCGCTTGAGCGAGTCGAGTTCACCCGTGAAGATGACCACGTTCTCGCGCAAGAGGCGCAGGCGTGCGTTGCGGCGAACCACACCGGCGGTGACCATACAGCCGGCGATCGAGCCGATCTTGCTGACCTTGAACACCTGGCGGATCTCGGCATTGCCGATGACTTCTTCCTTCTTGTCCGGCGTCAGCATGCCCGACATCGCGGAGCGCAACTCGTCCACAGCGTCATAAATGATGTTGTAGTAACGAATGTCCACGCCGTTGTTTTCGGCCTGCTTGCGGGCCTGGGCATCGGCGCGGGTGTTGAAGCCGATCACCACCGCCTTGGAGGCGATGGCCAGATTGACGTCGGACTCGGAAATACCGCCGACCCCGGAGTACACCAGCTGGACCTTGACCTCGTCTGTCGACAGCTTGAGCAGCGACTGGGCCAGGGCTTCCTGCGAACCCTGCACATCGGCCTTGATGATGATGGGCAGCATTTTGACTTCGCCGGCGCCGATGTCGGAGAACATGTTCTCCAGCTTGGCGGCCTGTTGCTTGGCCAGTTTGGTATTGCGGAACTTGCCGGCGCGGTAGGTGGCGATTTCACGGGCGCGGCGCTCGTCGGTCATCACCATGAACTCATCGCCGGCCTGGGGCACGTCGGTCAGGCCCTGGATCTCGACCGGGATCGACGGACCCGCGCTCTTGATCGGCTTGCCGTTTTCGTCCAGCATGGCGCGCACGCGGCCGTAGGTCGAGCCGGCCAGCACCACATCGCCGGCTTTGAGCGTACCGGCCTGGATCAGCACGGTGGCCACGGGGCCGCGGCCCTTGTCCAGCTGGGCTTCAATGACGAGGCCCTTGGCCAGTGCATCCACCGGCGCCTTCAGCTCAAGCACTTCGGCCTGCAGCAGCACCTGCTCCAGCAGGGCGTCGATGCCGGCGCCGGTATGGGCGGAGACACCCACAAAAGGCACATCACCGCCGAACTCTTCGGGAATCACTTCTTCGGTGACCAGCTCGCCCTTGACGCGTTCCAGGTTGATGCCCGGCTTGTCGATCTTGTTGATGGCAACCACGATGGGAACGCCAGCCGCCTTGGCGTGCTTGATGGCTTCCTTGGTTTGCGGCATCACGCCGTCGTCGGCAGCCACCACCAGAATCACGATGTCGGTCGCCTGAGCGCCACGGGCACGCATGGCTGTGAACGCCTCGTGGCCCGGGGTATCCAGGAAGGACACCATGCCGCGCGGGGTTTCCACGTGGTAGGCGCCGATGTGCTGGGTAATGCCGCCGGCTTCGCCCGCGGCCACCTTGGCGCGGCGGATGTAGTCCAGCAGCGAGGTCTTGCCGTGATCGACGTGGCCCATGACCGTGACAACCGGTGCGCGCGGCAGAAGTTCTGCCTGCTGGCCATGGACGTCTTCGTCGGTAAAGGCTTCCGGATCGTCCAGCGCGGCGGTGACCGCCTTGTGGCCCATTTCTTCCACCACGATCATGGCGGTGTCCTGGTCCAGCGGCTGGTTGATGGTGACCATCTGGCCAAGCTTCATCAAGTGCTTGATCACCTCGGAAGACTTGACGCTCATCTTGTGGGCGAGTTCGGCCACGGTGATGGTTTCGGGCACGTGCACTTCAATGACCTTGAACTCGGTCGGCGCCACAAACGTGGATTCCGGACGTGCTTCGCGGTCGTTGCTGCGGCGGCCGCGCGGGCCGCTGCGGAAATTGCCACGGCCCGGCACGACGGGCGCGCCACGGCTCGGGATGCCCTTTTTCTTGGCTGCGTCGTCTTTCCAGGTCGAAGACAGGTTCTCCGACTTGACTTCTTTCTTGCCTGCTGCGGCCGGTGCGCCCGCAGCAGCGGGAGCGCCGGGCCTGGCGGCTGCGCCCGGCGCGCCGGCCGGTTTGTGCAACGTGCCCTTGATGGCGGCCTTGGGGTCGACGTGCGGCACCAGGACGCGCTTGGGCGCCGACATCATGGCGCGGATGCCGGCCGCCTCGGCCTCGGCCTTGCGGCGGCGATCCTGCAGCTCTTGCGCCTTGGCGGCATCGGCCTGGAATTCAGCGGTGGCCTTGGCTTTGGCGGCAGCGGCGGCCGCGGCGGCATCAGCCGACTTGGTGGCTTGCTCGGCGGCGGCGGTCTCTGCGGCCTTGGCCGTTTCGGCCGTGGCCGGAGCGGCTTCCTTGGCTTTTCCGGCGGGCTTGGCCTTCTTGACGACGGCGGCTTCAGCAGCGGCGGCGGCCGCCTGGGCGGTGTGCTCGGCGGCCAGGCGTTCCTGCTCGCGGGCGGCGTCCTTGGCGTCCTGCTCTTCACGCAGACGGCGTTTTTCGGCGAGTTCCTGCTCCTGGCGGCGCAGCAATTCTGCGTGCCGGCTGGCTTCTTCCTCGCGGCGGATGAGTTCGGCCTGGTCGATGACGGGCGCCTGCGGCGCTGCAGCCACTTCAGGCTGGACTTCTTCCGCGGGCAGGTCGGAGCCGTCCTCGCGTTTGACGAAGGTGCGC
This sequence comes from Polaromonas sp. SP1, assembly GCF_003711205.1. Taxonomy (NCBI): domain Bacteria; kingdom Pseudomonadati; phylum Pseudomonadota; class Betaproteobacteria; order Burkholderiales; family Comamonadaceae; genus Polaromonas; species Polaromonas sp. SP1. The sequence goes on along the minus strand of NZ_CP031013.1, from coordinate 3,437,729 downwards.
TTTTTGCGGACTTCCACCTGGATGGTGCGGGCTTTGCCGGTGGCGTCGGCCTGCTTGATTTCGCTGGTGGACTTTTTCACCAGCGTGATTTTTTTGCGCTCGGCCGTGACGGTGCCATGGCTGGCCTGCAGATAGCCCAGGAGCTTCTGCTTGTCCGCCTCGGACAGGGGGTCGCTGGCTTGCGCCTTGGCAACCCCGGCGCTGGTCAATTGCTCGATCAGCGTGGCGGGAGATTTATTGAGTTCAGCTGCGAATTCAGCGACGGTAGTGGTACTGGACATATGTTTTTTTCCTGCAGGCCTTTCATGATCATTGCTCTTGGGCCGCTGCGGGTGCAGGGGTGTCAGCGGCAGCGGGCTCATCGGTAAACCAATGCGCGCGAGCGGTCATGATCAGGGCTTTGGCTTCGTCCGCAGACTGGCCGGTGATATCGGTAAGTTCGTCCACAGCCAGATCGGCCAGGTCGTCGCGGGTGCTGATGCCCGCTTCCGTAAGTTTGGCGATCAGCTCAGGCGTGAGGCCTTCAACGTCGCGCAGGTTCTGCGAAACGCCTTCGGCATTTTCTTCCTTGGCGATTTCCATCGTCAAGAGTGCGTCTTTGGCGCGCGTGCGCAGCTCATTGACGGTGTCTTCGTCGAAGGATTCGATCTCCAGCATTTCCTGCAGCGGCACATAAGCCACTTCTTCCAGGCTGGTAAAGCCTTCGGAGATCAGGATGTCGGCGATTTCCTCGTCCACGTCGAGCTTTTCCATGAAAAGCTTGCGGCTGGTGTCGGTTTCGGTGGCCTGCTTCTGGGCAGACTCGTCGGCCGTCATGATGTTGATCTTCCAGCCGGTCAGCTCGGCGGCAAGGCGCACGTTCTGCCCGCCCCGGCCGATCGAAATCGCCAGGTTTTCTTCATCGACGACGACGTCCATGGCGTGGCGCTCTTCGTCCACCACGATGGAAGACACGTTGGCCGGAGCCAGCGCACCGATCACGAACTGGGCCGGGTCTTCGCTCCACAGCACGATGTCGACGCGCTCGCCGGCGAGTTCGTTGGTCACGCCGTTGACACGGGTGCCGCGAACGCCGACGCAGGTGCCGATCGGGTCGACGCGCTTGTCGTGCGACAGCACGGCGATCTTGGCGCGAGAGCCGGGGTCACGGGCGCAGGATTTGATCTCCAGCAGGCCCTGCTCGATTTCAGGGACTTCCTGGCGAAACAGCTCGATCATGTACTCGGGCGCGGTGCGCGAGAGGATGATGGGCGCGCCGCGCAGGGTCGTGTCCACTTCCATGATCATGGCGCGGACGCGGTCGCCGGAGCGGAGGTTTTCCTTCGGGATCATGTCGGAACGGCGCAGGCGGCCTTCAACACGGCCGGATTCGACAATGATGTCGCCCTTGTCCATGCGCTTGACGGTGCCCACAAAAATCTTGTCGCCGCGCGACATGAAGTCGTTGAGCAGCATTTCGCGCTCGGCGTCACGGATCTTTTGCAGGATGACCTGTTTGGCGGCTTGCGCGCCAATACGGCCGATGGGCAGGCTTTCCACCGGCTTTTCGATGTAGTCGCCCTCTTCGATGTCGGCGATTTCGTCGCGGGCATCGCTGACCAGCTCTTCGGCTTCAGGGTTTTGCAGGCCGGCCTCGTCAGGCACCACCAGCCAGCGGCGGAAGGTCTCGTAATTGCCGCTGTCGCGGTCGACGGCCACGCGGATGTCCACTTCGCCTTCGTACACCTTCTTGGTGGCCGAGGCGAGCGCGAGCTCGACGGCGCCAAAGACGACGTCACGTTCCACATTTTTTTCACGCGAGATGGCATCCACCAACATCAACAGTTCGCGATTCATTTCACAAGCCTGCCTTTCTTCATTTCTTGAAATTTAATTGTCTGTAGAGGGTTCGGCACCAGGGGCTATTTTGGGTTTACGCCCCTTGAAATCAACCACGGGCGCAAGGCGCGCCTGATGGATCTCGTCGAGCGTAAAACCCAGCGCCTGCAGCGGTGCGGGGACCTTCTTCTTGCTAACTTTTTGGCCAGGTTTCACGGCGGGCTCGTCGCTCCAGACGATTTGCCAGCCGGCTGTACCGGTCGCGGCACGTTCCAGCGTGCCGCGGAATTTCTTGCGGCTGGCCGCGACGGTTGAACCGGCGCTGGCTGCCACGCCAATCGGCGCCTTGAGGGTGATGTCGATCAACTCCCCGGCAAAACGCTCAAAATCCTTTTCATTGCGCAGGGGCCTGTCGATGCCGGGGGAGCTGACCTCCAGCCGCGCATATTCGGCGCCTTCGACTTCCAGCACAAACTGGAGCTGGCGGGTGACTTTTTCGCAATCTTCGGCATTGATGAACTGTTCGGCGCCCTGGACGTAGGGCATGTCGATCGTGACGCGCAGCAAACCGCCGCCGGTGCGCTCGATCTCGACCAGCTCGTAGCCCAGCCCAGTCACAGTTTGCTCAATCGTCTCTTGCAATGCCATTCAGTCTTTTAATACCCGGTTTAAATCAATCGTTCAAAAACAAACGCCCAAAAAAAATGGGCGGTGAAAACCCGCCCATTTGGTCGTGAAGCTCTTATTGTAACGTGCCGCGCCCTTCGATGCAAACAATTTCCGTGCCTGAAACCAAAGGGAACGCCTGAAACCCGTTGCTGCAAATATGAATTGTCAGATATGCAGCTGGTGACTGAAGCCTGAAACCTCAATCGGCGCTTGAACACCCTAATGCAATGGAGAAGAAAAGGAGTCCCCGGGAAAATAAATGGGACTTGGCCGGTCTTGTTCAAGTCAAGACTTTTTTTCTAAAATATCCATATAAATCAATCTACTATTTTTTATAGTTAAAGTGATTTATGAGAAATTTCCGACCTCCAGCCTCAGGCGGCAGACACCAGAACCCGCGTGTAAGGATGCTGCGGCGTATCCAGCACAGCGCTCAACGAACCTGCTTCCAGCACGTCGCCGTCTTTCATCACCATGACTTCATGGGCCATGGCACGAATCACATCGACATCGTGCGTGATCAGCAAATAACTCAAGCCCCGTTCGCGCTGTAGCCGTTGCAGCAGCCCCAGCACCTGCTTCTGAATGGTCACATCCAGGGCGCTGGTGGGTTCGTCCAGCACCAGCAGGCTGGGGTTGACGATCAGCGCGCGGGCAATTGCGAGGCGCTGGCGTTGCCCGCCTGAAAACTCATGCGGATAACGCTGCAGCAGCCCCGGAAACTGGGCGTCGGTCATGCCGACATCGGCCAGCGCCTGCAGCGCCCGCTCCCTGCGGCCCAGGGCGGCCAGCCCGGGCTCATGCACCAAAAGGCCCTCTTCCACGATGGCTTCGACGGTCATGCGGGGCGACAGCGAGGAAAACGGGTCCTGGAACACCACCTGCACGGCGCGGCGGATGGCCTTGTTGCGTGCCGCTTGCCGGCTCCAGGCCTGGCCGGCCGCCTGCAGTTCCCCTGAAAAAGGCAGCAGCCCCAGGCTGGCCAGGGCCAGGGTGGATTTGCCGGAGCCGGATTCGCCGATCACGCCCAGCGTCCTGCCGGGGGGGATTTGGAAACTGGCGCTTTTGACGGCCACAAATTCGGCATGCCGGAACCAGCCGCGGATGCCGGGAATGGGCACCGGGTAGGCAACGCGCAGCTTGTCCGCCTTCATGGCGGGCGCATCGCGGTCGGCGCCGCCGTCCGCCGCGGCCAGCCCGTCCCGCTGCGGTTTGCTGTCGATCAGTTTGCGGGTGTAGGCGTGCTGGGGCCGGGCGAAAACTTCTGCCACCGGGCCTTGCTCCACGATGCGGCCGTTTTCCATCACGGCCACACGGTCGGCGAACTTGCGCACCAGGTTCAGGTCATGGGTGATCATCAGCACCGCCATGCCGTTGCGCTGCTGCAAGTCGCCCAGCAGGTCCAGGATTTGCCCGCGCAGGGTGACGTCCAGCGCCGTGGTGGGCTCGTCGGCCAGCAACAGCCTGGGCTGGCAAGCCAGCGCCATCGCGATCATGGCCCGCTGGCGCTGCCCGCCCGAAAGCTGGTGCGGGAAGGAATTGGCCCGCCTTTCAGGCTCGGTAATCCCTGTATCTGCTAGCAATTTGATAGCGGCTTGTGCAGACTCCGCCTGGGCCAGGCCCTGTTTTAGCTGTATAACTTCAGCGATCTGGTTGCCCACGCTGAACAGGGGGTTCAGCGCCGTCATCGGCTCCTGGAAGATCATGGCGATGTCGCGCCCGCGTATCCCGCGCAGCGACTGCTCCGGCAAAGACAGCAGGTCCACGGGCGACCTGGGCGGCGCCCCGCTGGCCGTCCGCCCTGCCCCGTCGACGCCGGTAAAAACGGCCTTTCCGTTAACGGCGGCGTTTTGCGCCAGCCGCAGCAGGCTCAGCGCCGTCACGGTCTTGCCTGAGCCCGACTCGCCCACCAGCGCCAGCTTTTCGCCGGGCGCGATGGAAAAATCGATGCCGTGGACCACGGATTTGCCCGCGAACGATATCCGCAGGTTCTGGACGTCAAGCAGCGGCGTGGCCATCAGTCGGCCTTCCTGGGGTCCATGGCGTCGCGCAAGGCGTCGCCCATGAAGGTCAGCAGCAGCAAGGTGATCACCAGAACGGCGAAGGTGGACAGCGAAATCCACCAGGCGTCGATGCTGTTCTTGCCCTGCGACAGCAACTCGCCGAGCGAGGGCGTTCCCGGCGGCACGCCCAGGCCCAGGAAGTCGAGCGAGGTCAGCGCCAGAATCGCGCCGCTCATGCGAAACGGCAGGAAGGTCACGACCGGGGTCAGGCTGTTGGGCAGGATGTGGCGCCAGATGATCTGCAGGTTGCCCACGCCCAGCGCGCGGGCCGCGCGCACGTAGTCCATCTGGCGGTTGCGCAGGAACTCGGCGCGCACGTAATCGGACAAGCCCATCCAGCCGAACAGGCTGAGGAGGATCAGCAGCAGCGCCACGCTGGGCGCAAAGACGGCGCTGAAGATGATCAGCAAATACAGCTCTGGCATGGAGCCCCAGATCTCGATGAAACGCTGGAACAGCAGGTCGGTTTTACCGCCGAAGTAGCCTTGCAGCGCGCCGGTCAGCAGGCCCAGCAGCACGCCGGTGGCCGTGAGCGCCAGCGCAAACAGCACGCTCACCCGAAAGCCGTAGATCAGCTGGGCCAACAGGTCACGCCCGCGGTCGTCGGTGCCCAGCAGGTTGGCGCGTGTGGGTTTGGAGGGGTTGGGCTCTTTCGCAAAATAGTTGAGGGTATTCGGGCCATAGGGATTGAGCGTGTACAGCGCAAAATTGCTGCCCTGCGCCAGCCGTTCGCGAATGAAAGGGTCCAGGTAGTCCGTCGCCGTGTCGAAATCACCGCCAAAGGTTTTCTCGCTGTAGTTCTTGACCATGGGGAAGTAATAGCTACCCTCATAGCGCACCAGCAGCGGCCGGTCGTTTGAAACCAGCTCTGCAAAAAGGCTCAGCGCCACCAATGTGCAGAACAGCACCAGGCTGTAGAACCCGAGCTTGTTGCGCCGAAACCGCCTCCAGGCCCGGCGCGCGGGGGAATTCGACACGTATTTTTCCTGCTCAGCGCCGCCGCGGATCGGGCTAAGGCTGGCAGCGGGGGACTGGTTTTCGCCAGTGCCGTCGCGGATCGGGCTTCGCCCGTCCGCCAACGGCGCCCCCCTGGGGGGGAGGCGGCCGGAGGCCGCTTCGGGGGGGTTAGTCAAATCTGACACGCGGATCCACCCAGACATAAGACAAATCGGAAATCAGCTTGGTGAACAAGCCGATCAAGGTAAACAGGTAAAGGGTGCCCAGCACAACCGGGTAGTCGCGCCGGATGATGCTTTCGTAACTGAGCAGCCCCATGCCGTCCAGCGAGAACAGGGTTTCGATCAGCAGCGAGCCGGTGAAAAACGCGCCGATAAAAGCCGCCGGAAAGCCGGTGATGATGGGAATCAGCGCATTGCGGAACACATGCTTCCAGAGCACCTGGCGCTCGCCCAGGCCCTTGGCGCGGGCGGTCAGCACGTATTGCTTGCGGATTTCCTCGAGAAAGGCGTTTTTGGTCAACATGGCCGTGACGGCAAAACTGCCCAGCACCATGGCCGTGACGGGCAAGGTGATGTGCCAGAGGTAGTCGGTGATGCGCGCCCCCCAGCTGAGGGTTTCCCAATTGGACGAGGTCAGGCCGCGCAACGGAAACCACTGCAACTGCCCGCCGAAGATCACCAGCAGCGCGACGCCCAGCACAAAACCCGGTATTGCATAACCGGCCAGCACCAGCAAGGTGGTGACGAAATCAAAGCGCGAACCGGCGCGCACCGCCTTGGCCACACCCAGCGGCACGGCCACCAGGTAGCTGATGAAGAAAGTCCACAGGCCCAGGCTGATGGAAACCGGCAGCTTCTCCTTGATCAGCTGCCAAACCTCCTTGTTCTGGAAGAAGCTCCTGCCCAGGTCGAAGCTCAGGAACTGCTTGAGCATCAGGTAAAAGCGCTCGGGCGCCGGTTTGTCGAAACCGTAAAGCGCCTTGATCTGCTCGACCCGCTTCGGGTCCACGCCCTGCCCGCCCCGGTAGCTCAGGCCCCCGCCTTCAGTGCCGCGGCCCGCACCGGCCTTGGCCTCGGCCATATATTGCTCGACCGGCCCGCCCGGCACAAACTGCATCACCACAAAGGTGATCAGCAGCACCCCGAACAAGGTCGGAATCATCAACAGGCAGCGTTTGAGGATGTAGGCAAACATGAATAGCCAGACCTCTCAAACCCAGCAGGCGCCGTGGAGCTGGCTCCGCCAGGCCACAGGCGCCGCCCCCTGGAGGGGGGAAGGCGTTACGCGAAGCGAACGTCCGACGGGGGGGTACATCTTTTCGACGGGGGTGTTCATCTAGCCCACCAGGTATTGATGATCCAGGTTTCCCCAGGCGCATAAGGCGGCATCTGGCCCGGCATGGCCAGGCGGCGTGCGTTGTACACCACGCGGTGGGTGCCCGCCGTCCACTGCGGCAACAGGTAATGGCTGTGCGCCACGATGCGCTCCAGCGCATGGCAGGCGGGCAGCAGTTCGGCCTTGGTCTTGGCGCTGGTCATCTTCGCGATCATGGCATCAATCGCGGGATTGGCGGCGCCGCTGAAGTTGCCTGAGTCCTCGATGCCGGCAGCCTTGCTGCCGAAGAGGTCGGCAAACTCCTGGCCCGGGTTGTTGGTGCCGCCGTAGGCGATGGAGACGATGTCGAACTCGAACTTCTGCAGGCGCTGCTGATACAGCGCGAAATCCGCCTGGCGGAAGTTGAGCTGGATGCCGAGCTTGTCGAGGGCGCGCATCCAGGGCGAAATCGTACGCACGCCGCCTTCGTTGCTATCCAGGTATTCCAGCACCATGGCCTCGCCCTTGGCATTGCGCAGCTTGCCGTCCTTTACTTCCCAGCCGGCCTCCTTGAGCAGCGTCTGGGCGCGGCGCAGGTTGGCGCGCAGGGAGGCATCGCCGTCGGTGCGCGCCGGCACGTACATGGGGCCGAAGGCGCCCACCGGAATCTGTTTGCGCCAGGGTTCCATCAGCGCCAGTTCTTCGGCCGACGGCGTCCCGGTGGCCTGGCAATCGGTATTGCCGAAAATGCCGGTCACACGCTGGTAGGCGTTGTAAAAGAGCTGGCGGTTCATCCATTCGTAGTCGATCGCCAGGCCCAGGGCCTCGCGCACGCGCGGGTCCTTGAGCTTTTCGCGCCGGGTGTTGAGCACGTAACTCTGGAAACCCGAGGGCAGGCGGTGCTTGAACTCGCCTTTGACGAGCTCGCCGCTGTCAAAGCGCTTGCCGCTCAGGCGCCGGGCCCAGTCGCCGGCCGAGAAGAACCGCATGATGTCGAACTCGCCGGCCTTGAGCGCCTCCAACTTGGCGGTGTTGTCCCTGTATATCTTGACGGTCACGTTGTCGAAATTTTCCGTGCCGACCCGGACATTGAGCTTTTCGCCCCAGTAGGCCTTGTCGCGCACGTAGGTGATGTCCTTGCCGAACACCACCGGGCCGATACGGTAGGGACCGCTTCCGATGGGGATGTCGGTCACTACCTCGTTAAAAGGCTTGGCTTTGCCGGCACCGTCCATACCCCATTTGCGGCTGAACACCGGCAGGCCGCCCACCGTCAGCGGCAGTTCGCGGTTCGGCTTTTTGAAGCGAAAGCGCACGGTCCGCTCACCGGTTACCTCGCAGGCCGCGACGTCCTCGAGCAGGGTCTTGTAGCTCGGCGAGGTATGCGGGCCCATCAGGGTGTCGAAGCTGTACTTGACGTCGGCGGCCAGCACCGGGTCGCCGTTGTGAAAGCGCGCCTCTTTGCGCAGGCGGAAGGTGGCCGCCAGCCCGTCAGGCGCCACCTCGACGTCTTCGGCCAGCAGGCCGTAGCCCGAGGCGGTCTCGTCCATGGCGCCGGTCAGCAGCGAGTCGAACATGAAGTCCGAGAGGTACGCCGGGGCCGAGCCTTTGATCGTGAAGGGGTTGTATTTGTCGAAGGTCGAGTAGCGCAGGTTGCTGACCAGGCGCAGGTCGCCGCCCTTGGGCGCGGCAGGATTGACGTAGTCGAAGTGGGCAAAGCCCGCGGGGTATTTGAGGTCGCCCCAGAGCGCGTAGCCGTGCGCGGCCCACAACGGCGATGAAACTCCCATCAGGGCCCAGACCAGCAAACTTCGCATGCGACAATTCTGCACTACTTGAGTCGGCAAAATTCCGGCGCGCAGACGCCGCGCCGCTGCCGGCATACCCGAAGCGCATTTACTGGAGCACCTCAATGGCGACACATACCGGATTCCTCACTGGCAAAAAACTGTTGATCACGGGGGTCCTCTCCAACCGTTCCATCGCCTACGGCATCGCCAAGGCCTGCCATGCACAGGGTGCCGAACTGGCTTTCGGCTACGTCGGCGAGCGCTTCAAGGACCGCATCACCGAGTTCGCCGCCGACTTCGACTCCAAGCTGATTTTTGACTGCGACGTGGGCGACGACGCGCAGATCGAAAAAATGTTTGCCGATCTCTCCAAAACCTGGCCGACCTTTGACGGCTTTGTGCACAGCATCGGCTTTGCGCCGCGTGAGGCGATTGCCGGCGACTTCCTGGACGGCCTCTCGCGCGAGAGCTTCAAGATCGCCCACGACATCAGCGCCTACAGCTTCCCGGCGATGGCCAAGGCCGCCCTGCCCTACCTGAACAAAAAATCGGCGCTGCTCACGCTGACCTACCTGGGCGCCGTGCGCACCGTGCCCAACTACAACACCATGGGCCTGGCCAAGGCCAGCCTGGAGGCGTCGGTGCGTTACCTGGCCGAATCGCTGGGCCCCAAAGGCATGCGCGTCAACGGCATCAGCGCCGGCCCGATCAAAACCCTGGCCGCCAGCGGTATCAAGGGCTTCGGCAAGATCCTGAGCGTGGTCGCCGAGGCCTCGCCGATCCGCCGCAACGTGACGATTGAGGATGTGGGCAATGTCGCGGCCTTTTTGCTGAGCGACCTGGCCGGCGGTGTGAGCGCCGAGATCACTTATGTCGACGGCGGCTTCAGCCACGTGGTGGGCGGGATTGCCGAGCCGGCCGAGGCGGGCTGAGCAGGCTGAGGCCTCACGCTATCAATTCAGGAGCAGCTAGCCCAGGTTTTTAAAGGGCTTCAGGCCTTTTTGATGCTGAAACCCAAGGGATTTCCGGTGCTTGCCCGATGCGCGAGCAGCGGAAGTCCTTTTTTATGCCAGTTTGGCCCATTTTGGCCTCCAGCCCTTTAATTACATGGGCTGGCTGCTATCAAAAGAAGAGCGGTAGCCAGACGCCCCGCCGTCCACTCACACTGCGGGCTGGCTCCAGTAGTCATAACTCCAGGCCGTTTCAAACCCCGCGCGGCGGTAAAGCGACAGCGCGGGGGCGTTGATATCTTCCACCTGCAGGAACACCCGCTCAATGCCGCGCTGGATCGCCACGTCCGCAATGCCCGCCAGCACCCGCCCGGCAAGCCCCCGCCCCCTCCACGCCTGGTCGGTACGCATGCCGTGCACGCTAGACCAGCCATGGCTGAACGCGCCGGCGCCCGCCGCCACGGTTTTGCCGTTTTCACGGACGCTGGCAAACACAGAGCCGCGGGCGCGGCCCAAGGCCTTGACCCGGCTCGCGCCATCGACCGGGTCAAAACCTGCGGCGAGAAACAGCGCTGCCCATTGCGCATCCGGTACATCGGCGGTTTCGGCAGGGGTGGCGGCACAGCCATCGCGCATGGCCTGCGCGGAGCCCACCTGGACCAGCACCGGCCGGCCGCGCTGGTAATTGCGCCGCTCAAGTTCCAGCCGCAAGCTGTCGAAACAGGGCTCATTGGCCAGCCGGAACAGCGTGCGCAGCCCGCGCGCCCGGTAGCGTGCCTCAATCTGGCCGACCACGGTGTTCCCGGCGGGTGCATGTCTCAGCGGGACAGCGCAGTGGGCCCGGTTGACCGTTCCGTGGTCAAAGGCCAGCAGCCAGCCGTCAAATTCTTCAACGGCTTCGGGGGATACCGCCGCAACGGTGGCGCGCTCTATGGAGTCGATGTCGCTCGAATTCATTGTCTCTGGAGGAAAGCCCACAGCGCCGGGCGCAGCAGGAAGTCAGTTGTCAGTCCTGCTGATTATTGGCGCATTCGGGGATCTTGGGGAGCGCCCGAGAGACGCGACATAGAGGCGGGCCGCCTCGCCAGATGCGTCTCAACCCGGCGAAGCGGGCCAAGGCGCCCCCGAGACTAGGAAGCGCGCCCGTTGAAATGCTGGACGGGAATGGCGGCAAGGTCGATGCCTTCCAGGCAGCGCACATTGATGGCGGCCATGCCCTTGCCGCTTGGGTCGGTTCCCTCGCCATAAGGGTGAATGCCGCAGGTCGGGCAAAACCGGTGGCGGATGGCGTGCTTGTTGAAGAGGTAGGTGCTGGCGTTGTCTTCCGGCGTCAGCAGCCGGAGTTTGTCGCGGGCCACAAACCAGAGCAGCGAACCCTTGCGCTGGCACATGGAGCAATTGCAGGCCAGCACACTTTCAGGCTGGCCCTCCACCTCAAAAGCGATTTTTCCGCAGTGGCAGCTTCCTTGCTGGGTCGTCATGGCCGAATCCTTTCCTGGTCATTTGCAGACTGAACGTGGGTCAATGGTGGGGCTGATCACGAGCGGCCAGTGAAAGGGGCTACAGATGGCCAACCGATTGCACAGAGACGCTTGCACCTCGGCACGGTGAAATATAGACTGTATATTCATACAGCAAAAAGTCAAATCAACCATGAAAAACGAATTCCGGCTTGACGCTCCAGCCGCTCCAGCCACCACTCACCGTCCCCGCGTGACGCGTTTTCGCCTGACTGCACTGCATCTGCTGCTGGTGGCGGCAGGCCTTCTGACACCGGCCTTTCCCTTCGTCTCTGCTGCATCTGCCGCTGTCCCTTCCGCTACTTCTTCTACTTCTTCCACCTCCTCCACGCTGGGCGCCCCGCCACTCATGCTGGCCAAAAATTACCAGCCAGGCATTTCCCTGTCCGACCACTGGGTGAGCGAAAAATACGACGGGGTACGCGGCTACTGGGACGGTGAAAAATTGCTGACCCGGGGCGGCGAGCGCATTGCCGCCCCCGCCTGGTTTACCGCGGGCTGGCCCAAGACGCCCCTGGACGGGGAGCTATGGGCAGGCCGCGGCCAGTTCGCCCGGGCCGTCTCCACGGTGCGCCAGCAAACCCCGGACGATGCGGCATGGCGGGCGATGCGCTTCATGGTGTTCGACCTGCCCGCGCACGGCGGCAGCTTCAGCGACCGGATTCCCGCCCTGGGCGGGCTGGTGAGCCGGATCGACCAGCCCTGGGTGCAGGCCGTAGCGCAATCAAAAGTGGCAAATCACCCTGCCCTGCAGGCAATGCTGGCCAGGACCGCCAAGAGCGGCGGCGAAGGGCTGATGCTGCACCGGGGCGCGTCGCTCTATAAAAGCGGGCGCAATGACGACCTGCTCAAAGCCAAAACCCACGAAGACACGGAAGCCCGCGTGGTCGCGCACATTCCGGGCAAAGGCAAATATGCCGGTGTGGTGGGCGCCCTGCTGGTAGAAATGCCGGGGCAGGATGGCAAGGCCGCCCGGCGCTTCAAGCTGGGCACAGGCCTGAGCGACGAGCAGCGCCGCAACCCGCCGCCGGTGGGCAGCACCGTCACCTACCGCTTTCGGGGCCTGAACGACAGCGGCATTCCCCGCTTTGCCAGCTTTATGCGCACGCGCGAAGAGGCAGCCCTTTAGAACCCATTGGTGAGCGCACCATCAAAAAAGCCGGTGCAAATGCACCGGCTTTTTTTGCCGCCCTGACGGAACGCCGCGGGCTTATTTCTTCACGCAGTCGGCGTAGTAGCGGGTCTTGCCCTTGGCATCGACCTCTTCCACCAAGCCGTGGATATCGGTCTCAAAGCCCGGGCATTGCGCATTGAACTCGCGCGAGAACTTGAGGTAGTCCACGATGCGCTTGTTGAACACCTCGCCCGGAATCAGCAGCGGAATGCCCGGCGGGTAAGGTGTCACCAGACCCACGGTGATGCGGCCTTCCAGGTGATCAATCTCGACCCGCTCTGTTGTGCGGTGCGCGATGTGGGCATAGGCGTCGCTGGGTTTCATGGCCGGGGCCAGGTCGCTCAGATACACCTCGGTGGTCAGGCGGGCGATGTCGTACTTGGCGTACAGGGCATGGATGTGCTGGCACAAATCGGCCAGGCCCATGCGCTCGTATTTGGGGTACTTCTGGCAAAACTCCGGAAGGATGCGCCACATCGGCTGGTTCTTGTCGTAGTCGTCCTTGAACTGCTGCAGCGCCGTCAGCAGCGTGTTCCAGCGGCCCTTGGTGATGCCGATGGTGAACATGATGAAGAAGCTGTAGAGGCCGGTTTTTTCGACGATCACGCCGTGCTCAGCCAGGAACTTGGTCACGATGCTGGCCGGGATGCCGGTCTTGGCGAACTTGCCGTTCAGGTCGAGGCCGGGCGTGACGATGGTGGACTTGATCGGGTCCAGCATGTTGAAGCCGGTGGCCATCTGGCCGAAGCCGTGCCAGTTGTTGGCGCCGTTTTTGGCCGTCTTGGCGCTGCGGGATTCGCCCTTGATGATCCAGTCCTGGGCTTCGCCGATGCCTTCTTCGACCAGCTTGTCCGGACCCCAGACCTTGAACCACCAGTCGTCGCCGTATTCCTCGTCGATCTTGCGCATCGCGCGCCGGAAGTCCAGCGACTCGGCAATGCTTTCTTCCACCAGCGCGGTGCCGCCGGGCGGCTCCATCATGGCGGCGGCCACGTCGCAGCTGGCGATGATGCTGTACTGCGGCGAAGTCGAGGTGTGCATCAGGTAGGCCTCGTTAAAGAGGTGCCTGTCGAGCTTCACGTCCTGCGAGTCCTGCACCAGCACGTGGCTGGCCTGGCTGATACCGGCCAGCAGCTTGTGGATGGACTGGGTGGCATAGACGACGGCGTTTTTCGGCCGTATGCGGTTCTTGCCCATCGCGTGGTAGGTGCCGTAGAACGGGTGGAAAGCTGCGTGCGGCAACCAGGCTTCGTCGAAGTGCAGGTTGTCGATAAAGCCGTCCAGCATGCCCTTGATGGTTTCGGTGTTGTAGAGCACGCCGTCGTAGGTGGACTGCGTCAGCGTCAGCACGCGCGGCTTGACCTTGCTGCTGTCCACGCCCTTGAGCAGCGGGTTGGCATCGATCTTGGCGCGGATGGCATCCGGCTCGAATTCGCTCTGGGGAATCGGCCCGATGATGCCGAAATGGTTGCGCGTCGGCTTCAGGAAAACAGGGATCGCCCCCGTCATGATGATGGAGTGCAGGATGGACTTGTGGCAGTTGCGGTCGACCACCACCACGTCGCCGGGCGCCACCGTGTGGTGCCAAACCATCTTGTTGCTGGTCGATGTGCCGTTGGTCACAAAGAAGCAATGGTCGGCATTGAAAATGCGCGCAGCATTGCGCTCGCTGGCACCGATCGCGCCATTGTGGTCAAGCAACTGGCCCAACTCTTCCACCGCATTGCAGACGTCGGCGCGCAGCATGTTCTCACCGTAGAACTGGTGATACATCTGCCCCACAGGGCTTTTGAGAAAAGCCACGCCGCCGGAGTGGCCCGGGCAATGCCAGGAGTAGGAGCCGTCTTCGGCGTAATCGAGCAGCGCCTTGAAAAATGGCGGCTGCACGCCCTCCAGATAACTTTTGGCTTCACGCAGGATATGGCGCGCCACAAATTCGGGCGTGTCCTCAAACATGTGGATGAAGCCGTGCAGCTCGCGCAGGATGTCGTTGGGGATGTGGCGCGAAGTCTTGGTCTCACCGTAGACATAGATCGGCACGTCCAGGTTCTTGCGGCGCACCTCCTCGATGAAGGTGCGCAGGTTCAGCACGGCGGGATCGAGGTCGGGGCCGGGCGAGAACTCTTCGTCGTCGATCGACAAAATGAAGGCGCTGGCGCGGCTTTGCTGCTGGGCAAACTGCGACAGGTCGCCGTAGCTGGTGACGCCCAGCACCTCGAAGCCCTCGCTTTCGATGGCTTGCGCCAGCGCGCGAATACCCAGCCCGGAGGTATTTTCGGAGCGGAAGTCTTCGTCAATGATGACAATGGGAAAGCGAAATTTCATGGCGTGGGCTGGAGTTCATGGTCGCCCTGAACCTGTCGGAGGGCATGGGGAACGCTCAAAGGGCATAGACAGGTTGAGCCCGGGCGGTGAGAGGAAGCTTTTTCCAAGCAGCGAAGTGTAAGGACATATTGTTGCGCTACGCTTGTCTTGGGGTCTAATTGCCCCAAAATGTCGCGGATGACCGACAAAAGGAGGAAGCATGAGTGAATCGACTATCTGGTGGTTGCTGGCCGGTGTGGCCGTCGCGGTGGAGCTGGTGACCGGCACCTTTTACCTGCTGATGATCGCCGTGGGCCTGGTGGCAGGTGCCATCGCCGCCCACCTGGGCCTGCCGCTGGTTGCCCAGATCGTGGCGGCGGCGGTGGTTGGCGGCGGCGCAGTCGCAGCCTGGCACTGGCAGCGCGGCAAAAGCCCGGCCCCGCTGCCCGCCAACGCGAACCGCGATGTCAACCTGGACATCGGTGAGCCAGTGCAGGTGGCCCAATGGAACCCCGACGGCACGGCGACGGTGAAATTCCGTGGCGCCAACTGGACCGCGGTAGCGGCCGATCCGGCGGAACCGGGCAGCCCCGGCAGCTTCCGCATCAAGGAAATGCTGGGCAACCGGCTGGTCATCGAGAAGCTGTAGGCTTTGAGGGAAACCCGGCCTGTGCCCGAAAGCCAGGACCGGGACGCGTCAAAAAACGCATCAATAACGAATAACTGAACGGAGAAACCATGGAAATCGCACTCGTCATCCTGATCGTGGCTGGCATCTTTATCGTCCGCAGCATCAAGGTCGTGCCGCAGCAAAACGCCTGGGTGATCGAACGGCTGGGCAAATACCACGGCAGCCTCACGCCGGGGCTGAACTTCCTGGTGCCTTTTGTGGACCGTGTGGCCTACAAACACAGCCTGAAGGAAATCCCGCTGGATGTTCCCAGCCAGGTTTGCATCACACGCGACAACACGCAGTTGCAGGTCGACGGCATTCTCTACTTCCAGGTGACCGACCCGATGCGCGCCAGCTACGGCTCGTCCAACTACATCGTCGCCGTCACGCAGCTGGCCCAAACCTCGCTGCGTTCGGTGATCGGCAAACTGGAGCTCGACAAGACCTTTGAAGAGCGCGACATCATCAATGCGCAAGTGGTTGCCGCCATCGACGAAGCCGCGCTGAACTGGGGCGTGAAGGTCCTGCGTTATGAAATCAAGGATTTGACGCCGCCCAAGGAAATCCTGCATGCCATGCAGTCGCAGATCACGGCTGAGCGCGAAAAGCGCGCGCTGATCGCCGCCTCCGAAGGCCGCCGGCAAGAGCAGATCAATATCGCCACCGGCGAACGCGAAGCCTTTATCGCCCGCTCGGAAGGCGAAAAACTGGCAGCCATCAACAACGCCCAGGGTGAAGCCGCCGCCATCATGGCCGTTGCCGACGCCAACGCCAAGGCCATCGAGATGGTGGCCGCAGCGATCCGCCAGCCCGGCGGCGAGCAGGCCGTGCAGCTGAAGGTGGCTGAACAGGCTGTCGACGCCTATTCCAAGGTGGCCAAGGATGCCAAAACCACGCTGGTGGTGCCTAGCAATATGACCGAGGTCACCGCCCTCATCAGCTCGGCCATGAAAATGGTGCAGGCCAACAAGGCCTAAAACCGGAACCTGAAGCCGCGCTTTTCACTCGAACCCCATCTTCTTTTCACAGACGACGCCATGGAAGCCAAGAATGTTCTGGGTACGGACCTCGTGCCCTGCTCCTACGACCCGCTTACCGGTTATTTCCGTGACGGGTGCTGCAACACGGACGCCTCGGACCTGGGCTCACACCTGGTGTGCGTTCGGGTCACCAGCGAGTTTTTGGTGTTTTCCGCCGCCCGCGGCAACGACCTTTCCACGCCGCGGCCCGAGCATCGCTTTGCCGGGCTGAAGGCGGGCGACCGTTGGTGCCTTTGCGCCAACCGCTGGCGGGAGGCGCTGGAAGCCGGCTTTGCACCACCCGTTATCCTGGAGTCGACCCACAGCAAGGCGCTGGAGTTTGTTACCCTCGCGCAACTGGAGAAGCACCGGTTCCAGGGCGCGGTGCACTAGGTTCACGTATTTGGACTGATTGGCGCCATACACCTGCAGCACTGCTATAATCAAAGGCTTCGCGGAAGGGTGGATGAGCGGTTTAAGTCACACGCCTGGAAAGCGTGCGTAGGGTTAAACCTACCGCGGGTTCGAATCCCGCCTCTTCCGCCAAAATGTCTAGTTGCCGTGAGGTTCCACACGGCAGCAAAAACACCTGAAAGCCCAGCCAGTCTGGGCTTTTTTGTGCCCGCTTCGCTTTCCAGCCCGACACGTGCGGCGCCACCTCCTAATTCCCGGCTCCCTTCCTGCGCCCTCTTCCTTTGGCAGGGAGCAGGCAAAAAAAAGCCACCTTGCGGTGGCTTTTTTACCGGCAGTGAACGATTAGTTCAGAGCAGATTTCTTGCCGTCCTTGTAGACGTACAGGGTGATGGCGGGGTTCTTCAGTTCGCCATTGGGTTCAAAAGCGATCGTGGTGGTCACGCCCTTGAAGTTGGACTTGATCAGCTCAGGCGTGTAGACCTTTGGATCCCACGAACCGGCACGCTTCATGGCGTCGACCAGAACGAAAGTCGCGTCATAGGTGTACGGGCTGTAAACCTGGAACTGGTTCGGGTACTTGGCGTCGTAACGCTTTTTCCATGCTTCGCCGCCTGGCATTTTGGCCAGCGATGCGCCGCCTTCAGCGCAAACCACGTTGCCGATGGTCTTGGCGCCTGCGGTCAGCTTGGCCAGCTCTGCGGTGCAGATGCCGTCGCCGCCGAAGTACTTGACGTTGCCCATGCCGAGTTGTTCCATCTGGCGCAGCATTGGGCCGCCTTGTGGGTCCATGCCGCCGTAGAAGATGGCATCAGGGGCTTTGGCCTTGATAGCCGTCAGAATGGCCATGAAGTCGGTTGCCTTGTCGGTGGTGAACTGTTCGTCAACCACGGTCATGCCTTTTGCCAGGGCCGTTTTCTTGAACACTTCAGCAACGCCTTGGCCGTAAGCGGTACGGTCATCAATGATGGCGACTTTCTTCAGCTTCAGCGTGTCGGCAGCATAGAAAGCCAGGCCAGCGCCCAGGGCGTTGTCGTTGGCGATGATGCGGTAGGTGGTCTTGTAGCCGGGCTTGGTCAGGTTGGGGTTGGTTGCAGCGCCCGTGACGTGAGGAATGCCGCAGTCGTTGTACACCTTGGATGCAGGAATGGTGGTTCCGGAATTCAGGTGGCCGACCACGCCGGCAACTTTGGAGTCGCACAGTTTTTGTGCGGCTGCGGTGCCCTGTTTTGGATCAGCAGCATCATCTTCAGCAACAATTTCAAACTTGACCTTTTTGCCGCCGATGACCACGTTTTGCGCGTTCAGGTCTTCGATGGCCATGCGCACGCCGTTTTCATTGTCTTTGCCGTAGTGGGCTTGTGAGCCGGACAGCGGCGCCACGTGACCGATTTTGACCACTGCGTCTTGGGCAGAGGCAAAACCCGCTACCGCAGCGAGAGCAGCCACTACTGTCAGTTTTAATTTCATTTGCATAAAAACACTCCGATTAGGAAATTACCGTTAAAGGTTGAGAACAATTTTTTTACTCAACGGGGCCGAACATAACGCAATTTCCGGGCCCGCACCATAGCAACGTCCCTAGGTTAAATTCTGATAAGGGGGTTTACCCGGGGAGCAGATTGCCTTATGTGAACTTGTGTTTTCACGGCTTTCCGCACGCGTAAAACAGGCTGACGAACAGTCGCCTTTGCGACCTTGAAACGCTCGGTCACGAAGGCCTGTTTGGCGCTGCCGCTTCGGAGTCAAAAGCCTGGCTGACGGACTGGCGCACGACCACTTCAATTTCTTCGCGAAGACGCGGCGCCAGGTTTTGCGTGTGCTCCAGAATCAGCTGCCCGACCACCTCCCGCAAGCGCCGCTCCAGGACCAGGTCCACCCGCTGCAGTACACGCTGCACCATCTGTTCCTGCACATCCGCTGAGGGCGCCAGGGAGGACGCTGCCGGCGACGGCGCGGCAGCCAGCGGAGGCTCGCTTGCGGTCATCGGGGCCGGCGGCGCCACGGCCGATGCGGCCGGCGCTGGCATCGGCCGGATGACTTCCGTCAGCGTGGGAACAAACCGGGGCGGCGTGGGCGGGCGGCTCATGCACCCTCCCCGGCCGTTGCAAGGTCATGCCGCTTCATCGCGTAGCCCCTGTCGGTGTAATGCTTCCATCGGCTGCGCGCAGCCAGGCGGTCGTCGTCCGTTCGTGCAACCACCTCGATAAAGCGTTCGAAGCGCTCAAATTCAGCAGGAATCTCCTGCCCCAGATTGACCAGCACGCCGTGATGGGGAGACATGCCTGGCGATTCGGCGAGCACCACGGGCGTCGCAGCCAGCGTGCTGTCGCCGGCATCTGCCCGGCAATGCGGCACAAATTCGGCGGCCGAGAAACTCCACATCAGCTGGTCCAGTTCGGCCAGCACCGCCGGTTCCGCAGTGACCACCACGCTGGCGCCACTGAGGTAGGCCTTGCGAAGCAGCCGGCAGCCGTACGCCAGCTTGTCGGGCACGTTGAAGTGAAAGGCGATTTCTGTCATGCCCGGGTTCTTGGTGCTGGCCTGGCTTTGGCTGACGCCTTCGCCGACGGCCTGGACGGTTTGGCCGAAGGCTTGGCCTTTTCAGCGGAAACCTGGCCGAGCAGGTAGTCCAGAAGCAGGGGCACGGGCCGTCCCGTGGCGCCTTTGGCGGCGCCGCTCTTCCAGGCCGTACCGGCAATGTCCAGGTGTGCCCACGGGAAACTGGCCGAAAATCGCTGCAGGAACTTGGCCGCCGTGATGGCGCCGCCGGCCCGGCCCGCCACATTGGCAACGTCGGCGAAATTGGTTTTGAGTCCCTCTGCGTAGTCGTCGTCCAGCGGCATCCTCCAGCACAGGTCCATGGACGATTCGCCCGCCTCCGACAGCGCGGCAGCCAGCGCATCGTCGCTGGAAAACATGCCGCTGCGCACCCCGCCCAGCGCAATCACGCAGGCGCCGGTCAGCGTGGCGATATCGACCACCGCCCTGGGCTTGAAACGCTCGGCGTAAGTGAGTGCGTCGCACAGCACGAGGCGGCCTTCGGCATCGGTGTTGAGGATTTCAATGGTCTGCCCGCTCATGCTGGTGACCACATCGCCAGGCTTGATGGCGCGGCCACCCGGCATGTTCTCGCAGGCCGGGATCAGGCCCACTACATTCAGCGCCGGCTGGAGCTCGGCCAGAGCCCGGAAGGTGCCCAGCACGCTCGCGGCGCCGCACATGTCGAACTTCATCTCGTCCATTTCCGCCGCGGGCTTGATGGAAATGCCCCCGGTATCGAAGGTGATGCCCTTGCCGACCAGCACCACAGGCGCCGCATCCCTGGCAGCGCCCGCATAACGCAGCACGATGAAGCGCAAGGGCTCGGCCGTGCCCTGGGCGACGGCCATGAAAGAGCCCATGCCCAGCTTGGCCACTTCTTTGGGGCCCAGTATGTCGACCTTGATATTGCGCAGCTTGCCCAGCTCTTTGGCCGCGCCGGCCAGCAAGGTTGGCGTGGCGTGATTGGCCGGGCGATTGGCCCACTCCTTGGCAAACTCCACACCCTTGACCAGCGCCGCGCCCTTGTCGAAGCCGGCCCTGGTTGTTTTGGCGGTCGCGGCGTCCTGCACAGCAACGACCACATGCCGCAGCCTTGCGGGGGTGGCTTTGGACTTGGTGGTGGTGTAGGTATAGCTTGCGTCGCTGCACGCCGTCACGGCAGCGCGAACGGCTTCAGCCTGCACGCCATCCAGCGTGCTGAAGCACAGGGTCAGGCGCTGCGCGTTGCTGGACTTCAGTGCGCCCAGGGCTGCGCTGACTGCAGAACGGACATTTTTGGGGCTGGCATCGCCCACGCCTGCCAGCACCACACGCGTGGCCGCAATGCCGGTCGTGCGATAGGCACTCAGGAGCTTGCCTGGCTTGGCTTCAAAGTCCCCCGACTTGATCGCCAGCGCGGCGAGCACCGACAAAGCGTCGGCGCCGGAGGCCATGTCCTGGGGAACGAGCACGACCAGTGCGTCGGTTTTTTCGCTGCAAATACGCGCGCGGGTCAGTGTTTTGAGTTCAAAGTCCATAATTCAGGGGTTTGGTAAATAAACCGGGCAATACACCGGGCAGAACAAAAATAAGACAAAAATCAAACCGAAATAGAACACAGGCAAAAGCAGACAGTCAGTCAATGTTATTCCAATCTTCGATTCGCAAAGAGCTGGCGCGCAGTTTCGGGGCCACCCTGGTGGTGCTGGTCACCATCGTCATGACCATCGTTTTGATCCGAACGCTGGGCCAGGCTTCGCGCGGCTTCATCAATCCGCAGGACGTGATGCTCTTCATGGCCTACTCCGCGCTGGGCCGGCTGCCGACCATCCTGACGCTGTCGCTTTTCATCGCCATGGTCAGCACCCTGTCGCGCATGTACCGCGACAGCGAAATGGTGGTGTGGTTCACCGCCGGCCAGGGGTTGGCGGGGTTTTTAAGGCCGCTCTTCCGTTTTGCCTGGCCGGTATTGCTGGTCATCACCCTGATGGCGCTTTTTGTCTGGCCCTGGACCAACCAGCAGACCAAAGACATGCAAAGCCGCTACGAGCAGCGCGGCGACCTTGACCGCATCGCGCCGGGCCAGTTCCAGGAGTCTTCCAGCGGCAACCGGGTGTTTTTTATCGACCGGAACCTGGCGGGCGAGCGGGCCAGCAACAACGTCTTCATTGCCTCCACCGAAAAGGGCAAAAGCTCCATCACCACCGCACGCTCCGGCCGCATCGACGCCCTCGGCGACGCCCAGTTCCTGATGCTTGAAAACGGCCAGCGCCTTGAAAGCGTCATCGGGCAGCCGGGCCTGAAGATCAGCGACTTTGAAGAGTACGGCACCAAGACCGGCGACTCCAACCCGCTGATCGAAAACGCCCCCGAGTCCAAACTGCTGTCCACGCGCGACCTGATCAAGGCCCCCACGCGCGGCAACCTCAGCGAGCTCGCCTGGCGCGTGGGCCTGGCGCTGGCTTCGATCAATTTTGTGATCCTGGCGGTGGCGCTGGCCAGCGTCAACCCGCGGGGCGGGCGCAGCGGCAACATGATTTTTGTGCTGCTGACCTTCGTGGTTTACAACAACCTCGTCAACCTCGGCCAGAGCTGGATCTTTGTCGGCCTGATCAGCTTCAGCAACTTCCTGCTGCTGCTTCACGGCGGCGTCCTCGTGCTTGGACTGGCCTGGCTGTCCAAGCGGCAGTTCAACTGGGTTTTGCGGCCCGCCCGCCGGCTCAACAGGTCGCCCCTGGCCGTTCGCGGCAGCGAAAGCCACCCATGAAAACCATACGCCGCCTCATCTACGGTGAAATCCTGGCCGCCATCGCCCTGGTGGCCCTGGGTTTCCTGGCGCTGTTCTTCTTTTTTGACCTGGTCGACGAGCTCCAGTACCTCGGCAAAAGCACCGGCATCAATGCCGCAGACATCTACCAGATACGCCATGCGCTTTTGTACGTCGGGCTCCTGATTCCCAATCACCTCTATGAACTCCTGCCGATCTCGGTGCTGATCGGCACGATCTTCGTGATGGCCCGGCTGGCCCAAAGCTCCGAATACACGATTTTGCGAACCAGCGGCCTGGGTCCCTGGCGCGCGCTGAAACTGCTGCTGGCGCTGGGTGCGCTGTTTGTGGTGTTCAGCTTCGCGATCGGCGACTACGTTGCGCCAGCCAGCGAACGGGCGGCGCAGTTGCTCAAGGCGCGCTACCAGAACAAGATCACCATCGGCCAGACCGGCGCCTGGCTCAAGGAAAAACAGGCCTACAACACCTATGTCGTCAACGTCAAAACGCTGTCGCCCGACAACGAAATGCAGGGCGTGCAGGTTTTTGAATTCAACAACAAGGGGCTGGTGGTCTCGACCACCCAGGCGCCGCTGGCCACTTTTGCCACAGGCGATGCCTGGGTGCTTCACAAGGCGGTCCGCGCCGAGTTTGAGGTTTCCGCCGGCATCACCGGCACCGGCAAGCCGCAAGACGCCGCCAGGGTCAACCGCGCGACGCTTGAAACCTTCCGATGGCCCACCGAAATCAGCGCAGAGATGGTCTCGGTGGCCCTGCTCAAGCCGGAGCGCATGGGCACCATCGACCTCTTTAATTATGTTCGCCACCTCGACGCCAACGGCCAGACCGCCCAGCGCTATGAGATCGAGTTCTGGAAAAAGGTCTTTTACCCCCTCAGTTGCCTGGTGATGGTGATATTGGCCCTGCCTTTTGCTTACCTGCATTTCCGCTCAGGCGGCATCGCGGGCTACGTTTTTGCCGGCGTCATGATCGGCATCAGCTTTTTCCTGCTGAACAACGTGTTTGGCTACATCGGCAACCTGCGCAACTGGCAACCCTGGCTGGCAGCGGCCACGCCGGGCCTGCTTTACATGGCCGTGTCGCTGGGCGCCTTCGGCTGGCTGGTGTTGAGGCGCTAACGGATGCCTGCAGCACCCGCTATAGCCGCCACCCGCGGCATCATCCTGCTGGCCCATGGCTCGCGCGACCCGCAATGGCGCGCGCCCATCGAAGCCGTTGCGGCGCTAATCCGCACCACCGCACCCGACACGCCTGTGCTGTGCGCCTACGTGGAGCTTTGCGCCCCCTCCCTGTCTGAAGCTGCTATAAATTTGATAGCTGAAGGTGCAAGCTCCATAAGGGTCTTCCCGCTTTTTTTTGGGGTTGGCAAACACGCGCGTGAAGACCTGCCCCGGCTGGTGAATGAGATTCGCGCAAACCATCCAGGCGTCGACGTGGAGCTCTTGCCGACTGCCGGCGAGTACCACGAACTGACCGCCCTGATGGCCGGTATCGCACTGGCTTGAAGGCCGGTTGGCGCGGCTAAAGGCCACGCAGCCACCACGCCTCCTTAGGGCAAAACAGGCATAATGAAGTGAATAATTAGCCTGAATTTGATATGAACCTCCACCAATTCCGATTCGTCCAGGAGGCCATCCGGCGCAACCTGAACCTCACCGAGACGGCCAAGGCGTTGCACACGTCGCAGCCCGGGGTGTCCAAAGCCATCATCGAACTGGAAGAGGAACTGGGCGTGGAAATCTTTGCCCGGCACGGCAAGCGCCTCAAACGCGTGACCGAACCCGGCGAGCATGTCCTCAAAAGCATTGAATTGATCATGCGCGAGGTCGGCAACCTGCGCCGCATCGGCGAGCAGTTCTCGGCGCAGGACAGCGGCACGCTGTCGATCGCCACCACCCACACCCAGGCCCGCTATGTGCTGCCGCAACCGGTGGCCAAGCTGCGTGAAGCCTTCCCCAAAGTCAATGTCAGCCTGCACCAGGGCTCGCCCGACCAGGTGGCGCGCATGGTGCTCGACGAAGTGGCCGAAATCGGCATCGCGACCGAGTCGCTGACCCAATATGAAGACCTGGTCACCCTGCCCTGCTATGAATGGCAGCACATGCTTGTCATCCCCGTCGACCACCCGCTGGCCAAAAAAGAAAACATCACGCTCGAAGACCTGGCCGACGAGCCCTTGATCACCTACCACCCGTCGTTCACCGGCCGCACCAAGATCGACCTGGCCTTCGCCGCCAAGCGCCTGCAGCCGCGTATCGCACTGGAGGCCATCGACTCCGACGTGATCAAGACTTATGTCCGCCTGGGCCTGGGCGTGGGCATCGTGGCCGAAATGGCCATCAAGGAAGACGGCACCAACAGCGACCTGGTCGCCATCCCGGCAGGCCCGCTGTTCGGCATCAATGTGGCGCGTGTCGCCTTCAAGCGCAGCGCCTACCTGCGCAACTTTGTGTATAAATTCGCCGAGCTTCTCAGCGACAAGCTGGACCGTGCGCTCATTACCAAGGCCATGGCCGGCCGCGTCAACGATTATGAGGTTTGACTCCCCCCATAGCGGGCTTTGCCCGCCTCCCCCTCAAGGGGGCGCCGCTAGCGGCCCGGCTAAGCCGGTTCCGCGGCGGCCACTTGAATAAAAAACACTCATTGCTTCAATCATGACAACCATCCTCGAACGCACCCCCAAGCTGACCACCAAGCTCCCCGCCGTTGGCACCACGATCTTCACCGTGATGTCCACCCTGGCCGCCGAAAAAGGCGCCGTCAACCTGGGCCAGGGCTTTCCTGATTTTGAATGTGACCCGCAATTGGTCAATGCCGTCACGGACGCCATGACGAAGGGCCTGAACCAGTACCCGCCCATGACGGGCGTACCGGTGCTGCGCGAGGCGATTTCCGCCAAGGTGGCCAAACTGTACGGCCACCGCTACGACGCCAACACCGAGATCACCATCACGGCCGGGGCCACACAGGCCATCATCACCGCCATCCTGGCGGTGGTCCATCCCGGCGATGAAGTCATCGTGCTCGAGCCCTGCTACGACAGCTATGTGCCCAACATCGAGCTGGCCGGCGGCGTTGTCGTGCGTGTCCCGCTCACGCCCGGCACCTTCCGCCCCGACTTCGGCAAGATCGCCGCGGCCATCACGCCGCGCACGCGCGCGATCATCGTCAACTCGCCCCACAACCCGAGCGCCACGGTATGGACGGAGGCCGACATGCTCGCCCTGCAGGACCTGCTGGCGCCCACCGACGTGCTGCTGATCAGCGACGAGGTCTACGAGCACATGGTGTTCGACGCCGCCCAGGGCCGCATCCACCAGAGCGCGGCCCGCTTTCCTGGCCTGGCGGCGCGCAGCTTTATCGTCAGCAGCTTCGGCAAGACCTACCACGTGACCGGCTGGAAGGTCGGCTATGTGGCCGCGCCCGCTGCGCTGACGGCCGAATTCCGCAAGGTGCACCAGTTCAATGTTTTCACCGTCAATACGCCCGTGCAGTACGGCCTGGCGAGCTACATGGCCGATGAGCAGCCCTATCTGGGCCTGCCGGCCTTCTACCAGCGCAAGCGCGACCTGTTCCGCGAAGGCCTGGCCAAAACCCGCTTCAAGCTGCTGCCGAGCGAAGGCAGCTATTTCCAGTGCGTGGATATCTCTGAGGTGAGCGACCTGGGCGAAGCCGAATTCTGCAAATGGCTGACCACCGAGATCGGTGTGGCCGCCATTCCGCTGTCGGCCTTCTACGGCAACGGCTTTGACCAGCGCGTGGTGCGTTTCTGTTTTGCCAAGAAAGACGAGACGCTGAACACGGCACTGCAGCGCCTGGCGAAGCTGTAACCCTGTGGTCTGTAGGCGCAGGCTGTCAGTGCCTGCCGACGGTTGGACACGCCCTCCTCCTGCTTGATTCCGCCCGGCGCCGGGCAAGAATCGAGGCACACATAACAAGGAGTGCTTTCAATGTCCCTCTCGCTCATTCTGCTGATTGTTCTTATCCTGATCCTGGTTGGCGCACTGCCAACCTGGGGCCACAGCCGCAGCTGGGGTTACGGGCCCAGTGGTGGCATCGGCCTCGTGGTGCTGATCCTGGTGATCCTGCTGCTGATGGGACGCATCTAGTCTTACCGCATGCTTCACAAAAAATGGCCTTGCATTGCAAGGCCATTTTTTTGTCTGCATCCGAAGTCCGGCTTAGCTATTCAGTTGCTGCCAGACCTTCTCAAGCCTTTTGATACTGACCGGCTGCGGCGTGCGCAACTCCTGCGCGAAAAAACTCACCCGCAGCTCTTCCAGCAGCCACCTGAATTCCTGCATGCGGGCGTCGACTGCCCCTTTGCGCTCGGCCACCAGGCGCCAGTAGCGCTGCTCTTGCGGCCGCAACTCGACCAGACGGCTGGCGTCGCGTGCCGGGTCGGCGCGCCATTTCTCAAGGCGCAGCGTGATGGCCTTGAGGTAGCGCGCAAAGTGCTGCAGCTGGCCGTAAGGCGTGGCGGTTAAAAACCGTTTGGGCACCAGGCGCTGCAGTTGCTGGGCGGCATCGGCTGCGGCTTCGGCGGCGTTTTTACTGTCCTTGATCTTGCGCTGGGCCACGGCAAACTCCACCAGGATACCGGCGGCCAGCCTGGCCACTTCGCTGGCGATCAATGTCAGGCGTCCGCGGCCGTCGTCGATGCGTTTTTTGAACTCACCCTCGTTCGTCGGCAACGGCTCCTGCAGGAAAGCGCGGTCCAGCGCGACTTCAATGATCTGTTCGCGCAGCTCTTCGAGCGTGCCGCCGCCGGAGTTGTCGGCGGCGCGGCCCACCAGCATGTAGCTGGTCGCCATTTTCTGCAGGTCGGGCAGGTTCTTTTCCAGGTACTTCAGCGCGTCCTTGATCTGCAGCGAAAACAGCCTGCGCAGGCCGGCGCGGTGTTTGGCGGCAGCAGCTTCCGGCTCATCAAACACCTCAATCGTCACCGCGTCGCCCAGGTCGATCAGCGCCGGAAACCCGATCAGCGTCTGGGCGCCCTTCCTGATCTCCATCAGCTCCGGCAGCTCGCCAAAGCTCCAGCCGGTGTAGCGCTCCGGCGCCCTGGGCGCTATCTTTTCAATAGCAGATTGTCCATGCCCCGATTGGGCTGGAGGCCGATTTGATGCTGAATCTTTGGAAGAGCCCTGACCGGCGAATTTCTCCGGCTCGACAGCCTTCGCCAGGTTCTTGAGCCCTGCCAGTGCCTGGAAAGCGCCACGCGCCTGAGACCCCAACTCGCCCTTGAGCGCCCCCAGATTGCGCCCGGCGCCCAGTTGCCGGCCGTGCTCGTCCACCACCCGAAAGTTCATGAACAGGTGGGCCGGCAACATGTCCAGCTTCATGTCGTTGCGTTTGATGTCCAGCGAGGTGGCGTCCCTCACCAGCTTGAGCACCGCGTCCGTCAGCGACCCGGCGCCGAAGATTTCAGGCTGAAGCAGCTGCTCCGTCATGCGTGCGGCCGTGTCCGGCAGCGGCACCAGGCGTGAGCGCGGGCGCTGGTGCAGCGTCTTGATCAGCGCCTGGACCTTGTCCTTGAGCATGCCGGGCACCAGCCACTCGCAGCGTTCCTCGTTCACCTGGTTGAGTGCAAACAGCGGCACATCGACCGTCACGCCGTCCCGCGCATCGCCGGGCTCGTGCAGGTAGGTGACGGTGCAATCCACGCCGCCCATGCGCAGGGTTTTGGGGAAAGACTGCGTGGTGATGCCGGCCGCCTCGTGGCGCATCAGCTCCTCGCGGGTCAGCAGCAAAAGCCTGGGTTGCTTTTTCGACTCTTCCTTGTACCAGTGCTCGCAGCTCGCACCACTGTGCACATCGGCAGGCAACTGCTGGTCGTAGAAGGCGTAGATCAGCTCTTCATCCACCAGCACGTCCTGGCGCCTGGCCTTGTGCTCCAGGTCCTGCACCTGCTGGATCAGCTTCAGGTTAGCCGCCAGGAAGGGCAGTTTGGTGTCCCAGTTGCCGGCCACCAGCGCCTCGCGGATGAAAATCTCGCGCGCCGTGATGGGGTCGACACGGCCGAAATTGACGCGCCGGCCGTTGTAGACCACCAGGCCGTACAGCGTGGCGCGCTCCAGCGCCGTCACCTGCGCGGCTTTTTTCTCCCAGTGCGGGTCCAGCAGCTGTTTGCTGAGCAAATGCCCGGCGACCTGCTCTATCCAGGCCGGGTCGATGTTGGCAATGCCGCGGCCGAAGAGGCGCGTGGTTTCCACCAGCTCGGCCACGACGATCCAGCGGCCCGGCTTCTTGCTCAGGCGTGCGCCGGGATGGCGGTAAAACTTGATGCCGCGTGCGCCCAGGTACCAGTCTTCTTCGTCGCTCTTGCAGCCGATGTTGCCGAGCAAACCGCACAGCATCGACAGATGCAGCTGTTCATAGCTGGCCGGCTTGTCATTCAAGACCCACTTCTGTTCGCCCACCACCGTGTGGAGCTGGGAATGAATGTCGCGCCATTCACGGACGCGGCGGATGTTGACGTAGTTCTCGCGCAGCAGGTTCTCGTACTGGCGATTGGAGAGTTTATGGTCGGTGCCGTGGCCACCACGCGCGTCGCCCAGCCATTTCCACAGCTTGAGGTAGCCGCTGAACTCGCTTTTCTCGTCGTCGAACTTGGCGTGCTGCTGGTCGGCCTGGGCCTGCTTGTCCATGGGCCGGTCGCGCACATCCTGCACGCTGAGCGCGCTGGCAATCACCAGCACCTCGTCGAGCGCATTGCGGTCTTTGGCTTCCAGGATCATGCGGCCCACGCGCGGATCCAGCGGCAGCTTGGCCAGCGTGCGGCCCACGGCCGTGAGCTCGTTGTCGGCATCGACGGCGCCCAGTTCGGCCAGCAACTGGTAGCCGTCGGCAATGGCACGGCGCTGCGGCGGCTCGATGAAGGCAAATTCCTCGACGTTGCCGAGGTGCAGCGCCTTCATGCGCAAGATCACCGAAGCCAGCGAGCTGCGCAAAATTTCAGGGTCGGTGAAAGGCTGACGACCCTGAAAGTCTTTCTCGTCGTAGAGGCGTATGCAGATGCCGTCGGCCACGCGGCCGCAGCGGCCCGCACGCTGGTTGGCGGCGGCCTGCGACACCGGCTCGACCATCAGCTGCTCGACCTTGTTGCGAAAGCTGTAGCGTTTGACGCGCGCGGTGCCCGCATCGACCACATAGCGGATGCCAGGCACGGTCAGCGAGGTCTCGGCCACGTTGGTGGCCAGCACGATGCGCCGGCCGCTGTGGCCGTCAAAAATGCGGTCCTGCTCGGCCTGGCTGAGGCGCGCAAACAGCGGCAGCACCTCGGCGTTGCGCGTCAGCGGCTGGTGCGCCAGGTGTTTGCGCAAATGGTCTGCCGCCTCGCGGATCTC
The DNA here is from genome assembly GCF_003711205.1 of Polaromonas sp. SP1. NCBI lineage: Bacteria > Pseudomonadati > Pseudomonadota > Betaproteobacteria > Burkholderiales > Comamonadaceae > Polaromonas > Polaromonas sp. SP1. Next base: position 3,408,407 of record NZ_CP031013.1, on the reverse strand, counting down.
GCGCTCGCCGGGCAAAAATACCAGGATGTCGCCCGCGCTGTGCGGGCTCAGCCAGAGCTCGTCGACCGCATCGGCAATCGCGTCGTTCAGGTCATGCTCGCGCGACTCTTCAAAGGGACGGTAGCGCTGCTCCACTGGGAACATGCGACCCGACACCATGATCACGGGGGCAGGCCCTTTGGCCGAAGCAAAGTAATCCGCAAACCGCTGCGCATCAATCGTCGCCGAGGTGATGACCACTTTCAGGTCGGGCCGGCGCGGCAGCAGCTGGCGCAGGTAGCCCAGCAAAAAGTCGATGTTCAGGCTGCGCTCATGGGCCTCGTCAATGATGATGGTGTCATAGGCCTTGAGCAGCGGGTCGGTCTGCGTCTCGGCCAGCAGGATACCGTCGGTCATCAGCTTGACGGAGGCGTCGCGCGAGAGCCGGTCCTGGAAACGCACCTTGTAGCCGACCACGTCACCCAGCGGTGTTTTCAGCTCTTCGGCAATGCGTTTGGCCACGCTCGATGCTGCAATCCGGCGCGGCTGGGTGTGGCCGATGAGGCGGCCCTGCCCCGCCGGGTAATTGAGCTTGCCGCGCCCCATGGCCAGCGCGATCTTGGGCAACTGCGTGGTTTTGCCCGAGCCGGTTTCGCCGCAGACGATGATGACCTGGTGGGCCGTCATCGCGGCGGTGATTTCGTCGCGCTTGCCCGATACGGGCAGCGATTCGGGGAATGTGATGGTCAGGGGGGACAAAGCAGGCGGCAAAGCAAGAGCGGAGAAAAAAGGGTGGGGACGCCGGAGCGGCCAAAGCCGTCAATTATCGGCGGTTCCCGCGCAGGCCTTCGCGCCTGCTCAGTCCGTCAGCACGGGCATGTCGACAATTTCCCCGCTGGTCTCGTCAAACCAGGCAATCCGGCTGGGGTAACCCAGCGCTGCCCGTGACATGCTGCGCCCTATACCCGCCGCTGAATCGGCACGGGCGTCTGTTTTGGACACCCTCAGCACGCCCACGCCGGTTTCCGCCCCCCATCGTGTCTGATGGTTCGCCGCGGTGCCCGGGTCCAGGGTCGTGTTGAGCACCACTGAACGGGACAAAGTCTCCTGAACCCGGCGTGCCAGGTGAACCAGGTCGCCGCTGTCATGGCAATTGCGCATCAGCAGCAAAAACCCGTCCTCACCGAGGCGGCCCATCTCGACATGGGCCGGGACAGCTCGCCGCAGCCGTCCGGCGCACACAAACAGCGCATGGTTGACGGCCGCCAGGCCATAGAGTTTTTCCAGCACATACAGATTGGCGATCGTCACCACGATCACCCCCAGCGGCACGGGTTGGTCCCTGTAGTGGCTGAAAGCCGCACTCACCATGTTGTTGGTCTCGCTGTTGGAGCGCATGCGGGTGACCGGGTCATAGGCGGGGCCGTGTGCCATCACGCGGTTCAGCTCGATCAGATAGGAGTAGCGCGTCCACAGCACCGAGGCCATGGTGGCCAGGTAGGCAGTGCCGGCCAGCGCGGTGACGGCATGCGCCTGCCATGGCACATGGGCACGGTCCAGCGCCATCCAGCCAAGACCCGCAATGGCCACCAGCATGAACAGCACGCCCGAAACGGCCACCCAGGCCAGCCGATCCCCGCGCCGCGCGTTGCGCAGGCTGAATGCCAGCGCCACCAGGCCCAGCAACATGGCCCCAGCCAGGCTCAGCAAGAGGGCCTGCTGCGGGCTGAACGCCCAGCCCGCGGCAATGACCGAAAGCGCCAGCGCCGCCAGCAACACCAGCGCCCTGCGCTGCGCCTTCGGGCTGCGCAGAAGGCCCAGGATGGAAAACAGCAGGTAAGCCAGCAGCACCGACACCAGGCTGGCCACATGCGCCAGGAAGCGGTCCAGGGTGGCACCGTCGCTGATCGGCAGGCCGCCCAGAAAAGCCACCACAAAAAATGTCGAGGCCACGGCCGAAGCAGCCGCGTTGACCGCAATGCGGCGCAGGGAGCGGATATAGGCAAACACCGAGCCGGCCAGCATCAGCCCGGCCGCCCCGAAATAGCAGCCCCAAAAGCCGATCGCGTATTTGTCCATAGCCGTCAACCATAACCTGCCGCGCCCGGTTTCGCTATCCCCAAATTTGACTACGCCGCCCGCCCGCGGGCCGCCCGGCCGGCCGGCCCCGCCATGACCGCGTAAAAGCGGCGTCTCCCTTACACTCACTGGACTTTTCCGCCCCTGGCCTGCCCCCAACCGATCCCGAAAGCGCGCCCATGTCCGCCGTCTTCAATTTCACCTTTGTTCCCTGGTTCCGCTCGGTGGCGCCCTATATCCATACGCACCGCGGCAAAACCTTTGTGGTGGGCATCGCCGGTGAGGCCATTGCCGCCGGCAAACTGCAGCATATTGCGCAGGATCTGGCGCTGATCCAGAGCATGGGCGTGAAGATCGTCCTGGTGCACGGCTTTCGCCCGCAGGTCAACGAGCAGCTCAAGGCCAAAGGCCACACGGCCAAGTACTCCCACGGCATGCGCATCACCGACGAAGTGGCGCTGGACAGCGCCCAAGAGGCCGCCGGTCAGCTGCGCTATGAAATTGAAGCCGCCTTCAGCCAGGGCCTGCCCAACACGCCGATGGCCGGCTCCACGGTGCGGGTGATTTCCGGCAACTTCCTCACGGCGCGGCCGGTCGGCATCCTGGACGGGGTGGACTTCAAGCATTCGGGCATGGTGCGCAAGGTCGACACGGCCGCCATCGGCCGGGTGCTTGACTTCGGCGCCATGGTGCTGCTTTCGCCCTTCGGGTTTTCGCCCACCGGCGAGGCCTTTAACCTGACGATGGAAGAAGTCGCCACCTCGGTGGCCATCGCCATGCAGGCCGACAAGCTGATCTTCCTGACCGAGATCCCGGGCATCCGCATCCACCACGACCAGCCCGAAAGCGAAGACAACCCCATCGACACCGAACTGCCGCTGGCCGCCGCCGAAAAGCTGCTGGCCGGCCTGCCCAATGGCGAGCGCCCCACCGACACCGCGTTTTACCTGCAGCATTGCGTCAAGGCCTGCAAGGCCGGCGTAGAGCGCAGCCACATCCTGCCTTTTGCGGTAGACGGCTCGCTGCTGCTGGAAATCTATGTGCACGACGGCATCGGCACCATGGTGGTCGATGAAAAGCTCGAGGAGCTGCGCGAAGCCACCGGCGACGATGTGGGCGGCATCCTGCAGCTGATCGAGCCCTTTGAAAACGACGGAACCCTCGTCAAGCGCAGCCGCACCGAGATCGAACGCGACGCCGACAACTACAGCATCATCGAACACGACGGCGTGATCTTTGCCTGCGCCGCGCTCTACCCCTACCCCGAGGCTAAAACAGCCGAGATGGCGGCGCTCACCGTGTCGCCGCAAAGCCAGGGCCAGGGCGACGGCGAGAAGATACTCAAACGCATCGAGCAACGCGCCCGCGCCGCCGGCCTGCAAAGCATTTTTGTGCTGACCACCCGCACCATGCACTGGTTCATCAAACGCGGTTTTGTCCAGGTCGACCCGGACTGGCTGCCCGAAGCCCGCAAGCGCAAGTACAACTGGGACCGCAAGAGCCAGGTGCTGGTCAAGAAGCTGAGCTGACGGCCGGGCATCACTTTGGCCATAATGGCCGCTCATCAACACGGAAGGCCCACCATGCTCCAGCTCCGTCCCAACTGCGAATGCTGCAACCGCGACCTGCCCAACGAGTCGCCCGACGCACGCATCTGCACCTTTGAATGCACTTTCTGCGCCGAATGCGCCGACACCCGGCTCAAGGGCGTTTGCCCCAATTGCGGCGGCGGTTTTACGGTGCGGCCCAGCCGCCCTGAGCGCCTCCTCGCCAAATACCCGCCCTCGACCGAGCGCGTCTACAAGCCTGAAGGCTGCGCGGCGGCGGCATGAACACCACCACCCTGCTGCTTTTTTCCATCGTCGCGCTGGTGGCCATTGCCACGCCCGGCCCGACCGTGCTGCTGGCGCTGGCCAACGGCTCGCGCTATGGCGTGCGCCGCTCGGTACCCGGCATGCTGGGCGCAGTGGTGTCCGACTTCGTGCTGGTGGGCGCAGTCGCGCTGGGCCTGGGTGCGCTGCTGGCCGCGTCCGAGTTCTGGTTTTCCGTGCTCAAGTGGGCCGGGGCCGTGTACCTGGCCTGGCTGGGCATCCGCCTGCTGCGCTCGCGCGGCGGGTTTGAGATTCCGGCCGAAGGCGCCGCCGGCACGCAGCACGGCGGCCGGGCGATCTTCATGAAGTCCTTCCTGGTGGCGGTCACCAACCCCAAGGGCTACCTGTTCTGCTCGGCCCTGCTGCCGCAGTTCATCGACCCCACCGCCGCCCAGGCGCCGCAGTACCTCGCGATTTCGCTGGTGTTTGCGGGTATCGATTTTTCCGTCATGTTCGCGTACGCCTTTATCGGCGCGAAGGCGATCCGCCTGCTCAAGGCCTCGGCCACCCGCTGGATAGACCGCGCCTGCGGCGGCGCGCTGCTGGCGCTGGCCGGCTCGCTGGCGTTTTACCGCCGGGCCAACACCTAGGCGCCCCGCAGGCCCGCGAGGCCTCGTCTTATGTCTTATGTGCGTTGACGAACAGACTTTCCAGACCAAGCTGTCATACTCGCGGAGTCTTTAAAAAGACTTCGCACACCCCCGGCCAGGATCCTGGAGGCGCCGCCCATAGCCGGCGCCCCGCAGGATCGTCGTTACTTCTACACAACATGGCCCATGTCACCTATTTCCAGCCTGAGCGTCCTTGACGCTATTGCCAGGGCCGACGGCATAGAGTCCCTGCGCCAGGAAGCGCTGCTCAAAACCGGCGCGCTGCAAACCGCCATCCTGACGAGCGAAAACTTCTCGATCATCGCCACCGACGAAAAAGGCATCATCCAGCTCTTTAATGTCGGCGCCGAGCGCATGCTGGGCTATATGGCGGCCGAAGTCGTCAACAAACTCAACCCCAGCGACATCCACGACCCGCAAGAGGTGATGGCGCGCGCTGAGGCGCTGAGCGAGGAGCTCGCCACCACCATCGCGCCGGGCTTTGAGGCGCTCACATTCAAGGCCTCGCGCGGCATCGAAGACATTTACGAGCTGACCTGCATCTGCAAGGACGGCAGCCGTTTTCCGGCCATCGTGTCGATTACCGCGCTGCGCGACGATTTCGGCACCATCATCGGCTACCTGCTGATCGGCACCGACAACTCGGTGCGCAAGCAGGTCGAAATGGCGCTGAAGGAATCCATGGCGGTGGCCGAGAAGGCCAACCTCGCCAAATCCGATTTCCTCTCCAGCATGAGCCACGAGCTGCGCACGCCGCTCAGCGCCATCCTCGGCTTTGCGCAGCTGATCGAGTCCGGCACACCGCAACCCACGCCGTCGCAAAAGCGCAGCGTCGACCAGATCCTGCAGGCCGGCTGGTATTTGCTGGACTTGATCAACGAGATCCTGGACCTGGCGCTGATTGAATCGGGCAAGCTCTCGCTGTCGCTCGAGCCGGTGTCGCTCGCCGAAGTCGTGCGCGAGTGCGAAACCATGATTGAGTCGCAAGCCGAAAAACGCGGCATTGCCGTGAGCTTCCCCGAGCTGGCCGCGCCCGTCTTCGTCAACGTGGACCGCACACGCCTCAAGCAGGTGCTGATCAACCTGCTGTCCAACGCCATCAAATACAACACGGCGCACGGCAAGGTAACGCTCAAGTACGTCGACCTTGCGCCCGGGCGCTTCCGCGTTTGCGTGGAAGACACCGGTGAAGGCCTGGCTGGGGAGAAGCTGGAGCAGCTTTTTCAGCCCTTCAACCGCCTCGGCCAGGAAGCCAGCACAGAACAGGGCACAGGCATCGGCCTGGTCATGACCAAGCGGCTGGTGGAGCTGATGGGCGGAACCATCGGCGTGGAAAGCACGATAGGCAAGGGCAGCATGTTCTGGATCGACCTGAACGTCACCACCGAGCAAAAGCTCTCCCCGGAGCTGCTCGATCTGGCGCTGGGTCGCACCGCGCACGAGCCCGCCGACCCGCAAACCTGCACCGTGCTGTATGTCGAGGACAACCCCGCCAACCTGATGCTGGTGGAGGACCTGATCGCCAGGCGCGCGGATTTCCGCCTGCTGTCCGCACGCGACGGCATCAGCGGCATTGCGATTGCCAAAGCCTCGCTGCCGGATTTCATCCTGATGGACATCAACCTTCCGGGCATCAGCGGCATCACGGCCATGAAGATCCTGTCAGAGGACGCTTTGACGAAACACATTCCCGTGGTGGCGCTCAGCGCCAACGCCATGCCCCGCGACATTGAAAAAGGCCTGCAGGCCGGTTTCTTCCGCTACCTGACCAAGCCGATCAAGATCAACGAGTTCATGGAGACGCTTGACCTGATGGCCACGCTCGCAAAAACCCGGACCGACCGTGCGGCTGCCAACGAAACCCTCTCATGAACACTGAATTCGACCTCCTCAATGCCGCCATCCTGGTGGTGGACGACCAGCCCGTCAACGTGCAGCTGCTCAGGCAATTGCTCAGCGAGACGGGTTATACCCGCGTCAGCTCCACCATGAATCCGCTGGAGGTGGCCGCGCTGCATGCCGAACATCGCTACGACCTGATCCTGCTCGACCTGAAAATGCCAGGCATGGACGGCTTTGAGGTGATGGAGGCGCTCAAGCAGGACAAGCACGACAAATACCTGTCGGTCATCGTGTTGACGGCGGAGCCTGGCCACAAACTGCGCGCGCTGCAAGCCGGCGCCAAGGATTTCATCAGCAAACCGTTTGACCTGATCGAAGTCCGCACGCGCATCCACAACGCGCTGGAAGTGCGCCTGCTGTATAAAAAACTGGAGAACTACAGCAAGCTGCTGGAAATGGCCGTCCAACAAGCCGCGGCAGACCCGCAGCCGGACGCCTACTTGACCAGCAGGTCCATGTAGGCCTTGCGGTCAGCCGCATAGCAGCCGCAAGAGGCCGCTTCCAGCCCTTTGCGGTCCAGCACCGTGAGCTTGCCGCGGCTGTAGGCGATGAGGCCGCTGCGCTGCAGCTCACCGGCCGCCGCCGTGATCCCCACGCGGCGCACACCCAGCATGTAAGCCAGGAACTCCTGCGTCACGTCAAAACTGGACGCCTGCGAACGGTCCTGGCTCATCAGCAGCCAGCGCGCCAGGCGCGGGCCGATCTGGTGAAAGCGCACGCAGGCGGTCGATTCGGCCAGTTGGGCCATCAGCACATAGAGGTAGCGGTTCATGCTGCGCTGCAGGGCCGGACTGGCGGCGAGTTCTGCCTTGAAGGCCCGGTTTCCGATGCGCCAGGCGGTGCCGGCACCCTGCACCAGCGCATGCAGCGGCGCGGTAGCCACGCCGAGCGCCAGTTGTACCCCCAACATGCCTTCACGGCCGACCATCCCGACTTCCACGCCGGGGCTGCCTTGAACGACCGCAATCAATGAAATAAAACCCTGGGTGGGAAAGTAGACGTGGCGAGTGGGTTGGCCCGGATCGGACAACACCTTCGCCAGTACCAGTTCCACGGGTTCACACTGCTTGAGCAGCCGTGCGCGATCCTGGCGGGGCAAAAGCGCCAGCAAGTTGTTTTCGACAGGTTTCACGGGGCGTTCTCTGGTGTGCTTGCCGACCTCCCGGGGCGGGAGGCTGCGTCACGGCCCGGCTGCTGTCGATGGCAGTTTTGGCAGGTGCCCCAGTCTATCGCAGTGGCGGTATCCCGCCTGTTCACCAGGACACAAAGTCCCAGGGAAATACTGTTATGGGGTTTTATTCTCGGGCAGAAGGCGGTCGTATTCTTTTTTGACCACCGCATAACACTCGCAAGTACGTTGCTCCAGACCGAGGCGGTCCAGCACCGTAATGCGCCCGCGCGAATATTTGATCAGCCCGGCCTGCTGCAGTTTGGTTGCCCCTTCGGTCACGCCTTCGCGGCGCACACCCAGCATGTTGGCGATCAGTTCCTGCGTCATGACGAGCTCGTTCCCCCGCAGGCGGTCCATGCTCAGCAGCAGCCACCGGCACAGTTGCTGGTCGAGTGAATGGTGGCGGTTGCAGACCGCCGTCTGTGCCATTTGCGTAATCAGCGCCTGCGTGTAGCGCAGCAGCAAATGCAGAACCGGACCGGAGCGGTCGAACTCTTCCTTCATGGCGCTTGCGCTCAAGCGAAAGCCCTGGCCCCCGCTTTGCACCACCGCGCGGCTGGGTGTGGAGCCGCCTCCCATGAAAAGCGATACACCGACCAAGCCTTCATTGCCGACCACGGCGATCTCGGCGGACGCCCCGTTTTCGAGAACATAAAGCAGCGAAACGATGGCGGTCGTCGGAAAGTAAACATGGCTTTGCACCTTGCCCGACTCATAGACCACATGGCCCAGCGGCATTTCCACCCATTCGAGCTGCTGCAGCCAGCGCTCAAGTTCGGCCTCGGGAAGGGCTGCCAGCAACTGGTTGTCGCGGGGCAGTGATTTGGCGGGGGAGGCGTGGGCGGAAGTGGCCATCAGGAAAGTCCCAGTCGGGTTGGCTTCAGGGGCACTACCGGAAAAGGTCTTGCATCAGCCCGCCAGTGTAGGCGTTTGGCGGCGTTTCATATGTTCGTTATCGTACATAGCCGCCAGAAAAACCACCTCGTTTTACCTGATGCTGAACATGCGCCTGCAAGCGTCAATGAAAGTCCCGGCTGGAAGTTCCCAGCCGCCCCAGCAGCGGCGTGAGGTCTTCCAGCCGGCTTGCCACCAGGTTGCGCACCGCGCCGTAACCTTTGGCGGTGCCGCTTTCCTCGCTGCGTTGCCACACGCCGTGCACCGCCAGCAGGCGCGAGTGCAGCAGCTCGGCGCGCTGCGCTTCGCGCAATGATTTCCACACGATGACATTGACCGGGCCGGTCTCGTCTTCCAGCGTGACAAAGATGGTGCCGTTGGCGGTTTGCGGCTGCTGGCGCACGGTGACGATGCCGCAGCCGGCGACCTCCTGGCCGTCGGGCAAGGCGTTGAGCTGGCTGGCGGTCAGCAGGCCGCGCCTGGCCAGGCGGGCGCGCAGCAAGGCCAGCGGATGGCGGCGCAAGGTCAGGCCCGTGGCGTTGTAGTCGAACAAAATGTTTTCGCCTTCGGGCGTGTCCGGCAGCACCAGCGGCGCCTCGTGCGTGGGCACGGCCTTGAGCAAGCCCGGCGCCGGCTTGATGGCCGAGGCTTCCCAGACCTGCTGGCGGCGGTGGCCGGCCAGCGGCAGCAAGGCATCGGCCGCGGCCAGGGCGTTGACCTCGAGCGAGCCCAGCTGCGCGCGTGAGACCAGGTCTTCGGTCGAGGTAAAGGGCGCGTCCGCCCTCGCCTGCACCAGCCGGATCACCGCTGCTTCAGACAGGCCGGACACCAGGCGCAAGCCCAGGCGGACGGCGGGCTGGTCTTTATGGATACCTGGGTATTGCGATGGAGGTGTGTTCTCAATAGGCTCCAGCGTGCAGTCCCATTCGCTGTGCATCACGTCGACCGCCCTCAACTCCACCCCGTGCCGGCGCGCGTCCTGCACCAGTTGTGAGGGTGCGTAAAAACCCATGGGCTGCGAGTTGACCAGCGCGGCCAGGAAACACGCCGGCTCGTGGCACTTGAGCCAGCAGCTCACGTAGACCAGCTTGGCAAAACTGGCGGCGTGGCTTTCAGGAAAACCGTAGTCGCCGAAGCCCTTGATCTGGCTGAAGATGCGTTCGGCAAATTCTTCGCTGTAGCCGTTTTTCACCATCGCGTTGACCAGCCGGGCGTGAAACTTCCCGACGCCGCCTTTTCGCTTCCAGGCGGCCATGGCGCGGCGCAATTCATCGGCCTCGCCGGGCGTGAAGTCGGCCGCAATCATGGCAACCTGCATCACCTGCTCCTGAAAGATGGGAATGCCCAGGGTGCGTTGCAGCGCGGGGTTCAGGGACGGGTACTCGGGCTCGACCTTGCCGCCGCCGCGCTCCAGCTCCCGAGCCTTCAAATACGGATGCACCATGCCGCCCTGAATGGGGCCCGGCCGTACGATGGCGACTTCCACCACCAGGTCGTAATAGCAGCGCGGCTGCAGGCGCGGCAGCATGGACATCTGCGCACGGCTCTCGATCTGGAAGACGCCCGTGGTGTCAGCCTCGCAGATCATGTCGTAGGTCTGCGGGTCCTCCAGGGGAAGGGAATGCATCTCATACTGCGTTTTCCTTGTCCGGTTCACCATTTCCAGGCAACGCCGGATGGCCGAGAGCATGCCCAGCGCCAGCACGTCCACCTTCATCAGCCCGATGTCTTCCAGGTCGTCTTTGTCCCACTGGATGATGCGGCGGTCTTTCATCGACGCCGGCTGCACCGGCACCAGCCGCGTGAGCTTGCCTTGTGTCAGCACAAAGCCGCCCACGTGCTGGCTCAGGTGGCGCGGGAAGGCCGGGCGTTCCTTTTCGCGCTTTTTGCGGTCATCGGCCTCGGCGATCTCGTCTTCCTTGTCCGGATACACCGCCATCAAGAGCCGCGCCAACTGTAGCCACTGCAGCACCGGCCCGATATCGGCCTGCACCTCGGCCTCGCGGATTTTTTCTTCCAGCACCTGGCTGCCGTCAAACCAGAAATGCTCTTTGGCATAGAGCTCCACCGTGTCGGGGTCTATGCCCAGGGCCTTGCCCACGTCGCGCACGGCGCTGCGCGAGCGGTAGCTGATCACGGTGGCGGCAATGGCGGCGCGGTCATGGCCGTACTTTTCATAGATGTACTGGATGACCTCTTCGCGCCGCTCGTGTTCAAAGTCGACATCGATGTCGGGCGGCTCGCTGCGTTCGCGGCTGATGAAACGCTCGAACAGCAGCTTGCTTTCCGACGGGTCAATGGCCGTCACCGCCAGGCAATAACAGACCGCCGAGTTGGCCGCCGAGCCGCGGCCCTGGCAAAGGATGTTTTGGCTGCGGGCAAAACGCACGATGTCATGCACCGTGATGAAGTACATCTCGTAGCCGAGCTCCTCGATCAGGGCCAGCTCCTTGCCCACCTGCCGCCGTATCTTGTGCGGAATGCCGTGCCGGTAACGCTGGTGCGCGCCCTGCCAGGCCAGGCGCCGCAGGCAGTGCGCCGGGCTTTCGCTGCGCGGCACGATGTCTTCCTGCGGGTAGCGGTACAGGCTGCGGATTTCATCAAGGTTGAAGCAGCATCGGCCGGCGACCTCCAGCGTGGCGCGCAGCAGGTCGCGCGGGTAGACCTCGGCGAGCTTCATGCGCTGGCGCAGGTGCGCTTCGGCATTGGCCTGCAGCTCAAAGCCGCATTCATGCACGGTGCAGCCCAGCCGGATGGCCGTCAGCACATCGTGCAGCGGCTTGCGTGAGCGGATGTGCATCAGCACGTTGCCGGCCGCCACCAGCGCGATGCCGGTGCGCCGGCCGGTTTCGCGCAGCTGCGCCAGCCGCAAGGCGTCGTCCATGCCCTGCAGCAAGGTCACGGCCAGCCAGGCGCTGGCGCCGAAACAGGCTACCGCCCACTGGGCATGGGTGCACAGGCTGTCAAGCTCGATGGCGCCGGGCAAGGGCGAGAGCAAGACCTCGCAGTGCGACAGCACCGAAAAATCCGTCTCGCCCAGGGCCACGCGGTAGCTGCCCTTTTCAATCCTGTCGCCCACCTGGCGTGCCGTGGTGATGAACTCGCACAGGTTGCCCCAGCCGGTGGCGGTGTGCGGCAGCACCACCAGGCGGAAGGCGTCATGCCCGTTCCGGTCCTTGACCAGGAATTCGGCGCCCGGCAGCAGCTGGATGAACACGCTGAGTTTTGCCAGCGCCTTGGCCGCCGTATGCGCCCGCACCACACCCGCGACCGAACATTCGTCGGTGACGGCAATCGCGCGGTAGCCCAGCTCGGCCGCGCGCACCACCAGCTCCTGCGCATGCGAGGCGCCGCGCTGGAAGCTGAAATTGCTCAGCGCGTGCAGCTCCGCGTAGTCGGGCAGCCGAGGGGTTTCTGACAAGGCGTCGGGCAGCATCGCAGCAACTCAGGCAAAAAAACCGTGCAGGTACCAGTGGTGCCGCGGCTGCAGCGCCGCCGTGCCGTCTGAGGCCAGCAAGGCCAGCCGCACGCTGTAAACCCAGAGCAAGCTGCCCTGCTCGCTGCGGTAGATGTAGTAGTCGCGCATCGCCGGCGGTGTCTGGCGCTCGGTATGCACCTGGTGGGCGCCCTCGCTGGGCGCCAGCCAGCCGGTGGCCTCCAGCCGCTGCGGCCCGGCCAGGCGCGTTAGCGGGCCCTGGTAGACCGGCTTGTGGCCTTCGGTCGCCAGGCGCAGCGGCTCGGGCAGCAGCCAGCTCGGGTACAGGGCTTCAACACGCGGCGCCGGCGCCGCTGGACCGGGTGAATTTTTCAAGCGTTTCAGGCCTGTAGCCAAGGCGGTGCCTGCGCCACCCGCTATCGATTTAATAGCGCCACGGGCCTCCACCCAGCGCTGCATGTGTTCCGGCCGGTGGTCTTCGCACGGCTGCCAGGCCTGCACCCGCGCATCGCCCAGGCGCGCGCTCAGCCGCTCGACCAGCTCCACCGCGGTGTCGCCCTGCTGGCGCGCTTCCATCAGCAGGCTGCCGGTGGCCGCCGCCGAATCGGCCAGCAGCTCGGTCGCCAGCGACTGCAGGCTCACGCTGTGCACCGGCGCCGGCAGCTTTTGCTGCGCCAGGTGCTCGGCGATCAGGCGCGCCACATGGCGCAGGTCTTGCGCGGGCTGGGCGGTGCGGATGTCGAGCTCGCCGGTGGGCGGCACGTCGCGGCGCGGGTCCAGGTGCCAGGTGATCTTCAGCGCGCACAGGCCGCTCTGGCGCCCCAGCAGCCAGGCATGCAGGTGCACCAGAAGCTGCTCGACACCCGCCATCAGCGCCGGGGCGTGGGTGACCAGCGCGTTGAGCTCGAGCTTTTCCTCAAAGTGCTCAGGCAACACCAGCCACGCGTAGTCGTCTGGCGCGCTGCCCCGGGCGCGGTCCAGCGCCGCCAGCAAGCCGGCGCCAAAACGCCGCGCCACGCCGTCACGCGGCAGGCGCAGCAGGCCGTCCCAGCTGCGGCAGCCGATGCGCTCCAGCACATCGAGGTGCGGGCGGGCTGCCGTCAGGGTGTGCAGGGGCAAGTCGGCCACGCGGGTTTTGCGGGTGGCGGCGCCGCTTTTTTGCGCTGAAAGCTGCAGCCGCAGACGGGCGATTGCTATCAAAGATGTAGCGCCTTGTGCAAGCACAACCTGGGCTGGAGCCCGATTTGATTCAAAAAACAGGTGCAGCTGGCGCTGCAGCTGTTCCGCCAGTTTGGCCAGCCCGCCGAAGAGGCGCAGGCTGCCCGTCACGTCCATCAGCACGGTTTCGTCCACCAGCGCCACGCGCGGCGTGAAGCCCAGCGCGATGCTGGCCGCGGCCCGCTGCACGGCAGAGGCATCCAGCAAGGCCGGCCCAGGGGAAGCCGCCTCAGTGGTGATCGAGATGTGCAATGCGATCCAGCAAGGCATGAATCGGACTTTCGGGTGAAGTGACGGGAAGCGACACCAGCGAAGGCAGCAGCATGGGCGCCACGTCCTCGCGTTGGCGCCGCGCCCTTTCACGGCTGGCCGCCAGCAGCGCCGACAGCCGGGCCGGCCGGGTGTCGAGCAGCAGCGGCGCGGCCAGCGGCGGGCCGCGGCGTTTAAGCACGTGCACAAGCAGGTTGCCCGCCTCGGCCGCCGCACCTTCAAGCAGCAAACGCAGCGGCGCCGGCGAGGACTCCTGCTGCGCCCGCAGCGGCCTGAAGACAAATAGCAGCTTGTTGTGCGCATGGGCGGCGATCTGCAGGCGGCGCAAATGCGCGCTGCGCGCATCGGGCAGCCAGGCCAGCACACTGTGCACGTCGCCGCACTGCAGGGCTTCACGCGTGGCCCACAGAAGAGACGGTGCATCACCCGGTTTGCCATGAATGCTGAGCAGCCGCTGCATCGAAAGCCGGCGCGCGCCCAGCGCCGGCCCAAAAGGCAGGTGCGGCGCACCCACCATCACCGTCAACAGCCCGGGTGCCTCTGCCTGCAAAGCGGCCAGGGCCGGCGCCACCAGGCCCCATTCATACAGGCCCGCCTGCGGCTGGAGCACTTCAACCAAAGCGCCCTGCGGCCAGCCGCCACCCGGCAAAGCGCCGTCCAGCGCCGCATAGCCCGTTGCCGCCGTTTGCAGGCTCGCACTGCCCAGCTCGCCGGCGCGCCATACGTGGGCGAGGTCCGGCAAGGCGCGGTCCAGTGAGTTGGGGGAAAGCATGGCGGCAGGTTCAAATGGGCGAAAATACTGTATTTATGTACAGTATATTGCCGATTCAAACCTTGGCAAATATGCCGGATTGGCCGACTCAACACGGGGCCAAATGGATGCCTGGCCTCAATCCATCCATGCCGCCGGGAGTGAATTCATCCCGGACGGCGACCGATCATCGACTGATCGGCAAAGTGCGTGGGCCTTAACGCTTGCGCAGCTGGCGAGCCATCAGCAGCAAGCCCACAGCCGCAATCGCCACAAAACACAGGAAAGACCAGTTGGCAATCGACAGGCCCAGGAAGGTCCAGTCAATCTTGGTGCAGTCGCCGCTGCCCTTGAAGATCATCGGAATGGCGCGCTTGAGCGGAAAGGTTTCGATCATTCCGTAAAAGTCACGCCCGCAAGAAGCGATCTCAGGCGGGTACCACTGCAGAAAGCTCTGGCGCGCCGCCACAAAAGCGCCGAAGCCGGAGAGCAACACCATCAGGCCCGAACCGGCCACCAGCAGGCCGCGGCTTTTGGCCATGGCGGTCACGCCGGCCACCACCGCCACCAGCACCAGGGCATAACGCTGAACGATGCACATCGGGCAAGGCTCCAGGCCGACCACATGCTGCAAATACAGGCCAAACGCCAGCATGGCCACACAGGCGACAGCGACCAGGGCGAGCACACGGCGCGGCATGGCATCGAAATACGTCAAAAGCATCGGAACCCTCTTTTTTGAATTGGCGTGAGCGTGATTGTGAATTGTCCGATGGTTCGTGGCTTTTGGACCGGCATTAGTTCCTTCGAGCCACAAAATCAGGGCCAATCTTTGTCTTTTTGTTGCCGGGTTTCAGGGCGGCTTGCCCGCATTTGTCCTACAGGTACGGTGAATCGGCGCGCGTAAATTTCAGGATCGAACCGCTCGCTGGCCGGGCTGAACCACACCAAGGAGATGTCATGGAAATACACCGCGGTCGCCTTGTCGACCACATCCATCTACGGGCCCACGACCTGGCCGCCAGCAAGCGCTTTTACCGCGCCGTGCTGCAGTCACTCAACAAGGCACAGGCCATCATTGAAGACAAGGCCTATTTCTCGGCCGACGAGTTATGGATAGACCAGGCCGACGGCCCTACTTCGCACGTCCACCTGGCCTTCCGGGCCAAAGACCACGCAGAAGTCAAAGCGTTTTACGAGGCGGCCCTGGCCGCAGGCGGCACCGACAACGGTGCGCCGGGTGACCGCAAATACCACCCCGGCTACTACGCCGCCTTTGTGCTGGACCCGGACGGCAACAACATCGAGGCCGTGTACCACGGGCCTTTCACGGCTTCGGCTGAGTCGGTGGTGATCAAACCTGCCTGACCAGGCGCAAGTCCGGCAAGGGGCTGCGGCCGGCGGCAAAATGCGCCTTGAATGATTCCAAGTCTTTGCCTCAAGGAGCAGTAGCCATGTGCCGCAACATCAAGACCTTGTTCAACTTCGAGCCGCCCGCCACCGAGCTCGAAATCCGCGACGCGTCGCTGCAGTTCGTCAGAAAGCTCAGCGGCTTCAACGTACCGTCCAAGGCCAACGAAGCCGCGTTTGACCGCGCGGTGGAAGAAGTTGCGGCCTCTGCGCGGGTTCTCATCCGGACATTGGTAACCAACGCCGAACCGCGCAATCGGGAGGTTGAGGCCGAACGGGCACGTACCAGGTCAGCAATGAGGTTTGGCACGAGCCGGTAGCCGGAGCCTGGCTTGCATCAGTCACCGCGGCGCACACCACTGTGGTTTATATCCTCGCCATGCGTACCAAGGCAACCCAGCCCTTGCAGCGTTTCCTCCACAGCAGTGTCCAGCGGCGTGCGCGGCTCCGCACCGAGCGCCGCCACCAGGGAGGCGTTGTCCATGCGTACCGGCGTGTTCCAGAGGTAGCGCATCCGGCGCAGCTCGCGCAGGGTCTCGACAAAGGGCGCGGCCAGCGTCACCGCCCACCAGGAAAAGGATTTTATGGATGGCGCAGGACCGCCGCGCCGCGCGACGACACGGCAGATCGCTTCGGCCAACTGGCGGCCGTCGGTGTCCCACTGGCCGTCCATATGGAAAGTTGCGAATGCAGGCAGAACGTCCCGCCGTGCGAGCAAGGCAACCATGGTACGCGCAACATCCGGTAAATAGGCCCATTGGTGGCCGACGCCAGGCTTGCCAGGCAGCTTTATGCTGCGCACCGAAGCGCCCGGCCGGATCAGGCCTTGCGAGAACCAGCTGTTACCGGCCCTCGGCCCAAAAAAATCGCCCGCGCGCACGATGATCACCCGGCAGCCGCACTGGCCACTGTCGCTGGTCGCGTCCTTGAGCCGCTGCTCAAGCCGCACACGAATCGCGCCTTTGGCAGTGTGCGGGTGTTGCGGTGAATCCTCCCGGGGGCTGGGAAATGCGTCTGGCCCGTAGTTGTAGACCGTGCCAGGCAACACGATGGTCGCGCCGTGCGCCCGGGCGGCAGCAATCGTGTTATCCAGCATGGGCAGCACCAGTTCGCCCCAGCGACGATAGCCGGGCGGATTGACGGCGTGCACTATGACGCCGCAGCTTTGTGCCGCAGCCAAGACATCCCCCGGATTCATCGCGTCGCCACGCAGCCAGGTAATGCCGCCACGTAGTTCGCTCGGCGGCGGCTCGCTGCGGCTAAGCGCGCGAACCTGCCAGCCTGCCGCCTCCAGTTGCCGGGCGACTTCACCGCCGATGCCACCGGTTGCACCCAGCACAAGTGCTGTGCTTGATCTGTCTTGTTTGTTGCTCATGCCAATTCCCTGAAAAGTTGCGATGGGGAAAGTCTGAGCCTTGAAAGGTCAAAATGGAATTGACTAAGAGAGGGTAACGGCTATACATTTTTGCATGGAAGAAGATGCCGGCTGGGAGCTTTATCGTTCGTTTTTGGGGGTGCTGCACGAGGGTTCGCTCTCCGGTGCGGCACGGTCTTTGGGGGTGGCACAGCCTACGGTCGGACGCCATGTTGCCTCACTCGAAAAGTCGCTCGATCTGGCGCTGTTCACGCGTTCACAAACCGGTTTTGCGCCAACCGAGGCCGCGCTGGGACTGCAGCCCTTCGCTGAAGAAATGGCCAGCGCCGCAGCCGCCTTACGCCGCGCCGCCGAAAGCCAGGGGGACGGCGTGCGCGGCACGGTGCGGGTCACCGTGAGCGAAGTCATCGGTGTCGAAGTGCTGCCGCCCATCGTCGCGCAGTTGCAGCGCGCGCACCCGGGTCTGACCATCGAACTGGTGCTGACCAACCGCGTGCAGGACCTGCTGCAACGCGAAGCCGACATCGCCGTGCGCATGACACAGCCTAAGCAGGAACTGTTGATCGCTCGCCGTGTGGGCGAAGTGGAACTGGGTCTTTATGCACGCCGCGATTACCTGGACGCGCGTGGCACGCCACAGTCGTCAGCGGACCTGGCGCGGCATGCGCTGATTGGGTTCGACGAAGAGACGCCCTTTCTGCGCTCGGCGCGCAAAGCCTTGCCCGCTTGGAAGCGGGCGGCGTTTTCAACTCGCACCGACAGCGACCTCGCGCAACTGGCATTGATACGCGCCGGCGCCGGCATCGGCGTGTGCCAGTCAGCGCTGGCGGCGCGTGACCCCGCCCTGGTGCGGGTTCTGCCTGGCGAGTTGTCCTTCAAACTCGAAACCTGGCTGACCATGCACGAAGACCTGCGCCACAGCCCGCGTTGCCGTGTCACCTTCGACGCATTGGTCGAAGGTTTGCAGCAGCATATTGGCTGAAGCCGGGCGAGATTCGATCTGCATATCCGGCTGCCCGCGCGAACCGGCAACTAGCCCTCCACAAACACCCTCGCCTTGCGCGGCGTCACGACCAGCATGTCGCCTTCACGCAGCCCCATTTCCCTGAACTGCTGCGAAGGCATCTGGGCTTCGATGATGGCGTCGCCTGAGACATTGCCTTTTTGCTCGTAGCCTTCGGCGGGAATCAACTCCAGACGCGCGATGGGGCCGATGACGATGGCGCGCTCCAGGTGGGCCACGATGCCTTCGGCGCCGGGCGCATAGCGCTGCACCTCCAGATCATGCGGGCGCACATAGGCAAAAGCCTTGGCGTCCTGCGCGCCGGCGTGTTCGGGGGCGTTCAGGCGCAGGCCTTCGAGCTGCACCTCGCCCTCATGCGCACGGCCGTGGAACAGGTTGACGTCGCCCAGGAAGCCGTACACAAAAGGGCTGGCCGGATGGTCCCAGACGTCTTGGGGCGAGCCGATCTGCTCGACCTTGCCCTGGTTCATCAGCACCACGCGGTCGGCCACTTCCAGCGCTTCTTCCTGGTCGTGCGTCACAAAAATGCTGGTGACATGCAGGTCGTCGTGCAGGCGGCGCAGCCAGCGGCGCAATTCCTTGCGCACCTTGGCGTCGAGCGCGCCGAAGGGCTCGTCGAGCAGCAGCACCTTGGGCTCGACCGCCAGGGCACGTGCCAAAGCAATCCGCTGGCGCTGCCCGCCGGACAGCTGCGACGGAAAGCGGTCGGCCAGCCAGTCGAGCTGCACGAGGTTGAGCAGCGAATGGACTTTCTCCTTGATCTGCGCTTCGCTGGGCCTGAGGCCGCGGGGTTTCACGCGCAGGCCGAAAGCCACGTTTTCAAAGACCGTCATGTGGCGGAACAAGGCGTAGTGCTGGAAGACAAAACCGACCTGGCGCTCGCGCACATGGACGTCGGTGGTGTCTTCGCCGCTGAAGAGGATGCTGCCGCGGTCGGCGGTTTCGAGGCCGGCGATGATGCGCAGCAGCGTGGTCTTGCCGCAGCCCGAGGGGCCGAGCAAGGCGACCAGCTCACCCGATTCAATGTCCAGGCTCACGTCGCCCAGCGCCTGGAAGTCGCCAAAATGTTTGCTGACGTTGCGAATTTCGATGCTCATGATGTTTCCTTAGCGAACGGCGGCCACGGCAGCCTGGGGCTGCGGGCGTTCAGGCGGCAAATCGGCCGCGGCTTTCATTTCTGCTTCATGGCGCCATTCGGCGACCGACTTGATGACCAGCGTGACCAGCGCGAGGATGGCCAGCAGCGACGCCACGGCAAAGGCGGCGACCGACTGGTATTCGTTGTAGAGGATCTCGACGTGCAGCGGCAAGGTGTTGGTCTGCCCGCGGATGTGACCCGAGACCACCGACACCGCACCGAATTCACCCATGGCGCGCGCATTGCACAGGATCACGCCGTAGATCAGGCCCCACTTGATGTTGGGCAGCGTGACATGCCAGAAGGTCTGCCAGCCGGTCGCGCCCAGCACAATGGCGGCCTGCTCTTCGTCGTTGCCTTGCGCCTGCATCAGCGGAATCAGCTCCCGCGCAATGAACGGAAAGGTCACGAACACGGTGGCCAGCACAATGCCCGGCACGGCAAAGATGATCTTGATGTCATGCGCCAGCAGCCAGGGCCCGAACCAGCCCTGCGCGCCGAAGATCAGCACGTAGATCAGGCCGGCCACCACGGGCGAGACGGAAAACGGCAAGTCCACCAGCGTCGTCAGCACTGATTTGCCGCGAAATTCGTATTTGGCAATCGCCCAGGCGGCGGCCACGCCGAACACCAGATTCAGCGGCACAGCAATCGCGGCGGCGATCAGCGTGAGGCGGATGGCGGACCAGGCGTCGGGCTCCCGCAGTGCGGCGAGGTAGGCGCCAAAGCCTTTGCGCAGGGCTTCGGTGAAGACGGCGGCCAGCGGCAGGATTAGGAACAAGACCACAAACAGCAGCGCCACAGTGATCAGCGTGTAGCGAACCCACGGGGATTCGGTCGTGCCGGCTGTGGCACGGCGCACAGGTTGATTCAAGGGGCCGCTCATGCCGGCGCTCCTGCATTGCGGCGCTGCCAGGCTTGCAGGCCGTTGATGACCAGTAGCAGCACAAACGACACCAGCAGCATCACCACCGCCACAGCGGTGGCGCCGGCATAGTCGTATTGCTCGAGCTTGCCGATGATGATGAGCGGCGTGATTTCAGAAATCATGGGCATATTGCCGGCGATAAAGATGACCGAGCCGTATTCACCGATCGCCCGCGCAAACGCCATGGCAAAACCCGTGAGCAGCGCAGGTGTGATGTGCGGCAGGATGACCTTGGTGAAGATCTGCAGCCGCGTGGCGCCCAGCGACGTGGCGGCCTCCTCAAGCTCTTTCTCGGCGTCTTCGAGCACCGGCTGCACCGTGCGCACCACAAACGGCAGGCCGATAAAGATCAACGCGATCACCACGCCCGCAGGCGTGAAGGCCAGCTTGATGCCCATGGGCTCCAGGTACTGGCCAATCCAGCCGTTGCCGGCCAGCAAGGCCGTGAGCGAAATGCCGGCCACGGCCGTGGGCAGTGCAAAAGGCAAATCCACCAGCGCGTCGACAATCTTTTTGCCCGGGAACTTGTAGCGCACCAGCACCCAGGCCAGCAGCAGGCCGAACACCAGGTTCACCAACGCCGCGATCAACGACGCACCGAAAGTCAACCGGTAAGACGCCAGCACGCGCGGCGAGGTCACCGCGGTGATGAACTGGTCCCAGCTGAGCGTGAAGGTCTTGAAGAACAGCGCCGAGATCGGGATCAGCACGATCAGGCTGAGGTAGAGCACGGTGTAGCCCAGCGTGAGGCGAAAACCGGGCAACACCCGTTTGGCCGCCCTTTTGCTGCCCGCAGGCACACCCGGCGCCACCGCGGAAGGCGGCGCCACAGAAGACAAGGCAGTCATGATTTTTATTTGACGGTGTAGAGCTTGTCGAACTGGCCGCCGTCGTTGAAGTGCACTTTTTGCGCTTCGCCCAGGCTGCCAAAGACGTCTTGCACCGTGAAGAGCTGCAGCGGCTTGAAGGTGCTGGCGTATTTCTTCAGCACGGCCTGCGAGCGCGGGCGCAGCGCGTGGCGTGCGGCGATTTCCTGGCCCTCTTCCGAATAGAGGTAGTTCAGGTACGCCTTGGCCAGGTCTGCCGAGCCCTTCTTGGCGACGGTGCGTTCAACCACCGCCACCGGGTTTTCCGCCACGATGCTGATGGACGGGTAAATCGCGTCGACCTTGCCTTCGCCGAATTCCTTGTTGACCGACAGCACTTCGGACTCAAAGGTGATCAACACGTCGCCGATATTGCGCTGCAGGAACACGGTGGTCGCGTCGCGCCCGCCCTTGCCCAGCACCGGCACGTTTTTGTAGAGCTTGCCGACGAACTCGGCGGCTTGCGCGTCGGTCGCACCCTTTTTCTTGGCATAACCCCAGGCAGCCAGGTAGGCGTAGCGGCCGTTGCCGCCGGTCTTGGGGTTGACCACGATCACCTGGATGCCGGGCTTGATCAGGTCGTCCCAGTCCTTGATGCCCTTGGGGTTGCCGTTGCGCACCAGAAACAGCATGGTCGAGGTGGTGGGCGACGCGTTGTCCGGAAACTTTTTGGTCCAGTCTTTGGAGACCACACCGGCGTTGGCCAGGAAGTCGACATCGGTCGAGGTGTTCATCGTGACGACGTCGGCGTCCAGGCCGTCGGCCACCGAGCGCGCCACGGCGCTGGAGCCTGCGTGCGACTGGTCGACCTTCACGTCCTTGCCGGTGGTCTTTTTGTAGTTGGCGATAAAGGCGGCGTTGTAGTCTTTATAAAACTCGCGCGCCACGTCGTACGAACCATTGAGCAGCGTCTGGGTTTGCGCCGAGGTCACACCGGGAAAACCTGCACTGGTTGCCAAAGCCAGTGTTGCAAGCGCGATTTTGAGTTTTGAAGAAGTCATGCCGTTTCCAGGGATCCAAAAGAAGAAGATGAAGAAGTGCTCTGAGAAGAAAAATCAAGGCGGGTGGCTGACAGTGACACATCGCCTGCCAGGGATTGCAGCAGCGCGATGCCCAATGGCCATTCGCCATGGCCCGATTCGATATTGATATGCCCTGCGTCCTGCAGGCGCACAAACTCGCTGCCCCAGGCACGGGCATAAGCGCCGGCCAGGCGCACCGGACAGTAAGGGTCGTTGCTGCTGGCCACCAGCACGCTGCGGTAAGGCAGCTTTTGGTAGGGCACGGGGGCAAAGTCGCTCAGCACGGCGCGGCGCTCAGGGTCAGCCGGTGCTACCAGCAAAGCGCCGTGGATGCGTTGCGCCGCTTCCGGCGGCAGATGGGCCGTGGCAATGCAGCCCAGGCTGTGCGCCACGATCACCACCGGCTCGTCTTGCAGCAAGATGGTGTTGGCCAGCGTCGCCACCCACGATTTGCGCGAAGGCGTGATCCAGTCGTCCTGCTTGACGCGCACCGCATTGCTCAGGCGCTCGGCCCACAGGCTTTGCCAATGGCCGGGTCCGGAGTCGCGCCAGCCGGGAACGATGATGAAACGCACTTTGCTTGAGTCCGCTGTGGCTTATTTATTAGGCTGCGGTGTGATGCGCAGGTAAGGCTTGACGGCCTTGAAACCTTTGGGGAAACGCTGGGCCAGCTCGGCCGGGTCCTGCAGGCTGGGCACGATGATCACGTCGTCGCCGTCTTTCCAGTTCACCGGCGTGGCCACCTTGTAGCCGTCGGTCAGCTGCAGCGAGTCGATGACGCGCAGGATCTCGTCGAAATTGCGGCCGGTGCTGGCCGGGTAGGTGAAGGTGGTGCGGATCGCCTTCTTCGGGTCGATGATGAACACGCTGCGCACGGTGGCCGTGGGGCCGGTGCTCAGGGCATTCGGGTGAATCATGTCGTACAGGTTGGCGACCTTGCGGTCGGCATCGGCCAGGATGGGGAAGTTCACCGTGGTGTTCTGCGTCTCGTTGATGTCGTTGACCCATTTGCCGTGGGATTCAAGCGCGTCCACGCTGATGGCGATGGGCTTGACGTTGCGCTTGGCGAATTCACCGCCCAAAGCGGCGGTTTTGCCGAGTTCGGTGGTGCAAACGGGCGTGAAGTCTGCGGGATGCGAAAAGAGCACAACCCATGAATCACCGGCCCATTCGTGGAAAGAAATCTTGCCGGCGGTGGAGTCCTGGGTGAAGTCGGGGGCGGTGTCGCCGAGTCTGAGGGTGGCCATGTGCTGCTCCTTAAATTGCTGGTTCAAAGCATTGTGGGGAGCTAGCGTTAAAACTCAAAAGAATATATCGCTCTTAATTTATTTGAATTTGTGCATAACAAAAATTTGACTCGTGGCCTGCGCCAGGCTGCACACGCCGCAGAAACAGGGTAGTTGCTATCAATTCGGTAGCGGTCTGCCAAGGTACAGCAAGGGCTGGAGGCCAAAAATGCTTAAACCAGCATCTCGCCCCGCATCCGCTCGCCCAGAAAATCCAGAAAGCTCCGCACCGCCGGCACCTGCCCGCGCCGGGAGGTAAACACCGCATGGGCCAAGCCGGGCCGTATGGCCCAACCCGGCAACACAGGCACCAGCAGCTGCGCCTGCTGCTCGGCCGCACTCATGGACTCGGGCAGAAAACTCATGCCGGTGCCGGCCAGCACGGCCAGCTTCAGGGTTTGCAGGTCGTCGGCCACATAGCGCGGCTGGTGCTGCAGCACAAACTCTTTGCCTTCCGGGCCGATCAGCGTCCATGAGGTGCGCCCGTCTGCCCACGACATGGCCACGGTGTCGAGCTTGTGCAGGTCTTCGGGTTTTTCGGGCGTGCCCTGGCGCTTGAGCAAAGCCGGGCTGGCGAGCAGCTGGCCGGTGCTGGAGCCCAGGTTTTTGATGACCAGGCTGCCGCTTTCGTCCAGAGTGGGCCGCACGCGCAGCGCGATGTCGATGCCCTCTTCCACCAGGTCGATCACGCGGTTGGTCACGCGCATGTCGATGCGCACCTGCGGGTAGAGCGCCATGTAACGCGGCACCAGGTAGCCCACCGCGCCTTGCGCCATCGTGACGGGGCAGGTGATGCGCAACGTGCCGCGCGGCTCGACCTGCATTTGCGCGACCGCTTCAGACGCCGCCAGGGCCTCGTCGCGCATGGCGTTGCAGTGGCGCAAATAGATTTCGCCGACTTCCGTCAGCGAGAGCTTGCGTGTGGTGCGCTGCAAAAGGCGCACCCCCAGGCGCGTCTCCAGCTCGGCCACGCGGCGCGAGAGGCGCGACTTGGGCAGGCCCAGCGCCCGCCCGGCGGCGGCAAAACCGCCCCGCTCCACCACTTCGGCGAAATACAGCATGTCATTGAGGTCTTGCATGGCGCGGCTTCCTTTCTACGACGCAAAACAGGATTTTCAGGCCTTTATTGTCCCACCAATAGAACGATAAGTCACATTTTCACTGACTTATCAAACACTCGCCTCATCCGCACAATCTATCCATGGCTGCGATTCATGGTGAACACGGCCTAAGAACCTGATTCACAAACCCTCTTAACGTAACTTTCAAGGATTTCCATCATGACCAAGCTTCTTCACGTCGACTCCAGCATTCTTGGCGGCAACTCGGTGTCCCGCCAGCTCACCGCCCAGATCGTGGCTTCCTGGCGCACCGCCAACCCCGGCACCGAAGTCAGCTACCTGGACCTGGCCGTCAACACGCCCAGCCACCTGTCGGCCGAATCGCTGGGTTTCCGCATGCCGGCCGAGGCCACCCTGAGCGACGCGCAAAAGCGCGAAAACGCCGTGTCTGAAGCCCTGGTGTCGCAATTCCTGGCCTCCGATGTCATCGTGGTGGGCGCACCGCTGTACAACTTCGCCATCCCCAGCCAGCTCAAGGCCTGGATCGACCGCATCGCGCAAGTCGGCCGCACCTTCAAGTACACCGACAAAGGCCCCGTCGGCCTGGCCGGCGGCAAGACGGTGATCGTGGCCTCCGCCCGCGGCGGTGTGTATTCGACCAGCGAAGCTGCTACCGCGATGGAGCATCAAGAAAGCTACCTGAAAGTGGTGTTCGGTTTCTTCGGCATCACCGACGTGCGCTTTGTGCGCGCCGAAGGCCTGGCCATGGGCGAAGCTGCCAAGGCGGCCGCGCTGGCTGCTGCAGAAATCGAAATCGTGACGCACACACAGCCGTCCGCCAACCAGGCCAAGGCCGCCCTCGCCGCCTGATCCCGGCGCCATCGTGCGCACAGCAAAAAGCCCGCAACTGCGGGCTTTTTTATGGATGGACCTTATCAGGTAGCTGTCGCCCTCGCGTTTCCGCTGAGCTGCAGCATTCTGGATCTCACACTGCGGCCAGCCGGTCCACCGTGTCCGGGAATTTCTCGACCAGGCGAATCAGCAAGGCGGCCTGGGCGTTGGGTTTGGCCCGCCCTTGCTCCCAGTTCTCCAGCGTACGCGGGTTTGTTCGCAAATAGCGGGCAAACACCGGACGCGACAGGTGCAGGCTTTCGCGCAAAGCCAGCAGTTCGTCAGCGGTCACGTCTGGCGCAGGGTTTATTTCCACTTCATGCGTGCGCAGCGTCTGCTTGCCGGCCCGTGCGTTCGACAGGGCGTCAAAGCCCTCGGTAATTTCTGCAAACAGGTTCCGCTTTTTCATCGCTTCGCCTCCAGTTCCATTTTCAACATTCCTTTGAGCGCCTTCTTCTCGCCGGCGTTCAGGTCGGCCATTTCGTCCTTGTCGTACAACGTAAACAACCAGAATTGCGAGCCGCCATCCCACCAGTAATAAATCACCCGCAAGCCGCCGCGTTTGCCCTTGCCTCGACGCGGATCACCATGCCGCAACTTGCGCAGACCGCCCGTACCTTCGATCGCGTCGCCGGCTTCGGGGTTCCTCATCATGGCCTCTTGCAGGCCACGAAAGCCCTCGTCATCCAAATAGCCGGCCCGGTAGCGGGAGAAGGCGGGTAGTTCTACGAAGACGGCTTTCCCCGTTCAAATTGTACGCAAGTTGCGGATGATTGCAACCCAACGGTCAATAGCGACCGCGTAGCGTGGGCCAAATAACCGGCGAAAGGGTGCGGCCCAAGTCCGACGTACTCAGGCGTGCTTCTTGACCCAGTCCACATAGGCATCGACCCAGCCCTGCAAGAACTTGCGGCTGGCCTCGCCGATATTGCCGTCGGCGTCGTACAGGCCTTCCTTGTTGTGGATAAAGGCTTCAGGCTGGCCCAGCGTGGGCGCGTTGAGGTAGGCCAGGATGTTGCGCAGGTGCTGCTGCGACAGCGCCGTGCCGATGGGGCCGACCGATGCGCCGATCACGCCGGCGGGCTTGCCGTTCCAGGCGCTTTGGCCATAAGGGCGCGAGGCATGGTCGATGGCGTTTTTCAGCACGCCGGGAATCGAGCGGTTGTATTCAGGCGTGGCAAACAGCAGGCCCTGCGCTGCCAGGATTTCGCCCTTGAGCCGCTTCACCTCGGCCGACGGGTTGGCATCGTCGTCCTGGTTGTAGGGCGGCAGGTCGTCAATGCGCACATGGGTAAAGCTGAAGTCCGCGGGGAACAGCTTTTCAAGCGCCAGGGCGAGCTTTTTGTTGAACGAGTCCTTGCGGATGCTGCCGACGATGACGGCGATGTTGTATTGGGCCATGGGTTCTCCTGGAAATGGGGATGAATCATCACGGGCAGCGAAAGCGGATCGGCCTGCAGCCCTCGAACCATTATGCAAAGTGCTGCTGCGTCCGGCCCGCGCGCAAGTGAAACACCTTGTGAGACCGGGGGTATGCGGCCCGTTGTCCCACCGCACTGACCGATGGCAGCATGAAAGTCACTTCGGCCTACAGCGGCCCAGGCCCCGGGCCGACGACAGCGCTGCTTGCCCCGCACGAATACTGGTTGCGGCGTGACCTGGAGACCTGTTCCGGCGCCTTCAATAAACCCCAAGCCAGGCCGCCACGTGCATCGCAAACCTCCCCAAGACGTCATAAACGCTGCTGCTGCCGGCGCGGCAGGCACTACGCGCGACGCATTCGTTCGCGTGCGTGGCGCGCGCGAGCACAACCTGAAAGACATCGACGTCGATATCCCGCGCGACGCGCTGGTGGTGTTCTCCGGCGTCTCGGGCTCGGGCAAGTCCTCGCTGGCCTTCGGCACGCTCTATGCAGAAGCACAGCGGCGCTACTTCGAATCGGTCGCCCCCTACGCCCGCCGCCTGATCGACCAGGTCGGCGTGCCGGATGTCGACTCCATCGAAGGTTTGCCCCCTGCGGTGGCCCTGCAGCAGCAGCGCGGTACACCCAGCGCCCGATCTTCCGTTGGAAGCGTCACCACCTTGTCGAGCTTTGTGCGCATGCTGTATTCGCGTGCCGGCAACTACCCGCCGCGCCAGCCCATGCTGTATGCCGAAGACTTTTCACCCAATACACCGCAAGGCGCCTGCCCGCATTGCCACGGCCTCGGCCATGTGTTTGAGGTGACGGAAAAACTGATGGTGCCTGACGATACGCTCACCATCCGCGAAAGGGCTGTCGCCGCCTGGCCGCCCGCCTGGCATGGGCAAAACCTGCGCGACATCCTCGTCACCCTGGGCTACGACGTCGACACCCCCTGGCGCGACCTGCCCAAAAAAGACCGCAACTGGATACTCTTCACCGAGGAACAACCCACCGTGCCGGTGTACCCCGGTTTCACGCCGGCCGAAACCAGAACCGCGCTGCGCCGAAAGACCGAGCCAGCCTACCAGGGCACCTTTACCGGGGCACGCAAATATGTGTTGCACACCTTTGCCACCACACAAAGTGCACTCATGAAAAGGCGTGTCTCGCGTTTCATGGCCGGCAGCCTGTGCCCCGTCTGCGAGGGCAAACGCCTCAAGCGCGAATCGCTGTCGGTCACTTTCGCCGGCATGGACATCGGCGCCTTCTCACAGATGCCGCTCAATCGCCTGGCCGATGTGTTGCAGGCTGCGGCGGACGGGCGTTTTGACCAGGCAGAGGCCAAGGCCAAGTCAGCCCAGGCCAGCTTGAGCCGTGAGGCCTCCCAAAAAGACACCGCCCGCCGCGTGGCTTCGGGCGGTTCGGCGCACGCAGCCTCCAGCGACGTGCGGCGCACACCCAATCTGTCAGAAGAAAAACGCATTGCCGCCCAACGCATTGCCCAAGACCTTTTGACCCGCGTCAGCACCCTGCGCGAGCTGGGTCTGGGATACCTGTCGCTGGACCGCAGCACACCAACCCTTTCCCCCGGTGAGCTACAGCGCCTGCGGCTGGCCACGCAGATTCGCTCCAACCTCTTCGGCGTGGTCTATGTGCTCGACGAGCCTTCGGCCGGGTTGCACCCCGCCGACAGCGAAGCGCTGCTGATCGCGCTGGACCAGCTCAAGGGCTCCGGCAACTCCCTGTTTGTGGTCGAGCATGACCTGGACATGATGCGGCGAGCCGACTGGCTGGTGGATGTGGGCCCCTTGGCCGGCGAACATGGCGGGCACATTCTCTACAGCGGGCCACCGCAAGGGCTGAAAGGCCATTCGGACTCGCAGACTGCGCGTTACCTGTTTGCGGATGCGTCGGCGCAGGCCCGCACGCCGCGATCGCCCAAAGGATGGCTCGAGCTGCGCGGCATCACCCGCAACAACCTGCACGGACTGGACGCACGCTTCCCGCTGGGCGTGCTGACGGCAGTCACGGGGGTGTCGGGATCAGGCAAATCCAGCCTGGTCAGCCAGGCGCTGGTCGAGCTGGTGGGCGGACACCTGGGCCACGAGCCCGAAAACGCGGAGGACGACAGCGACGAACCAGGGCCCAGCGTCGCCGCCATCACGCGCGGGCACCTGCACACCGGCATGGAAGGCATTCGCCGGCTGGTGCGGGTCGACCAAAAACCCATTGGCCGCACACCACGCTCCAACCTGGCGACCTACACCGGCCTCTTTGACCACGTGCGTAAACTGTTCGCGGCCTCCAAAGCCGCCCGCGCAAAACGTTATGACGCAGGCCGCTTCTCCTTCAACGTGGCCAAGGGCCGCTGCGACACCTGCGAAGGCGAAGGCTTCGTCAGCGTGGAGATGCTCTTCATGCCCAGCGTGTACGCGCCCTGCCCCACCTGCCATGGCGCTCGCTACAACGAGCAGACACTGAAGGTGACGTGGGAGGGCAAGAACATCGCCGAAGTGCTGCAGATGACGGTTGAAGAAGCCTGCGTGTTTTTTGCCGATGAGTCCGCCGTGCTCAAGCCGCTGGCCTTGCTGCGCGACATCGGCCTGGGTTACCTGCGGCTGGGCCAGCCCGCCACAGAACTCTCAGGCGGCGAAGCCCAGCGCATCAAGCTGGCGACTGAACTTCAACGCGCCCAGCGCGGCGACGCGCTCTATGTACTGGACGAACCCACCACCGGCCTGCACCCCGCCGATGTCGACAAACTGATGGCGCAGCTGCAGGGCCTGGTCGACGCCGGAAACACCGTGATCGTGGTGGAGCACGAGTTGCGCGTGGTGGCCGCAGCCGACTGGATCATCGACGTGGGGCCAGGGGCCGGCGAGGAAGGCGGGCGCATCGTGGCACAAGGGCCGCCCGCCGATGTCTGCAAGGCTGCTGACAGCCGTACCGCCCCTTACCTGCGCCGGCTTTTTACAAGCCAGGACTAGAACCCGGCCAGCACCGCGCCCTTGAACTCGGCCTGCACGTACTTGCGGATTTCTTCCGAGTGGTAGGCCTTCACCAGCTTGGCCACCCATGGCTTGTCTTTGTCTTGCTCACGCACGGCCAGCAGGTTGACGTACGGCGACTTGGCCGCTTCCTGGGCGATGGCGTCCTTGGGGTTCAGGCCGGCGGACAGCGCGTAGTTGGTGTTGACGGCCGAGGCGTCCAGGTCGTCCAGCGAGCGCGGCAGCTGGGCGGCGTCGAGCTCCACAAACTTGAGCTTCTTGGGGTTCTCGATCACGTCCAGCGGCGTGGCCTTGAGGCCTGCCTCGGGCTTGAGCTTGATCAGGCCCTTGTCCTGCAGCACCAGCAGCACGCGGCCGCCGTTGGTCGGGTCGTTCGGGATGCCGAAGCGCGCGCCTTCTTTCAGCTCGGCCAGGCTCTTGACCTTTTTGGAATAGAGGCCGATCGGGAAGTTGACGGTGTAGCCGACGTTGACGATCTTGTAGCCGCGGTCTTTGACCTGCTGGTCGAGGAAAGGCTTGTGCTGGTAACTGTTGCCGTCCAGGTCGCCGGCGGCAAGCGCGGCGTTGGGCTGGATGTAGTCGCTGAACTCCACGATCTGGATTTTGAGGCCGTCTTTTTCGGCGATCTTTTTGACCTGCTCAAAAATCTGGGCGTGCGGGCCGGCGGTGACGCCGATCTTCAGCGGCTTGTCTTGCGCGAGCACGGCGGCCGGCAGCGATACGGCCAGCGCGAGCGCGGCGGCGGACTTGATAAGAGTGCGTTTGTTCATGGTGTTGCCTTGTGAAGAAGAGGATAAAGTGAATGCGGCCTTGCGGTCGCAGAAAGAAATTTAAGGAAAATAAGGCTCTAGCCCAATGGCTATATGGGTAAGCAGCTATCAAAACAATAGCAAGCTCAACATCGCGTGCCGATCTGCCAAATCTGCAGGGTGTTCATGGGCGGCCTCACTTGTGGCTCAGCCTGCGCACAGCCCAGTCGCCCAGGCTTTGCACCGCCTGCACAAACAGGATCAGCACCAGCACCACGGCCAGCATGACCTCCGGCAAAAAGCGCTGGTAGCCGTAGCGGATGCCCAGGTCGCCCAGGCCGCCGCCGCCGATCGCGCCAGCCATGGCGGAGTAACCGGTGAGGCTCACAAAAGTGATGGTCAGGCCGGCAACGATGCCGGGCAGCGCTTCGGGCAGCAAGACCTTGAGTACGATCTGCCGCGTGGTCGCGCCCATGGCCAAAGCGGCTTCGATCAACCCGTGGTCGACTTCACGCAAGGACGTTTCCACCAGCCGCGCAATAAAGGGCGCCGCCGCAATCGTGAGCGGTACCACCGCCGCCGCCGTGCCGATGGACGAGCCCGTGAGAAAACGCGTCAACGGAATGATGGCCACCAGCAAAATGATGAAAGGCGTGGAGCGCACCGCATTCACAATGCCGCCCACTACGCGATTCGTGGCCGCGTTCTGCAGCACGCCGCCTTGGTCCGTCAGGCGCAAAAACACGCCCAGCGGGATGCCGATGAGCGCGCCCACCAGGCCCGAGATGCCGACCATGACGATGGTCTCCCACAGCGAGCTGACAAAGAGCTCGAGCAATGCTTGCGAGAAATTACTGAACATGAATTAACGAGCCCCCACGCTTTTCACTTTGTGTAATGCGCTGCCCCCCGAGGGGGCTGTGCTTGCTTGGGGCGGCCCGGCGCGGCGCACCGCCTCCAGGCAAATCCGCGCCGACCTGGTCGACATGCACACCCGCGCCGCGCAGGTGCGCCACGGCTGCGTTGAGCTGCTCACGCGCGCCGCGCGCAAACACCGCGAGCGAGCCGAAGGGCTTGCCCTGGATTTCGTCCACCTGGCCGTGCACGATGGAAAGGTCAATGCCGAAGCGGCGAATCACGTCCGACAGCAGCGGCCGATCCGATTCGTCACCCGCAAACGCCAGGCGCAGCAACTGCCCTTCTTCGGCGTGCTCTGCGCTCATCAGCGTGCGGATGCGCGCCAGCACGCTGTCGGGCAAGTCTTGCGGCACGATCTCAGCGATCAGGCTGCGGGTGGTTTCATGCTGCGGGCGGGTGAAGACATCGATCACCGGCCCGCTTTCAACGATGCGCCCTGCGTCAATCACCGCCACGCGGTCGGCCACCTGCTTGATGACCTGCATCTGGTGCGTGATCAGCACGATGGTCAGGCCAAATTCCTTGTTGATCTGCCGCAGCAGGCCGAGGATGGAGCGTGTGGTTTCCGGGTCCAGCGCCGAAGTGGCCTCATCCGACAGCAGCACCTTGGGCCGGTTGGCCAGGGCGCGCGCAATGCCGACGCGCTGCTTTTGCCCGCCGCTGATCTGCGCCGGGTAGCGGTCAGCCAGGGCGCTCAGGCCGACCAGCTCCAGCAGCGGGCCCACGCGGGCCTTGATCTCGTCCGCGGACAAGCCGGCGATCTCAAGCGGCAAGGCTACGTTGCCGTACACCGTGCGGGACGACAGCAAATTGAAGTGCTGGAAGATGATGCCGATGTCGCGGCGCGCCACACGCAGGGCGTCGCCGTTCAGCGAAGTCAGCTCACGCCCGCCCACCAGCACCTGGCCTTCGGTGGGCCGGTTCAGCAGGTTGATGACGCGCACCAGCGAGCTTTTGCCTGCGCCGCTGCGGCCGATGATGCCGTAGACCTCGCCCGGCTGGATATGAAGGTCCACACCCCGGAGCGCCTGGACCGGGCCCGTGGGACCCTTGTAGGTTTGAAAAATACCCTTGAGCTCGATCATGAAAATCCGCTGACCTTTTTTTCTGCCGCCCTTCTTTCTTGTGGAAAGTGCCGGCTCTTTTTGAACAGGTAGGGAATGTAAAGGCTTAAACCTCAAACTCAAAAGAATATTAAATAAGGTAATTAGATTGATTTCGGATATAGAACAAGAATACCGTGCAATTTAACCCGGCTAAAATTCTTCTGGACAATTTATATCCGGGTGTTATAGAATTAATTCACCCGGATTTAATTAATCCACTTTTGCTTCCGTTTTGCCTTCCTGTTGAGCCTTTTAACAGCCTTTTAAAGCCTTTCACGAGTCCCTCTCCATGTCATCTCTTTCATCACCCGACAGTTCTCCGCGCCTGGTTGCCTTTGCAGGCTTCCGGCAAGTCGCCGCCGGCGACCGCACGCAGGTCGTGCACGCGCTGCGCAAGTTGTTCACCACCGAAGAAACGCTGATCCGCGTTTTCAACGACACCACCGGCGAGCGCATCGACCTGGACCTGCGCCCCGAAGCGGAGCCGGCGCCCTCACCCGCCTCACCCGCCCCGGCCGAAGAAGCGGCTGCACCGCGCCCGGTGGGCCGCCCCAAACTCGGCGTGGTCGCGCGTGAAGTCACCCTGCTACCGCGCCACTGGGAATGGCTGGGCAGCCAGCCGGGCGGCGCCTCCGTCACCTTGCGCCGTTTGGTCGACGAATCCCGCAAGGCGAGCGAAGGCCGTGTCAGCGTGCGCGCCTCGCGCGAGAACGCCTACCGCTTCATGAGCGAAATGGCGGGCGATTTTGCCGGCTTTGAAGAAGCCACGCGTGCGCTGTTTGCCGGCGACAAAGCCCGGTTCGACAACCTGGTCGCGCCCTGGCCTGAAGATGTGCGCATCCAACTGGCCAAACTTGCCGCCGCCAGCTGGAGCGCCGAATGAAACCGATCGCGCCCAAAGCCCTGAGCGACAGCGTGCCGATGTGGAAGACCTTCGCGGCCTTCCTCGGCCCGATGCTGCTGGCCAACATCCTGCAGTCGCTCTCGGGCACCATCAACAACATCTACATCGGGCAGATGATTGGCGTGGGCGCGCTGGCGGCCGTGACCAGTTTTTTCCCCATCATGTTTTTCTTCATTGCCTTCACCATCGGGCTGGGCGCAGGCGCGTCGGTGCTGATCGGCCAGGCCTGGGGGGCTCGCGATACGAGCAAGGTCAAGGCCGTTGCCGGCACCACGCTGGCGGTAGGCGCGGGCTTTGGCCTGTTGGTGGCGATCTTCGGCGGCGCCTTCACCGCGCCGCTTCTCAAGGCGCTGGGCACGCCGCCCGACATCCTGGCCGACGCCACGCTGTATGCCCGCATCATGCTGATGGCGATGCCCGCGCTCTTCGTCTTCCTGCTGTCCACGTCCATGCTGCGCGGTGTGGGCGACACCGTGACGCCGCTCTACACGCTCTGCATTTCAACAGCCTGCGGCCTCGTGGTGACGCCTGCGCTCATCCTCGGCTGGGGCGGCTTGCCCCAACTCGGTGTGGCCAGCAGCGCCATTGCCACCATCGTGTCCTT
Organism: Polaromonas sp. SP1; assembly: GCF_003711205.1. NCBI lineage: Bacteria > Pseudomonadati > Pseudomonadota > Betaproteobacteria > Burkholderiales > Comamonadaceae > Polaromonas > Polaromonas sp. SP1. The sequence goes on along the minus strand of NZ_CP031013.1, from coordinate 3,374,530 downwards.
CATCGTCGCGGCCGGCTGGCTGGCCTGGCGCCTGCACCGCATCAAGAGCCCGCTGGCGCCTGACGCCGAGTTCAGGCGGCACCTGCGCGTGAACCCGGCCATCCTCAAGACCGTGCTGAAAGTCGGCATACCCACCGGTGTGCAGCTCATCGTCATCTCGCTGGCCGAGATCGCGCTGCTCTCGCTGGTCAACGGCTACGGCTCCAGCGCCACGGCGGCGTACGGCGCGGTGAACCAGGTCGTGGCCTATGTGCAGTTCCCGGCGATTTCGATCGCCATCACCGCCTCCGTCCTCGGCGCGCAGGCCATTGGCGCGGGCCGCACCGACAAGCTGGGCGCCATCACGCGCACCGGCCTGCAGATGAACCTGGCGCTGACCGGCGTGCTGGTGTTGCTGGGCTATCTTTTCTCGCGCCACCTGATGGGCTTTTTCATCACCAGCGAGCCGGTGATCGAGCTGTCGCAAACCCTGCTGCACATCATGCTGTGGAGCAGCGTGGTCTTCGGCATGCAGGGGGTGGTGTCGGGCGTGATGCGCGCCAGCGGCACGGTCTGGGTGCCCATGGGTATTTCGATTTTCTGCATCGCCTTGATCGAGGTTCCCGTGGCCTGGTTCATGAGCCACCGCATCGGCATCAACGGGATCTGGATGGCCTACCCGGTGACCTTTGTGGCGATGCTGGGTTTGCAGACGGCGTATTACCGCCTCGTGTGGCGCAAGCGGGCGATCAAGCGCTTGATTTAGGCCGTTGTTGATTTTTACGGCGTTATCGTTAATGAGGACGGCTGGCCGGGGGTTGCCTGGCGGCAACTCACTTTTACCGAAACCGCAAAGCGGGTTTTCTTTGCTCGCCAAAGGCGCGCTATGCGCGCGGGGTTTGCTCACTTCGCGTAGCGAAGTTACGCAAACACCAAAAGTAAGCAAAAGAAAGGCGACCCTGCTGGCTGCGTCCCTCCGCTTCACTACGGGCAACCTGCGGTGCTCGATTCAGGCGGGGTCTCGCTAAACTCGCCTGCGGCTCAAACAACGCGATCCCTGATCCGCCTGAATCTCCGCTCCTCGGCGCATCCAGAAGGGGGGTGGAGACAGGAATACCAATACCGAATACCTGAAGAAACAAAGACTTGCCACGGCCAGTCCTTGTTGGTATTGGTATTGGTATTTGTCTTTGGTCCCCGCTCCCGATTGCCCCTTGTGGATGCGCCGAGGAGCGGAAGACCAGACGGATCAGGGCAAAAACTTGTTTGAGCGAAGCGAGTTGTTTTTGACCCCGGCTGGGCTGAGCACCGCAGGTTGCCCGTAGCGAAGCGAAGGGACGCAGGAGCCAGGGTCGCCTTTTCTTTGCTTACTTTCTTTTGGCGAAGCAAAAGAAAGTGAGTTGCCGCCGGGCAACCCCCGGCCAGCCGTCCTCAACAAAAGCCCAGTAAAAAACAAGAACAACACCCTTGATACGATGTCACAGCTACCCGCCAAGCCCCGCAAAAGGAACCCCCATGCAACTCATCGGAATGCTCGACTCGCCCTACGTCCGCCGCGTAGCCATCTCGCTGCAATTGCTCGGCCTGCGCTTTGAACACCAGTCGGTCTCGGTGTTCAGCACGTTCGAGAAATTCCGCAGCATCAACCCGGTGGTCAAGGCCCCCAGCCTTGTCTGCGACGACGGCACCGTGCTGATGGATTCCACGCTCATCATCGACTACGCCGAGGCGCTGGCCGCCCAGGCCCCGGCCCACAGAAGCCTGATGCCGGCCACGATTGCCGAGCGCCAGCAGGCCCTGCGCGTCATCGGTCTGGCCCTGGCCGCCTGTGAAAAAAGTGTGCAGATTGTGTATGAACGCATGCTGCGCCCTGCTGAAAAACTGCACCAGCCCTGGGTCTCACGCGTGACCACCCAGCTGCTGGCGGCCTATGGCGAACTGGAGTCAGAGCTGCAACGCAAGCCACTGGCCATGACCAGTGACACCATGGGCCAGGACGGCGTCACCGTCGGCATCGTGTGGCACTTCACGCAGGCGATGATTCCCGAGGTGGTGAATGCGGCGGATTACCCGGCCTTGCGGGAGTTCTCGGCGCGGGCTGAGCAGTTGCCGGAGTTTGTGGCGGCGCCGCACAGCGACAAGGTCTACCAAAACCCGTGAGTTCCATCCGCTTGTAAGCCGACACCGCAAAACGACTGCCGGCGTGGACTCACTGCAGCGGGCTGGCTAGGATGACCTTATGACACCCGACCCCACCCCCGAGCCAGAACCAGCGCCGGAGCTCTCCGAAGAGAAGATCAATGAAGCCCACGACGCGTGGTGCCGGGCCTACGAGCATGTGTGGGCTGATCTGTCGAAAGGCGCTTACGACAAGGCGGCTGTTCAAAAAGCAGCCGATGAGCATTGGCAGCGCAGCCCCAAATCCAGCCCGGTGATGGTGGCTTCGACCGAATTCACCAAGACCACGCAAAAGCCGGACGGCGCGGGCTAACCCAAATACTGCCCGCACAACCGTTCGCCCTGAGCTTGGCCTGTCCTGAGCTTGTCGAAGGGGCGAAGGGTCGCGAGAGCGCAAACAGGCTTCGACAAGCTCAGCCCGAACGGGGTTGTAGCAGCACTTCAATGAACTACGTTGGGGCTAACCCACCTGCAGCTTGTGCTCGTAGCACCACATCCAACTCTCACCCGGCTCAAACGACTGGATCACCGCATGGCCTGTTGCCGCATGGTGTTTGCTGGCGTGTTTGTTTTTCGAGTCGTCGCAGCAGCCGATATGGCCGCAGTGCACGCAGAGCCGCAAGTGCATCCAGGTATCCCCCATCTTCAGGCACTCTTCGCAGCCTCTTGAATTCGGGCCATGAATCTCGGCGGGGACATGGGTACAGGGTTTGATACGCATAGAGAACTCCAGAAAACGTCAATCAGGCAGCAGCCGCTGCACGTTCCATCGCCGCCAGGTGTTGGTGAATCATCGCCACCGCAGCAGCGCCCTCGCCTATCGCGCCGCCCACGCGCTTGACAGAACCGCTGCGCACATCGCCGATGGCAAACAGGCCGGGGATGTTGGTCTCCAGCGGGGCGGGTTTGTAGTCGGAGTGTTTGCAGGTGACGGACTCGCCTGTCATGACAAAGCCGTGCGCATCAATCGCGACGCCGCAGCTGGTGAGCCAGCTGGTTTCCGGGTCGGCGCCGACAAACAGGAACACATTGCGCACGGCGGCTTCCTGTTCGCTGCCGTTTTTGCGGTGCCGCCAAGTCACAGCCGAAAGGCCCGCGTCGCCGTCGCCGTGCAGTTGCACGACCTCGGTGTTCGGGCGCAGCTCGATGTTGGGCGCCGCTTCAATGCGGTCAATGAGGTAGCGCGACATGCTGGCCGCAAGGCTGGGGCCGCGCACCAGCATGTTGACCTTGGCCGCGTGCTGCGACAAAAACACGGCCGCCTGGCCGGCTGAATTGCCACCGCCCACCAGCACGACTTCGGTCTGGCTGCACATCTTGGCCTCCAGCGCCGAAGCCCAATACCAGACGCCGCGGCCTTCGAACTCCTCCAGCCGCGGCACCTCGGGCCGGCGGTAACGCGCGCCGCTGGCCACCACCACGGTTTTGGCGCGCAGGTTGCGGCCGTCGGTCAGCTTCAAATGCAGCTCGCCCTTGATCGCCTTGTGTGCGCAATCCAGCGACTGGGCTTGCGCGGGGATCAGCATCTCGACACCGAACTTTTGCGCCTGCACAAATGCGCGGCCGGCCAGCGCCTGGCCGGAGATACCGGTGGGAAAGCCCAGGTAGTTTTCAATGCGTGCGCTGGCGCCGGCCTGCCCGCCGTAGGCCCGGCAATCCAGCACCAGCACCTGCAGACCTTCGGAGGCCGCATACACCGCCGTGGCCAGGCCGGCGGGCCCGGCGCCGACGACGATCACGTCAAACAGCTCGGGGTGCTCTGCGGTGTCGACCATGCCCATGCAGCGCGCCAACTGGTCTTCACTCGGGTTGAGCAGCACTGAGCCGTCGGGGCAGACGGCCAGCACGTCAGTCGCCGCAGCGCCGTATTGCTCGGCCAGCGCGGCGGCACCGGCGTCATGGGCGATGTCGATGACGTGGTTGGGCTCACCGTTGCGGTTGAGGAAACTTTGCAGGCGGATCACGCCGGCCGACTGCGGCTGGCCGATCAGCACCGGGCCGCTGGCGCCGGCTTCGATCAGCGCCACGCGCCGCAAAATCAGCGCACGCACCAGGCGCTCGCCCAGGTCGGCTTCGGCAATGATCAGGGCGCGCAGCTGGCCGGGCGGCACCAACAAGGTGTCGACGTCCTCTTCGGCATGGCCGTCTACCAGCGCGGGTGCGCCTGAGAGCTGCCCGACCTCCGCCAGAAACTCACCCGGCCCCTGGGTGACGATGGGCACCACATGGCCCAGGCCGTCGCGCTGGGTGATGGTGACCGAGCCCTTGAGGATGACAAACATGCCGGGGCCGGGCTCACCGGCGGCAAACAGCCTGTCGCCTTTTTTGAACTGCAGCACCGTGCCGAAGCGCTGGATGCGCGCAATCTCCGCCGCGGTGAGCACCGGGAACATCTGGTGCCGGCGGCTGGTGTCTGGCGTGGGCGGGGTTGGCGGTGCGGAAATTGGGTTACGGGTCGGGTCGTCGGCCATCAGAAAGCTCCGGTCAGTTGACGCTTGTGTCATTAGACGATGAATTGAGGATGAACGGGAAAGTAGCACACCCGCAGGCTGGGCCCGCGTTATAAAGGACCATGCCGGCTCCCGACCCCTCCACTGATACGTCTTCCTCACCGCCCGCCCGGCGCTTTCGCTGGGGCCGCTGGCTGGCATTGCTGATCTGGGGTGCGCTGGGCGCCGGCGCCTGGGGCATCTACAACGGCGTCCTTGAGATACCCGGCCACCTCAATCCCTGGGCGCCGCTGGACGTGACGGCGCAGCCCAACCTGCTGACCGGCTACAAACTCTCACGCGCCCGCAGCGACCCGGCGCGCTGCCTGGCCGCGCTGGCCAGCACCGGCATGCAGTACGACACCCTGCCCGACCGGGTCACCGGCGACGGCTGCGGCTTCAGCAATGCGGTGCGGCTGCGCACGGCGGCGGTCCGCATCGGCGCGCCGCTGTCGCTCAGCTGCCCGATGGCGCTGTCCTTCTATATGTGGGAAAGGCATGCCTTGCAGCCCGCCGCGCAATTACACATGGGCCAGCCTGTGGCGGGCATCGACCACCTCGGCAGTTATGCCTGCCGCAACATCAACGGCGGCGAAGGCGCGCCGCCCAATGCGCCGGCCCGCTCACGCAGCCGCCATGCCACGGCCAATGCGCTGGACATTGCCGCCTTCACGCTGGCCAGCGGCAAACGCATCACGGTGCTGCGCGACTGGCCAAAGGAAGAAGCCGCAACGCCGCCCAGTGCCGAAGCGCTGCTGCTGAGAGACGCCCACAGCGGCGCCTGCAAGTACTTCAAGGGCGTGCTGGGCCCGGACTACAACGCCGTGCACAGCGACCACTTTCACCTGGAGACCGGCGGCTTCAGCATGTGCCGGTAGGGCGCTGCCGGATCCGGCATCGCAGAAAGTTTAAGGAAATAATAGCCACAGCCAAGGCGGAGTCTTGGCTTTCAGCTATGTTTTTAATAGCAAACAGGCGACCGGGAATCTACCAGCCGTGCAACCGGCTCCAGGTCGCCAGCTCGCCGTCTTCCGTCAGCGCGTGGTACGCCGGGTACTGCGCGCCGGTGGCGCAGGCGTGGTTGGGCAGGATGCGCAGTTGCGTGCCGATGGGAAAGCGCGTAGCGATGTCCGTATCGGCCTCGCCTTCGCGCGACAGGATGCCGTGCTCCTGGTTGGCGCCGCTGAGCACGTAGCCGGGCAACACTTCGCAATCGGTGCTGCAGACCTGGCCGTAGCCGAAGTCGTGCCGCTGCTTTTGCGTGCCGCGGTCGCGGCTCATGGCCATCCAGCCGGCATCCACAATCGCCCAGCCTTTTTCCGCCTGGTGGCCGATCACTGTGGTGAGCACGCTCAGCGCGATGTCCGAGGTCTCGCACACACCGATGTTGTGCATCACCAGGTCAAAGAAAACATACACGCCGGCGCGAACTTCCGTCACGCCGTCAAGCTGCGCGGCCGACAGCGCCGTGGGCGTGGAGCCCACGCTGACCACCGCGCACGGAAAACCCGCCGCGCGCACGCGTTCGGCGGCCAGCACGCAGGCGGCGCGCTCCTGCTCGGCCATGGCCGCCAGCGCTTCGGGTGAGTTGAGGTCGTAGCTCGATCCGGCGTGCGTCATCACGCCGCCCAGTTGCATGCCGCCTTGGTGCAGGGTGCGCGCCACCTCCAGCAAGGCGGCCTCACCGGGCTTGATGCCCGAGCGGTGGCCGTCGCTGTCGATTTCGATCCAGACCTCGAAGGCCTCGCCGTGCTGGCGGCCAAAGGCGGCGATGGCCTCGGCCGAGGCCACGCTGTCGGTGATGATTTTTAAATCGCAACCCTGGCGGCGCAGGGCCAGCGCCTGCGGCAGCTTGGTCGCCACCATGCCGACGGCATAAAGGATGTCGCCAAAACCATCGGCATAAAACTGCGCGGCTTCTTTCAGCGTCGACACCGTGATGCCCTGCGCACCCGCAGCCCGCTGGGCCTGCGCCACCGGCGTGCACTTGCTGGTTTTGACATGCGGGCGAAAGCGCACGCCCAGCGCGTTCATGCGCGCCTGCATGCGGGTGATGTTGCGCTGCATGCGCGGCAGGTCGATCAGCGCAGCGGGCGTTTCGAGGCTTGTGAGGGATTCAGGGATGGCAGACAAGAGGGTTCTCCGATTGAAACAATTTCACCAGGGCCAGGCCATGCGGTGGCCCGTGCCGGCCGTCAGGGCACGCGTGTACAAAAAGCGCGCGACGGTCAGGTCTTGCAGCGCCAGGCCCGTCATGTCAAACACGGTGATGTCGGCCGGCTGGCGATTCGCCTGGGCCTTGCCGGTGAGCAGGTCTCCCAGTTCAACGGCAGGTGTTTCAGGCGCCCATTGCGTTTCACCAATCTGCCGCGCCTGCGTGAGGTCGTCCACAAACAGCCGGGCCCGCGCCAGCAGGCCTTCAGGCAATTCGCGCTTGTCTTTGGTATCTGCGCCCACGCAGTTCAGGTGCGTGCCGGGTTGCACGGCCGCAACATCAAACAAGGGGCCTGCGCCCGGGGTGGCGGTGATCACGACATCACTGTCTGCCACGGCGGCGTTGCCGTCAAGCGCATGCGCCAGCCGGCACTGCCCGGCAAAACGCGCTTCAAACGCCGCATTGGGCTTGCCGTCATGCGTGACATAGCGCACCTCGCGCAGCGATGGCATCAACCTGAGCGCAAAGCTGAGCTGCACCTGCGCCTGCACACCCGCGCCAAAGACGCACAGCCGCGTGCTGCCCGGCCGCGCCAGTTGCTGCAAGCCCAGGCCGCCCGCCGCGCCCGTGCGCTGGGTGGTGATGGCATTGCCGTCGATGACGCACAGCGGCCGGCCGGTGGCCGGGTCCATCAGCATGACGGTGGCTTGGTGCGGCTCGCCGCCCTGCTCACGGTTGCCCGGCCAAAAGCCTGCGGCCTTGAAGCCCAGCACGCCCTGCGCCGGCACACTGCCCGACTTGATGCCGAACACGCCGCCGGTGGACAGCGCCTCTCGCACCACCGGGAACACGCGTCCCTCGCCCTGGCTGTGCAGCACAAAGGCCTCACGCACCGCCTCCAGCACATCGGCCGGCAAGAGCATGGATTCGACCTGCTGTTTGTCGAGCAGCAGCAGTTGCGCATCAGCCCGCATGGCGGCTCCCGGGAAGATTCACGCTGGGGCGGGGAAGCTGGCAGGATGGAGGGCAATGCGCTGCCTGGACATGGCTTGAAGTCATCTGGAAATATTATCCATTGTTAGACTATTTGTCAAATACCAAACAAGCATCCATTCACCGCAGATACCACCCGCACACCAGGAGCCCCCATGCCCGGCAACCCGCACGCCCCTTGCGACGAAGGCATCATCCGCGCCCAGCACCCGAAAACCGGCAACGCACCGCACCCCGGTTTTGCGCTGGCGGCCACGGTGCTGGGCTCCTCCATGGCGTTCATCGACGGCTCGGTGGTCAACATCGCCCTGCCCGCCATCCAGCGCGACCTGACGGGCGGCTCGGCCGACGGGCTGGCGGCCATGCAGTGGGTCATCAATGCTTACCTGCTGGCGCTGGGCTCGCTGGTGCTGGTGGGCGGCTCGCTGGGCGACCGCTTTGGCCGCCGCACCATTTTTATCCTCGGCATTGCGATCTTCACGGCGGCATCGGTAGCCTGCGGTTTTGCGCCCGGCCCGCTGGCGCTGATTGCCGCACGCGCGCTGCAAGGCGTGGGCGCGGCGCTGCTGGTGCCGGCCAGCCTCGCCATCATCGGCAATGTGTTTGAGGGCGAGGCGCGCGGCAAGGCGATTGGCACCTGGGCCGCCTGGGCCGCCATCACCGGCGCGGCCGGGCCGGTGCTGGGCGGCTGGCTGGTCGATGCGGTGTCGTGGCGGTCCATCTTCTTTTTGAATGTGCCGATGGCAGTGGCCACGGTGTGGCTGGCGCTCTACGCCGTGCCCGACAGCCGCGACCCGGACGCGCCGCAGCAGCTCGACTGGCTGGGCGTGCTGCTGGTGGCCGGCGGGCTGGGCGCCCTCACCTACGGCCTGACGCTGGCGCCTGAGCGCGGCTGGCAGGCGGGCGCCGTGCTGGGCTTTATCGCACTCGGTGCGGCGCTGCTGGTGGCGTTTGTGGTCACGCAGGCCCGCACGCGTGCGCCCATGATGCCGCTGGGCCTTTTTAAGTCGCGCGACTTTGTGGGCACCAACCTGCTCACGCTGCTGCTGTACTTTGCGCTCAGCGGTGCGCTGTTCTTTCTGCCCTTTGTCTTGATAGGCGCCTTCAGCTATTCCGCCACCGCCGCCGGCGCCACGCTGCTGCCGTTTTCGCTGCTGCTGGGTTTCCTGTCGTCCAGCACGGCCAAAATCACCGAACGCTTTGGTGCGCGCAACATGCTGATCGCCGGGCCGGCGGTGTCCGCTGCCGGTTTTGCGCTGCTGGCCTTGCCTGGTGTGGGCTGGTCGTACTGGGTGGGCTTCTTCCCGGCCATGGTGGTGCTGGGCCTGGGCATGACGATCGCCGTCGCGCCGCTCACCACCACCGTGATGAACGCGGTGCCGACCGCCCACGCCGGCATTGCCTCGGGCATCAACAACGCGGTCGCGCGCGTGGCCGGCCTGCTGGCCGTGGCGGTTCTCGGTGTGGTGTTTGCCGCCGGCCTGCAGGGGCCGGTGCAATCAGCGGCGCCTGAGGTACTGATCAACGCGTTTCGCTGGGTGGTGCTGGGTTGTGCGCTGTGCGCGCTGGGGGCGTCGGCGTGCGCATTGGTGTTTCTGGCGCCGGCTGGCCGGCCCGCACGATGAGGCCTCGCTGAATTTCTTAAGCGAAAAAGGCCTGTAGCCCATGCGGTACCTGGGCCTGCAGCTCCTTTTTTGATAGCTAACTGCTTGCAGGGTGAATCACGCGACGTGGGACGTGACGTGTGCGGCGCCCTCGAATGGCGCTGCCAAAGGCCCGAAGCTTAAACTTGCGGCTTCAAGCGGCCGCGCAAACCGCCCTCTCTCACACCCTCTTCCACACCCAACCCCATGCCATTTTCCTCACTGGGCTTTTCGCCCGCACTGCTGCCCGCACTCTTGCGCGCCATGGAGGAACAGGGCTACACCGCCCCCACCGCCATCCAGTCAGCCGCCATCCCCGCCATTCTGGAAGGGCGCGACGTGCTGGGCTCGGCGCAGACGGGCTCCGGCAAGACAGCGGCGTTTTCGCTGCCGCTGCTGGAGAAGCTGGTCAATGCGCCGGCGTCTGCTGAACGCCAGCACCGGCCCGTGCGCGCGCTCATCCTGGTGCCCACACGTGAGCTGGCCGCGCAGGTCGGTGAAGCGATTGTTGGGTTTGCGAAATATTTGCCACAGCGCGTGAAGGTCGCAGTCGTCTTCGGCGGCGTCTCCATCAACCCGCAGATGATGAACCTGCGCGGCGGCGCCGACATCGTCGTCGCCACACCCGGCCGCCTGCTAGACCTGATCGACCACAACGCCTTGACGCTGACCCACACCGGCACCCTGGTCCTCGACGAAGCCGACCGTCTGCTGGATCTCGGCTTTGGCGAAGAACTCAACCGCATCCTGGCCCTGCTGCCAACCAAGCGCCAAACCCTGTTTTTCTCAGCCACCTTCCCGCCCGCCATCGAAGCCCTGGCCTCAAGCCTGCTGCGCAACCCGCTGCGCGTAGAAGTCGCACCCGTAGAGCAAGCCATCCCCGACATCACCCAACGCGCCATCGAAGTAGACGCACCCCGCCGCACCCAGTTGCTGCGCCACCTGGTGCAGACCGAGAAATGGGCACGGGTTTTAGTCTTCGTCGCCACCAAACACGCCGCCGAAATCGTCGCCGACAAACTCCGCAAAGCAGACATAGAAGCAGAACCCTTCCACGGCGAACTCAGCCAGGGCAAACGCACCCAGGTCCTGCAAGACTTCAAGATCAAGGCCGTGCAAGTGGTGGTAGCCACAGACGTCGCCGCCCGCGGCATCGACATCGCGCAAATGCCCGTAGTCGTGAACTACGACCTGCCGCGCTCAGCCACCGACTACACCCACCGCATAGGCCGCACCGGGCGGGCTGGTGAATCGGGTTTGGCGGTGAGTTTTGTGAGCGCGGCGACCGAGGCGCATTTCCGCCTCATCGAGAAACGTCAGGGCATCAAGGTAGCGCGTGAGCAGGTCGTGGGGTTTGAGCCTGTGGAGGTGCTGGCGCCGAATCCGGCTGATCCTGCGAGGACTGGTGGGATCAAGGGGAAGCGGCCTAGCAAGAAAGATAAGTTGCGGGCTGCGCAAGGACAGACAGACAGTTGAGAGAGTGCGCGATGACTAAATTAATTCTAGTTTTCTGTGTGGTGCTGGCCGGCGCTGTCATCGCCTCATTAATGGGTCGCAAGAACAGGCGTCAGAAAATCAACACGGGAAAAAGCGGCGCTTTCGGGATTGCTTTTCTTGTCACGATAGGTACCACTGTTGCCAGTGGATTCGCCATCGCCGGCTGCGCTTCCCTACGCATATGCACGTCAGGCGGTGATACCGACCTTTCCTACGTCTTTTATCCTCTCCTTGCAGCGCCTATCCACTGGCTCCTTGCCGAGGGTTGAATTGCGCGGCTGCGCCGTCCCGCAACGCCGGTCTCAAATGTCGCCACGCGGGCTCCAGCCAATGCCTGTGCGCGCGTGCGCGGCGGCCTCGGGCGAGATCGACTCCAGCAAGGGCAGCATGGCCTCGAAGGTTTCCTTACAGACGGCCTTACGGTAAACCTCATCGTCGGACTGGCTGTAACCGCAGGACTTGATCACAGTCTTCAGGGCACGCCCCGCATCCTCGGGGAACAGGGGTGCGCGCTGGGTGAACTGCTCCCGGAACAGGGCGTGGTACTTGCGGAACAGGCCCTCGTGGTGAATGTACGCGGCGATGCGCCCTAGCTGATGAAGGGCCACGGCAGGTTCTTGTGAAAGCAATCTCTGGACGAAGGGTTCCAGGCGCATCTCGAAAGTGCGCATGAGCCGATGGTCCGGCGCTGCAGCAATGTGGCGGTTGCGCATGCTGCCCTGCTTGTCCTCCAGTATCTCTAGCGACCGGCTCATCTCCCAGACAGCATGGCCGACGGTGGAGAACAGATCGTCTTGGTCCCGTTCGCGGTCCCGTTCCATCAATTGCACGCGATCCAGCTCCAGCGTGATCCATTCGTTAAAGAGTGTGTGCGCCTCTTTCGCCGCAGCGGGATCGGTCGCCTCCCCGTAGAACGCGATTTGCGCGCTCACACGCAAGCGGCGATCGAGGTCGCGTTCGGGCAGCCGGCGCACCAGTTCCAAAGCTCGTGCGGGCAGGGTGGCCCAGTAGGCGTCCGCGGGGTTGCCATACCAGAGCAGCTGGTGGATGGATTGCAGCACCTCGTCTTCGGACATGCCCAGATCGGGCGCGATCCAATCCGCTAGCAGTCGGCAAGACGCGTCCATCACCCGGTCGAGTACTGCCGCTGGCTCGCCCGTGAGCCGGGAGCGCTGGAACGACGAATACTGAATCGATTCGCGCAGCAGCACCGCCGCGAACGCAGACCGGTGCGGCCGCAGAGCCCGGGCCAGGTGGTAGGCGAGCTCGGGTGCCTCGTGCAGGTCCAACGTGCTGAAGCCATTCGCCTTGCCGTGGCGCGCCTTCTGTTCGTCGACGATGTGCAGGGCCGCCTGCATGTCCTCCTGCGTCAACTCCAGCAACAGTGGCCAGCATTGCTTGCGCAGATGATTGGTGCCGTCAGGCAGTGTGTAGTTCTTGGGTTCGTAGTTTCGATCGATGCAGCGCATGGCTGCATCCATGCGCCGGCGCGCCGAGACCCGTGGGCTCGCCATGCAGCTCGTCGTCAAGGCCGCCAGGCGATCCTGGAGTGACCTCTTGCCCCAGGACACCCCCACCTGAAGCGGCAACACGCGCAGGAAGTCCACGACCCCTAGCAATACATCGTCGTTCCCCGGCTGCACGGACGAGCGCAGGAACGCGATGCCACGCCACTGCGACCAGGCGCCAATGCGGTTCTCCACGGCGTTGATGCCACGTCCGACCACCGCCATAGCCTGAATCCACGCGACGAGCAGCGGGTGCTGTTTGGGGCCGGGCATCCACTGGTAGCGCAGCCCGAAGGAGGCTCCCATGCAGGTTGCAAAGATATTGGGTTGGGCGATCAACCGGTGCCAATGCGACTCGTACCAGTCGGCGAGGGCGAGCAGGCAGCACTGTTCCGGCTCCGTGCAGAGTGCGAACAGCCGGTCGCGTTTCTCAGCGAACTGGCGGCGCTCGTTCTCGTTGGCGATGGAACGGGGGATGAACGCCTGCTTTGGGAGAAGGGTGGGCATGCATCGATTTTGCCGCATGCTCGCCGACCGAGACCTTTGGGGGCGGTAAAAATTGAAGGGCTACGTCTTGTTCAGCGTCGCAGCCGCCCGCACCAGCGCCTTCAAAGCCTTCTCATCAACCTCATCCCCCTCATGAAAATCAATCGCACGCCGCGTGTTGCCTTCGAGGCTGGAGTTGAAAAGACCTGAGGGGTCGTCGACCTTCGCGCCTTTGGCAAAGGTCATCTTCACAGCCGCCTTGTAGGTCTCGCCGGTGCAGATGATGCCGTTGTGGGACCAGACCGGGACGCTCCACTTCCATTCTTCGACCACGCCGGGGACGGCCTGCTTGACGATGGCTCGGAGCCTGGCGAGGGTTTCGCCGCGCCAGTCGTTCAGGCTTGCGATTTTTTCGTCGATCAGCTGGGAGGCTGGAACGCTGCTTTCTGTCGCAGCTTTTTTGCTCGTGGCTGCGGGTGGTTTGGTCGCGGTGGTTTTGGGCATGGTGTTTTTCCTTTCTACGTGTTGTTCGTGTTGATACGGCTCACATCTTTTCAAGCGGCAACTGGCTGGCCTGCCTGACCCAGGCGGCTAACTGCGCTTCGTCCAGCGGCTCGCCCTCATGGATGTGGAAGTAGCGCGTGTCCTGGCTTTTGGACTCGACGGGCGGCACGGGCTTTAGCGACAGGCCGCGAAAGAAGGCGACCTTGATGTACTTGTTAAAGCAATGGAAGCTGAGGAACCAGCCCTCGCCCTTCCCTTCTTCTTTCACGCCGTAAAACGGCGAGTTCCATTTGACGGCCTTGTGTACGCCGGGCACGGTGCGCACGATGAGGGCGTCGAGACTACGTCCCACATCGCGCTTCCAGCCGGGCATGGCGGCGATATAGGCCTGCACGGGGGCGTCGCCCTCGCCTTTTGGGATCTGCGGGTTGCCGCCTGACAGCAACGCCGGTTTGGGGGCCGGCTTGGCGCTCTTCGCTGCCGTCGCGCTTGTCTTTTTGGGCGTTGCGTTCATTGCTGCCTCTCGCTTTGAAGAGTGCCGTCAGGTGGTCAATCCGCCCGCACCAGCACTTTCTCCAGGTTGGCAAAGAACTGCTGCCAGCCGTGTTTGGCGCCTTGGTAAGCCTGCTCTTGCTCTGGTTTGAAGCCTGACTGCTCCATGCGCAGGTGCGTACCGGTGCCCGCGGGGGTGAGCGTCCAGGTGACGATGCTCTCAAGGCCGTAGGCGGCCCAGGTGTAAGACAGCGTCTGATTCGGCTCAACCACCAGCACCTGGCATTCGACAGCGCCCCAATCTGCGGTCAGCTTGAAGCGGTGGTCCACGCTGGGCTTGAAGTCGTTTTTCATCAGCCACTCCTGGATGAGGTGCGGCTGCGTGAGTGCGCGCCAGATCTTTTCGGGCGGATAGGCGATTTCGCGCTCGATGACGACGGAGCGGGTTTCGGTGGCAAGGTGAGTGCTCATTGGTCCATCCTTTTTAAAAGTGATTCGAGATCGTCGATGCGGTCGTTCCAGAAGGCGCCGTAAAAGCTGACCCAGTCGCGCAGGGCCGAGAGCGCCAGCGGCTGGGCGCTGTAATGCGTCTCGCGGCCTTCGGGCCTGTCGATGACCAGCTGCGCCTGCTTCAGGACACGCAGGTGTTTGGACACGGCGGGTTGAGACACGCCGGCCTGGTCGGTCAAGGCGCGCACGGTCTGCGCCCCGTCGCGGGCCAGGCGTTCAAAGATCGCCCGGCGGGTGGGGTCGGCCAGGGCCTTGAAGATTTCGTCCGAAACCTGGTTTGAAACGACATTCGCGACTGTTTGCATGCCCAAATCATAACCATGTGGTTATTGATCCGTCAACCCTCGCCAGTGGCCGTCAAAGTTCGCTATCAAATCAATAGCTACGAGCCAATACAGTTATTGGGCTGGAGGCCCATTCGTTCAATCATTCTTTGGCGTGGATGAGCACCCACGAAAACCTGGCGATGGGCCGCAATGCGCCGCGTTCCGTAAGAATCGCGCGTTGAAGTCAGCGGCGATGAAACGATGTTTGGAGAAAACGCATTCCGGCCAATATTTGTTGAACCCGTTCGGCCGATAGCGTGCCGATGTGTTGGCCCAAGCGCGTCTTGTAGACGCTGGATACCTGGGAGACGACCACCACGCTCTGCTTTTCCAGGCTGCCTTCGCCGGGCTCGAGCAGGACATTGCCCGGCTCGGTGGCGCGATGGAGGTTGGAGGTGAGTGCGCAAACCACCACGGTGCTGATGCGTGAGCGGTTAAACAGATCGTCTTGCACGACGACGTGGGGATGCGGGGAGCCGGGGATGGCGCCGCGTGAGGGGTCGGCTTCTATCCAGAATATGTCGCCTTGCTGGATGGTGCCGGAAAACGGGCCTTGAAAGGCCTCGGTATCTCTATCCATGCGTTGCATGCCGCAACAGCCGGCCGGGCGAAAGCGCTTTAGAAAACACCTGCCTGGCCTTTGTCGAACGCGGCTCGCCACTCGCGGTAGCCGGCCAATTCGCTTTCTGTCACTGCGGCATGCCCGATGCGGGTTTGGCCCGCTGCCGCGCCGGGTGCGCGGTTGGGTGCATGGCCGAGCTGGACGGTCCATTTGCCGCTGGCTGCCGCTGCGCGGGCCTCTTCGATCGTCTTGAATTCTGCCGCGCCGTAAGAGCAGCCGACAACCAGCAGGAAGTCGTCTTCGGTGGCCGCAAAAGACTGTCCCTGTATGTTGATGGATTCGCCCTTCTTCAGCGCCACGCGGTCAATCTTCAAAACCTTGTTGACGGAAAATTTTCCATCGGCGCGCTGGCTGGCCAGGAGGTCGCCTTCTTTAAACGGAAAGGTCTTGTAGTCGGGCGGAAAGAAGTTGCCGGCGTGAAGGGTCATGGAGGTTGTCATCAAAAGTAGCGCCAGGAGTTTGCGCATGCCTTATTCGCCGTCATCAAAGCCGTCGTCACCGTCACCTTGGGGCCGGGGCGCTTTCACGCCCGCCTTGGCCAGTACCTCGACATAAAACTGCTCGCCGCCGTCTTTGACGATCTCGTCAATCGACTTGATGAGACCGGCCTCGGGCACCGCGGTGGCCGAGTCCTGGCTGTAGCCGGATTTGCAGTCGAAGTCCCAGAAGTCCACGCCCTTGGGCAAAGCCTTGGCGCGTTCGCGCTTGAAGTATTTGCGGATGTCGTGTTTGGCGGCTTCGAGCAGGCGCTCGCGGTTCTTGCCTTCGACTTTGAGCTGGAATGTTTTTTTCATGAGTACTTTGGTTTAGAGCTTTTGCACGCTGTTGCAACGATGTTCTACCGATTATCGGGCCGTAGCCGCCCTTACCCCCCAGGACGGTAGCCGAAACCGGCCGTGCGGGCCACAATCGGCGCGGCATGGCGTTTGCTTGGGATGGACGCCAGCTTCAACAACAACCCCACGGCCCTGGCGTCACAGGGCATAAGGAGATTCCGATGATCTACGGTTTAACGTACCTGGGTGTGATCCACACCGCCATCAGCCTGGTGGCCGTCGCGGCCGCCCTCATTGCCTTTTTTCGCGACAAGGAAATCATCGCCGCGTCCACGCTGGGCAAGGTCTATATCTGGACCACCATCTTCACCTGCCTCACGGGCTTCGGCATCTTCCAGCATGGCGGCTTCGGCAAGCCGCATGCGCTGGGCATCATCACGCTGCTGGTGCTGGGCATTGCCTGGGTGGCAGGCAACACCAAGGTGCTGGGCCGCGCCTCTGCCTATGTCGAAACGCTGAGCTACTCGATCACCTTTGTCTTCCACATGATCCCGGCAATTACCGAGACATCGACCCGCCTGCCGCTGGGGGCGCCGCTGCTGCCCAATCCCGACGCACCCGAGTTGAAGGCTGCCACGGGGGTCTTGCTGTTGCTCTACATCATTGGCGGGACGCTGCAGGTGCGGCGCATTCGTGCACGCAATGCCGCGCAGGCGGGCGCCCTGCCCGGCTCGGCTGCGGCGGGCTGAAGCCCGGCAAAATACCTGCACGCGCTACGCCCGCTGGTGCCTGAGGCCAGCGGGCAGAGCAAGCTCCCACATCGTCCCCCCAAAAAAATGCACCCCGTCACCTGCACCGAAGAACGCCACGCCGGCCAGATCCTCGCCATCTTCAACGAGGCGATTGCCAACTCAACAGCGCTGTATGACTACAAGCCGCGCACGCCGGAAAGCATGGTGACCTGGTTTGCCACCAAGCGGGCCAACAACTTTCCGGTGATCGGGCTGGAGGACGACGCCGGCAAGCTGCTGGGCTTTGCGAGTTACGGCACCTTCCGTGCCTTCCCGGCGTACAAGTACACGGTGGAGCACTCGGTCTACGTTGAAAAAAGCTGCCGCGGCCAGGGGCTGGGGCGCAAGCTGCTGGAGGCGATTGTGACCAAGGCTGAAGGGCAAGGCATGCACGTCGTGGTGGGCGCGATTGACCTGAACAACAGCGCCAGCATCGAGTTGCACAAGCGCCTGGGCTTTGAGCACTGCGGCACCATCAAACAGGCGGCGTTCAAGTTCGGCCGCTGGCTGGACCTGGCGTTTTTGCAGAAGACGCTGACAACGCCGCTGCAGCCGGTGGATGGCTAAGGGCTAACTCTGTTGGCCGGCCAGCGCCTTGTCGATGGCCTCATGCAGATGCTGCAGGCCAAACGACACATCGCAAAACACCCCGTTGACATAAAACGCCGGCGTTGAACGCACGCCCAGGTGGCGGCCGCTTTGCATGTGCTCCTGCACGCGTTGCAGGTAGACGTGGTCGCTCATCTCATTCTGGTAGCGGGCCATGTCCAGGCCGACCTGCTCGGCGTACTCGAGCAAGTGTTTGTCTTTGAGGTGTTGCTGGTGGGCAAACAGCAACTCATACATCGGCCAGAACTTGCCCTGTGCGCCGGCGGCCTCGGCGGCTTCTGCGGCCATCTCGGCGTGGGGGTGTATTTCGCGCAGCGGGAAGTGCCTGAAGACAAAACGCAGCTGTTTGTCGAAGTGCGGCAGCATGATCTTCAGCGCGGCGTGGGCCTGAAAGCAGGAGGGGCATTCGAAGTCGCCGTATTCGACGACGGTGACCGGCGCGGACTGGCGGCCGCGGATGTGGTCTATGGCCTCGTCAGGTTCGAGGATGGGGTCCGGCGTGGGCAGGGAGGCCATGGAAGTCACCTTTCAGCTGTGCGTTTTTGCAAACACAGTATGCGCCCGGGGGTGTGCGGTGATCAAGACGGCAGCCGGCTGACAAGGTAAGCAAAGCCTGCGTTGCGGCCCTTGCGGGGCAAACAAAGACCAAAGGCCGCGCAAGGCGGCCTTTGTAGGTGAGCCGATCGGCTGATCAGCTCTGGTTGGCGGCGTTCTCAAGCGCTTCGTCGAGCGCCTTGCAGGAGGGCGAGCACACGGCCTGGGACTTGCCCAGGACCTTGCGGGTGCCCATCAGGGAGCGGGCACGGTGTTTGCCGCACATGAAGCACGACATGGTGGCGGCGCCAAAAGACGTGGTGGCAGCGAACGGTGAGCCCGATACCTTGGACTTGTAGCGCAGGCCGTCAGCGAGTACGGCGGTTTTTGCGTCAGCTCTTGCCATGGTTGGGGTCTTCCTTCAGTTGGGGGTTGATGGGTTTCATGGCCTTTTCAATGGCCTCTTTGGCCTTCAGCTCGGCGGCGAGCGAGGCGTCCAGTTCTGAGCGGCACAGGCCCGCGTACTGGTAGTTGACGTTTTCATACAGCTCGGCGGCTGCCGGATGGGTGTCCAGCAAGGCGCCCAGCGCGGTCCCCGGCTCGACGTCGCCCAGCTCATCCAGCAAATGCAGCACCACGGAGCGGTATTGCTCGGGCCCGACCGGCACAGCGCTGTGCTCCAGCCGTTCCAGCAACTCGGCCAGCACGTGGGTGACCGTCAGGTCGGTTTTGTGGGGGTGAGGATGGGTGGCGTTCATGCAGTGAATCTGGGGCTTCCTTCCCCAAAATCAAGCGCCTGCGGGCCCAGGACGCCGGCCTTTCGGCGGCAACCAGGCCCGTTTGGGCCTAGCCTGGATCAGCCCTGGGTGCTATATTTTTTATAGCGGGTGGCGCTTGTCTGCCGTGGGTTGGAGGCCTATTTTAACGCAAAAGCGCGGCGCCGCCCCTTCACCGCAGACGGCCTTGGGGTTTTAGGGGTTTCGGCAGATTTCGCAAGTTGGCGATTCTGCATCAAATGAGGCTCAAGCCCTTGCTGCACATGCGCCACCCGCTCCTGATTTCATAGCAAATCGGTCATTAATCCACCGCAGTGGCCGCCAGGTGCCGCACCAGAAGCCTGGCCGCCGCCGAAAGGCCGGCTTCGCCCCGAAAGCAGATGGCAAAGCGGCGTTTGGCCCACTCGTCCGTCAGCGGCAGCACGCGCAGGCCGTAGGTACGGGCATAGGGCTCGGCCACCTCGCGCGGTACCACGCTGATGGCCAGGTTGGCGCGCACCACACGCAGCGCCGCCTCGAAGTTGGAGACGATCACCCGGTGCACCACGGCCCGGCCTTTGAGCGCCGCGGCGCGCTGCAGCATCAGCTGCACCGCGCTGTGCGCCGGCAGGCTGACATGTTCGTGCGCCAGCGTCTGCTCGAAGGTCAGCGTCTCGTGGCCGGCCAGCGGGTGCGAGGGGTGCACCACGATGGCCAGGTGGTCGTGGCGGTAGCTGCACGATTGCAGGCCCGTCAGGTCGGCCGCGTCCCAGCAGATGCCGACCGAGGCCACGCCCTCCTTGATGCCGCGAATCACGTCGGGGCTGACGCGCTCTTCCATGGTGACGCGGATGTCGTGGTGCGCTTCGATTTGCAAAAAAGCCGCCACGTCGTCGGCCAGCGATTCGGCCATGACAGACGCGGTGGCCAGGATGCGCACCTGCCCGCGTATGCCCAGCGCATAGGCGCCCATGTCGCGCTCGATCTGGTCGGCGCTGGCCAGCATGGCGCGTGCGTGTTCCAGCAGGCTTTCGCCGGCGGGCGTAGGCTCCACGCCGTGGCGGCGGCGCTGCAGCAGCGGCGTGCCGACGGTGTCTTCGAGCTGCGCCAGCCGCTTGCTGACGGCCGAGCCGACGATGTTGGCCTGCTCGGCCGCGCGGGCGATGCTGCGTGCGTCACACACAGCAGCAAAAAGGCGCAGGGTGGTCAGGTCGAGCTCTCTCATGGCGTGCCTCCTGCGGTCATTGGGGCCTTTAAGATATTCCTAAATGGAACACCAAAGCTTCCAAAATTGAAAAACCAAACGTTTCAGGAAATTCTAAACTCCACGCAAGGCATCAACCCACCAAATTCCGAACCCTGGAGACGACCGGTGACCCCACCCTCCCCATTCAGCCCCAACACCCTGCCGCGCCGTGTCAGCATCCGCGAAGTCGGCCTGCGCGACGGCCTGCAAAGCATTGCCACCACCTTGCCGACGGCCCGCAAGCTGCAGTGGATACAGCAGGCCTATGACGCCGGCCAGCGCGAAATCGAAGTCGGCTCTTTTGTGCCGGCGCGCCTCTTGCCGCAGCTGGCAGACACTGCCGAGCTGGTGGCGTTTGCCAGAACCCTGCCGGGCCTGGTGGCCTCGGTGCTGGTGCCCAACCTCAAGGGCGCCGAGCGCGCCATCGAGTCCGGCGCGCACCAGATGCTGGTGCCGCTCTCGGCCAGCCACGCGCACAGCCTGGCCAACCTGCGCAAGACGCCCGACGAAGTGGTCGCTGAAATAGCCCGCATACGCGCGGCGCGCGACGCGTCGGGCTCGAAGATCATGATTGAAGTCGGCATGAGCACGGCCTTCGGCTGCACGCTGCAGGGCCGGGTCGAGCCGGCCGAGGTGCTGCGCCTGTTGCAGGCCGTGCTGGACGCCGGCGCCGACCGCGTGGGCCTGGCCGACACGGTGGGGTACGCCGACCCGGCCATGGTGCAAAGCCTTTTTGAAGCCGCGTTTGCCGTGGCGGGCGACAAGCTGGCCTGCGGGCATTTTCACGACACACGCGGCATGGGCGTGGCCAATGTGTATGCCGCGCTGCTGACCGGCATCACACGCTTCGACGCCTGCCTGGCGGGCATAGGCGGCTGCCCGCATGCGCCGGGCGCCAGCGGCAATGTGGCCAGCGAAGACCTGGCTTATATGTTTGCCAGCATGGGCATCGAAACCGGCATTGATTTCGACAAGCTGATGGCCTTGCGCGCCCAGGTGGCTGAGTGGCTGCAAGGGGAAACGCTGCACGGTACGCTCTGGCGTGCGGGCCTGCCCAAAACCATGCTGGCACAAACGGCAACCCGCTGATCCAATCCGATGAAGCTTGAACCATTGGCCCTGAACCCAATATCCGTTCGGGCTGAGCTTGTCGAAGCCCTTCGACAGGCTCAGGGCGAACGGTTCAAATTTCACTGGCCGGATCCATCAACGAACACACCGGCGACATCTCTTTCCTGATCAAAAAGCATGCAAGACAAACCAAACCCTCCCCAGCCCCTGGCCGGCCTTCGCGTCGTGGAATTCACCCACATGGTCATGGGCCCCACCTGCGGCATGGTGCTGGCCGACATGGGCGCCGAGGTCATCAAGGTCGAGCCCACGGGCGGCGACCGCACGCGCCACCTGCTGGGCGCGGGCGCGGGCTTTTTCCCGCTGTTTAACCGCAACAAAAAAAGCATGGGCATCAACCTGCTCGACGAAGCCGGCGCCGCCGTGGCGCGCAAGCTGTGCGCCGGCGCCGACGTGGTCATCGAAAACTTCAAGCCCGGCACCATGGCCAAGTACGGCCTGGACTACGCCTCGCTCAGCGCCGCCAACCCGCGCCTCATCTACGCCAGCCACAAAGGCTTTTTGCCCGGCCCGTACGACCACCGCACTGCGCTGGACGAAGTGGTGCAGATGATGGGCGGCCTGGCCTACATGACAGGCCGGCCCGGCGACCCGCTGCGCGCCGGCAGCAGCGTGAACGACATCATGGGAGGCATGTTCGGCGCCATCGCGGTGATGGGCGCGCTGATCCAGCGCGGCATCACCGGCAAAGGCATGGAGGTGCAGTCGGCCTTATTTGAGAACAACGTCTTCCTGGTCGGCCAGCACATGCTGCAGTACGCCATCACCGGCCGGCCCGCCGCGCCCATGCCGGACCGTATTTCAGCCTGGGCGGTGTACGACGTGTTCACCGTCAAAGACGGCGAGCAGATCTTCCTGGCGGCCGTCAGCGACGGGCAATGGGCCACCTTCTGCCAGGTGCTGGGTTTTGACGACCTCAGGGGCGACGTGCGTTACGCCAGCAACAACGCGCGCGTGACCGAGCGCCCCACGCTGATGCCGATACTGCGTGAGCGCCTGGCGCTGCGCAGCGCGGAAGAACTGGCCGCGCTGTTTGAAAAAGCCGGCCTGCCGTTCGCCCCCATCCGCAGGCCCGAAGAGCTGTACGACGACGAGCACCTGCTGGCCACCGGCGGGCTGGCCGAGATCACCCTGCCCGATGGCGCGCGCGCCGGCGAAACCGCGCGCACCACGCTGTGCCCCTTCACCATGGACGGCCAGCGCCTGGGCGTGCGGCTGGACCCGCCCACGCTGGGCGAACACACCGCCGAACTGCTGGCCGAACTGGGCTACGGTGCAGGCGAAATCGAGCGGCTGCACCAGCAGGCCGTTGTGAGTTGACCTGAGCTAAGTTGAACTGAACAAAAACATAAAACCGGAGACAAGCATGACCCCCACAACACATCAAGCACCTACACACACCAACCGCCGCCACACCCTGCGCGGCCTGGGCGCCCTGCTCCTCGGCAGCGGCCTGATCAGCTCGCCGCTCAGCCTGCTGGCGCAAACCAGCGAGCGCGCCGTGCGTTTCATCCTGCCGGTGGGCGCAGGTTCAGGCGTCGACACCATTGTTCGCGCCGCCGGCGCCGCCCTGGGCAAGACCCTCGGCCATCCGGTGGTGATTGAAAACCAGCCCGGCGCCGGCGGCATCGTCGGCACCTCGGCGCTGGTCAAATCAGCACCGGACGGCATGACGCTCAGCGTGGTGTCCAACAACCACGTCGTCTACCCCAGCGTCTACAAGTCGCTGCCGTTTGACCCGATCAACGACATCACGCCCATCACCGTGCTGGGCAGCACGCCGTTTGTGCTGGTGGTCAACCCGGCCAAAGTGTCGGCAACCAACGTGAAGGACCTTGTCGCGCAGCTCAAGGCCAAGCCGGACAGCTACAACTACGCCTCGTCCGGCAACGGCACCATCCTGCACCTGGCGACCGAGATGTTCATGGAAGAAGCGCAGGTCAAGGTCAAACACATCCCCTACAAGGGCGTGGGCCCCATGGTGACCGACCTGATTGGCGGCCAGGTGGAGATTGGCGTGCTGTCGCTGCCCTCCGTGCAGGCGCATTTGAAGAGCGGCGCACTGCGCGCCATCGGCGTGGGCAGCGCGGCGCGCGTGGCGGCCGCGCCCGAGATCCCGACCATCGCCGAACAAGGCCTGCCCAACTACAACATCGAAGGCTGGTTTGCCGTGATCGGCCCGGCCAAGCTGCCGCTGGCCGAAGCCAGGCGCATCCAGGCCGCCGTGGCCGCGGCCTACGCCACGCCCGAAGTGAAGGAAGCCATGGCCAAACAGGGCAACACCATCAACCCCGGCACGCCCGAGGCTGCCGCGCAGTTCTTTCGCACGGAGATGGTGAAGTACGCCCGGCTGGTGAAGAAGGCCGGCGTGGAGCTGCAGTAGCAGCTTCGCCGGGTTTGCTATATTTTTGATAGCTGTAAGTGCAGACGGAAAAAGGGTTTCAGGCCTTTTTTACTTAAGAAATTCCTGAAGCCCGCAGAGCCTGGCCGGCCGTCAATTACAGCTTGGCGATCGACACTTCAGTCGACTTCACCAGCGCCACCACGTCGCTGCCTACCACCAGCTCAAGCTGGTCGATGGAGCGCGTGGTGATGACCGAGGTCACGATGCCCCAGGGCGTTTCGACGTCGAGCTCGGACACCACGTCGCCGCGGATGATTTCTTTGACCTTGCCGCGGAACTGGTTGCGGACATTGATGGCTTGGATGGACATGGGGTTCTCCTGGAGCTTGGTTAAAAAACGGGTTTGAAAATTGGAAGGCAGGGTTCAGACCGCCCAGCGCAGGCCATGCGCAGGCGTGCCCGGCCACACGGGCTCGGTGGAAGGGGCAACGTCACCGGGCTGCTGGAGCACGCGGTCGAGGATCTTCTTTTCGATCTGGCCGAACAGCGGGTCGCTGCGCTCACGCGGCCGGGCGATGTTCACCCGCTCGTCCAGCGCAATGCGGCCGTCTTCGATCAGGATCACGCGGTCGGCCAGCGCCACGGCTTCCTGCACATCGTGCGTGACGAGCAAGGCGGTAAAACCGTTGCGCTGCCACAGGCCCTCAATCAACTGGTGCATCTCGATGCGGGTCAGTGCGTCCAGCGCGCCCAGCGGCTCGTCGAGCAGCAAGAGGCGCGGGTTGTGCACGAGGGCCCGGGCCAGCGACACGCGCTGGCGCTGCCCGCCCGACAGGCGCGCCGGCCAGTCGGGCTGGCGGTCCGCCAAACCGACCTGCGCCAGCACATTGGCCGCCGCGGCATGCGCACCGCGGGCCAGGCCCAGCGCCACGTTGTCGATCACGCGGCGCCATGGCAAGAGCCGCGAATCCTGAAACATGATGCGGGTGTCTTCGCGCAGGCCGGTCACGTCCTGCCCGTCCAGCCGGATGCTGCCTTGCGTGGCGGCTTCCAGGCCTGCCACCAGGCGCAGCAAAGTGGATTTGCCGCAGCCGCTGCGGCCGACGATGGCGACAAACTCGCCGGGCTCGATGACGAGCTCGGTGTGCTGCAGCACCTGGCGCTGGCCGTAGCGTTTGGACAGACCGCGGATTTCAAGGCGCACGCCGCGGTTGGGTTCGCCCCCATCCGTTCGGGCTGAGCTTGGCCGGTCCTGAGCCTGGCGAACGGGCGAAGCCGGGGAAAGTCCTTCGACAAGCTCAGGACGAACGGAGGAAAACCGGGTCTTGGGGGGATTGATTTCGATGCTCATAGTGCGTCCTCAGGCAGCAACCGATTGATAGCCGGGATGCCAGCGCAGCCAGTAGCGCTCCAGGCCCCGCGCAAACACGTCGGCCAGCTTGCCCAGCAAGGCATACAGCAGGATGCCGACCAGCACCACGTCAGTCTGCAAAAACTCACGCGCATTCATCGTCAGGTAGCCGATGCCGGACTGCGCCGAAATGGTCTCCGCCACGATCAGGATGACCCACATCAGCCCCAGCGAAAAACGCAGGCCCACGAGGATGGACGAGAGTGCGCCGGGCAGGATGACCTCGCGGTACAGCTGCCAGCGCGTGAGGCCGTAGGTGCGGCCCATCTCGATCAGGCCCGGATCCACATTGCGGATGCCGTGAAAGGTGTTGATGTAGATCGGGAAGAAGACCGACACCGAGATCAAAAAGAGCTTGGCGGTTTCGTCAATGCCAAACCAGAGGATCACCAGCGGAATCAGCGCCAGCGCGGGGATGTTGCGCACCATCTGGATGGTCGAGTCCAGCAAGGTCTCCAGAAACCTGACCGAGCCCGTCAGCAGCCCCAACACCAGCCCCAGGCCGCCGCCTATGGCCAGGCCCGCCAGCGCTCGCCCGGCGCTGACCTTCACATGCGTCCACAGCTCGCCAGAGACGGCCAGCGTCCACGCGGCCTTGAGGACTTCGGAAGGCGCGGGCAAGACCCGCGTCGACAGCCAGCCCAGTGACGAGGCAATCTGCCAGAGCGCGATCAGGCCGACAGGCACCACCCAGGGCAGCAGCCGCTGGCCCATGTCGCGCAGAAAGGCCGCAGTCTGGGAAGGCCCGACATTGCCGAGCGGCAAAAAGCCCAGCCCCGGCGCATCGACCGCATCGGGCAACGGCGTGACCTGCAGTTCACGAACCTGTTCAGTCATGGGAAGTCCTTTGTTCCGTTGTAGTGGAGTTCAGCTTTGCGAAACGCGCGGCAAATACTCATTGGCCACGACTTCGCCGAAGGGGCCGTTCAGAACCTGGCCAGAGAGCTTCTGGCGCAGCTTGCGCGGCAGCAGCGGGAACACCAGCTCGGCAAAGCGGTAGGCCTCTTCGAGGTGCGGGTAGCCCGAGAGCACAAAGGTGTCCAGGCCCAGCGCGGCGTATTCCTCGATGCGGGCGGCGACGGTTTTCGGGTCACCGACGAGCGCTGTGCCGGCACCGCCACGCACCAGCCCAACGCCGGCCCAGAGATTAGGGCTGATCTCAAGCTCGGCCCGCGTGCGTTTGCCACCACCCGCATGCAGCGCGGCCATGCGGCGCTGGCCTTCCGAATCCATGCGCGAGAACGCGGCTTGCGCGCGGCCCACGGTGTCGTCGTCCAGCTTGCTGATCAGGCTTTCGGCGGCGCGCCATGCCTCGTCGTCGGTCTCGCGCACGATGACGTGCAGACGGATGCCGAACCTGACGGTGCGGCCGTGCTTGGCGGCGCGTGCCCGTACATCGGCGACTTTTTTGGCGACTTCGGCGGGGGGCTCTCCCCAAGTCAGGTAGGTGTCGACCTGCTCGGCAGCCAGGTCGTGCGCGGCAGCCGAGGAGCCGCCGAAGTACACCGGCGGATACGGTTTTTGCACCGAGGGGTAAAGCAGCTTGGCGCCCTTCACGCTCAGGTGCTGGCCTTTGTAGTCGTAGCTTTCGCCCGTATGGCTGCGCGCAATGATCTCGCGCCAGATGCGGATGAACTCGGCCGATTGTTCATAGCGCTGTGCATGGTCGAGGTAAACGCCATCGCCTTCCAGCTCGGTCTGGTCGCCACCGGTGACGAGGTTGATCAGCAGGCGCCCGCCCGAAAGCCGGTCAAAGGTGGCGGCCATGCGCGCGGCCAGGCTGGGCTGGTGCAGGCCGGGCCGCACGGCCACCAGAAACTTGAGGTTCCTGGTGACGGGCAGCAGGCTGGAGGCGACCACCCAGGGGTCTTCGCAAGAGCGGCCGGTGGGAATCAGCACGCCCTCATAGCCCAGCGTGTCTGCCGCCTGGGCGACCTGCTTGAGGTAGTCGTGGTTGACCTCACGGGCACCCTCGCCCGTGCCGAGGTAGCGGCTGTCGCCGTGGGTGGGGATGAACCAGAAAACCTGCATGAAAAACTCCTGTGTTGTGCCGTGGATGGGTGGGTGGTGTTAGTTGCGCGCCACTTGTGTGGCTTCCGGCCGCCAGACTATGTCGGCGACCTTGACTGCGCGCGGGATCAATCCCAGGCGCAAAAAAGCATCGGCCACGCGCTGCTGGTCGGCGATTGCAGCGGCGTTAAGCGGGCCGACAGGCGACACCGGCCGGCGCTGGATAAAAAGGCTCACCACACCGGCATCCAGGCCGCTGAAGTCAGACACCAGCTTGATGGCCTGCTTGCGGTCGCTTTGCACCAGCGCATCGGCGCGTGTCAGCTCTTCAAACAGCGCGGCCAGCGTTTGCCCGTGCTGGGTGGCAAAGGGCCGCGATGCGAGATAGAACGAGTTGTTGCTCGAGAGATCACGGCCGGTGGCCAGCACGCGCGGCTTGATGGCCAGTTCAATGGCGGCGTAGAACGGGTCCCAGATGGCCCAGGCGTCGACGCTCTTGCGCTCAAAGGCGGCGCGCGCATCGGCAGGCGCCAGGTAGATGGGCTGGATGTCGTCCCACTTCAGGCCGGCCTTGTCGACCGCGCGCACCAGCAGGTAGTGCGCGCTCGAGCCTTTTTGCAGCGCAATCTTTTTGCCCTTGAGGTCGGCCAGGCTGCGGATGGGCGAATCGCCCAGCACCAGGACGGCCGAGCTGTCAGGCTTGGGCGGCTCGACGCCGACGTAGACCAGGTCTTTGCCGGCGGCCTGCGCAAACACGGGCGGCGAATCGCCGGTGAGGCCGAACTCCAGGCTGCCCACGGCCAGTGCTTCGAGCAACTGCGGCCCGGCGGGAAACTCGGCCCAGACGATTTTGGTGTTGGGAAAGCGCTTTTCGAGCACGCTTTTTTGCTTGAGCACGACGAGGTTGACGGCGGACTTCTGGTAGCCGATGCGCAGTTGCTCGGGGGCTTTCTCCGTTTTACCGGCGGCGGACTGGGCACTTGCGTCCTTGAGGCCCAAGCCCCACAGCGATGCCGTGGTGGCGACGATCTTGAGGAAGCGGCGGCGCAATTGCAGCGGTGTGATGGTGTTCATGGTGTGATTCCTTTAGTGGCAATCAGGGGGCCGGCTTGTAGGCGGCGTCGCTGACAACAATGGCCTTGGGGATCAGCTTCAACTCAAAGAAGGTGTCGGCCAGTTTTTGCTGGTCGGCGATCACGCTGGCCGGCACCGGCTTGACGTTGAATTCGTAACGCTTGAGGCTGAGCTCCACCACATCGACCGGCAGGCTTTGCAGCGGCGCGATCAGCTCGGCGGCCTTCTTGATGTTGGCCTTGAGCCAGACGCCCCGCTCCACCGAGTCGTCAAACAGCGCCTGGATGACTTTGGGGTTCTTGTTCACGAAGTTGCGCTCGGCCAGGTAATACTGGTAGTTGTTGACCACGCCGGTGCCGTCGGCCAACACGCGGGCGCCAATGGCTTTTTCAGCGGCGGCGGTGAACGGGTCCCAGATCACCCAGGCGTCGACGTTTTTGCTTTCAAAGGCCGCGCGTGCATCGGCCGGGGCCAAGTAGACGACCTGGATGTCGCTGAGCTTGAGCTTGTTTTTCTCCAGCAGCTTGACCAGCAGGTAGTGAACATTGCTGCCTTTGTTAAGCACGACTTTTTTGCCCTTGAGCTCGGCCACGGACTTGATGGTGGAGTCTTTGGGCACCACGATGGCCTCGGCCTCAGGCGCGGCCGGGTCGTAGCCGATGTAGGCAAATTTGGCACCCGCGGCCTGCGCAAAAATCGGCGGTGCTTCACCCACATAGCCCACGTCGACGGCGCCGAGGTTCAGGCCTTCGAGCAGCTGCGGGCCGGCCGGGAACTCCACCCACTTCACGGTGGCGTTGAGCGGCTGCAAACGTTTTTCCAGCGTGCCCTGGGCTTTTTGCAGCACAAAGAGGCTTGCGGACTTCTGGTAGCCGATGCGCAACTCGACCTTGTCTTGTGCGTGCGCCACAGGCAGGGTCAGCAGGGTGATGACGCCGGCCAGCAGGCCGACGAGTACTAGGCTCAGGATGAGGTCGAACCAGATGCGCGCCTTGTGTTTTGGCCGATCTGGAATGCCGGATGAAAAACTGGGTTCAATGTTCGACGGATAGTCGGATGCGATGGTCATGGTCTTGTCCTTTTTGGTGGTCTTCCGGGTGGCTGGGCCGTCATGGGCAAAGCCTCTCCCCGGCCGCCTGCGAGGCGGTTTCAAAATCTGCGTTCAGGGATATCTGGTGCGGCTACAGCCAATCAGGCCTGCCGCCTGGCGCGGCGTTAAACGCTACATCGCACCCGCGAAAAATGCACCGGCTCAAAACCGGTGGTGGCCGGCTGGCGAAAGGTTTCGGCCAGCAGCGTGAGCACCGCGTCGTCCAGCCGCACGGTGATCTCGGGGCCGACGTCATAACGCTTGTCGGCCGCCTGCGGCACTTGGGAATCGGTGGCGTAAACGCCGGGCAGGATGTGGCGGGCGGCCAGCGCCTGCAGCACCGGGCGCAAGGCGTAGTCGAGCGCCAGCATGTGGTGCGGGCTGCCGCCCGTGGCCAGCGGCAGCACGGTTTTTTCTTTGAGTGCGCTTTGCGGCAGCAGATCGAGCAGCACCTTGAGCAGGCCGCTGTAGGCCGCCTTGTAAACCGGCGTAGCCACCACAACGGCCTTGGCCCGCGCGATCTGGTCAATCGCCTTGACGATGGCCGGGTGGTTCCATTCGGCCAGCAGCAATGCCTGGGCCGGTAGTTCACGGATGTTGAGCCGCTCAACCGACAGGCCGCCGCGAAGGGCCAGCCTGTGGCTGATCGAGTCCAGCAGCGCCGACGAGCGCGACTGCTCGGACGGGCTGCCGGCAATCAGCAAAACGGATTGTTGCGCAGACATTATTTAATTTTTCCCTGAAGGTATGAAGTTCTCCCCGAAGCGGCCTGCGGCCGCCTCCCCTCAAGGGGCGCCAGCTGCGGCCCGGCAAAGCCGGTTCCGCGCTGGCACTTGGAAAGAACTGATGCGTGTGACTTCTGATGCGCGCGGCTTACTTCTTCGTGTAAATCTGATCGAAGGAGCCGCCGTCGGCGAAATGCTCTTTATCGGCCTTGGCCCAGCCGCCGAAGGCCTGGTCGATGGTGAACAGGTTCAGCTTGGGGAATTGTTTGGCGTATTTGGCAATCGCTTTTTGGGAGACGGCCGGGCGGTAGAAGTTTTTGCCGGCGATGTCCTGGCCTTCTTCCGAGTAGAGGTACTTCAGGTATTCCTCGGAAATGGCGCGGGTGCCCTTTTTGTCGACGTTCTTGTCGACCACGGCGACGGCGGGCTCGGCCAGGATGCTCAGTGAAGGCGCGACCACGTCAAACTTGGCGCCGAATTCTTTTTCGAGCAAATAGGCCTCGTTTTCCCAGGCAATCAGCACGTCGCCCTGGGCGCGCTGGGCAAAGGTGATGGTGGAGCCGCGGGCGCCGGTGTCCAGCACCGACACATTGCCGTACAGCTTGGCGACAAACTCCTTGGCCTTGGCGTCGCTGCCGTATTTGCGCTTGGCGAATTCCCAGGCGGCCAGGTAGTTCCAGCGGGCGCCGCCCGAGGTCTTGGGGTTGGGCGTGATCACGGTGATGCCGGGCTTGACCAGGTCATCCCAGTCCTTGATGCCCTTGGGGTTGCCCTGGCGCACGGCCAGCACGATGGTCGAGGTGTAGGGGGACGAGTTGTGCGGCAGCTTCTTTTGCCAGTCGGCCGACAGCCAACCGCCGTTTTTGACCAGCGCATCGGTGTCGCCGGCCAGCGCCAGCGTGGCCACGTCGGCGTCCAGGCCGTCAATGATGGAGCGCGCCTGCTTGCCGGAGCCGCCGTGCGACTGCTTGATCGTCACCTCCTGGCCAGTCTTGGCCTTCCAGTATTTGGCGAAGGCGGCGTTGTATTCCACATAGAGCTCACGCGTCGGGTCATAAGACACGTTGAGCAGCGTGACAGGCGCCGGCTGGGCCTGCGCCGTCAGCAGTGACCCTGCCAGCGTCAAACCCAAACCCAGGGCGGTGGCCGTGCGGGTGGAAACATTGATAAAGTTGCGGCGTGAAGTCATGGTTGCTCTCTTTTCCAGAAAAATGCGTGTAAATGCAGACAAAATGGATTCTGGAAGCAGCCTTAGAAAACTGGAACGAATAAAAACTCAGTTCTTTATTCTGTAATCATCCTTAGAACTCACCGGATCCGCTTTTCGGGTCCCGTTTTAGCCCCCTCGATACACGAAAGAACCCCCGCCATGGCACGCCTCGTCAATTGCATCAAGCTCGGTAAAGAAGCCGAAGGCCTGGACTTCCCGCCCTACCCCGGCCCGCTGGGCAAGCGCCTCTGGGAAGAAGTCAGCAAGGAAGCCTGGGCGGAGTGGATGAAGCAGCAAACCATGCTGGTCAATGAAAACCGCCTGAACCTGGCCGACGCCCGCGCCCGCCAGTACCTGGCGCGCCAGATGGAGAAACACTTCTTCGGCGACGGCGCAGACGCCGTCCAGGGCTACGTTCCGCCTACGACCCCCACGCCTTGATCTAAAGGCATGCCCGAGCGCATCGAGTGGCTGGACGACGGCACCGCCGGCGGCAGCCCCTTCAGCCCGCGCTTTGGCGACCGCTACCGCAGCGAGCTGGGCGGGCTCGACCAGGCCAAAGAAGTTTTCCTCAAAGGCTGCGGCCTGCCAGAAGCCTGGGGCGGCCAGCCGCAATGGACGGTGCTGGAAACCGGCTTTGGCCTGGGCCTGAATTTCCTCGTCACCTGGGCCGCCTGGAAGGCCGACCCGCAGCGCCCCCGCCTGCTGCATTTCGTCTCGACCGAAGCGTTTCCGGCCAGCGCCGACGACGTGTTTCGCAGCGCGCAAACCCACCCCGAACTGATTCCCTTTGCCGAACAATTGCGGGACCAGTTGTGGGGCCTGCTGCCGGGCTTTCACCGCCTGGTATTTGAGGGCGGCCATGTTTTGCTGACGCTGTGCATCGGCGACGCCAAGGCCATGCTGCGCGAGCAATCGTTCGAGGCCGATTCGGTCTACCTGGACGGCTTCAGCCCGCAGCGCAACCCCGACATCTGGGACCTGCACACCTTCAAGGCGGTGGCGCGCTGCAGCCGGCGCGGCACGCGCATCGCCACCTGGACGATCGCACGCAGCGTGCGCGACGCACTGGCGCAGTGCGGCTTTGTGGCGAAGAAGGTGCCGGGCATCCCACCCAAGCGCGACAACCTGCAGGGCGAGTTCAACCCGGCCTGGGCGCCCAAAAAAGCGCAGCCACCGCCCGCGCGGCGTACGCCCTCCACCTGCGTGGTGATTGGCGCAGGCCTGGCCGGGGCGGCGGTGGCGGCCAGCCTGGCGCGCCGCGGCTGGCAAGTCACGGTGCTGGATGCGGCGGAGGCGCCCGCCGCGGGCGCCTCGGGCCTGCCGGCCGGCCTGCTGGCGCCGCATGTTTCGCCCGACGACAACCCGCTGTCGCGCCTGTCGCGCAGCGGCATCCGCGCCACGCTGCAGCAGGCGGGTGCGCTGTTGCAAGCCGGCAGCGACTGGGCCGCCACCGGTGTGCTGGAACACTGCGTGGAGCACCCGCGCAAGCTGCCTGAGGCCTGGCAGCACGACTGGGCAGACGCCGCAAGCGACTGGACACAGCCCGCCAGCGCCGGGCAGCTGGCGCAATGCGGCCTGCCGGCTGAAGTGCCGGCGCTATGGCATGCCCGTGGCGGATGGGTCCGGCCGGCACAGCTGGTCAACGCCTGGCTGGCCACGCCAGGTATTCAATGGCGGGGTCAGTGCGTTGCCAGCCGCGTGGAACAGTCCGCACCCGATCAATGGCGGGTACTGGATGCCGGAGGCCGCGAACTGGCCTCAGCCGCACTGGTGGTGCTGGCCGCTGGCCATGCCAGCCGCGCGATGGCCGCCGGTATTCAAGGCAGTGACGAAAGTAAGCGTCTGGCGCTGCAGGCCATCCGCGGCCAGGTCACCTGGGGCGCGCATGAAGCCGGTACGGCCGAGGCGCTGCCGCCCTTCCCCGTGAACGGCCATGGCAGCCTGGCGCCGGCTGTGCCCATGAATAAAGCGGCAGGCGGCCTGGCCTGGGTCATGGGTTCGAGTTTTGAGCGCGACAACGAGCGCGCCGAGATCAAGCCTGAAGACGGCCTGCACAACCTCGGCAAGCTGCAAGACTTGTTGCCGGGCGCGGCGCGCGTGCTGGCCCCACAGTTTGGGCCGGGCAAAGCCCAGCACTGGGCGGGCGTGCGCTGCGCCACGCCGACCCGCCTGCCCATGCTGGGCCCGCTGCAGGCGTCAGAAGCGCCCGGTGTCTGGGTGTGCAGCGGCATGGGGTCGCGGGGCCTGACATTTGCCGCGCTGTGCGCAGAGCTGCTGGCGGCCCGCCTGCACGCGGAACCGCTGGCCGTGGAACAGCGGCTGGCAGACGGCCTGGCGCCTCAATGGGCCGCAAAAAACTGAGGCGGCGAAATTTCAGCGAAATCGGCCTCCAGCCCAATTACCACCTAGGCTTTCAGCTATTGAATTGATAGCAAAACCGGGCCGGGGCCGGGCCTTCAGTTCACGCTGCGCAGCAGGCGTTTGAGTTTTCCGGGATGCAGGGGTTTACGCAGGCTGCCGCGCGCGCCGGCAAACCAGCCGCGCACCGCGTCGGCGGGCGACAGCCTGCTGCCGGTGAGGATCAGGAACTCCGGGGCCGGGCGCACCGCCCCTACCCGTTTGACCATCTCCCGGTGCTCGATGTCGGGCAGGTCCATGTCGAGCACCACCAGCTTGTAGCGCTGCGCCTGCATGAGCTTGAGCGCCTCGACGCCGGTGGCCGCCTCGTCGACCTGCGTCAGGCGGGCCATGGCCAGCCGGGCGCGCAGGTACAGGCGGGCGCCGAGGTCGGTGTCGACCACCAGCACGCGCGCGTGGCCGGCCTCGGGCGGCAGTGTATCGAGCGGCGACGGCGCGGTGGGCGCCTCGGCGTCCACATCGAGGTCCAGGTCCAGCAAGGCGGTGGATTCGGACAGCAGGTCAAGATCGAGATCGGGCGCCGCGCCATGCACGGCCTGCTCCAGCAGCTTGTCCATGCCGTCGATCACGGCGGCCCACTGCAGGGGTCGCCTGAAAACCAGGATGGCCCGGTCGGGCGCGTTGCTGCCTATCCAGATGAGTTTGAGATGGTCGTTGGCGGGATTCGCCAGCTCCAGCGCCGCTTCCCAGCTGTCGCCGTCGATGAGGGCCAGGTCGGCGTCTTCGGGCGCGGAAGGCGTCCAGAGTGCATAGCCCGTTGGCCGGGTTTCAGAAAGGCGGAACACGGTGTTCAGGGCATGACGTTCAACGTCATCGAACCCGAACACTTTTACAAAAATCCGCTTGACAGCCTCGCCACCCGTATTCGTCATTTGCGCCCGATTATGCGGGGATTCCGCGCGCCCATTCCAATCAAATCAGCACCCGCGTTGTCAAAAGGTCACTTCATCGCTTCTGCCGGGCGGCGGGCCTTGACATAGGCGTCGCCCGGCAAATAGGCCTTGCCGTCGGCGTAGCGCCACTGCACCATCGTGCCCTTGTTGCCGCGCAGGTCCAGCTTGCCGACATACGCGCCCATGGTGGACTGGTGGTCGATGGCGCGGAACTCGGCCGGCCCGAAGGGCGTGGAGAACTTCAGGCCGCGCAGCGCCGTCACCAGTTTTTCGTTGTCGGTGGAATTGGCTTTTTTGATTGCCGCAAAAATCGCCTGCATGGTGGCGTAGCCCACCACCGAGCCGACCTTGGGGTATTCCTTGAAGCGGCGGTAGTAGTTGGCGGCAAAGCTGGCGTGCTCGCGCGAGTCGATCTGGTCCCAGGGGTAGCCGGTGACGATCCAGCCCTTGGGCGTTTCGTCTTTCAGCACATCCAGGTATTCAGGCTCACCCGAAAGCAGCGACACCACAGGCACGCGCGGGAAAATGCCGCGCTGGTTGCCTTCGCGCACCAGCTTGGCCAGGTCGGCGCCGAAGGTGACGTTGAAGATCGCGTCGGGCTTGCTCTGCATGGTGGCCTGCAGCGTGGTGCCGGCTTCCAGCTTGCCGAGTGCGGGCCACTGTTCGCCGACGAACTCGACGTCGGGGCGTTTGGCCTTGAGCAGCTCCTTGAAGGCCGCGGCGGCGCTGGTGCCGTATTCGTAATTGGGCGCAATGATGGCCCAGCGCTTGGCCGGCATCTTGGCGGCTTCTTCGACCAGCATGGCCGCCTGCATATAAGTACCGGGGCGCAGGCGGAAGGTGTAGCGGTTGCCCTTGTCCCAGATCAGCGCGTCGGTCAGCGGCTCGCTGGCGATGAACACCCGTTTGTTCTTCTGGGCATGGTCGGCCAGCGCCAGCCCGACGTTGGACAGGAAACCGCCAGCCAGCACGTCGACCTTCTCTTTGGAGGTCAGCTCGATGGCGTGGCGCAAGGCTTCTTCGGGCTTGCCTGCGTCGTCACGCGCGATGACTTCGACCTTGCGGCCCAGCAAGCCGCCGGTGACATTGATCTCTTCAACCGCCAATTGCCAGCCCTGGCGGTAGGGCTGCGTGAATTGGGGAATGGTCGAATAGCTGTTGATTTCGCCGATCTTGATGGGCGCTTTTGCGCTGCTTTCCGCCAGCGCCAGGCCCGCCGCGGACGCAAGCAACAAACCGCCCAGCAGGGCAGATTTCGTAAATTTCACGGTTTTCTCCAGAAAGTAAGCGATTCGGTCCACCGGGCTGACAGGCACGCAGTGCGTCAGGCGGGAAAAGCAGGGACTGTACCAGCGCATTGTGAATACGGGGAGGATGTTGTGCGCAGCAGGCACAAGCCTTAAGCAGACTTAACACCAAATCCCCCGCAAACCCGCATGAAATCAGGCGAATAAGCTTATCCGGATAACGGTCGAACAAATGTGTAGTTTGTTTTTATAAGCAGCACACTTACATTTTCCGGCTATGCATGACTTTGCCTTTGTATTTGCCGGGTTTGCTGTCGGCCTGGTGGTGGGCCTGACGGGCGTGGGCGGCGGCTCGCTGATGACGCCGCTGCTGATCTTCTTTTTCGGCGTCAAACCACACCTGGCCATCGGCACCGACCTGCTTTTTGCGGCTTTCACCAAAATGGGCGGCACCGTCAGCCTGGCTCGCGCCCGGGTGGTCGACTGGAAAATCGTTGGGCAAACCGCCGCGGGCAGCATCCCGGCGGCTCTGGCCACTCTTTATATGTTGCAGCGCATGGGCCCCGCCAACCCGGCCACGCAGAGCATCATGACCACCACGCTGGGCCTGGCGCTGCTGCTGACGGCCGGCGCCACTTTCTACAAGGTGCTGCGCGGCAAGGCCGCCCCGACCACCATCGCACCCGAACTCATCGGCCAGGCCACGCGGGCGCGCCACCGGTCGCTGCCCATCCTGTTTGGCGCCGTCATCGGCACGCTGGTCACGCTGACCTCCGTCGGCGCGGGCGCCATCGGCGTGATCGTGCTGATGCTGCTCTACCCCACCCTGCCGCTGCCGCGCATTGTGGCGGCCGATATTGCGCACGCCGTGCCGCTGACGCTGGTGGCGGGCCTGGGCCATGCTTCCATCGGCTCGGTCGACTGGCCTTTGCTGGTCAAGCTGCTGGCCGGCTCGCTGCCCGGCATCTGGCTGGGCTCGCACCTGGTGCACAAAACGCCAGACCGCGTGATCCGCTCGCTTTTATCCGTACTGCTGGCCTATGCCGGCGTGAAACTGATTTCGATCTGACTTGACCTGATCTGAACCCGCTCTGTTTATAAAAATCCCCACGACGTTGAACCCCGACAGCCATGTACCAATACACAGAATTTGACCGAGAGTTTGTCAAAGCCCGCGCCAACCAATACCGCGACCAGCTGACCCGCTGGCAGGCCGGCCAGTTGCCGGAAGACGAGTTTCGCCCCCTGCGCCTGCAAAACGGCTGGTATGTGCAGCGTTATGCGCCCATGCTGCGCGTGGCCGTGCCTTATGGCGAGCTCTCCAGCGCGCAGGTGCGCGTGCTGGCCAAAATCGCGCGCGAGTACGACCAGCCCAATGCCGCGCTGTTCAATGAAGCGCAGGCCAAACAGGACAAGCTTGGCCCCGTCAACCTGAAAAACGGCCTGTCCGTCAGCTCCAAGCTGTCCACCGGCTACGCCCATTTCACGACACGCCAGAACGTGCAGTACAACTGGATCCCGCTCGATAAATCCGCCGACGTGATGGACCTGCTGGCCAGCGTCAACATGCACGGCATCCAGACCAGCGGCAACTGCATCCGTAACATCACCAGCGACGAGCGCGCCGGCATCGCGGTCGACGAGATCGCCGACCCGCGGCCCTTCGGCGAAATCTTGCGCCAGTGGAGCACGCTGCACCCCGAGTTCGCCTTCCTGCCGCGCAAGTTCAAGATCGCCATCAGCGGCGCCCGCGAAGACCGCGCCGCCACCGCCTGGCACGACGTCGGCCTGCATTTGATCCGCAACGCCGAGGGCGAACTCGGCTTCAAGGTGCTGGTGGGCGGTGGCATGGGCCGCACACCCGTCATCGGCACCGTGATCCGCGAGTTCCTGCCCTGGAACCAGATCATGAATTTCCTGGAAGCCGTGGTGCGCGTGTACAACCGCTACGGCCGCCGCGACAACATCTACAAGGCCCGCATCAAGATCCTGGTGAAGGCCGAAGGCCAGCGTTATATCGATGACGTCGAGGCTGAATACAAGCAAATTCTTGAGCACGACGGTGCACCGCACACCATCACCCAGGCCGAACTCGACCGCGTGACGGCGTCCTTTGTGCCGCCCGCGCTCAATTGCGACCGCAAGAGCGCGGACGTCAAGATCGCCAACATCCTGCGCGCCGCCGCCGAGGACGACGTGGAGTTCGGCCGCTGGCTGCAGCGCAACGTGGCCCCGCACCAGAACCCCGACCTGCGCGCCGTGACCTTGTCGTTCAAGCGCCTGGGCCAGGCGCCCGGCGACGCCACCGCCGACCAGTTGGACATCGCCGCCGACCTGGCCGACCAGTTCAGCGCCGGGGAAGTGCGTGTGACGCACGACCAGAACCTGCTGCTGCCCTGGGTGCGCTGCGACGAGCTGCCCGAACTCTGGCGCGCCGCCCGCAAGGCCGGCTTTGCCAAACCCAACATCCACCTGCTGACCGACATGATCGCCTGCCCGGGCGGTGATTTCTGCTCGCTGGCCAATGCACGTTCCATCCCGGTCGCCGAGGCGATCACCGAGCGCTACCAGGACATGGACGAGTTGCACGACCTGGGTGAGATCGACCTGCACATCAGCGGCTGCATCAACTCCTGCGGCCACCACCACAGCGGCCACATCGGCATCCTGGGCGTCGACAAGGACGGCCTGGAGTGGTACCAGGTCTCGCTGGGCGGCTCTGACGGCTCCACGCTGAGCGGCACCCCGGTGCCCGGCAAGGTGGTGGGCCCCTCGTTTACCGGCGCCGAAGTGCCTGAAGTTATCGAGGCGGTGCTGGAGACCTACCGCCAACTGCGCGAAGACGGCGAAACCTTTATCGCCACCTTCCGCCGCGTCGGAATCGATCCGTACAAAGCCGCCGCCAAGGCTGCGCGCTTTGCCCCCAACACCGTCGCGCACTGAGCATTGAAAGGAAGCCATCATGAAATTACTGCCTTTCAGCGAACAAAGCGGCGCCGACCAAACCGGCACCCTGGTGCTGGCCAACGATGCGGACCCCTTCGAGGCCGCGCTTGACGGCGTCACGCGCATCGACCTGCACTTCCCCAAGTTCACCGACGGCCGCGCCTACAGCCAGGCTTTTTTGCTGCGCCGCCGCCGCGAGTTCAAGGGTGAAATCCGCGCCACCGGCGACGTGCTGGTGGACCAGCTGGCCCAGATGGAGCGCAGCGGCTTTGACACCGCCGTGCTGCGCGCCGACCAGGACCTGGCCGTTGCGCAGCGCGTGCTGGGCAGCTACCCGGGCTATGCCGCGGGCAAATACCAGGGCGACGCGGTCGACGTACAACCCCACTTCAAGGAAGCGGCTGCCGCCTGAACACCATGAGCCTCGACCTTGCAAAAATCAACGAAGAACTCGGCCGCAACGCGCAGGGCCTGGTGGGCTGGGCCGTCGGGCTGGGCCGGCCCGCCATCGTCACCACCAATTTTCGTCCCTTCGAGGCGGTGATCCTGCACATGGTGACGCGCGCCAACCCGCACGTTCCCGTGGTGTGGATGGACAACGGCTACAACACCGAGGCCACCTACCGCTTCGCTGACGAAGTGACAAAGCTGCTCAAGCTGGACCTGCATATCTATCTGCCGCGCCGCTCCCGCGCGCACCGCGAGGCGGTGGAAGGCCCGACCCCGGCGCTGGACGACCCGCGCCATGCGGCCTTCACGGAAGAAGTCAAACTCGAGCCCTTTGCCCGCGCGCTGCGTGAGACCGCGCCTCAGGTCTGGTTCACAGCCTTGCGCGCCACCGACACCGCGGTGCGCGCCCAGATGGACCCGGTCAGCGTCAACCCCGACGGCCTGATCAAGGTCGCGCCGCTGCTGCACTGGTCGTCCAAGGACCTTTACCAGTACTGCGAGATCAACGGCCTGCCCAACAACTTCGACTATGTGGACCCCACCAAGGGCGAGGACAACCGCGAATGCGGCCTGCACCTTGCGCACTGACTGACCTATGAACGCCCGTACACCCTCCCAACTGCTGCCTGCCGACCCGGCGATCTCCATCGCGCGGCTGTCCAACGCCCACCTCGACGCGCTCGAGGAGGAAACCATTTTCATCCTGCGTGAAGTGGCAGCCGCCTTCGAGCGCCCCGCCCTGCTGTTTTCGGGCGGCAAGGACTCGCTGGTGATGCTCAAATGCGCCGAGAAAGCCTTCGGCGTGGGCCGCATTCCCTACCCGCTGCTGATGATCGACACCGGCCACAACTTCCACGAAGTCACCGACTTCCGCGACCTGCGGGCGAAAGAACTGGGCGCCGAACTGATCGTGCGCAACGTCGAAGACTCGATGAAGCGCGGCACCGTGCGCCTGGCCCACCCGGGCGAATCGCGCAATGTGCACCAGTCGGTCACGCTGCTCGAGGCGATCGACGAATTCCGTTTTGACGCGCTGATCGGCGGTGCCCGCCGCGATGAAGAAAAAGCCCGCGCCAAAGAGCGCATCTTTTCGCACCGCGACAGCTTCGGCCAGTGGCAGCCCAAGGCCCAGCGGCCCGAGCTCTGGACACTTTTCAACACCCGGCTGCAGCCCGGCGAGCACTTTCGGGTGTTCCCGATCTCCAACTGGACCGAACTCGACGTCTGGCAATACATCGAGCGCGAAAAGATCGCGCTGCCCTCGCTCTACTACGCGCACCAGCGCAAGGTGGTCGAACGCAAGGGCCTGCTGGTCCCCGTGACGGACCTCACCCCCGCGCGCGACGGCGAGCAGGTCGTTGAAAAAACCGTGCGTTTTCGCACCGTCGGCGACATTACCTGCACCTGCCCGGTCGACAGCCCCGCCGCCACGGCCGCCGAGATCGTGATTGAAACGCTGGCCGCCGACGTGAGCGAGCGCGGCGCCACGCGCATGGACGACAAGACCTCGGACGCCTCCATGGAAAAGCGCAAGAAAGATGGGTATTTCTGATGAGCACTATAGATTTGATAGCTAAAGGCCCAGAGCCCGCGCTGGCTACAGGCCAAAATGACCTGAAATCCGCACTGAAGTTCATCACCTGCGGTTCGGTCGACGACGGCAAGAGCACGCTGATCGGCCGCCTGCTGGTGGACAGCCGTGCGGTGCTGCAGGACCACCTGGCCGGCGTGCAGCGCGGCGGTGAAACCGATCTGGCGCTGCTGACCGACGGCCTGTCGGCCGAACGTGAGCAGGGCATCACCATCGACGTGGCCTACCGTTATTTCGCCACCGAAAGCCGCAAGTTCATCATCGGCGACGCGCCCGGCCATGAGCAATACACCCGCAACATGGTGACGGCCGCCTCCAGTGCCGACGCCGCGGTGGTGCTGGTCGACGCCACCAAGCTCGACTGGAAAAACCCGTCGCTGGAGTTGCTGCAGCAAACCCGGCGCCATTCGCTGCTGGTCAACCTGCTGCGCGTGCCGTCCATCGTGTTTGCGGTGAACAAGCTCGACGCGGTCGAAGACCCGGTGCTGGCGTTCAAGAACATCAGCTCGGCATTGGCGGCTTTCGCGCAAGCCGCGCAAATTCCGGTGAAAGCCACCGTGCCGGTGTCGGCCCTCAAGGGTTACAACGTCGTCGATGCCAAACCCGGCTGGTGCGGCTATGAAGGCCTGTCGCTGCTGGAACTGCTGGAACACCTGCCCGCCACCACGGCAGAAACGACCGAAGCGTTTTCCTTCCCGGTGCAGTGGGTGGAAAAGTTCTCGTCCTCGTCCGACACCTCCCAGGGCCGCCGCGTCTTCTGGGGCCGTGTCGCCACGGGCGGCGTGCAACCCGGCCAGAGCGTGACCATCCTGCCCAGCGGCAAGACGGCGGTGGTGGCCCAGGTACTGGACCACACGCGCCAGCCCAAGTCCATCCTGGCCGGCCACAGCGCCGGCATCGTGCTCGACCGCGAAGTGGACGTGTCGCGCGGTGACTGGCTGCTGGCGGTCAACACCTTTGAACCATCGCGTGAGATATCGGCCACCATTGCCTGGATGGACGACGAGCCGCTGGTGGCCGGGCGTGTGTACTGGACGCTGCACGGCCATCGCTGGGTCAAGGCCAAGGTCAAGCGCATCGTGCACAAGCTCGATGTGAATACCCTGGCCGAGGAAGACGCCAGCGAGCTGCCGCCCAATGCGATCGGCCATATCGAGTTGAGCCTGCAGGAGCCGCTGGCCACCCTGCCTTATGCCCGTTCGCGCATCCTGGGCTCCCTGGTGCTTGTGGATACTGCCTCGCACCGGACCTCCGGCGCGGCGCTGGTCATTTGAGCCGGCCTTGACCCGGGGCGCACGGCCCTTCGCATTCCCGATAACCCTGTTGGCGGAAACCTCTTAAAATCAAGGGTTTCCACCGACCAGCCTAGAACAACATGACTCACATAGTCTCCGAATCGTGCATCCGCTGTAAATACACCGACTGTGTGGACGTCTGCCCGGTGGATTGCTTCCGCGAAGGCCCCAACATGCTGGTGATCGATCCGGACGAATGCATCGATTGCGCCGTCTGCATCCCCGAGTGCCCCGTCAATGCCATCTACGCCGAAGAAGACGTGCCGGCCGACCAGATCGCTTTTATCAAGCTCAATGTCGAACTGAGCCGCGCCGAAGGCTGGAAAAGCATCACCAAGCGCAAAGACGCGCTGCCTGATGCCGAGGAATGGAAAGACAAGACGGGCAAGCTGTCCGAGCTGGTCCGCTGACCGGACCGGGAGCGCCGGCGCCCCAGGCGACGGCCGGGGCATCCCTGCTCCCCGGCATTGCCCCCAACCCCATGGAACCTCAACTGAACCAAGAAGTGATCAACACCGCGGCCGAGCACGACGGCCCCATCGAAACCGATGCGGTCATTGTGGGCGCCGGGCCTGTGGGCCTGTTCCAGGTGTTTGAGCTGGGCCTGCTTGAGATCAAGGCCCACGTGATCGACTCGCTGGCCTACCCCGGCGGCCAATGCATAGAGCTTTACCCCGACAAGCCGATTTACGACATTCCCGCCGTGCCGGTGTGCACCGGCAGGGAGCTCACCGACAACCTGCTCAAGCAGATCGAACCCTTTGGTGCGACTTTTCATTTCGGGCAGGAAGTCAGCCTGGTCGAGAAGCAGCAGGACGGCCGTTTTCTTGTCGAGAGCTCCAAAGGCACGCGCTTCCTGGCCAAGACCATCTTTATCGCCGCGGGTGTCGGCGCCTTCCAGCCCAAGCTGCTGCGCGTGGACGGCCTGGACCAGTTTGACGACAGCCAGCTGTTCTACCGGGTGAAGAACCCCGCCGACTTTGCCGGCAAGAACCTGGTGGTCGTGGGCGGCGGTGATTCCGCGCTGGACTGGGCGCTGAACTTTGTCGCGGACGGCCCGAACAAGGCCGAGAGCGTCATCCTGATCCACCGCCGTGACGGCTTCCAGGCCGCGCCCGCCAGCGTGGCCAAAATGCGCGAGCTCTGCGACGCCCATGAAATGCAATTCGTCGTGGGCCAGATCACCGGCTACGAAGAAAAAGACGGAAAACTGACCGGCGCCAAGGTCACCGGCTCCGACGGCATCACACGCATCGTGCCGCTGGACGTGCTGCTGGTGTTCTTCGGCCTTTCACCCAAACTCGGCCCTATCGCCAATTGGGGCCTGGACATCGAGCGCAAGCAGCTCAAGGTCGACACCGAAAAGTTTTCCACCAACGTCCCGGGCATCTTTGCGGTGGGCGACATCAACACCTATCCCGGCAAGAAGAAGCTGATCCTGAGCGGCTTTCATGAATGCGCGCTCGCTGCTTTCGGCGCCGCCCCCTTCATCTTCCCCGACAAAAAAATCCACCTGCAATACACCACGACCAGCCCGAAACTGCACAAGGTATTGGGTGTGGAGTCGCCGGTATTTGATGACTGAGCCGGCAGTGCGCGGTTCGGTCCTCGACTAAAAGCCCGCCGAGTGCGGGCTTTTTACTGCCCGGCCCGCCAGCGCCGCCCAACCGGCAAAACCGGGCTGAACCCGCCTACAATTTACGCAGCGCCCGCAAGGGCGTTTTCGCTGGGGGTGTTGCTGCGGTTCGTGATAGCGGACGGCAGCGGCTGAGAAAGTCCCTTTGAACCTGATTTGAGGTAATCCTCGCGCAGGGAAGCATGTTCCGGACGTCCGCTGTTCTTGCGGGCTTCAAGCAGGCCGACCTGTCATTGACGACTGGAACTGCTGATGACCACGCCTTCTGCCCCTTCTGCCTCTGCTTCGAACAACAACACCGCACTTTCGCCCTTGCCCGCAGGCGACCGCCTCTTCGGCTGGAGCGACCATGCCGCGCTCTGGCTCAGCCTGGGCGTGGGCCTGCTGGTCATGCAGATCGGCGCCTACCTGGTGCCGGCGGTCGGCACGCAGACAGCGCTGGCGGTCATCGTTTGCGGCTCCATCCTGGGTGCGGGCCTGCTGGCCTGGACAGCCAAGATCGGCTGCGACAGCGGGCTCTCCAGCGCCGGGCTGATGCATGCCACCTACGGCAGCAGCTTTGCGCGCCTGCCGGTGCTGCTCAACATCGTGCAACTGA
Organism: Polaromonas sp. SP1; assembly: GCF_003711205.1. NCBI lineage: Bacteria > Pseudomonadati > Pseudomonadota > Betaproteobacteria > Burkholderiales > Comamonadaceae > Polaromonas > Polaromonas sp. SP1. Next base: position 3,330,365 of record NZ_CP031013.1, on the reverse strand, counting down.
TCGGCTGGACCACTTTTGAGCTGGTGGTGATGCGCGACGGCACGGTCGCCATCGCACGCCAGTCCGGCAGTTTTTCAGGCGCCTTGTGGCCGCTGCTGGCCACCTTGTTGTGGGGCGCCGTGCTGCTGGCGCTGCTGTCGGGCTCCATGGTCAAACTGGTGCGCAAATTCATCGGCCGTTATGGCTTGCCACTGGTGATCGCCTCGCTGCTATGGCTGAGCTGGCAATTTTTGTCCAAGGCCAACGCCCAGGGCCTGGGCACGCTGTGGAACCGTCCCGGCGAAGGCGGCATGAGCACGCTGTCGGCACTGGACCTGGTGATTGCGATGCCGGTCTCGTGGCTGCCGCTGGTGGCTGACTTTGCACGCCACGGGCGTGACGGCAACAGCGCGCTGCGCGGCACCTGGCTGGGCTACGCGATCGCGAACATCTGGTGTTATGCCCTGGGGGTTCTGGTCGCCATCACCGCCCCCAGCACCGACCTGGTCGCCGCATTGCTGCTGGCGCAAGGCGGCCTGATTGCGCTGGGGCTGATTTTGATCGACGAAGTGGACAACGCTTACGGCGACCTGTACTCGGGCTCGGTCGCCGGCCACAGCCTGAAGCCGGGCTGGAGCGTGCGGCGCTGGGGCGTCGGCCTGGCCCTGCTGTGCACCGCGCTGGCGCTGGTGCTGCCCATGCACAGCCTGGAGCCGTTCCTGCTGATGCTCAGCTCCGTGTTCGTGCCTTTGTACGGCGTGATCCTGGCGCGGCTGGCCGGCACGGCCGGTGTCGCTTCGCTGGTGACGCAGCGAAAGGTGAATGCAAGTGCGGTTGCCATCTGGCTTCTGGGCATTGCCTGCTACCACCTGTGTGCGAAATTTGCCCCCGAGTGGGGTGCCGCCCTGCCAACGCTGGTGCTGACGTTTGCATTGGCACGCCTCACCCGCGGCGCCCGCACCGGTATTACCGCAGCGGCTTGAGCCGCATCACGATGGGAGCATGGCCGTGGTTCAGCGGCCCGCTGCCGGCGCCGGTGCGCACCCGGGCGCCTGCCTCCAGTGCTGCACGCACATAGGCGTGCGCGGATTGCACGGCCTGCAGCAAGGTCTGCCCCAGCGCCAGGTGCGCAGCGATCGCCGACGACAGCGTGCAACCGGTGCCGTGGGTATTCGGGCTTGGAATGCGCGGCCCGCGCATCCAGTGCAGCTCGCCACCTTGCGTCGCCAGCAAATCGGCCACCACATCGCCCGGCAAGTGTCCGCCCTTGAGCAGGACCGCACGCGCACCTTTGGCCAGCAGTTCCCGAGCCGCAACCTGCATATCCTGCTCGGTCGCCAGCGGCCTGCCGACCAGCAAAGAAGCCTCGTCGAGGTTGGGCGTGACCACCAGGGCGCGTGGAAACAGCTCGCGCACCAACACCGCGATGGCCGGGTTGTCGATCAGCACCGCCCCGCTGGTCGCCACCATGACCGGGTCCAGCACCACACTCTTCAGCGCATGGCGGTCAATCGCCTCCGCCACGGTCTGCACGATGTCCGGCGCATGCAGCATGCCGATCTTCACGGCGTCTGTGCCTATGTCTTCCATCACGGCATCGATCTGGTCGCGCAGCATTTGCGGCGGGACACCATGGATGGCGCGAACGCCGCGGGTGTTCTGGGCCGTCAGCGCGGTAATGGCCGTCATGCCATAGCAGCCCAGCGCCGCAAAGGTTTTGAGGTCGGCCTGGATGCCGGCCCCGCCGCCGCTGTCGGAACCCGCGATGCTCAGCACGCGGGGGTATTCGGAATCAAAAGCGTTGTCAGTCATGGATGGCATTCATTGTTTGTTTTGGCAGGCCTTGCGCTAAACACACAAGGCCCTGAGCGCAGCGGCAGCAGCCTGCGGATCGCCTGCGGCGCAAATGGCGCTCACCACCGCCAGGCCGTTGGCCCCGGCGCGCAGCACATCACGCGCGTTACCCGCGTGGACGCCGCCAATGGCCACCAGCGGCAATGGCGTCGCGGCCCTGACCACCGCCAGGCCTTCCAGGCCCCAGGGGTCTTTGGTGTCGGTTTTGGTCGGCGTTGAAAAGATGGGACTTACGCCCAGGTAATCAACCGGCAACGCCGCGCTTTGCTGCACATCGTCCATGGACTCGACCGACCACCCGATGAAGACGCCGGGCGGCAGCAACTTGCGCGCCTCGTCCGCCGGCAAATCGTTCTGGCCCAGATGCACACCGTCCGCACCGCAGGCCAGCGCAATGTCGATACGGTCGTTGATGACCAGCGGAATGCCTTGGGGCGCCAGCAGCGCCTTGAGAATCAAGGCCTGGGCCAGGAACTCACGTGTGCCCAGTTGCTTTTCGCGCAGTTGCACGCAAGTCACCCCGCCCTGCACGGCAGCCGCCACCACATCCGCAAGGGGCCGGCCGCGCGTCAGCGTCTGGTCGGTGACCAGGTACAGCCGCAATACGTCAGGGTTCAGTCGTGCCACAAGGTCACCTGTTTACTGGCTCACCAGCTCGCCAGTTGCAGCTTCAGGCGGGATTCAAACGTGGCCTGGTCGAGCAGTTGCAGCTCGTCCAGCAGTTGCACGGCCATGCTGCCCACGCCCAGGCCGCGCGCCTGCGTTTTTTCTGCGGCGACTTCGCCGGCCACACCCAGAAAGGCCATGGCCGCCGTCGTGGCGCGCCAGGCATCGGGCTGCACCGCGCAGAAAGCGCCCACCAGCGCGGTGGCCGAACAACCCACGCCGGTGATGCGCGTCATCCACGGGTGTCCATTGGAAAGCCGGGCCCAGCGATGGCCGGCATCGAGGATGTGGTCGGTCTCGCCACTCACGCAGATCACGCCCTCGGTGCGCGCCGCAAGCGCCTGCGCTGCGCCCAACGCGTCACCCGCTGCGGCGCTGCTGTCGACACCGCGCGTTTTCACGGCGGCGCCGGCGGTGCTCATGATTTCAGAGCCGTTGCCGCGAATCACACTGGGCGCGGCGACATCCAGAAGGCTTTCCAGCGTGGCATTGCGGTAAGGCGTCGCACCGGCGCCGACAGGGTCCAGCACCGAGGGAATCCCCCGCGCTGCCGCTGCCGCCAGCGCCAGTTTCATGCTCTGCACCCAGTAGGGGTCGAGTGTGCCGATATTAAGCACGAGAGCCTGGGCGATGCCCGTCATGTCCTGTACTTCCTCATGCGCGTGGGCCATGACAGGCGAGGCGCCTGCGGCCAGCAGCACATTGGCATTGAAATTGATCACCACAAGGTTGGTGATGCAATGCACCAGCGGCGAACGCTCACGGACCGCCACGAGGTCCGACCAGAGATCTGCAGCAGAAAGAGTGGGAGCCATTTGTTCCTTGGGGCGAGGTGCTCGCGGGCGCGGTGTCGCGGGCATTTGCCCGTACAGCACGGGCATGCAAAGTCAATTATCACGGAACGCTGCATTGCGGCTTGCCACACCCATGGGATGCGCAACGCACGCAACAAAAAAGCCCGCAATCGGGTGGACTGCGGGCTTTCGGGGTGCCTGTTCGGCTTATTTTTGGCTCCTCAACCTGGGCTCGAACCAGGGACCTACGGATTAACAGTCCGGCGCTCTACCAACTGAGCTATTGAGGAATACAGCCTTAGATTATAGCGTCATTTTTTATGCTTTTTAAGTGCGGCCGATTCTGACCTGCGCCATCTTTGCATCGCAGCATAGACCCCTTATTTAATCGGCCTGCAGCCCTTGCATTGCAAGCAGCAATAGCTATCAAATTAATAGCAAAACCGTGAACCGCGTTGACCGCGGAAACCGGCTTCGCCGCCGGAACCTGCTCGGCTACCATGTGCGCATGCACCCGCCGCCTCTGCCTCCACATCGTTTTTTCACGGCATTGATGCCAATGCGCTTTTAAGCCATGGGAAAACTCCCGCGCCCTGTTCCGTGGCTGGCAGCCGGCGAAAGTTTCCCGCCACTGGAAAACGCCTGGAGCCACCACGATCCTGCACCCGGTCTGCTGGCAGCGGGTGCGGCGCTGGACGTGCCCACGCTGATTGAGGCTTATTCGCAAGGTATTTTCCCGTGGTTCAGCCTGGGCCAGCCGGTGCTGTGGTGGAGTCCCGATCCAAGAATGGTGTTGCAGACACCCCATTTCAGGCTGCATCGTTCGCTGCGCAAACGGATCATCCGGTTTCAGGAAGAGCCAGGCTGCGAAATCCGGTTTGACAGCGATTTTGAACGCGTCATCAATGCCTGCGCCAGCAAACCGCGAGCCGGCCAGCCGGGCACCTGGATTGTTCCCGACATGGTGCAGGCCTACACAGCTTTTCACCGGGCAGGCCACGCCCACAGCGTGGAGACCTGGATCAACGGCGAACTGGCGGGGGGCTTGTATTGCGTCAACCTGGGCGGGATGGTGTTTGGCGAATCGATGTTTGCCCACCAGACCGATGCCTCCAAGATCGCGCTGTCGGCTCTGGTTGCCTTTTGCCGTGCCCACGAGATCGACATGATCGACTGCCAGCAAAACACCCAGCACCTCGCCTCGCTGGGGGCAGGTGAAATCAGCAGGCCGGAATTTGTCGCCCACCTCCACGGCAACGTGGGCAAAACCGCCCCCGGCTGGCAGTTCAAACCCGTATACTGGAATCAGCTTCTATCGACGGGAATGCCAGACCTACCGTGACGCACCTCAAAGATCTGCCCCTGCAAACCTTGCAGTTTTATGCAACGGCGCCCTACCCTTGCAGCTATTTGCCGGGCAAGCAGGCCCGCTCGCAGGTCGCCACGCCCAGCCACCTCATTCACAATGATGCCTATTCGGACCTCGTGACCAACGGGTTCCGGCGCAGCGGCATGTTTACCTACCGCCCCTATTGCGACGGCTGCCAGGCTTGCGTGCCGCTCAGGGTGCCCGTCAACAGCTTCACTGCCGACCGCAGCCAGCGCCGCGCCTGGAACCGCCACCACACGCTGCATGCCCGCATCCTCAAGCTCTGCTTCATGCCCGAGCACTACCAGCTCTACCTGCGCTACCAGAATGGCCGGCACGCCGGCGGCGGCATGGACCACGACAGCATCGACCAGTACACGCAGTTCCTGCTGCAAAGCCGCGTCAATTCGCGGCTGGTGGAATTCCGCGAAAACCTGCCCAACGGCGAGCCGGGCGCGCTCAAGATGGTGTCCATCCTGGATGTCCTGGAAGACGGCATTTCGGCGGTTTACACCTTCTATGAACCTGACGCCAAAGCCAGCTATGGCAACTACAGCGTGCTCTGGCAAATCGAGCAGGCCCGCACGCTGGATCTGCCTTATGTTTACCTGGGCTACTGGATCGCCGAAAGCCCGAAAATGAACTACAAGGCGGGGTTCAAACCCAATGAAGTGCTGGTTGACGGCCGGTGGATGCTTGCCGGGAGCGCTTCCGGCGCCCCCGATGCTGCAGCGGGCCTAGGCAATGCCCATGACGGAAACGCCACGGATGGCACTGGGCTTTGACCGCTGTCCGCAAAATCACTAAGTGCACTTACATTTCACAGGGTAAAATTTGCAGCAGGAAGCCTGCATATGAAAAAACCCGACGCCGCACTGCCCGCCACACCGACCGTCCAGGTCATTGAGAGGATGTTCACGTTGCTGGAAATTCTGGCCAATCGTGAAGAAGCGCTCTCACTCAAGGAAATCAGCGAGAAATCGGGCCTTCACCCGTCGACGGCGCACCGCATCCTGAACGACCTCGCGACGGGGCGCTTTGTGGACCGTCCTGCTGCCGGCAGTTACCGGCTGGGCATGCGCCTGCTTGAACTGGGCAATCTGGTAAAGGCGCGGCTGGATGTCCGCGATGCGGCGCTGCTGCCGATGCGCGAGCTGCACAAAATCATCCAGCAGCCGGTCAACCTGAGCATGCGCCAGGGCGACGAGATTGTGTACGTGGAGCGCGCTTATAGCGAGCGCTCCGGCATGCAGGTGGTGCGCGCCATTGGCGGCCGCGCGCCGCTCCACCTGACATCCGTGGGCAAGCTCTTCCTGGCCTTTGACGACCCCCAACGACTGCGCACTTATGCGACGCGCACCGGCCTTTCGGGGCAGACGCGCAACAGCATCACCCAGCTGCCAATCCTCGAAAGAGAGCTGTCCAAGGCGCGGCAATATGGCATTGCGCGTGACAACGAAGAGCTGGAATTGGGAGTGCGCTGCATGGCCGCAGGCATCTATGACGACCAGAACAAGCTGGTGGCAGGCTTGTCCATCTCGGCGCCCGCCGACAGGCTGGACGAGCATTGGCTGCCCAAGCTACAGGCAACGGCCAACGAAATATCGGCAGCGCTGGGCTACAAGCCCAAGTAGCACTTCTTTTAGTAAAAACAGGCTCCAGCCCTTTTGGATCCTTGGCCTACAGCTATCAATACGATAGCAAAGGATAGGGCCGGGCGAAGCTTGCACCGGGGGCAGCCCCGGTCCGGGTTACGGCAAGAACAGCTGTTTAGCCGTTCACCTGCCTGGCAGGTGCGCTGACATTGAGCTTTTGCTCAACGCTCACCGGATTGGACTCCACCCAGCGGCGTACGCGCTCCGCATCGCCCAGGCGGCTGAGCTTGCCCGCGGAATCCAGGAACACCATGATCAGCTTGCGGCCGGCGATTTTGGTCTGCATGACCAGGCATTGGCCGGCCTCCGAGATGTAGCCGGTTTTCTGCAGGCCGATGTCCCACTCGGGGTTCTTCACAAGGCGGTTGGTGTTGTTGTACTGCAGCGTGCGGCTGCCGACAGCCACCTGATAACCGGTGGAGGTGGAAAGCTCACGCAGCATGGGGTCACCGTGTGCGGCATTGACCAGCGTAGCCAGGTCTTGTGCGCTCGACTGGTTGCGGCTGGAAAGACCGGTAGGTTCGACATAGCTGGTGTCGTTCATCCCCAGCATTTTGGCCTTGGCGTTCATCAGGCTCACAAAAGTACCCATGCCGCCTGGATAGGTCCGGCCCAAGGCGTGCGCCGCGCGGTTCTCGCTGGACATGAGCGCCAGGTGAAGCAACTCACCACGGGTCAGCGTCGTGCCGACCTTCAGGCGCGAGCTGCTGCCCTTCTCGGTGTCCACGTCGTCTTGCGTCACGGTGATCAGTTCGTCCATCGGCAGCTTGGCGCCGCTGACGATCACGCCGGTCATCAGTTTGGTGAGGGATGCGATCGGAAGCACGGCGTGGTCGTTTTTGCTGAACAACACTTCACGCGTTTCCTGGTCAATCACCAAAGCCACGCTGGATTTGAGTTCCAGCGGATCCTGCGCACTGTGCAGGCCGGCGATCTGGCCGAAAGAAGGTTTTGGCGGCGCCGACACGCGGATGATGCTTCTGCGCTGTTTTGCACCTGCAACAAAACGTACGCTCTTGCGCGTGGAGATAACTTTTTTGGAAGTGGCCGCCTTCGAAGCGTGCTGCTTTTTGACGATGGTGTTTTTGCCCGCGGCATTCGCGGCGGGGATTGCAAAGGCGGCTGCCAGGGCCAGGAATCCAACGATTTTTAATGCGCGATTGAAAATCAGATGAGACATGGTGGTATTGCCTGCGTGGAGATTGCAATGGATGGGATGGCTGGAGTGTATACAAATAGAAAAAGTCACGCAATATCAAAAACTTGCGTGACTTTCCTAAAAACACACTCACTTTGAAGCAATTTTGCTGCCATCAGCACTGTTTGCCGCAACTCACAATCCTAAGTCATTGAATTTAAAGTATTTTATTTTCTGAATTGTTACATTAGCCCTGCGCCGCCACGCGATCAGCTTTACTTTGGAGTTTGTTCAAGGCACTTAAATAGGCTTTTGCCGACGCCACCACGATATCGGGATCCGCCCCCACGCCATTGACCACCCGCCCGCTGTTTTGCAGGCGCACCGTGACTTCCCCCTGGCTTTCTGTCGATCCGCTGATGGCGTTCACAGAGTAAAGCACCATCTCCGCACCGCTTTTGACGTGTGACTCAATGGCTTTGAGGGAGGCATCTACAGGACCGTTACCGTCTGATTCACCCTTGACCTCCTTGCCGGCAACCGTGAACACCACGCTGGCCTGCGGGCGCTCACCGGTTTCGCTGTGCTGCGACAGCGACACAAAGCCGTATTGCTCGTTGGTATGGGAAGCGCTTTCGTCGCTGACGAGCGCCAGGATGTCCTCGTCAAAGATCTCGCTTTTTCGGTCGGCGAGTTCCTTGAACTTGGCAAACGCGTTATTGATGTCCGTTTCGCTTTCCATGGAAACGCCGAGCTCGAGCAAGCGCTGCTTGAAGGCGTTGCGCCCGCTCAGCTTGCCCAGCACGATTTTGTTGGCGCTCCAGCCCACATCTTCCGCGCGCATGATTTCGTAGGTATCGCGCGCCTTGAGCACACCGTCCTGGTGAATGCCGGAGGCATGCGCAAACGCGTTGGCGCCGACGACAGCCTTGTTGGGCTGCACGACGAAACCTGTGGTCTGGCTCACCATGCGGCTGGCCGCCAGGATGTGCTGCGTGTCTATGCCCAGGTCGAGGCAGAAGTAATCCTTGCGCGTCTTCACGGCCATCACGACTTCTTCGAGCGAGCAGTTGCCCGCGCGCTCGCCAAGGCCGTTGATGGTGCACTCCACCTGCCGTGCACCGCCGATCTTGACGCCGGCCAGGGAATTGGCCACGGCCATGCCCAGGTCGTTATGGCAATGCACCGACCAGATCGCCTTGTCGCTGTTGGGAATGCGCTCGCGCAGGTTCTTGATGAAGTTGCCGTAGAGCTCAGGGATGGCATAACCCACGGTGTCGGGTACGTTGATGGTGGTCGCACCTTCGTTGATCACGGCCTCCAGCACACGGCACAGGAAATCGGGGTCCGAGCGATAGCCGTCTTCCGGGCTGAACTCGATATCGCCCATCAGGTTCTTGGCAAAACGCACCGAGAGTTTGGCTTGCTCAAACACCTGGTCAGGTGTCATTCGCAGCTTCTTTTCCATGTGGAGGGCGCTGGTCGCCAAAAACAGATGCAGGCGTGCGGAGGCTGCCGGCTTGAGGGCTTCGGCGGCGCGGGAGATGTCCCTGTCGTTGGCGCGGGCCAGTGAGCAGACCGTGGAGTCCTTGACGACTTCCGCAATGGCTTTCACGCATTCGAAATCGCCGTTGGAGCTGGCCGCGAACCCGGCTTCAATCACGTCGACCTTGAGGCGCTCCAGCTGGCGGGCGATCCGCAATTTTTCATCCTTGGTCATGGAGGCGCCGGGCGACTGCTCCCCGTCGCGCAAGGTGGTGTCAAAAATAATGAGTTTTTCAGTCATGGTGGGACTCCTGATGCGCCGGGCGCTCTGTGTTTTGGGTGGCCGAAAGAGGCTCAGTTCGTGATGGTAGCTTGGTCGACAGACTGCCCGGCCCTGCTGCGCTGCAGCCCGGAGACGATGGCCTTGAGCGATGCCGACACGATGTTGCCGTCCATGCCAACGCCGAAAAGCGTCTGGTCGTTAATGCGCAGCTCCAGATACGCCACGGCCTGCGCACCTGCACCGGCGCCAATCGCATGCTCGTGATAGTCCAGCACGCGCACCGTATGGCCGGTCGCCGCCATCAAGCCTGCCACAAAGGCGTCAATGGGCCCGGTTCCGGTTCCTTCAATGGTGTGGAGGCTGTCAGCGAACTGAACATTGGCCTTGATATGAAACGCCTCTGCGCCTGTTTTCCCCGTCTCTTCGATCACCAGGCGCTGGGGCGCGGCAATGGTTTGCACGCCGTACTCTTTCTCAAACAAGGCAAAGATATCTTTGCCCGTCAGTTCCTTGCCGGTCGCATCCATCACCGACTGCACGACCTGGCTGAACTCGATCTGCAGGCGACGTGGAAGCTCCAGGCCGAATTCGCTTTCGAGCAAGTAGGCAATGCCGCCTTTGCCCGACTGGCTGTTGACGCGAATCACCGCCTCATAGCTGCGGCCCAGGTCTTTGGGGTCGATGGGCAGATAGGGCATGTCCCACACATCGCCCTCTTTGCGTGCGGCGAAAGCTTTCTTGATCGCATCCTGGTGTGAGCCCGAGAAAGACGTATAGACCAGGTCACCTGCGTAGGGGTGGCGGGGATGCACAGGCAGCTGGTTGCAATGCTCCACCGTCCGGCGAATCTCGTCGATTTCGGAGAAGTCCAGCCCGGGTGATACACCCTGGGTGTAAAGGTTGAGCGCGATGTTCACGAGATCCACATTGCCGGTGCGCTCCCCATTGCCGAAGAGGCAACCCTCAATCCGGTCGGCGCCTGCCATCAATGCCAATTCACCGGCCGCGGTGCCCGTACCACGGTCGTTGTGCGGATGGACCGAGATCACGATGGAATCGCGCCTGGCAAGGTGGCGGTGCATCCACTCCATCATGTCCGCAAAAATATTCGGCGTGGAATGTTCGACCGTGGACGGCAGGTTGATGATGCATTTGCGTTCAGGTGTCGGCTGCCAGACATCGGTCACGGCATCGACCACGCGCTTGGAAAACACCAGTTCGGTGCCCGACCACATTTCGGGTGAATACTGGAAAGTCCATCGCGTTTCAGGTTGCTGCGCGGCCAATTGCTGAAAGAGGCGCGCGTTGTCGGTGGCAAGCTTGACGATCTCGTCCTCATCCATGCCCAACACCACACGGCGCATGACCGGCGCGGTCGCGTTGTAGAGATGCACGATGGCCTTCTTGGCGCCTTTGAGCGATTCGAAAGTGCGGCGAATCAGCGGCTCGCGCGCCTGGGTCAGCACCTGGATGGTCACGTCATCGGGAATCAGGTTGCCCTCGATGAGCTGACGGAGGAAGTCGAATTCGATTTGGGAGGCCGAAGGGAAACCCACTTCGATTTCCTTGAAGCCGATCTTCACCAGGGTATCGAACATCCGCAGCTTGCGGGGAATGTCCATTGGTTCGATCAGCGCCTGGTTGCCGTCCCGCAAGTCTACGCTGCACCAGATGGGCGCTTGCGTCAGCACGGCATCTGGCCAGGTGCGGTCTGCCAGTCTGACTGGCGCGAAGGATTTGTATTTGCTGGAAGGTGTTTTCAACATGGTCATCTCGTCAACCCCAAAGATTACAAAAACCAGCAACCCAAACAAAAACGGCCCGTTGCTGGTGCAAACGGGCCGTTGAATCAGGTGTACGCGTGCGCTACCGTCTCCGCCCGTTGGCAGATAGCAGTAGTGCTAGCGAAATTCGTTTCATCAGGTCAATGTACCACAATTTATTTGTGAAGGCCGCGCTCGTCGGGCTCGTCGGTCGAGGTCGAAATCACGCTGGTTTGCTGGCCCTTGGCCTTGCGCCAGCCATACAGCACGTAACCCGACAGGCCATAGAGGACAAACAGTCCGAACATGACTGTAGGTGGGTGAATATTGATGACGGCGATCCCGAGCGCAATCAACACAATCGCGGCAAAAGGCACGCTGCGTTTCATCTGGACATCCTTGAAACTGTAGAACGGGACGTTGGTCACCATCGTGAGGCCCGCATACAAGGTCAGGCCAAATGTCACCCAACGTACTTCCATTCCGCTAATGCCTGCATCGGTCATCAACCAGATAAAGCCCGCTACCAGCGCAGCCGCAGCCGGTGACGGCAAACCCTGGAAGAAGCGCTTGTCGACAACCGCCGTGTTCACGTTGAAGCGGGCCAGGCGCAACGCAGCGCAGGCGCAATAAACGAATGCGCCAATCCAACCCCAGCGTCCCAGGCTTGTCAATGCCCAGACGTAAGCAATAAGGGCTGGCGCAGCCCCGAACGACACCATGTCGGAAAGCGAATCCATCTGCTCACCAAATGCGCTTTGCGTATTGGTCATGCGGGCCACCCGGCCGTCCAGGCTATCAAGGATCATTGCGCAAAAGACACCGATAGCGGCCTGGTCAAACCGCCCGTTCATGGCCATGACGATGGCGTAGAAGCCACCGAACAATGCGGCCAGCGTGAACAGATTGGGCAATATGTAAATGCCCTTGCGGCGCTTGCGTATCACCACCGCCGGGTTGTTGCCCGTGGATTCTTCGCCATCATGCATAAAAACACTCCTGAAGCACAACTGGTGCGCGCAATTAGCTATTAATTTCATAGCATCCAAGGACACCATCGAGGAACCGGTTTGTCCGCCAAAGACTTGCAATTTCCGGATCAAGGCGCCAAGGATACCAAGATCAACGCCGCAATTATTTTTATCGCAGCATCGCTCATGTGAGCCTGACGCCATCAACAAAAAAGCCGCGCAGGAAGTTTGCGCGGCTTTTTGCAGGACAAGGCCCCTCACAGGGCCCTGAAATCAGTTGCGAGTCTGGTCGACCAGTTTGTTTTTCGCGATCCAGGGCATCATCGCGCGCAGTTTTTCACCCACGATTTCGATCTGGTGCTCGGAATTCAGGCGGCGGCGGCTCAACAGGGTTGGCGCACCAGCCTGGTTTTCCACCAGGAAGCTCTTGGCATATTCGCCGGTCTGAATGTCTTTCAGGCATTTGCGCATCGCATCCTTCGTTGCCGAGGTCACGATGTTGGGGCCGGTCACGTACTCGCCGTATTCGGCGTTGTTCGAGATCGAGTAGTTCATGTTGGCGATGCCGCCTTCATAGATCAGATCAACGATCAGCTTGAGTTCGTGCAGGCATTCGAAGTAGGCCATTTCAGGGGCATAGCCAGCTTCCACCAGCGTTTCAAAGCCGGCCTTGATCAGTTCAACGGTACCGCCGCACAGAACGGCTTGCTCGCCAAACAGGTCGGTTTCGGTCTCTTCACGGAAGTTGGTTTCAATGATGCCGGCTTTGCCGCCGCCATTGGCCATTGCGTAGGAGAGCGCCAGGTCGCGGGCCTTGCCGGACTTGTCTTGATGCACTGCGACCAGATGTGGCACACCGCCGCCTTGGGTGTACGTGTTGCGCACCGTGTGGCCGGGAGCTTTCGGAGCGACCATCCAGACATCGAGGTCAGCGCGGGGGATCACGGCACCGTAGTGCACGTTGAAACCGTGGGCAAACACCAGCGAAGCGCCCTGTTTGATGTTGGGAGCAACGTCATTCTTGTAAACCGAGCCGATTTGCTCGTCAGGCAACAAAATCATGACCACATCGGCGGCCTTGACAGCATCGGCGACTTCAGCAACCTTCAGACCGGCCTTTTCGACCTTCGGCCATGAGGCGCCGCCCTTGCGCAGGCCCACCACAACCTTGACACCGCTGTCATTCAGGTTTTGCGCGTGGGCGTGGCCCTGGCTGCCGTAACCGATGATGGCGACCGTTTTGCCCTTGATCAGGCTCAAATCACAATCTTTGTCGTAAAAAACTTTCATTTTTCTCTCCGGGATAAGTATTGGCGAAAATGCCCTTCGACAGGCTCAGGGCGAACGGTAACCGCATATCGCCACTTGGAAGTCCGTTCGCGTTGAGCCTGTCGAAACGCGCGCACGGACGGCTTGAATCAAACTCGCAAAATTCGCTCGCCGCGGCCGATGCCGCTGGAGCCGGTTCGCACCGTCTCCAGAATCGCGCTGCGGTCTATGGCTTCGAGGAAAGCATCGTTCTTGGACTGGTCGCCGGTCAGCTCGATCGTGTAGCTTTTTTCTGTCACGTCGATAATTCGCCCGCGAAATATATCCGCCATGCGCTTCATCTCTTCGCGCTCCTTGCCGACCGCGCGCACCTTCACCATCATGAGCTCACGCTCGGTGTAGGCGCCTTCAGTGAGGTCAACCACCTTGACCACTTCGATCAGGCGGTTCAAGTGCTTGGTGATCTGTTCGATGACGTCGTCGGAGCCAGTGGTCTGAATCGTCATGCGCGAGAGGCTCGGATCCTCGGTAGGCGCGACGGTGAGGCTTTCGATGTTGTAGCCGCGCGCTGAGAACAGGCCGACTACACGGGAAAGAGCCCCCGGCTCGTTTTCCAGCAAAACTGCAATGATGTGTTTCATAAGAAGATTCCTCTTTTCGCTGCCCTCCCCTGCGCACGGTAATGCGCAGGCTCGGCAGACAATAGATTCGTCAGGGTGACGGTGAATGAATAGGGATGGCGACGAAGGGCTTAGAGGTCTTCCGACCCCAGCAGCATTTCAGTGATGCCTTTGCCTGCCTTGACCATGGGGAACACGTTTTCGGTCGGGTCGGTACGGAAGTCCATGAAGACCGTGCGATCCTTGAGCTTGCGCGCTTCGCGAAGCGCGGGTTCCACGTCTTGCGGTTTTTCAATCAGCATGCCGACGTGCCCATAGGCCTCAGCCAGCTTCACGAAGTTGGGCAACGCGTCCATGTAGCTGCTGCTGTAGCGGCCTTCATAGTCGATTTCCTGCCACTGGCGCACCATGCCCAAGTAGCGATTGTTCAGCGACACGATCTTGATCGGCGTGTTGTACTGCAGGCAGGTTGAGAGCTCCTGGATGCACATCTGGACAGAGCCCTCACCGGTAATGCAGAACACTTCCGACTCAGGTTTGGCCATCTTGATACCCATGGCGTAAGGAATACCCACGCCCATGGTGCCCAAGCCGCCGGAGTTGATCCAGCGGCGCGGCTCGTCAAACTTGTAGTACTGCGCGGCCCACATCTGGTGCTGGCCCACATCGGACGTGATGTAGGTGTCGGCATCCTTGGTCAGGTTCCAGAGCGTTTCGACCACATGCTGGGGCTTGATGACATCGCCCTTGCCCATGCTGTACTTCATGCAGTCGCGCTTGCGCCAGCCGTCAATCGTCTCCCACCAGCCGCCCAGTGCACTGGCGTCGGGCTTCAGGCCGGATTCCTTGATCATGCTGATCAGCTCGGTCAGCACGTCTTTCACGTCGCCCACGATGGGGATATCGACCCGCACACGCTTGGAGATGCTTGAAGGATCAATGTCTATATGAATGATCTTGCGTTCGTTCTGCGCAAAATGCTTGGGGTTGCCGATCACGCGATCGTCAAACCGGGCACCAACGGCCAGCAGCACGTCGCAGTTCTGCATTGCATTGTTGGCTTCGATCGTGCCGTGCATGCCCAGCATGCCAAGGAACTTCTTGTCGCTGGCCGGGTAGGCGCCAAGCCCCATCAAGGTGTTGGTGCAGGGGTAGCCCAGCATGTCGACCAGTGTGCGCAGCTCTTGTGAGGCATTGCTGAGCAATACGCCACCGCCCGTGTAGATATAAGGCCGCTTGGCGGACAACAGCAGTTGCAGGGCCTTGCGGATTTGCCCGCCGTGGCCTTTGCGAACCGGGTTGTAAGACCGCATCTCGACGCTTTGCGGATAGCCGTTGTAGGGCACCTTGTTGAAAGACACGTCCTTGGGAATGTCTACAACCACGGGACCGGGCCGGCCACTCTTGGCAATATGGAAGGCCTTTTTCAGGGTCTCGGCCATATGCCGTGCATCCTTGACCAGAAAATTGTGCTTCACGATGGGCCGGGTGATTCCGACCGTATCGCATTCCTGGAACGCATCCAGGCCGATGGCGTGGGTGGGAACCTGGCCCGTGATGATGACCATCGGAATACTGTCCATGTACGCCGTGGCAATACCAGTGACCGCGTTCGTCACGCCGGGGCCGGAGGTGACCAACGCAACACCGACATCGCCCGTGGCGCGCGCATAACCATCGGCGGCATGCACCGCCGCCTGCTCGTGGCGAACCAGGATGTGTTGTATCGAGTCCTGCTTGTAAAAAGCGTCGTAAATGTGCAGGACTGCACCGCCGGGATAGCCCCAGACGTATTTGACGCCCTCGGCCTGAAGCGACTTGATGAGGATTTCCGCGCCGCGGAGTTCCTGGGAATTTGTTTGTGCAGACGCAGCTGCTGCGGAAGCGATTTCCGCCTTGGAGATTTCCATGATGAACCTTTGTGAATTTCTCTAACGAAATACCTTGGGTGCTTCTTCGCCTACTCTTGTGAAGCGGCGTTGAAACTTGAGGCCAAAACCATAAGCGGAAACATAAACCGCCGAGCCATGACCCGTTTGCCTTTTGAATTGCAGGCCGTATTATGGCATTTCGCGTTGCGCAATGGCAGCAGATGCCTAAAAAGGGGCCTGCTACCGTCGGTTGCAGTGCGATAATTTTCCAGCTGCGTCACCGGATGCGGCCTGATTGACATTGACTCGCCCTGCGGCATTCGCGGATTCCTCAATGCAGCGCTGGACGAACCGGACCCCACACCGTTGGCAACTGAACAAGAACTCTCCGATTTCCTGAAAAACGTTGAAAAACGGGCTTTCAAGCGCAGCATTTACCACGTGCGGGACGAGGAAGCAGCTCTCGATATCGTTCAGGACAGCATGATGAAGCTGGCGCAGCACTATGGCGACAAGCCCGCTTCGGAGCTGCCGATGCTGTTCCAGCGGATCCTCTCCAACACCACCCTGGACTGGTTTCGCCGCCGCAAGACCCGCAATGCGCTTTTTTCCAACATGAGCGACTTTGAATCGCCAGGGGAAGAAGGAGATTTCGACCTTCTGGAAACTTTAGAGAGCCTGACCAACTCTGAAGGTACAGAAAGCGCCCAGGATGCCACTGAGCGGGCGCAAATATTGCATGAGATCGAACTGCAGGTAAAGGAATTGCCCGGCCGTCAACGGGAAGCCTTTCTGATGCGTTACTGGGAGGAAATGGATGTTGCCGAAACAGCGGCTGCCATGGGCTGCTCAGAGGGCAGTGTCAAAACGCACTGTTCCCGCGCGGTCCACGCCCTCAGTAAAGCCCTGAGCGCCAAAGGTATAAGACTATGACTAATTCACTACAAAAAAGAGCCGATATCCTGCAGGACCGTTTTGGCCTGAAAACCGCGTCATACCTGTCCGCAGGCGCGGCAGATCTGCCGTACGACGTCTCCGAGCGCCTGCGCGCTGCTCGCGCCCAAGCCGTTTCCAGGCGCAAAGTGGCAAAAATCCAGACGTCCTCCAGCGTCATCGCGACGGGCGGAAGTGCCGCACTCACCTGGGGCTCCGAAGATGGCCTGGGCTGGTGGGCGCGTATCGGGTCGGTTTTACCCCTTGTTGCGCTGGTGGTGGGTTTGCTGGTTATCAATTCGATCCAGGACGACAACCGCGCTCAGGAAGTGGCAGAAGTTGACGTGGCGCTGCTGACTGACGAACTTCCCCCAGCCGCTTTCGCAGACCCTGGGTTTGTCCAGTACCTTAAAACCACCCGTCAGGCCCCTACGGTCCAATGATCCTGCAAGCCGCTGTTAGACGTACTCTATTGCCTTCTGGCCACTCGACGCAGTTACGGCTGCAGTGGCTGTCGTTCGGCGGGGCACTCTTGATCGCCGCACTGCTGACGTTGCCATCCTTCAGTTTTGCGCAAGCGGTCAAGCCTGCACCGACCGCGTCCAGCGCGCCCGCCGCCACTAAATCAGCCGCCAGCGCTCCTGCCAAGGTCATGGCATCCAAACCCTCCTGGGCTGAACTCAGCCCCATGCAGCAGCAGGCTCTCAAGCCCCTGGCTTCAAGCTGGAACACCAACATCAGTCAGCCGCAAAAGCGCAAATGGCTGGAAATTTCGAAAAACTACCCTTCGCTTTCGCCTGAAGAGCAGGCCACCATGCACAGCCGCATGAACGAATGGGTCACCCTGAGCCCCCAGCAGCGGGCACAGGCACGGCTTAACTTCGCCAGGACCAAAGAGCTCTCCAAGCAACTGACGCCCGAAGAGAAAAAGGCCAAGTGGGAGACCTATCAGGCCCTCAGCCCCGAAGAAAAACAGAAGCTGGCAGCCAAGGCCAACCCCAAACCCCTGGGCGCGGCAACAGCCGTCAAACCGGTGGCGCCGCAAAAGCTGGCCCCTGTCCCGCCGCATACGGTCAAGGCCGCCAGCAAACCTGCACCTAGAATCATTGCTTCACAGCCGGTAGCCGCCGCTGCAGTTTTACCTGCAAGCAGCGCCGCCGGTGGTCCGGCCGCCACGCCGCTGCGCTGAAGCGCCGCCGGCGCCCAGCCGGCCCGAAATATTGGCCCCGCCTTGCTGCAGCCCCGCTGCCAGCGGGCATTCATAGCAACACACGTGACCGTCACCGACACTTCCCAAATACCGTCCATCCCCAGGCGCATGGCCTGCTGGATGTACGAAGGCATGCTGATGTTCGGCGTGGTTTTCCTTGCCGGATACCTCTTCAGCACCCTCAGTCAGACCCGCAATGCACTGGACAACCGCCATGCGCTGCAAGCCTTTGTTTTCGTCATATTTGGCATCTACTTTGTCTGGTTCTGGGCCAAAGGCCAGACGCTGGCCATGAAGACCTGGAATATCCGCGTGGTGGACGTTCACGGTGCGCCCATCACACAAAAACGCGCCCTGCTGCGCTATGCGCTCAGCTGGCTTTGGTTCCTGCCGCCGCTGGCCGCCAGCTGGATATTTGCACTGCCGGGCCGCGAAGGCGCCGTTTTGGCGCTGGGCTGGGTGGCGATCTGGGCGATCCTGGCGCGCTTTCACCCGCAAAAGCAGTTCTGGCATGACGCCTTTGCAGGCACGCGGCTGATTACCTGGGTGGCGCCGGAAAGGCCCGGCCGCAAAAGCAAAAGCAAGCCAGCCGCCGAAACATCCCGGTAGCGCCAGGCTCTAACATCAACATGCCATAAAGCTGCGCGACAATCGCCCCATGCCCGAACAAGTCCCGTTTTCCACGTCTGCGCCAGCTTCCGCCAGCAGCACCGCCCCAACCTCTTCCGCCGAGGAGCCGGTCAACCCCCAAAAGTACCGCCGGGGCCTGAACCGCGTCTGGCACGCCACGGGTTATTCCATTGCCGGCCTGCGCGCCGGCTGGCATGAAACAGCGTTTCGCCAGGAAGCCATCGCCTCCATCGTGCTGATACCCGCTGCCTTCTGGCTGGGCCGCAGCTGGGTCGAAACCGTGTTGCTGGCCGGCACGGTCATCCTCATCATGATTGTGGAGTTGCTCAACACCGGCATCGAAACCGCCATCGACCGCATCGGCCCCGAATGGCATGACCTCTCCAAGCGTGCCAAGGACATGGGCAGTGCCGCCGTCTTGCTCAGCCTGCTGCTTTGCGCAGGCACCTGGGCCCTGGCGCTCTTTCAACGGTTTACGGCATGAACAAGCGCATCAACGAAGTGACAGAAGCCCAAAAACCCGCCTTTTCCATTTGCGTTTATTGCGGCTCGCGCCCCGGCAACCAGCCTGAATTTGCCGCCATTGCCGCCCTCGTCGGGACCTGGATCGGGGCTCGCGGCGGGCAACTGGTCTACGGCGGCGGCCGTAACGGGCTCATGGGCATCCTGGCCGACGCCGCGCTGGCGGCCGGCGCGCGTGTGGTGGGGGTTATTCCCAAAGCGCTGGTTGAAAAGGAATGGGCCCACACAGGATGCACCGAACTGCACATTGTCGAGAACATGCACGAGCGCAAACGCATCATGGCCGAAAAGGCGGACGCATTTTTGGCGCTGCCGGGCGGTATCGGCACATTGGAAGAGTTTTTTGAAGTGTGGACCTGGCGCCAGCTGGGTTACCACGACAAGCCGGTAGGCCTGCTCAACATGGGCGGCTACTACGACAGCCTGCTGGCGTTCCTGGCGTCTTCGGTGAAGACCGGGTTCATGAACGAATGGCTGATGGACCTGATACGCACCGGCACGGACGCGGAGCCGCTACTCGAAGCCCTGGTGCAGGCAGCCGGCATGACACCAACAGCCACACGCCTTGACCAGATCTAATACGGGCAGCGAGATTTTCTCAACCAGCATGAGCCCCGGAACCGGCTTTGCCGGGCCGTAGGGCGGGCGGCCCCCTCGAGGGGGCAGGGAGCTACACGAAGTGAGCGAACGTGGGGGCCATCTAGACGGCCGCTTCGTCCTCTTCTCCGGTGCGGATGCGCACCACGCGCTCCACGCTGGTGATGAAGATCTTGCCGTCGCCGATCTTGCCGGTGCGTGCGGCACGCACGATGGCATCCACGCAGCGCTCCACGTCTTCGGTTTTCACCACGACCTCAACCTTGACCTTGGGCAGGAAGTCGACCACGTATTCGGCGCCGCGGTACAGCTCGGTGTGGCCCTTCTGGCGGCCGAAACCCTTGACTTCCGTGACGGTCAGACCGGTCACGCCGCATTCGGCCAAAGCCTCGCGGACTTCTTCGAGTTTGAAAGGCTTGAGGACAGCGGTAATTTGTTTCACTGAATATCTCCGTTAGTAGTTCTAAAAATCGTCAAAAGCATTTGAAGGTCACCAGAAGCTCTTCACCAGCATGAGCCGCGGAACCGGCTTTGCCGGGCCGCAAGGCGGGCGGCCCCCTCGGGGGGCAGGAAGCTACGCGAAGCGAGCGACCGTGGGGGCCTCATTGCCTGAATCGGCTGGTAATAGGATAGCGCCAATCCTTGCCGAAGCTCCTGTGGGTGACCCTGATGCCCACCGGCGCCTGCCGCCGCTTGTATTCGTTGATGCGGATCAGGCGCGCCACGCGCTCGACCACCGCCCGGTCAAAGCCGGCGGCGATGATGCCTTCGGCGCTTTCGTCGTTTTCCATGTAGCGCGACAGGATGGCGTCCAGCACCTCGTAGGGCGGCAGGCTGTCCTGGTCGGTCTGGTCGGGGCGCAACTCAGCGCTGGGCGGGCGCGTGATGATGCGCTCGGGAATCGGGTTGCTGCCGGTGCCGTACGGGTCGTTGGCGTTGCGCCAGCGCGCCAGGCGGAACACCGAGGTCTTGAGCACGTCCTTGATGACCGCAAAGCCACCCGCCATGTCGCCGTAAAGCGTGCAATAGCCGGTGGCCATTTCGCTCTTGTTACCGGTGGTCAGCACGATGGAGCCGAATTTATTGGACAGCGCCATCAAGAACACGCCGCGTATGCGCGCCTGGATGTTTTCTTCGGTTGTGTCTTCCTTCAGGCCCTTGAACTCGCCGGCCAGCGAAGCCTTGAAGGCCTCGAACTCGGGCACGATGGAAATTTCGTCGTAGCGCACCTTCACACGCTCGGCCATTTCGCGCGCGTCGATCCAGGAGATGTCGGCCGTGTAGGGCGAAGGCATCATCACCGTACGCACCTTGTCGGCGCCCAGCGCATCGACCGCGATCGCCAGCACCAGCGCCGAGTCGATGCCGCCCGACAGGCCCAAAATCGCGCCCGGGAAGCCGTTTTTGCCCAGGTAGTCGCGCACGCCCAGCACCAGCGCGTCCCACAAGTCGGCCTCATGGCTTCGCTCGGGGACGATGCCCGCTATTAATTTAATAGCGTCTTGTGCACGCTGCGCCTGGGCTACAAACAGATTTTCCTTAAAACTCTCGGCCCGCCCGGCCAGCGTGCCGTCGGCCTGCAGCGCAAAAGAGCGGCCTTCAAACACGATCTCGTCCTGCCCGCCCACCAGGTGGGCGTAGATCAGCGGCAGCCCGGTGGCCTGCGTGCGGACCTGCATCATTTGTTCGCGCTCGCCGCCCTTGCCCACGTGGAAGGGCGAGGCGTTGATGACCACCAGCAGCTCGGCGCCGGCCTCTTTGGCCAGGCGCGCCGGCTCTTCAAACCAGGCGTCTTCGCAAATCAGCAGGCCGATGCTGATGGCCTCATCGCCTTCGCCGGCCTGAAACACGCAGGTGCCCTGCCCCGGCGTGAAGTAGCGGCGCTCGTCAAACACCTGGTAGTTGGGGAGCTCGCGCTTGGCGTAGGTTTCGATCATGCGGCCCTCACGCAGCACCCTGGCGGCGTTGTGGCGCTGCTGCACTTCCACGCTTTTGGTGCGCAGGCCCTTGCCGTTGTCGCCGTGGGTGGGTGTGCCCACCACCACTGTCAGGCCTTTTAACCCGGCCAGCTCACTGGCCACCCGATTCACGGCATCATCACAGGCCTGGATGAAAGAGGGGCGCAAAAACAGGTCTTCGGCCGCGTAGCCGCAAATGGCCAGTTCGGGCGTCAGCACCAGCCGGGCGCCGTCCGCATAGGCTGTGCGCGCTGCGTCGATGATCTTTTGCGCATTGCCCGGCATGTCCCCCACACAATAGTTCAGCTGGGCAACGCAGATTTTGAGTGGCATGTAGAAGTAAAACCCCGAAACACGTGAAAAAAGACTCAAACGATTATGTCATCCGCGTGCTGGATTCGCCGCTGAAGGTCAATGCCGCCGAGTGGAACGCCCTGCTGGCGGCGCAATGCCCGGGCGAGGCCGTCAATCCCTTCATGCGCCATGAATACCTGGCCGCGCTGCACGAAAGCGGCAGCGCCACACCCGAGACCGGCTGGACGCCCTGCTTTGTGACCCTCTGGAAGGGCGACACGCTGGCCGGCGCCTGCGCGCTCTACCTCAAAGAGCACTCCTACGGCGAATACGTGTTCGACCACGCCTGGGCGAACGCCTACCAGCAGCACGGGCTCGCGTACTACCCCAAAGCCGTGGCGGCCGTCCCCTTCACGCCGGTTCCGGGCGCCCGCCTGCTGGCGCGCACGGCGGCCGAACGCACGCTGCTGGTCAACGCCCTCGTGGCCTGGTGCACGCAAGAAGAGCTTTCGTCCCTGCACCTGCTGTTTACCGCCGATGAAGACGTCGCGGCTTGCAAGGAAGCCGGCCTGATGCTGCGCCACACGGTTCAATTCCACTGGACCGGATCACCCGCCGGCTACCGCGACTTCGACGATTTCCTGATGTCGCTGACGCAGGAAAAGCGCAAAAAAATCCGCCAGGAGCGCCGCAAGGTAGCGGAGGCCGGTATCACCTTCCGCTGGTCGCTGGGCAAAGACATCAGCAACGCCGACTGGGATTTTTTCTACCGCTGCTACGAGCGCACTTACTACGAGCACGGCAATGCGCCCTACCTCAGCCGCGATTTCTTCCAGCGCATGCAGGACACCATGCCGGAGAACTGGCTGCTGTTTGTGGCCGAACAAAACGCCAACGGCGAGCGCCGGCCCATTGCTACAAGTTTGATAGCAATAAGCCAAGGCGCCACCTGGGCTGGAGGCCAATTTGATGCAAAAGATCAGCCCCTGACCGCCTACGGCCGCTACTGGGGCGCCCTCGCCCGCGTCGACTGTCTGCACTTCGAGGCCTGCTACTACCAGCCGCTGCAATGGTGCATCGCGCACGGTGTGCAGCGCTTTGAAGGCGGCGCGCAGGGTGAACACAAAATGGCCCGCGCCCTGCTGCCCGTCAAGACCACCAGCGCCCACTGGCTGGCGCACCCGGCATTTGCCGACGCGGTGGAGCGCTTTCTCGAGCGTGAAGGCGCCGGCATTGAAAACTACATGGACGACCTGGAGCGACGCAATCCGTTCAAAGCGCCCCCTCCAACTGAATGAGAGCGCGCCGCCACGGCCGCGCCATCGAACAAAAAATGTTGCAAATAGGTGAATGTTGAAGCGGTAACCCATCCGTAGCCGACATTTTTACCGGGCTAATTATCCTCAGCCCCGGTTTCCTAGTGTTCCATTTTTTGAAAGATATTTCGATGAAAAAAGTTTTCCTGGCTGGCGCAATTGCCGCAGCGTTCGTAGCGATGCCGGCTTCGGCCCAGTGGTATATCGGCGGCGGCGTGGGTTCATCCTCGATTCGCGGCGTAGATGGTACGGTCGCCCCGTTCACCCTTACCGGCGGCGACTCCAGCAAGGCCTCCGTCAAGATCTACGGCGGCTACCAGATCACTCCCAACTGGGGCGTAGAGGCCCAGTACTCCGACCTCGGCAACCGGGACCTGGCGGTTCGCGACGCAACAGGCGCCCTGGTCGGCACAGGCAGCCTGAAAGCATCGCAGTACAGCGTTGCCGGCACCGGCACGCTGCCGCTGTCGTCCAATTTCTCGCTCTTCGGCAAGCTGGGCATTTCCAGCAACCACGGAAAGGTCAGCTCAGTCGGGAACAGCGGCACCAAAACCTCGCCGATGATCGGTATCGGCGTTGCTTACAATTTCACGCCCCAGTTGGCGGTACGCTTCGAATACGAAGACTTCGGCAAATTTAACGATAACAACCGCGTCTCCGGCACCGCCATCCGTGGCGACAACTACGGCATCAGCCTTAAATACGCTTTCTGATAAGCTGCGCTCCTCAAAAAAGGCCGGGCTTGTCCCGGCTTTTTTCATTGGCATTTTTTTGACTTACCGCAAGGACCACATGGCAGCCACACCAACCTACACCGTCAACATGGTCGACGCCAACAGCTTGAGCGCCGACGCGCGCGCCGCCGCCGAGTTGCGCTTTCGCATGGCGCTTGAATTTGCGCTGGGCGACCCCGAGTACGTGCTGCCTTCGCTGCAGGCCTACATGCTGGCGCAAACCCTGCAGGAAGACCTGCCGCTGGAAGGCGCCTCCGAAGCCGAGGAGCAAGTCATCGCCCTGTGGCAGCACGCCGAAACCGATGCGATTCTGGCTGCAATGAGGCCGCTGGGCGACAACCAGGACAACGCGCGCTTCGAGATCGTCCCGCTCTGAAAGCCGCAAGGTCTTCTGTTCGATGAGTGATATCACCCCTCCCGCCGCCGCCGCGCCATTGGGCCGCCACCATGCCAGGCGCCTGCGCGAAATCTACCGTTCGGCGGGCTGGCCCAGCCAGGATTTGCTGGAGATTGAACTGCTGGCCAACGGCATGCTGCAGCGCGTGGCCGGCCCGGCCGGACATGAAACGGTGCGCGTCACCGATGCCGGTGTGGCCTACCTGGCGGCCACCTTGCTGCGCAACCGCACGGCCTTGTCAAAGCATGAGGCGCTGGTCGGGCACGTGGCCGGCGAGATGGTGCGCGCCGGCCGCATCACCTGGCGCGGCCTGGGCCTGCGCGCCCAATTGCCGCCCGAAACCGAAGGCGGCAAGGTGCGCTGGTGCATCGCGCGGCCCGACGTGTTTTCCATCCGCAATACCACCGTGCAAGCGTACGTGGACCCGATCGTTCACGAGATCAAGGTGCACCGCTCCGACCTGCTGGGCGACCTGCGCCGCCCCGAAAAACGCGCGGCCTACCTCGACCTGGGCGGCGAATGCTGGTATGTGCTGGGTTGCGACGCGAAGGGCCGGCCCATCGGCAGCGCCGATGAGATCCCCACCGAATGCGGCGTGATGGTGATGGAAAACAATCGCCTGGCCGTCGTGCGTGCGGCACCGCGCCGTACGCGGCAGCAGTTGCCGCTGGGTGTGTGGATGGCATTGGCCAAGGCGACGCCGGTGGCCGGGCTGCTTGATGACGAGCAGGGCATGCTGGGCGACTGCGAAGCGTGAAGCGGATGCCGGCCGCGCGCTGAGCCCGCGGCGACACATGCGGCTACGGCAAACCCTAGTGCCGCAAAACGACCCGCTCGGTTAAGGTCTCCGCACGGAGACAACAACCATGAAATCCCTCACCGGCCTCGACGCCACCTTTCTTTATCTCGAAACCCCCGAAATGCCCATGCACGTGGGTTCGCTCAACCTGTGTGAACTGCCGGCAGGCTTCAAAGGCAGCTTTCACAAGGCCGTGAAGGACCACATCGGCAAACGCATGCACCTGGCGCCGGTGTTCAGCCGCAAGCTGGTGTTCATGCCGCTCGACCTGGGCCATCCGCTGTGGGTGGACGCCGATGAGGTCGACATCGACTTTCATATCCGGCGTGCCGACCCTGTCAAGAAAGGCGCTGCGCCCATGACGCTGGCCGAGGTGCACAAGCTGTGCGCGCAGCTGCACGGCGAGGTGATAGACCGCAACTTCCCGCTCTGGGAGTTCTATATTTTTGACCGCATCCAGCTGCCGGCGTCGCAAGGCGGCAAGGTCGTGGCGGGCTTTTTCTCCAAGATCCACCACGCCGCGCTGGATGGCAAAGGCGGCGTGATGCTGGCCAACGCCATGCTGGACTTGAGCCCCGTGCCGCGTGACGTGGCGCCGCCGGACCCTGAGCGCAAACGCAAGCTGGAAGCCGACCTCAAGCTGGGCAAGATGATCGGCTCGGTGTTTTCCAGCTCCCTTGGACAATTGGCCAAGGTGGCCAAATCGCTGCCGGCGGCGGCTTCCACCTTCGGCAGCACCCTGGCCAAACAATCCATCGGCAGCTCGGCCACCGGCGTCAAGGCCAAGATACCGATGCGCCTGGCGCCGCAAACGCCTTTCAACGCCGGAATCAATACGGGCCGTGTCTTCGTCACCGCCACCATCCCGCTGGCCGAGACCAAGGCCATGGGCAAGGCAGTGGGCGGCTCCTTCAACGACATGGTGCTGTGGATCTGCTCGACCGCGCTGCGCAACTACCTCACGCAGCACCACAGCCTGCCCAAAAAATCACTGGTGGCTGCCATGCCGGTGTCGCTGCGCGAAGCCGGCGCCAGCGACGCCAGCAACCTGGGCAACCAGGTCAGCATGAGCCTGGTCGAGCTGGGCACACACCTGGCGCATCCGCTCAAACGCATGAACGCCATCATGGCTTCTACCGGCAAGGTCAAAAGTTCGATGCAAAGCCTCAAGGGGCTGCTGCCGACGGACTACCCTTCCCTGCTGGCGCCGTGGCTGGTGGGCGGCGCGGCCAAGATGGCGCTGAACGCCTACGGCAAAAGCGGCATGGCCAGCCGCCTGCCCATGGTGGCCAATCTGGCGATTTCCAATGTGCCGGGCCCACCGGTGCCGCTGTACCTGGCCGGTGCGAAGTTCCTGACATTTCACCCGCTGTCCATCATCCTGCACGGGTTGGCGCTCAATATCACCATCCAGACTTATGCCGGCCATGTGGACTTCGGCATCATTGCCGACAAGAAGGCGCTGCCGCATGCGAAAGACCTGGCGAAGGCGATTGAAGATGCCTTCGCGGAAGCACAGACGCTGATGGCTACAGCCCCGCCGGCAGAGCCTGCTGCGGCACCCGTACCCAAAAAGACCATCAAGGTAGCGGCAAAGAAACCCGTCAAGAAAGCAGCTGCAAAGGCACCCGCGAAAGCAGTCCCCGTAAAAACCCGCAAAGCCGCTGTCCCGAAGGCGACGAAAACGACAGCGAAGCGGCCAGGTTAGAGGCGCCTCCCTCTGTAAACAACCGCAACCGCCTCCATACTGTTTAAGTCGGAACTCCAAAAAGACATTCAATGCTCCAAGCCATGGCAAGCCCGTCATCCAAGCGAAATTCTTCCAGTCCCCCTACAGACACCAACAAACCGCCCCTGCACGACGTAGCCCCCAGCGCCTGGCTGCTGGCGCTTGAGCTGCGCGCGTTCTGGGAGTTTGGCGCCCTGCTTCCCAGCTGGCCGCTGCTGGCGCGTGCCCCACGGGGCGACGGCCATGCGGTGATGGTGTTCCCCGGACTCTCGGCCAATGACGTCAGCACCGTGCCCTTGCGCCACTACCTGCAGTCGCTCGGTTACAGCCCCTGGGGCTGGGACCAGGGCTTTAACTTCGGCCCGCGCGCCGGCGTGCTGGAAGAAGCCCGCGACAGCCTGGCGCGCACCTTCAAATCCACGGGCCGCAAGGTCAGCCTGATCGGCTGGAGCCTGGGCGGCGTGTATGCGCGCGAACTGGCCAAGGAAATGCCGCACATGGTGCGTGGCGTGATCACCCTGGGCACGCCCTTTGCGGGTTCGCACAAGGCCACCAACGCCTGGCGCATCTATGAACTGACCAGCGGCCGCAATGTGGAACGCGAGTCCGAGAACTACGACCTGCCCGCCGCGCCGCCGGTGCCGACCACCAGCATCTATTCACGCACCGACGGCGTGGTGGCCTGGCAAGCCAGCATCCAGGCGCCGGCCGCCGCGAACCCGCACACCGAAAACATCGAAGTGCTGGCCAGCCACATCGGCCTGGGCGTGAACCCCAGCGCCTGGTGGGCCGTGGCCGACCGGCTGGCGCAAGCCGAAGGCCGCTGGAAGCCGTTTCCGCGTGAAGACAAAGGCCGGCTGCACGGCCTGGTGTACCCGGACCCTGCGCGGGCCTAGCCCTCGCCGGCCAGACAAACAAAAAGCGCCTGAAGGAATCGACCTTCAGGCGCTTTTTCATGTTCTGCAGCGAGACATCGCTATCTTATTGATAGCAGCCAGTCCACACTGCAATTGGGCCAGAGCCCTAAATCGTTTAAATTTTCAGGCCTTGCCGTCTTTCGCGTAATTGGCAATGCCGTCGGTGATTTCTTTCTTCGCAGCGTCCGGGCCTTCCCAGCCCAGCACCTTGACCCACTTGCCTTCTTCCAGGTCTTTGTAGTGTTCAAAGAAGTGGGAGATGGTCTTCAGGCGCAGCGGGTTCATGTCTTCCGGTTTCTGCCACTGGGTGTAGAGCGAGCATTTTTTGTCGATGGGCACAGCCAGCACCTTGCCGTCTTCGCCGGCCTCGTCCTGCATCTTCAAAATGCCGATGGCGCGGCAGGTGACCACCACGCCGGGGATCAGCGGCACGGGCGTGATCACCAGCACGTCGACCGGGTCGCCGTCGCCGCTGATGGTCTTGGGCACATAACCGTAGTTGGTCGGGTAGTGCATGGACGTGCTCATGAAGCGGTCCACAAAAATCGCGCCGGACTCCTTGTCCACTTCGTACTTCACCGGGTCGGCGTTCATCGGGATTTCGATGATCACGTTAAAAGATTCGGGAACGTTTTTACCGGGGGAAACTTTATCGAGGGACATGGTCGCTTTGGGTAGGTAAGGAAAAAGAATGAAAAGAGAGAACGGGGGATGAAAACAAGAGGGCCAGTCGTGGCGAATACCACCAGGCTGCCTGAGCCAGCGCTCGGTATTTACCCTCATTTTACTGATTCATACCTTACGCCTGGCCAAGTTGTCACGTTTTGGCAGTAAATTTCAAAGGTTGGCCAATCGTCTCCACAGCATGTTGAGAGCAACGAGGAAGCAACGCAGCGGGGGTTAAGACACCATTTGCTAGCGTTGCAACCCCCTCCAAGCGAAAAACAACGTAGGAGATTTCACATGTCATCCATGACAGGCAACTCGGCGCTCATTCTTGCGCTGGTCTGCGGGCTCATCGCCGTCGGTTACGGCATCTGGGCACGCAGCTGGATTCTTTCCCAGGACGCAGGCAATGCCCGCATGCAGGAAATCGCGGCCGCCATCCAGACCGGCGCCGCTGCTTACCTTGCACGGCAATATAAAACCATCGCCATCGTCGGCGTCATCCTGGCGGTGCTCATCGGCTTCTTTCTTGACGGCAAGACCGCCGTCGGATTTGTGGTCGGCGCGGTGCTTTCGGGCGCCTGCGGCTTTATCGGCATGAATGTGTCGGTGCGCGCCAATGTGCGCACCGCGCAGGCCGCCACCCGGGGCATAGGCCCCGCCCTGGACGTCGCCTTCCGCGGCGGCGCCATCACCGGCATGCTGGTGGTGGGCCTGGGCCTGCTGGGTGTGGCCGGCTTTTACTGGTTCCTGGTCGGCAACGGCAACTACACGCCCGACCTGAAACTGGCCAACCTGCTCAACCCGCTGATCGGTTTTGCCTTCGGCTCCTCGCTGATCTCCATCTTCGCCCGCCTGGGCGGCGGCATCTTCACCAAGGGCGCTGACGTCGGCGCCGACCTGGTGGGCAAAGTCGAAGCCGGCATTCCCGAAGACGACCCGCGCAACCCGGCCGTGATTGCCGACAACGTGGGCGACAACGTGGGCGACTGCGCCGGCATGGCCGCCGACTTGTTTGAGACCTACGCCGTCACGCTGATCGCCACGATGGTGCTGGGCGCGCTGCTGCTGTCCGGCGCGGGCGCCACCGCCGCGGTGTATCCGCTGGCGCTGGGCGGCGTGTCCATCATCGCCTCCATCATCGGCTGCTTCTTCGTCAAGGCCTCGCCCGGCATGAAGAACGTGATGCCGGCCCTCTACAAGGGCCTGGCCATCGCGGGCGTGCTGTCGCTGATCGCGTTCTACTTCGTCACGGTGTGGCTGATGCCCGACAACGCCGTGACGGCCACCGGCACGCAGATGCGCCTCTTCGGCGCCTGCGCGGTCGGCCTGGTGTTGACCGGCGCGCTCTGCTGGGTCACCGAGTACTACACCGGCACGCAATACAAACCGGTGCAGCATATCGCGCAAGCCTCCACCACCGGCCACGGCACCAACATCATTGCCGGCCTGGGCGTGTCCATGCGTTCCACCGCCTGGCCCGTGATCTTTGTCTGCATTGCCATCCTGGTGGCCTTCAAGCTGGCGGGCCTCTACGGCATCGCGATTGCCGCCACCTCCATGCTGAGCATGGCCGGCATCGTGGTCGCACTCGACGCCTACGGCCCCATCACCGACAACGCCGGCGGCATTGCCGAGATGGCCGAGCTGCCCAGCAGTGTGCGCGACATCACCGACCCGCTGGACGCCGTGGGCAACACCACCAAGGCCGTGACCAAGGGCTACGCCATCGGCTCCGCCGGCCTGGCTGCGCTGGTGCTGTTTGCCGACTACACCCACAAGCTTGAGGCCTATGGCAACACCATCAGCTTTGACCTGAGCAACCCCTACGTGATCATCGGCCTCTTCATCGGCGGCCTGATTCCTTACCTGTTTGGCGCCATGGCGATGGAAGCCGTGGGCCGCGCCGCCGGCGCCGTGGTGGTGGAAGTGCGCCGCCAGTTCCGCGACATCAAGGGCATCATGGACGGCACCGGCAAGCCCGAGTACGACACCGCCGTCGACATGCTGACCACCGCCGCCATCAAGGAAATGATGATCCCGTCGCTGCTGCCCGTGGTGGTGCCGATTGTGGTCGGCCTGGCGCTCGGCCCGCAGGCCCTCGGTGGCTTGCTGATGGGCACCATCGTCACCGGCCTTTTTGTGGCGATCTCGATGTGCACCGGCGGCGGCGCCTGGGACAACGCCAAGAAATACATTGAAGACGGCAACCACGGCGGCAAGGGCTCGGAGGCGCACAAGGCCGCCGTGACCGGCGACACCGTGGGCGACCCCTACAAGGACACCGCCGGCCCGGCCGTCAACCCGCTGATCAAGATCATCAACATCGTGGCGCTGCTCATCGTGCCGCTGGTGATGAAGTTCCACGGCGGCCCCGCGCAAGCTGCGCCCAGCGCCCCCATGGCAGCGCCCGCCGCGGTGAGCGCACCGGCCGCAACGCCCACAGCGCCTGCCATGCCGGCGCCGGCGCCCACGCAGGCAGCCGATGCAGCGGCCACGCCAACACCGGCCGCGTCGAAATAAGCGCCCGGCCAATCCGTCAAAAAGCCCGCTTCGGCGGGCTTTTTTGATGGCCCTGCGGGCAGGCCATACGGCAAGCGCGCGGCCGCAGCGCCTGGCCGGCCCCGTGAAACCCTGTTGCTATTGAATTGATAGCTGCAGGCCTAGGCAGCTCCTTGGCTACAGGCCTTTTTTTCTTAAATTTATCCCCGGGAACGCCATGACCCGGTTTCAAGCAAAATCCTACGCATGCAGCTCAACTACATCGCCAACGCCTCCGTTCCTTCCACCTCCGGCAAAACCATCCCCGTCATCGACCCGTCCGACGGCCAGGTGTTTGACGAAATCCAGCGCAGCAACGCGCACGACATCGACACCGCCGTGCAAAGCGCCCGCGAATGCCTGGAGCTGGTGTGGAGCCGATTCAGCGCCGCCGAGCGCGGGCGCCTCTTGATGCGGCTTTCCACCAAGATCGCCGAGCACGCTGAAGAGCTGGCCATGATCGAGCAGCGCGACTGCGGCAAACCGACCAAACAGGCCCGCGCTGACGCGGCCGCCCTTGTGCGCTACTTCGAGTTTTATGCCGGCGCCTGCGACAAGCTGCACGGCGACACCATTCCCTACCTGGACGGCTACAGCGTGATGACCTGGCGCGAGCCGCACGGCGTGACCGGCCACGTCATACCCTGGAACTACCCGATGCAGATCTTCGGCCGCAGCGTGGGCGGTGCGCTGGCTGCGGGCAATGTCTGCGTCGTCAAGCCGGCTGAAGACGCCTGCCTGTCACTGATCCGCGTGGCGCAGCTGGCCGCCGAGGTCGGCTTTCCGGCCGGCGCCATCAACATCGTGACCGGCTACGGCCATGAAGTCGGCGACGCGCTGGCCCGCCACAAAGGCATTGACCACATCAGCTTTACCGGCAGCCCCACGGTGGGCACGCTGATCCAGCAGGTGGCGGCCGAGCGCCACTGCCCCGTCACGCTGGAGCTGGGCGGCAAAAGCCCGCAGGTCGTCTTTGCCGATGCCGACCTGGACATGGCCATCCCGGCCATCATCAATGCCATCGTGCAAAACGCGGGCCAAACCTGCTCGGCCGGCTCGCGCCTGCTCGTGGAGCAGGCGATTTACGAGCCGCTGCTGCTGCGCCTGGGCGAGGCCTTTGAAAACCTGCGCGTGGGCCCCGCCGCCATGGACCTGGACGTGGGCCCGCTGATCCGGCAAACCCAGCAGCAGCGCGTGTGGGATTTTTTGAGCGACGCGCAGGTCGCCAACATCCCCATGGTGGCCCAGGGCCAGATCGTCGACGAGGCGCCCGACACCGGCTTCTACCAGGCCCCCACACTGCTGCGCGATGTGCCGGTGACGCACCGGCTGGCGCAAGACGAAGTGTTCGGGCCCGTGCTGTGCGCCATGAGCTTCAAGAACGAAGACCACGCGGTCGAGCTGGCCAACGCCACCCAGTTCGGGCTGGTCGCCGGCATCTGGACGCGCGACGGCGCGCGCCAGTTCCGCATGGCCAAACGTGTCAAAAGCGGCCAGGTGTTCATCAACAACTACGGCGCCGGCGGCGGCGTGGAGCTGCCGTTTGGCGGCGTGAAGTCTTCGGGCTACGGGCGTGAGAAAGGCTTTGAGGCGCTGTACGGGTTTACGACGCTGAAGACGGTGGCCGTTCGCCACGGCTGAGATGTAATAAGCTCACGTAGTAATTCAAAGCCCAAAACCAAAAATACCTGGAGACAAACCCATGCGGGTCAAAGACAAATCCATCATCGTCACCGGCTCCGGGGGCGGGATCGGTGAAGGCATTGCCAGGCGACTGGCGGCCGAGGGCGCCAAGGTTATCGTGAACGACATCAACGTCGCGCTGGGCGAAAAAGTGGTAGCCGCCATCACCAAAGCCGGCGGCACGGCCTCCTTCTTTGCCGCCGACGTGACGAAATCCGCCGAGGTGAAAGCGCTGGTCGAGGCCGCCGTGGACCGTTACGGCCGGCTCGACGTGATGGTCAACAACGCCGGCTGGACGCACCGCAACCAGCCCGCGCTGGACGTGAGCGAAGACGATTTCGACAAGTGCTACGCCATCAACGTCAAAAGCATTTACCTCGCCACCATCCATGCCACGCCCGTGTTCCGCAGCCTGGGCGGCGGCAGCTTCATCAACATCGCATCGACGGCCGGCGTGCGCCCGCGCCCGGGCCTGACCTGGTACAACGGCTCCAAAGGGGCGGTCATCACCACCTCCAAGTCATTGGCGGCCGAGCTGGGCCCCGACAACATCCGGGTGAACTGCATCAACCCGGTGTTCAACCCGGACACAGGCTTGTCTGCCGAATTTGCCGGTGGGCCAGTGGATGAGGAGCGCAAAGCCCGCTTTCGCGCGAGCATTCCTTTGGGGCGCTTTTCGACAGCGCTGGATGTAGCCAATGCCGCGCTTTATCTTGCCAGCGACGAGGCCGATTTCATCAGCGGCGTATGCCTTGAAGTCGACGGCGCCCGCTGCGTTTGAGGCACACCCCAGTGCGTTACAGGGTATTTGTCTTTGTGACAAACTGAAACTTTTCTGGGGACAACGATGCTGGTACAACTCACTTATGCAAGCCGGACTACCGGCGCGCTGGGCCCGGGCGATATCAAGGACATTCTGGCTTCATCTAAGCGCAACAACAGCCGGGCCGGGGTAACGGGCGCGCTGTGCCTGAACAACGGCATTTTTCTGCAGCAACTCGAAGGCGACAAGATGGCGGTCAACGCCCTGTATCACCGTATCCTGCGCGACGGGCGCCACAGAGAGTTTGCGGTACTCGACTTCTCGGAAATCTCGCACCGCCGGTTTTCGAGCTGGTCCATGGGGCTGGTTGCCTCACTGGAGGAGAACCGGCAGATCTTTCTTAAATATTCAAGCTCCTCGGACTTCGACCCCTATGCCATGAGCACCTCCACCTTGAGGGCTTTTTTCGCAGAGATTGTGGAAAACGTGCGCTGGCTTGGCTGAACGGGACGCCGCGGCAACGCCGTCATACATTCACCTGTCATGGCCCTGGTGATAGCCAATAGGGTAAATTCACCGCCTGGCCCTCACATGACCGAGAAAATCATTCCCATTGCCGACATACGCTACGCCTCGCGCGTACCGTATGTGCCCGAGCAACTGCAGGCGCCCAGCGGGTTGCTCAGCGACACCCTGGGCCGGCCGCTGCGGGACTTGCGCATCAGCGTGACGGACCGCTGCAACTTCCGCTGCAGCTACTGCATGCCCCGCGAGGTGTTCGACAAGGATTACGCCTTCCTGCCGCAGACCTCGCTGCTCAGTTTTGAAGAAATCACCCGGCTGGCAAAGATTTTTGTGGCACACGGCGTCGAGAAGATCCGGCTGACCGGCGGCGAGCCGCTGCTGCGCAAGCACCTGGAGGTGCTGATTGAAATGCTGGCCAAACTGCAAACGCCGCAAGGCAAGCCGCTGGACATCACGCTCACCACCAACGCATCCCTGCTGGCCAAAAAGGCCCAGTCGCTCAAGGACGCAGGCCTGCAGCGCGTTACAGTGAGCCTGGACGCGCTGGACGACACCATTTTCCGGCGCATGAACGATGTGGACTTCCCCGTCGCCGATGTGCTCAAGGGTATCGAGGTCGCGCAAAAAGTCGGCCTCGCGCCGCTCAAGGTCAACATGGTGGTCAAACGCGGTACCAATGACGCCGAGATCGTGCCCATGGCCCGGCATTTCCGCCACAGCGGTGCGGTGCTGCGCTTTATTGAATACATGGACGTGGGCGCCACCAACGGCTGGCGCATGGACGAAGTGCTGCCTTCTGCCCAGGTGGTGGAGCGGCTGAACGCTGAGTTTCCCCTGGTGGCCATAGACCCGAACTACGCCGGCGAGACGGCCGAGCGCTGGCGGTATGCCGACGGCGCCGGCGAGATCGGCGTGATCAGCAGCGTGACCCAGGCTTTTTGCAGCGACTGCAACCGGGCACGGCTATCGACCGAAGGCAAGCTGTTTTTGTGCCTCTTTGCCAGCCAGGGCCAGGACTTGCGCGCCCTGCTGCGCGGCGGTTACGCCGACGACCAGATCTCGGCCGCCGTGGCGCACATCTGGCAGGGGCGTGATGACCGCTATTCGGAACTGCGCGCTGCGATGCCGGCCGACACCACTACACCCGACTCCAATGCGAAACGGGTCGAGATGAGCTACATAGGCGGATGATTTGACACCCAATGACCACCACCCCATGCCCCTCCACGCCGAAGCCATTACCGGCGTGATCCTGGCCGGCGGCCGGGGGTCGCGCATGGGCGGGGTCGACAAGGGCCTGCAAAACTTCAACGGCGTGCCGCTGGCCTTGCATACGCTGATGCGGCTGTCGCCGCAGGTCGGCGAGGTCATGATCAATGCCAACCGCAACCTGGCGGCGTATGAATCTTTTGGCGTGCCGGTGTGGCCCGACAGCACCGGGCTGGGCGACTATGCCGGGCCGCTGGCGGGTTTCCTGACCGGCCTGGAGCGCTGCGAGACGCCCTACATGCTGACCGTGCCCTGCGACACGCCGCTGTTCCCGGACGACCTGGTGGCACGGCTGGCAGAAGCCTTTGTGCGCGAAGGCGCCGACTTCGCCATGGCCGCGGCGCCTGAAGAAGACGGCCAGCTCAGGCCCCAGCCGGTGTTTTGCCTCATGGGCACCCACATGCTGGAAAGCCTGGTGCGCTTTACCCACAGCGGCGGCCGCAAGATCGACGCCTGGACGGCGCAGCACAAAACCGCCATCGTGCCCTTTGACCGGCCCGGCGACGACACGCGCGGCTTTTTCAACGCCAACACGCTGGCCGAGCTGCACCAGCTGGAATCCCGCCGCGACTGATGCCTGCCGTGAAAACCCTGGACCAAATCGCCGCGGAGCTGCAAGGCTACGACCCGCAAGCCCTGTCTGCGAGCCAGGTGCTGGACTTCCTCTCGCGGCTGGTCATGCCGGTGCAGGACGTGGTTGAGCTGCCCCTGATGCAGGCCTTTGGCCGCGTGCTGGCCGCCGACGTGGTCTCGCCCTTTGACGTGCCGCCGCACGACAACTCGGCCATGGACGGTTACGCCTTTGACGGCAGCCAACTGTCGGACTCGGCGCTGGAGCTGCAGGTGGCGCCCGGCACCGCGCTGGCCGGCAAGGCCTGGCAAGGCAGCGTGCAGCCCGGCCAGTGCGTCAAGATCATGACCGGCGCGATCATGCCGCCTGGCCTGGACACGGTGGTGCCGCAGGAGTTCGTCTCCGTCCGCGCCGGGGCCGGCCAAACCGAATTCATCACCATTCCCCCCAAGCTGCTGCGCGCCGGCGACAACCGCCGCCTGCGCGGCGAAGACCTGATGCAGGGCCGGCCGGCGCTACAAAAAGGAGAGCAGCTGACCCCTGCCCGGCTTGGGCTGGCGGCTTCTTTAGGCCTTAAAACTCTCGCCACCTGGCGGCCGCTGCGGGTGGCCTATTTTTCTACCGGTGACGAGATCCTGTCGCTGGGCGAAGCGCCACGCGAAGGCGCCGTGTACGACAGCAACCGCTACACCGTCTTCGGCATGCTCACCCGCCTGGGCTGCGAGGTGATCGACATGGGCGTGGTGCGCGACGAACCGGCCTTGCTGGAGGCGGCGTTTACCCGCGCCGCCTTGCAGGCCGACGCCATCATCACTTCGGGCGGCGTGAGCGTGGGCGAGGCCGACTTCACCAAGGCCATGATGAAGAAGCTGGGCGACGTGGCCTTCTGGCGCATTGCGATGCGGCCTGGACGGCCTATGGCCGTGGGGCGAATTTCACCAACCAAATTGGCCTCTAGCCCAGATAACGCAAGGGCTGATAGCTATCAAAATCATAGCAATCCGAATGGCGCCATTCTGTTCGGGCTGCCCGGCAACCCGGTGGCGGTGATGGTGACTTTCCTCGCGTTTGTGCGCCCCGCCCTGCTGCAGATGATGGGTGCCAGCGCGGCGCAGCCGCCGCTGCTCAAGGCCCGCAGCACGGAAGCCATCCGCAAGAAAGCCGGCCGCACCGAATACCAGCGCGGCTGGGTATCGACTGCGGCCGACGGGTCGCTGCAGGTCAAAACCACCGGCAGCCAGGGCTCGGGCGTGCTGCGCTCCATGGCCGAAGCCAACGGCCTGATCGTGCTGCACCACGCGCAGGGCAATGTGGCGGTGGGCGACGAGGTCGACGTCCTCATGTTTGAGGGTGCGCTGTAGACCGCCTGCATGCGCGGCGCTGGCAGCGCCCTAGTCTGGCCGGGCTTCCTGCAGCGGCGGCAAGTCTTCGTAGCCGAAAAAATACGGCACCACCCGATAACTCATCAGCAAGCCGCCGTGTTCCGGCGCAGCGTTCAGGCGCTCATAGTCTTGCGGGCTCAGGTGCCTTATTTTTTTGAAATCGCGTCGCCGGCTGAAAACATCGTGGCGCCACTGATAGACCTCACTGAGTTTTTCCTTGTAGGTGTAGTAGTGGTTGTTGTCGTTGTAATAGTCGTCAAACCGGTTGCCGCCCAGGTAGATGGCATTGGAGCCTTCATAACCCGTTTTCTGGCTGGTGCGCACATCGGTATTCAGCAGATAGGTCCAATCACCGGGAACAAAATTGCCAGGGGCAGCACCGCCGGTCATGCGCAGGATCTTGCCCGGCCGCTCCAGCTCCAGCGGGTCAAAGTCCGTTTCAAAGCTCCACATGGCGCCGGGTTCGACGTCAACCAGCGCTCACCCGTCGCCCAGTAATCGCCGCTCCACGGCGTGTGCCGCATCCGCGTCGCCCTTGACGCGGCGGAAGTAGTCCAGCAAACCGTGGGCGTACACCATCTTGGTCGCGGTGTAGCAGCCAATGGCGTATTTCCCCTGCTCAAAAAACATGTCGTTGAGGGCTTTATACAAAGGGACATCTGGCCTGGGTGTCCCCTTGATCCAGTAACGGGAATTCCACTTTGCAGGGCCGCCCTCGGGCCACCCCCACTCCAGTTTCTGTGCCCAGGCCACGATGTTCTGGCGAATGCCTACATGGTCAACCAGCGCCTGCACATCACAGGCCTTTCCCCGGAATTCAGTCAAACGGCCCGGGTGCAGCAAAGCCAACAGGATTTCTTTTCTGGAAACCGTCTTGAGCTTGCGTGTCTTGTTGTTTCGCACCGGCAGCACCACCACCTCGTTCTCGATCGCCAGCTCCGGGCGCTGCGCCAGAAACAGGGTGCTTACGGCTGCGCCTGGGCCCAGCAGGGAATACGTTACGGCGCCCCGGGACTTGTCGAAAGTTTCCTGCACCAGGTGGGCCGGGATGCCCAGTTGCCGGAGATAGCGGAGCATCCCGGGGCTGAGCTGCGCCAGCTGGGCAGGCGAGCAGACGAACTGCACACCATAGGCCCTCGCGCCGGGCGCTTCCTGGGCTTGCACAGAAGCCGTATGGGCCAGCGCAAGCAAGAAGGGAATCAGGAAAGACGCAACTGTGCGGATTCGGCCCGCAGGGTTCGCGGTCAAGCCGGTTTCCCCGTCAGCGCAGCAGGGCCCCTGCCTGGGGTGCGCGATGCCTCAACGACTTCGTGCGCTGGGTGCGCTTGATGCACGGCCAGAAAATCCCGTAACAGCCGGGACTCCTGGGGCGATTTAACCTGATGTGTCATGACAAAACCCGCGTATGGACTGGATGAACGCTGCCGGCTGAAGTCGGCAAGCCTGCAATCCGCCTGTCTCGGCAAGTTCAGTCGCACTCACAAACGCGGGCGCCGAAAACGAAAAACAGCGGATCTGAGGACCATCGCGCGGCTTTCGGTTCGCTAGTACCTATTTCCGACTTTAGGTTTCCACCTAATACAAATGAACTACCAATCCGCGACGCAAGACAAATAAGCAGTCGCCCCGGCAGCCATGGCCGCCAGACGTATTCTTTTAAAGAAAAAGCCTTGCAGCCAATACCAGGCAATCACATTCAGCTATCAAAATAATAGCAACCGAAATACCGCCGGTGGTTTCGCCGCCAGGCAGCCGCGGCGGGGCACTGGGCGACACGAAGGGAATGGGTTTTGTGGCCCCGAAGCAAAACGCCCTCCGGAGAGGGCGTTTTGCATGGGAGGAAATTGGAGCCGCTACTTGGCTACGTATTCGGGATGCTCGTGCGCATGGTGTGCATCCGGCTCATCCCTGGCCACAGCCTTGTTGGCGCCCGGAATCGCCTTGCGGGCAAACAGCGTGTACATGGTGGGCACCACAAACACGGCCAGCACGCTGCCCAGCGTCATGCCGCCCACGATGACCCAGCCGATCTGCGTACGGCTTTCGGCGCCCGCGCCGTGCGACAGGGCCAGCGGCAAGGCGCCCAGCACCATGGCGCCGGTGGTCATCATGATGGGCCGCAGGCGTTGCGACGAGGCCTTGACGACCGCGTCGATCATCTCCATGCCCTGCCCGCGCAGCTGGTTGGTGAATTCGACAATCAAAATGCCGTGCTTGGTGATCAGACCCACCAGCGTGATCAACCCGATCTGCGAATACACATTGAGCGAGCCGCCCGTCCACTTCAGCGCCAGCAGCGCGCCCAGCATGGACAGCGGCACCGACAGCATGATCACCAGCGGGTCGACAAAACTTTCAAACTGCGCGGCCAGCACCAGGAAAATGAACAGCAAGGCCAGCACAAACACAATGGCCAGCGCACCCTGCGAGTTGCGGAACTCGCGCGAGGTGCCGTTCAGGTCGGTGCTGTAGCCGGTCTTGAGCACCCTGGAGGCCGTCTGGTCCATGAACTTGAGCGCTTCGCCCAGCGAGTAGTCGCCGGAGAGGCTGGCGGTAAACGACACCGAGCGCCGCTGGCCGAAGTGGTTGAGTTCGCGCGGCGAAACGCTTTCGCGCACCTTGACCAGCGCCGACAGCGGAATCATCGCGTCGTTGCGGCCGCGCACATAAATGCGGTCGATGTCGTCGGGTGTGGTGCGTCCGCTGGCCTGCGTTTGCACGATCACGTCGTATTGCTCGCCATCGCGCTTGTAGCGTGTCACGTTGCGCCCGCCCAGCAGGGTTTCAATCGCCTTGGCCACCACCTCGACGCTCACGCCGAGGTCGGCCGCCTTGTCGCGCTCGACCTCAATGCGCAGCTCGGGTTTGTTCAGCCGCAAGTCCACGTCGACCGAGACAATGCCCGGGTTCTTGGCGATCTCGTCGAGCATCTGGCGCGTGACGGCGTTCAGGTTCTGGTAGCTGTCGGAGGTCTGGATCACGAAGTTGATCGGGCGGTCGCGAAAGCCCTGGCCCAATGACGGCGGCGTAATGGTGAAGACGTTCACGCCCGGCAGCGCATTGAACTTGGGTTGCAACTCGCGCGCCATCTCGATGGTCGAGCGCTTGCGCTCGTCCCAGTCCACCGTGCGGTAGACCACGCTGGCCTGGGCCACTGTCGGGTTGCCGACGTTGGCAAAAATGCGGTCGAACTCGGGGAACGGCTGGCCCATCTTCTCAATGGCCTGCGCATAGCGGTTGGTGTAGTCCAGCGTGGCGCCGTCGGGCGCGGTCACGTTGGCCAGGATCACGCCGCGGTCTTCAATCGGCGACAGCTCCTGCTTCATCGTCGGGAAAACCAGGGCGATGGCCAGCGCACTGACCGCCATCACGCCGACCACGATCCAGCGCGCCTGGAAGGCGAACGCCCTGAGCCTCTGGCCCCAGCCCGGGTTGCCGCCGGACGGCTCCCAGCGTTTGGTGACGATCCAGCGCAGCAAATCGCCGTAACGGTCGGAGATGCCGGTCAGCACCTTTTCCATGGTGCGGTCAAAGCGGTTGGGCTTGGGGTTGTGCTTGAGCAGCTGGGTGCACAACATGGGCGTGAGCGTGAGCGCCACAAAGCCCGACACCACCACAGCACCGGCCAGCGCCAGCGCGAACTCGACAAACAGACGCCCGGTGCGGCCCGGCGTAAAGGCCAGCGGCGCGTACACGGCCACCAAAGTCGCCGTCATGGTGATCACCGCGAAACCGATTTCACGCGCCCCCTTGATGCCCGCGGAAAACGGGTCCATGCCTTCTTCGATGTGGCGAAAGATGTTCTCCAGCATCACGATGGCGTCGTCCACCACCAGCCCGATGGCCAGCACCAGCGCCAGCAGCGTGAGCGTGTTGATGGTGAAACCGGCCAGCGCCATCAGGGCAAAGGTGCCGATCAGGCTCACCGGGATGGTGATGATGGGGATGATGGAGGCGCGCATCGTGCGCAGGAAAACAAAGATCACCAGCGCCACCAGGACGATGGCCTCGGCGATGGTGCGGTAGACGTTTTTGACCGAACGGTCGATGAACACCGAGTTGTCGTTGGCAATGTCGATCAGCACGTCGGGCGGCAGATCGGCCTTGAGCTTGGGAATGGCCTCGCGCACGCCTTTGGACAAATCCAGCGGATTGGCCGTCGCCTGGCGGATCACGCCGATCGCCACGGCGGAACGGCCGTTGAGGCGCACGGCGGTGCGCTCGTCGGCCGCGCCCTCTTCCACCCGCGCCACATCACGCACCTTGACGGAGAAGCCGTTGACGTTCTTGATCACGATCTCGCCGAACTGGCCGGGCCTGACCAGGTCGGTCTGCGAGGTCACGCTGAATTCGCGCTGCTGCGACTCGATGCGGCCGGCCGGCAGCTCCAGGTTGCTGCGGCGGATGGCGTCTTCGACGTCCTGCGTGGTCAGGCGGTAGGACGCGAGCTTGTCGGTGTCCAGCCACACGCGCATGGCGTATTTACGCTCACCGAAGATGCGGACATCGGCCACGCCGGTGACGGTCTGCAGGCGCGGCTTGACGATGCGGTTGACCAGGTCGTTGATCTGCAGCGGCGTCATCGACTCGCTGGAAAACGCGATCTGGATCACCGGGAAGGCGTCGGCCTCGACCTTGGCGATCACCGGCTCTTCGATGGCCTGCGGCAGGCGGTTGCGCACACGCGAGGTGCGGTCGCGCACCTCGGCGGCGGCGGAGTCGGCGTCTTTTTCAAGGCGAAAGCGCACGCTGATCTGCCCCTGGTCGGCGCGGCTGATGGAGGTGATCACGTCCACCCCGTCGATGCCGGCGATGGAGTCTTCGAGCGGTTTGGTGACTTGCGACTCGATCACCTCGGCCGACGCGCCCACATAGCGCACGCTGACGGTGACGACGGGCTCGTCGATCTTGGGGTATTCGCGCACCGTGAGGCGGTTGAAGCTGACCGCCCCAATCAGCACGATCAGAAGCGACAGCACGGTGGCAAAAACCGGGCGGCGTATGGAGATTTCAGCGAGTTGCATGGTGATCTGTCGGGTCGGTGCCGCTCAATGCTCAGGCCGGGTCGCGAGCGGCCGTGGGGGCCGGGCTGCGTGGCGGCGTGCTGACGCTGCGAACCGGCACCACCATGGCGGCGGCCTCCGAGACCACCACGCCGCACGGATTGGGGCCGGCCAATGCGGGTTGCGGGGCTTTGGCCGCCACGTTCTGGCTGCCGGATACAGGCGCGGAGGGCGCGGAGGCCGGTGCTGCCGCAACCGCGCCAGGCGCCGCCGCAGGGCCGGCGGCGTTTTCGGCAGCGGCCGGGCGGTTGCCGCGCGCGACTTCCACCATGCTCACCACGGTGCCGTCCTTCTGCACACGCTGCTGGCCGGTCGCAACCACGGTGTCGCCGGCTTCAAGCCCTTCCAGGATCTCGACCTTGCCGGGGCTGCGCAGGCCGACCTTGACTTCCACGCGCTTGGTGGTCCAGGTCTGCGCCTTCGGCCCCTCCAGCAGCTTGATGACGAATTGCCGGCCGCCCTGCGGAACAATGGCTTCTTCGGGTATCACGCGGGCGTTCTCGCGCACGCCGAACACGGTGTTGACACGGGCGAACATGCCGGGGCGCAGCTGCAGCTGGCGGTTGTCGATGCAACCCCGGATGCCGATGGAGCGGCCGTTGGCGTCGATCAGCGGGTCGATCGCCTGGATTTGCGCGGTGTAGGAACGCCCGGGCAAGGCGTCGATGTCGAGCTTGGCCGTCTGGCCGCGCCTGACCTTGTTCTGGAAGCGCTCGGGCAGGCGGAAATCGACAAAGATCGCTTCGATGTCTTCGATGTTGACGATGTCCGCACCGTCCTTGAGGTAATCGCCGACGTTGACCAGCCGGATGCCGGCAATGCCGTCAAAAGGCGCGACGATTTTCAGGCGGGCCGCAGTGGCCTTGGCCAGCGACAGCTTGGCCTCGGCGACCTGGAGGTTGGCCGCGCTTTCATCAAGGGAGCGCTGGCTGATGAAGTTTTGCGCCACCAGTTCCTGGTTGCGCTTCTGGTTGGCCCGGGCAATCGACAACTCGGCCTGGCTTTGCTGCACCTGCGCCAGCGGCAACTGGTCATCGAACTGCACCAGCACCTGGCCTTTGCGCACGCGCTGGCCGTCGGTGAAATTGAGTTGGGTGATGCGTCCGCTGACCTCGGGCCGTAGCACGACACCGCGGCGTGAACGAAGACTGCCCACGGCCTGCGTGTCATCCGACAGCCTGGCAAGCTCCACTTTGGCGGCTTCCACAGCGACCGGCTTTCCCGCCTCGGCGCCATTGCCGGTGGCGGCCGATGAGGCCTGCGCAGCGTTGCCCGGCGCCTTGGGTTTCTGGAGCCACCAGGCAGCGCCCGATGCGACTGCAATGCCCGTTGCGGCAACCGCGATGTAGATTACTTTTGATGCCATGGGAAGGAAAGCTTGTTATACAAAGATACAAACTTCCAATGTAGCAGGACACCATGGCAGAAGCAGCCTTTTTGAAGCCCAGCCAAGGGGTAAGCGCGGTAGCTTTACAACGGCTTTACGCAAGGCTGCGCGGCCGTATTGGTGCAAACACTAAGTACGCTTATGGTGCGGACAAATGCGTATGTGCTCATGCGCTTTTTTTCGGTGCAGCCGGGCCGCTGCCGGACTGCTTCAAGCGGCGCTGTTACAAACGGCCCAGCGCACGCTCCACACCCTTGTTGGCCAGCGCGTCGGCACGCTCGTTGCCGGGGTCGCCGGCATGGCCCTTGACCCAGCGCCAGTCGATCTTGTGGCCGCTGGAGCTCACCAGCGCGTCCAGCCGCTGCCACAGGTCCACGTTCTTGACAGGCGCCTTGGCCGCCGTGCGCCAGCCCCGGGCCTTCCAGCCGTGAATCCACTCGGTGATGCCCTTGCGCACGTACTCGCTGTCGAGGTAGAGCGTGACGCTGCAGGGCCGCTTGAGCGCCGCCAGGGCCTCGATGACGGCCATCATTTCCATGCGGTTGTTGGTGGTGCCCAGTTCGCCGCCGAACAGTTCCTTTTCGGTGCCGCCCTGGGACAGCAGGACGCCCCAGCCGCCGGGCCCGGGATTACCCTTACATGCACCGTCGGTATAGATAACGACGCGTTGGGAAGATGGAGTGTCTGCAGTTGAAGATGAATCGGTCATGCGTTAAAAAAATGGATCAGGCCGGCGGCCGCGAACGGGTTGCCGTCTCTTTGTTGGCGACTACGGCGGGCGCCGCAGCAGGGGCTTTGCGCGCCTTCCAGGCGGGCTCCAGCAGGCGCACGCCCCGCACGCGCTTGACCGCCGCGAGAAAGTACACAGCGCCGAAGATGGGCCACCAGCGCTCGCCGGCGGCATCCATCCACTCGAAGCGGTCCAGCCATGCCTGGCTGGTCAGCGCCGGGCGGTAGCAGCCAAAGCGCCCCGACTCTACCTCAAAGTCGAGCAGCCGCAGCCAGTCGCGCAAGCGCCAGTAGCCGATGAA
The DNA here is from genome assembly GCF_003711205.1 of Polaromonas sp. SP1. Taxonomy (NCBI): domain Bacteria; kingdom Pseudomonadati; phylum Pseudomonadota; class Betaproteobacteria; order Burkholderiales; family Comamonadaceae; genus Polaromonas; species Polaromonas sp. SP1. The sequence continues at coordinate 3,285,731 of NZ_CP031013.1, read as the reverse complement.
CTCGCCGGTCTTGGGCAGGAACAGGCTGTCGTAACCCCAGCGCTGGTAGAGGTGGCCGCGCCGCTGGCGCAGGCCCCACAAGCTGGTGGGGTTCAGGCCGCTGATGACCACGCGTCCTTCAGGGACCAGCACGCGGCTGACTTCACGCAAGGTGGCGTGCGGGTCGCGGCTGAGCTCCAGCGTGTGCGGCAGCACCACCAGGTCCAGGCTGCTTTCCGGAAACGGCAGCGCACCTGAATCGGTCAGCAAGGCCGCGCGCCGGGAACTTGCGGCAGGAACGGCAGTCGCACCGTCAGGCGGCGCAGCTGCGGCAAGGGCGGGCGGCGATTCGAGCGCCAGCCATTTGTGCGGCATGCGGTTGGCCTGCAGCGCGTCGAGTTCAGGCAGGCCCAACTGCAGGGCGTGATATCCAAACACATCGCTGACGGCCTCGTCGAAATGCGTACGCTCCCAGTCCAGCAGATAAGCGCCGGGCGGGGTCTTCAGCCAGTCGGTCAAACCTATAATTTCAGAGCTCATCGAGATCCCGCATGTTCATCGAAACCACCGCATGTATTTGATTCCCATCCCCGCCTTCGACGACAACTATCTCTGGTTGTTGCATGACGGCAAACGCGCCCTGGTTGTGGACCCGGGAGATGCCGGGCCGGTGCAGCGTGCGCTGGAGCAGCATGCCTTGCAACTGGAGTCGATTCTAGTCACGCACCACCATGCGGACCATACAGGCGGTGTGGATGCCCTGCGCGAGGCAACGGGCGCCAAGGTCTACGGCCCGGCCACCGAACGCATTCCGCAACCCTACACGCACCTCAACGGCGGCGACACAGCGCACGCCCTCGGCCTGGATTTTCAGGTGATCGACGTGCCGGGCCACACCGCAGGCCACATCGCTTATTACACACAAGCTGTGAACGGAAAGCCGCTGCTGTTCTGCGGCGACACATTGTTTTCCGGTGGCTGCGGGCGCCTGTTTGAAGGCACGCCGGCGCAGATGCTCGCCTCGCTCGACAAGCTCGCCGCCCTGCCCGGCAACACCGTGGTGTGCTGCACCCACGAATACACACTGAGCAACCTGCGTTTTGCCATGGCCGTAGAGCCGGGCAACACCGACCTCGCGAACTACCAGGCGCAATGCATCGGCCTTCGCGAGCAAGGCCGGCCGACGTTGCCGACCTCGATTGCGCAGGAACTGCTGGTTAACCCCTTTTTACGAACCCGGCAAGCCACTATCATGGCGGCTGCCCGGCACTTTGATGCGTCGGCCCGTGACGACACCACCGTATTTGCCGCCATCCGGCAGTGGAAAAACCAATTCAAATGACGCCACATCACCGCACCACTGCAGCCCCCCGCTCTTTCAACTCCCTCAATTCCCGCATCGTTTCGTTCGCGTTTCTCCTGGCCGCAGCGCTGCTGGCGGGTTGCGCCACGCAACAACAGCCCCCGGGCATGCCGGGCGACCCGGTGCTCACCACGGGTGCAGGTTCTGCTTCCAAACCCATCTTGCCCAGCGGCCCGCTGCAGGCCATCACGCCGGGCCAGGCCGGCTCACACCAGATCGCCTCGACCGAGCCCCCCAAGGAGCTCTGGGACCGCATCCGCCGCGGCTTTGCCATGCCGGACCTGCAAAACGAACTGGTGACCGACCGCGAACAGTGGTATGCCAGCCGGCCGGACTACATCCAGCGCATGACCGAGCGCTCCAGCAAGTACCTGTTTCACATCGTTGAAGAGCTCGAGCGCCGCCAGATGCCGACCGAGCTGGCACTGTTGCCCTTTATCGAAAGCGCCTTCAACCCGCAGGCCGTTTCAAGCGCCAAAGCCGCCGGCATGTGGCAATTCATGCCGGCCACCGGCAAATATTTCGACCTGAAGCAGAACGCTTTTCGCGATGACCGCCGCGACGTGCTGGCTTCTACCCGCGCTGCGCTGGACTACCTGCAAAAGCTCTACGGCATGTTCGGCGACTGGCACCTGGCGCTGGCCGCCTACAACTGGGGCGAAGGCAGCGTGGGCCGCGCCATTGCCAAAAACCAGAAGGCCGGCCTTGGCACCAGCTACACCGACCTGAACATGCCGGCCGAAACCCGCCTTTATGTGCCCAAGCTGCAGGCGGTCAAAAACATCGTCGCCAACCCGCAGGCCTTTCGCACCGAGTTGCCGCTCATTGAAAATCACCCGTACTTCCAGCAGGTGCTGATCACGCGCGACATCGACGTGGCCCTGGCGGCACGGCTGGCCGACGTCAAGATTGAAGACTTCAAGGCGCTCAACCCTTCGGCACACCGCCCCGTGATCATCGCTGCGGGCACACCGCAAATCCTGCTGCCGTGGGACAACGCCACGGTGTTCCAGCGCAACTTCGAGGCTTACAGCCAGGGGCAATACGCCAGCTGGACGGCCTGGACCGCCCCCAGCACCATGAACCCGGCTGAAGCGGCACGGCGCACCGGCATGAGCGAAGCCGACCTTCGCGGCGTCAACAATATCCCGCCGCGTATGTTGATCAAGGCTGGATCCACCTTGTTGGTGCCTCGCTCAGCCAAGGTTGAAACCGATGTGACCAGCCATGTCGCCGACAACGCCCAGGTTTCACTTGCACCTGAAATTGTGACCCGGCGCACCACGGTCAAGGCCCGCAAAGGCGAATCGGTGGCTACCATCGCAAAACGCTATGGGCTGAGCGCCGCCAGCGTGGCCGAATGGAACAATGTCAGCACCTCCACCGCATTCAAGCTGGGCCACCAGGTGGTGGTGTTTCTGCCGGTCAAGAGCCATGCGGCATCTTCCAGCCATGGCCGCAGCCGCAGCAATGTCAAGGCCGTCAAGCGCAGCAGCGCAAAACCCGTTGTGAAGTCCAAAAAGCGCTGAGGCGCTTTTTTTAAACGGCCTCTTCGTCAACCGCCGCAGAACGACTACAGCTTCATCGAGCCCATGCCGAACAGGCCGATCAGGCCCATGACGATCAGGTAGATCGCAACGATGTAGTTCAGCAGGCGCGGCATGATCAGGATCAGGATGCCCGCGATCAGGGACATGAGAGGTCCGATGCTGAGTGAGAGGTTCATGGTGTTTTCCTTGTAAGGTTGGATGCGAGACCCGACTTTACGCAAGGCGCACAACATGGGGTTGTAGGACGACAGGAAGAGTTATGCACACGAGCGGCTCCCTCCTACGCAGGGCGGGTGCCAATAGCCAAAGCCCTAGAGCTTTTCCGTCTCGCCGCTGCGCGGTTGCCACTTCATGAGCCGCTTTTCCACCCGGCCGACAATGCCGTCCAGCACCAGCGCGAATGCCGTGAGCACCACGATGCCGGCAAACACGGTGTTGACGTCAAACGTGCCCTCAGCCTGCAGGATGAGGTAACCCACCCCGCGCGCGGAGCCCAGGTATTCACCCACCACCGCCCCCACAAACGCCAGGCCCACCGAGGTATGCAGGCTGGAGAACACCCAGCTGGTGGCGCTCGGCAAATACACGGTGCGCAGCAGCTGCCGCTGGTTGGCGCCCAGCATGCGGGCATTGGCCAGCACCACCGGGCTGACTTCTTTCACGCCCTGGTAGACGTTGAAGAACACGATGAAAAACACCAGCGTCACGGCCAGCGCCACCTTGCTCCAGATGCCCAGCCCCAGCCAGAGCGAGAAGATGGGCGCCAGGATCACGCGCGGCATGGAGTTGGCGGCCTTGATGTAAGGGTCCAGGATCGCGCTGGCCGTGGGCGCCAGGGCCAGCCACAGCCCGCAGGCAAGGCCCAGCGCCGTGCCGATGCCGAAGGCCAGAACAGTCTCCAGCAGCGTGGTGCCCAGGTGCAAATAGATGTCGGCGTTGCCCTTCAGGCCATCGGGGAAGAGAAGGCTTGGGCCGAACCCGAAGGGCATGAACCAGCTCCACACCCTGCCCGCCACCTTGATGGGCTCACCCAGGAAAAACGCAATCTTCTCGTCACGTGAAGCCAGGTGCCAGCCGATCAGGATGAACACCAGCAAACCGATTTGCCATGCGCGCAGATTGCTTTCGGTGGGCTTGATATGGCGCCACATGGTCAGGCAGCCTTTTTGAGCTGCTGCGCATAGCCCTTGAGCACCTCATCGCGCAACACATCCCAGATCTGTTTGTGCAGTTCCACAAAGCGCGGCTGGCTTCGCACCTCGGCCACGTCGCGCGGACGCGGCAGGTCGATCGTGAATTCACCGATGGGGTGCGTGCCCGGGCCGGCCGACAGCACCACCACCCGGTCGCTCATGGCAATCGCTTCGTCCAGGTCGTGCGTGATGAACAGCACCGCCTTCTTTTTGGCGGCCCACAGGTCCAGCACTTCGTTTTCCATCAGCTGGCGGGTCTGTATGTCGAGTGCACTGAAGGGCTCGTCCATCAGGATGATGTCGGGATCCAGCGCCAGCACCTGGGCCAGCGCGGTGCGCTTGCGCATACCGCCCGAGAGCTGGTGCGGGTAACGATCCCCAAACTCGCCCAGGCCCACACGCTCCAGCCACGCCTGCGCCTGCCGGCGCGCCTCGTCGTCGGCGACGCCCCGGTACTGCAGGCCCATCATCACATTGGCAATGGCGCTGCGCCACGGCATCAAGGCCTCGGTCTGGAACATGTACCCGGCACGGGTGTTGATGCCGGCCAGCGGTGCACCGAAAACCCGCACTTCGCCCGATGAGGGCGCCAGCAGGCCCGCGCCGATATTGAGCAGGGTTGATTTGCCGCAGCCGGTGGGGCCGACGACGGACACGAACTCGCCGGCGCTGATGCGCAGCGTGGTGTTGCTGACCGCGGTGTAGCGCTGGCCCGCATCGTCCCGCGAGCGAAACGTGCAGCTGATGTCAATCAACTCAAGGGCGTGGGCGTTGTCGGGTTCAGGCATGACGGGAGCTTATGGCAAGCTGCTTGCAAAAAGCAGGCAGCAAGGCGTGATCGGAGGCTCAGGCCTTGAAGCGCTCCTTGGCCTTGCGTGAGAACTCGTTGGTATACGTCTTGGCAAGATCAATCTTGTCGGCCTTGACCGTCGGATCAAAGCTCGCCAGTGCCTTGAGCGCCGTACGTGCGCCATCGTCGGGAATGATGCCGTCCAGCGAGATCGATTCCCGCACCTTGTTGAACGATGCGAGATACAACGCCCGGTCGCCCAGCAAATAGCTCTCGGGCACGGTCTTGATGATGTCGCCCGGGCCCGCGGTCTGCAGCCATTTGAGGCCGTGCACGATGGCGTTGGCCATGGCCTGGCAGGTATTGGGATTCTTCTGGATGAACTCGACCGGCGCATACAGGCAGGCGGCCGGCATGGAGCCGCCAAAGACCTCCACCGTTCCCTTGAGGGTGCGCGTGTCGCTGATGATCTTCACCTCGCCTTTTTGCTCCAGCATGGTCATCACCGGATCAGTGTTGCTCATCGCGTCGATCTGGCCCGAGCGCAGCGCGGTGAGTGCGCCGGCCGCCGTGCCCACGCCGATGAAGCTCACGTCGCCGGGCTTGAGCCCCGCACGCGACAGCACCAGGTTGGCCATCATGTTGGTGGACGAGCCCGGCGCCGACACGCCGATCTTCTTGCCCTTCAAGTCCGCCACGGTTTTGTAGTTGGGCATGTTCTTGGTCGACACGCCAAAGGCGATCTGCGGCGCCCTGCCCTGCAGCACAAAGGCCTGGAACATCTGGTTCTTCGATTGCAGGTTGATGGTGTGCTCATAAGCACCCGAGCAGACATCTGCCGAGCCGCCCACCACAGCCTGCAGCGCACGCGCACCGCCGGCGAAGTCGCTGATTTCAATGTCCAGGCCCTCGGCCTTGAAGTAGCCGAGCTGCTCTGAGATGGTGAGCGGGAGGTAATAAAACGCTGCCTTGCCGCCCACTGCAATCGAAATTTTTGTCTTCTCCAGCTTGGGCTGGGCGCGAAGGGCGGGAAGTGCCAGCGTTGCTGCAGCCAGCGCGGTGCCGCCGGCAAAAATCCGGCGTGAAATCAGGGGTTGGCGGTTCATGCTGGGCCTCTCTTTATAGTTGTCGCAAGCTTATCGAGGCGTAAAAAAACCCGCATCGGGGTCATCCCGTGCGGGTTTTTCCGTAAGGGCGGAAGGTTACCAATGGTTACCGCAGCGCCCCACGTATCAGCAATGAGCCATCAGCGATAGCCCGAAAACAGAATGCAGATATTGATGAACAGCGCGACAGCCCAGATCGCCGAGCGGGCTTTGGCGAGGTCGGCTACGTACATCATGATGTAGGCGATGCGCAGGAACACGAAGAGCAGCGCCAGGATGTCCAGCCGCGTCTGCCCGGCCTGCAGCAGGTGCGCAATGATGACAGCAGCAAAGAAAAACGGCAGCGATTCGAAGGTATTGGCCTGCGCCGCATTGGCACGGCCGCGCCAGTCACTTTGCCGCGCCAGCCAGCCGCGCGGGTTGTGGTTGTCGTAGCCGCCGTCTCGCCGTGGCGTGCTCATCATCCCGTACTTGGCCAGGGCGGCGCAGGCAATCGGCATCAAAGCCATGATCAGGACACACCAGTAGGCGATGGTGAAGCGTGCGAATGTCATGGTGGAATCTCTTTCGTCTTTCGTTTGTTATCGCCCATTGCGGGCTTCGGTTTTCAGTTCTTCCGGTTGTGAGATCGCCGGGCTTAGCGGCGGTCCACCAGTGCATGGGCAATCGTGCCCAGGTCGACGTATTCAAGCTCGCTGCCTACGGGCACACCGCGCGCCAGGCGCGTGACCTGCACGCCGCGGCTTTTGAGCGCCTGGGCGATCACATGGGCCGTGGCCTCGCCCTCGGCCGTGAAATTGGTCGCCAGGATCACTTCCTGCACTTCGCGTGACGCGGGCGGCAGCGCCTCGCCGCGTGCATCTTTCGGCACCACACGGTCAAACAGTTTTTGCAGGCCGATGTCGTTGGGGCCGATGCCGTCGAGCGGGCTGAGCTTGCCCATGAGGACGAAGTAAAGGCCCTTGTAGGCCAGCGTGCGCTCCAGCGCTGCCTGGTCCGCGGGCGTCTCGACCACACAGAGCTTGCTGCGATCGCGTTGCGGATTGGCGCAGGTGGAGCAAAGCTCCTGCTCTGTCAGGGTGTTGCACAAGCTGCAGTGCTTCACGCTGTTGACGGCATGCTCCATCGCCCTGGCGATCTGCAAGGCGCCAGGCTTGTCGTGCTGCAGCAGGTGAAACGCCATGCGCGCAGCCGACTTCGCGCCCACACCCGGCAGCTTGCGCAGCGCCTGGGTCAGGCCTTCAAGGGCGTTGGAGTCAGCCATTAAGGGCAGTGGCCCTTAAAAGGGCAGCTTCATGCCGCCGGGCAGGCCTGGCATCCCGGCCGTCAGCTTGCCCATCTTTTCCTGGCTCACTTCTTCGGCCTTGCGCACGGCCGCGTTAAACGCCGCGGCGACCAGGTCTTCCAGCATGTCCTTGTCGTCCGCCAGCAGGCTGGGGTCGATTTCAACGCGCTTGACGTCGTGCTTGCAGGTCATGGTGACCTTCACCAGGCCGGCGCCGGCTTCGGCGGTGACTTCGACAAACGCCAGCTCTTCCTGGGCCTTCTTGAGGTTGTCCTGCATCGCCTGCGCCTGCTTCATGAGGCCTGCGAGTTGTCCTTTGTTAAACATGGTTGTTCCTTTTAAAACTTGAAATCGGGTTGTGCTTCTGCGTCTGAAATGCGTCTCAAAGACTGCCTTTGATCATATCGACTTGGCCGCCAGCGGCCGGATGCTGCCGGGGACAATCCGGGCGCCCCAGTCGCGCATCAGGTCCTGCACCAGCGGGTCGCCCTGGATCATCTCTTCAGCCGCACGCTGGCGTTCGGCCTGCGCGGCGGTATTGCGGCGCGCCGGGGTGTCGGTCACCGGGCCCACTTCCACCACCAGCTTGAGGGCCGCATTGCCCACATGGGCTTGCAGCGCAGCCTGCAGCTTCTCGCGCGCGGCGGCCTGATTCAGGGATTCGCGTTCCACGCGCAGCGTCCACAGTCCCTGGTCCTGGCTGCGCAACTCCGACTGCAGGCCCAGCTCACGCGTGAGCGCGGCCACCGCCTCGGCCGCCACCATCTGGTTGACGGTCTGGCTCCACGCTTCCCCCAGAGGCACAGGCACCAGCAGCGCGGGCGCTGCGGAAGGCGCTCCGGGCTGCGGGCGCTGTGGCTGCGGTGCTGCCTGCATGGGGGCGAGCTCAGGCACGGCGGCAGGGCTTGCTATCAAATCAGGAGCTGCTTGTGCAGGCGCTGCCTGGGCCGAAGGCTGATTTGATTCAAAATTTTGCGGCGCCGCTGCGGGCGGGGTCCGCGCCGCAACCGGTTCAGGCGCAGGCGCACGGGGCGGCGCTGCAACGCGTTCAGGCAATACGGGCGGCCCGGGCGCGCTCACCCGGGCGGGCTCAGGCTGAGGCTTTTTTCCAGGCTCGGCGGCACCCCCCATGGCGGGTTGTGCGGCAGACCCCGAAGGTTTGAAGGCCAGCAGGCGCAGCAGCACCATGGTCAGGCCGGCATATTCGTCGGGCGCCAGGCCCAGTTCACCGCGCCCATGCAGGCACAGGCTGTACAGCAGCTGGGTTTCGTCGGCAGGCAGCGCCTGCGCCAGCCGGGCCGTCTCGGCGATGTCCGGGTCGGCGCCGTCGTCGCCCGCGCCCATTTCAGGCACAGCCTGCAACACAGCCATGCGCTGGAGGACGGACGTCATTTCTTCGAGCGTAGATGCCGCGCTCAGGCCATTGAGCCGCAGCGCTTCGGAGGTTTCCATCACCGTCTTGCCGTCGCCGCGCGCCAGCGCATCGAGCAGGCGGTACACATAGCTGCGGTCCACACTCCCCAGCATGGTGCGCACGCTGGCTTCTTCGAGCGAGCCCGAGCCAAAGGCAATGGCCTGGTCGGTCAGCGAGAGCGCGTCACGCATCGAGCCCCGCGCCGCGCGCGCCAGCAGGCGCAGCGCCTGCGGCTCGGCCGGCACGTTCTCCACGCCCAGCACCTGCGTCAGGTGCTCCAGCACCGTCTCGGGTGCCATCGGCCGCAGGTTGAACTGCAGGCAGCGCGACAGCACCGTGGCCGGCACCTTCTGCGGGTCGGTCGTAGCCAGCACAAACTTGAGGTATTCAGGCGGCTCTTCCAGCGTCTTGAGCATGGCGTTGAACGCCGTGTTCGTCAGCATGTGCACCTCATCGATCATGAAGACCTTGAAGCGTCCGACGACCGGCTTGTAAACGGCTTGCTCAAGCAACTGGGCGATTTCATCGACACCGCGGTTGGACGCCGCGTCCAGCTCGGTGTAGTCCACAAAGCGGCCGCTGTCGATATCGGTGCAGGCCTGGCACACCCCGCAAGGCGTGGCCGTGATGCCGCCCTGCCCGTCCGGCCCCAGGCAATTGAGCGATTTGGCCAAAATCCGCGAGATCGTCGTCTTGCCCACACCCCGCGTGCCGGTGAACAAATAGGCATGATGAAGGCGCTGGGTCGCCAGCGCATTGCCCAGCGCCTGCACCACATGCGACTGCCCCACCATTTCAGAGAAATTTTTGGGGCGGTATTTGCGGGCGAGAACGAGATAGGACATACACCCAATTCTACGAGGTGCTACCTCTGCAAATCCGAAAACCCGCAAACCAGCCGGGTGCCAGCCTGACGGCTATTTGATGGCGAAGTAGATAGGCGCCCAGCCACGCCCCCAAGCAATGGATTTTTCGACATAGGCGACCCGCTGCGAATCGCTTGAAATCCTGCTCTTGTGCCACTCGCTGAGTTGCCACTGTGTTGCGCTGCTGGCAATGCCCGCCTCAGCAGGATCAAAATAATAGAAAGCCGTTGCAAAGCCGTCCGAATTGGCCCGATGAAATCCCACATTCAGGAAAACACTTGAAAAATTAACCTTGCGCTGTGCCAGTTCGAGGCTTGCGGAGCGAAACAATGCCTGGTTTTCCCAAACCGACGTTGCATGGTTTACCCACCAGCATCGGGTTGAATCGGGATTGTCCCCGACGTCCTCAACAAAGGCCATGTCTTGCCGCGAGCAGGATTTCATCGGAACCGCCTTGAAGCTTGCCTCGCTGGTTCTACGGTAAGCACGAATGGCAACCATCCGCTTGAGCTGTCCAGAGACGATCTGGCCCAACAGCATGGCATCACCCGGCGCGGCTTGCGAACCCTTGAAAAGCGCAAGCGTCATCCATTGCCCCTCCGGCAACGGGATGGATTGCCCGCTCACCATGACCGAGGTGCTGCTCATCCGTCCAATCACAGAGTCCGGCAGTCCTGGCAATCCTGAGTGCGCCGCCGCTTGCTGCGAAGCAACAGCCGGAGTTTGCGCAGAAGAAACCGCCCCTCCTGAAGTGCCGTAAGAATCGAATCCCGCTGGTAGCGGAAACCGGAATTTCTGGTTACCGAAGTTGGCAATCCAGCGGTCGCCTTCCGGCGCTGTGTTGCCTGACGACGCGCTCAGTGAGCCGAAAGGGGAAAATTGCTCCCCCGGCGTCAACTGCAGTGGTGTTCCCCCTTGCAGGCCAGGCGTGCCGTTGCGCCATTGGCCATTGACACCCCAAAAAGCGAGCTTCTTGTCGGCATCCAGGGCAAACATAAGCACATCTCCGCTGCGGATGGATTTGTCTCTGCCGACTTCAATGTTCAAGGCCGTCTGCGTCCCGCTGCCCCTGCTTATCGGCATGGGGCTACTGCCGCCGCCCGCGCCGTGCGATGCAACCCCTGCGGAGGTCCACGTATCGGCCGTCTGCTCGCCGGGACGGGCCGAAAGCGTCAGTTCCCAGTAATGGCGGCCATTAGAGACGTGCTTTGAAGTCCACACGGTAGACATCGCGCCTGCACAGCAATACGCCGCTATTAGCCCGCCACCTGAAATCGTCCCTCCGGTAGCCCGCCCTCCACCACTCCAGACCACAGCACCGCGTGACTGGACGCCCGTTGCCTGAGGGGGCGCTCCCGCCGGCTCTCTGGCCAGCGAGGGAGGCGACGACGCCGTGTCAAGTTTGTCGGTATCCGCACTACCCGCAGATTGTGTTCTGACCGGTGCACCGGCTATCTGCGAAGCGCCGTTTCCCGGCTGAGTCATCGCCGGAGATTGTGGCGCGGCATAAGTGGGTGGCGCGAGTTCTGCACCGGATTGATTCTGGCGCCACGGGGAACCCGCTATACCCAATGCCAACGCCAGTACGGCAAAGCTGGTAAGCCATCGCCAATAGCTGGACTGGTGCCACAGGCTCTGCCGTGCAAGCGCGATCATTCTCTGTCAGCGTCTTGCGGTTTGGCTGCCAGGCCCGCTTTCTGTGACGCCTTGGCCCGAATCTTTCCATCTTCAATGCGCAACTCGATCAGGTCATAGCCCAACTGACGCGCCTTGATCAGGGAATCGGCAATTGACTCTTCCAGAGCACGAACCACATCACGTGAAGATGCGGCCGATCCCATGCGCCGGTACCTTTGCATTAGTTGCACAATAATTACCGGATCCACTCCCCCGCCCGCAACTTCCAGTCCGTAACCGCGAATCATCGCCTCCATTTCGAGCGCGCAAACGCGCGCCACGTCCAGGCCTGCAAGCGCTGCAAAGACGAATATCCGGTCAATGCGGTTGAGAACCTCCGGCGCAAATCCGTTTTCTTTCAATGCATTGACCGATGCCATCCGCAAGCTGTCAGGATCGGCGGCGAAATCTTTTTGCAGAGCCGTCAGTACATCGGTGGCCGCGTTGGAAGTCAGGATAAAAATCGCCTGGCTGGTCGAAATCTGTTTTCCATCAGAAGCTTCAGTGACAAACCCGTCATTCCACGCAGTCAGAAAGCCTTTCAACACTTCCGGGTGGGCTTTTTCAATCTCATCAAGAAGAACAACCGCCGCAGGATGATCTCTCAGGCCTCCCGTCAGCTTGCCGTAGGAGTCGGAGCCTACATAACCCTTGGTCATGCCAAAGAGCTGCGTCGCGGAAAACGAACCGGCGGAAAACTGCGTCATATCGAAGTGAAGCAGCTTGCGGTTCAGTTCCGCAGCCAACACCTTGGCCAGATAGGTCTTGCCCGTCCCCGGAGGGCCCGCAAACAGGAAAACCCCTGCGGGTTTTTGCCGCTGCATCAAAGCGAGCCGGCGGCGCAATTGCATCGACAAATCGTTGCACACCGCATCCTGACCCACGACCTTGGCTTTCAACGCCGCACCAAGGCTCTCAGCGTCAATAACAAGCGACTCCTGATCCATGAGCGCGGCAGCATCCTGCACCTGCTGCTTGTTGGTTAGACGGTCAAGTATGTCCATGCTTATCACCCGGTAAATCCATTGAGGGGCCCGATCCAGCCAATGCAGCCAGCAAACCAGGCTAAGAAATACTAAAGTCAATCCGGCCGCGATGAAATACCAGCTCCAGGTCCGCAAAAAAAGCTCCGTTGCCACATACCAGGACGAGAGAGCCGAAGTGGCCGGCCATACCTGCCGCAGCAGCTGAACCACCATGATCAGCACGCTCAGGGCAATAAATACGGGCAAGTAGCGATTGAGCCATGCAAGCATGTCTTTAGTACATCACTGAAAATTCACGGGCAAAGAAAGTGACTGCCCCTCGCTCATGATCGGCATGAGAACTGACTGCTGCGAACCCTTGATCCCCAGGGTAATACCTCCGCCGCCGTCCTTAAGACCTGTCACCTGAATCACACCTGCACCGATGCCGGGAACATGAATGACGGTAGGAATTTTCGAGAGAAGCACATCACGCGCATAACCTGCACTGGTGATGCGCACCATATCACCATCCGGCGCATGCGTATCCCACAAAACGAGTTCGACCAGACTGACTTTCTGTTCACTGCCAACTGCGGCGGCTGGTGAAGGTGATCCAACAGGCGTGGTCTTGGCGGAAGGCTGTGCCAGCGCCTGCGACAACGCCTCCAGTTCGGGAGGCTTGAGCCCCATATTTGCCAGGGTCGCGACAGTCTTTTCCTGGGGGACGATTGAGACGGGGAAGCTTTTTATCTTCGCGAAGGCTTCGCTGCGCTCCTTCGCTTCGGATTGGCTTACATGATCTGGAACTGACGGCGGATAGAGACGGGTTAACCCAAAACCACCAAGTGCGACCATAAGAATCACGCCTGCCACAAGAGGAAACAGATGGCCTTTTTTTGGCTGAACCCGCTTGGCATCCTCGTCCATCAATTGTTTGGGCTCCAGATGCCGCATAGTTCCTTAAGCAGAGTTGCCAAAATTGTGCCACAGAGGCGCGTGGTTATTTCGTGATGTGATTTCACCGCGTACAATGAGAAGCGACGGGCCTTCCCGCATGGTAAAGCGGCCAACCGGGTCAGGTGGGGAACCAAGCAGCCCTAACTGTGGAGTCAGTGCCGGGGTCAAGGCTCGTCACCTTATTCAAATTGCAGCGCACGCAGCCGCTGCCCTCTCAAAGCGCCGGCTTCAGCTGGCGCTCAACATGCTGAAGCAAGCCCTCGCAGGCATCCTCGACCAGGTCGAGCACGTGCTCGAAGCCGTCCTTGCCGCCGTAATAAGGATCAGGCACGACCGGGCTGTCATGCTTTAAACAAAACTCCGTCAGCCTGCGTACCTTGCGGAGGTGTTCGGCGGGGCACTCCTCCTGGATCAAAGCCAGGTTGTCCCAATCCATCGCAAGGATCAAATCGTGGCGCTCGAAATCCGCATCTGACATTTGCCGGGCTCTCAGGGCAGACAGGTCGTAGCCGCGCCTGGATGCATGTGCCTGCGAGCGCTCGTCGGGCGGGTTGCCGGGGTGGTAGTTATGGGTGCCGGCGGAGTCGACCTGGATCAGTTGGGCCAGGCCGCGGTCTTTGACCTTTTGCTGGAACACGCCGTGGGCTGTAGGGCTGCGGCAGATGTTGCCCATGCAGACGAAGAGGATGGAATACCGCTTCATGTGACGGTGCCCTTACCGGGCAGCCTCTTCAATCGCCTCGGTGGTCTGCAATGCGTGCTGCGCGATCTGCGCTGAGGCCAGCGCCAGCGATGCCAACGCATAGGTGCCGCTGATGATGCCTTTGTAGGCGATCTCGGCCGCGATGGCGTCCTGGCCCAGGCCTTCGGTGGCGGCGATGATGCAGGCCTCCACGCTGTCCAGGCCGGCGTCGCCGTATAGCTCTTCGCCTTCGTAGCTGACGCGGTACTCAAACTCTTCTTGCATCATCGGGTCGATGTGAAAACGCACGATCATGGTGTTGATTCCTTCCTGCAAACGCTATCAAATCAATAGCTGGTAGCCCACGCCGTTCCTGGGCTAGAGGCCAAAATGGCTCATAACGCCCTGCCCTGCGGCGCGGCCGCTGGCAAAGCACGCTGTCAGCAAATAACCGCCTGTGGGCGCTTCCCAATCAAGCATTTCGCCGGCGCAGAACACGGGTTGGGGCACGGTAGCGGCGGCCAGCTGCAACTGTGCAGTCATGCCTTCAAACATCACGCCGCCCGCCGTACTGATGGCTTCGTCAATGGGCCTGGTGGCTGTGACGCGCACGGGCAGCGCCTTGATTCCGGCGGCCAGGCGCACGGGGTCTGCAATCGCGTCCTTGCCCAGCAGCTCATACAGCATGGCGGCCTTGATGCCGTCCAGGTTCAGCCGGCTCTTGAGGTGACTGGAGAGCGAACGCGAGCCGCGCGGGTGACGCACTTCGACCAGCACCTGCTCGGGCGATTTGTCGGGCAGCAGATCCAGCATGAAGGTGGCGCTGCCGTGGGCGGCGATCTCGTCGCGCAGCAGGCTGGAGGCAGCGTAGACCAGGCTGCCTTCCACGCCAGTGGCCGTGGCGATGAATTCGCCTTTGCGGCTGAAGCTGCGGCCGCGCGAGTCGGTGAAATGAATGGCGACCGACTTGAAGGGCTGGCCGGCAAAGCGGCTGGCGAAGTGTTCTGTCCAGCCGGTGGGTGCTTGCGGTTTTTTGCCGATGAGCTCCTGCAAAAATTCGCGCCGGGTTTCGCCGGGCTCTGCGGCGGCTTCCTGGATCTGCGCCGGGCTGTCGGGCCTTGCGGCCACGTCAAAGCCGCAGTTGGACGGCAAAAGCGGCGCCACCGCCGCGCCGTGCGCGGCCAGCAGCGGCACCCACGCGCCGTCTGAGCCCAGCCGCGCCCAGCTGCCGCCGCCCAGCGCCAGCACCACGGCGTCAGCCCCGGCCAGCACCTCACCCGCGGGCGTTGAGAATTTCAGCGCGCCGTCATCGGCCCAACCCAGCCAGCGATGCCGCATGGAAAACTGCACACCGGACTGGCGCAGGCGTTGCAGCCAGGTGCGCAGCAGCGGCGCGGCTTTCATGTCTTTGGGAAACACGCGGCCTGAAGTGCCGACAAAGGTTTCCACGCCCAGCGCCTCGGCCCAGGCACGCAACTCGGCCGCACCAAAACCGGCCAGCAAGGGCTGCAGCTGTGCGGCGTGCTCGCCATAACGGCTCATGAAAATCTGCGGCGGCTCCGAATGCGTGAGGTTGAGACCGCCGATGCCGGCGAGCAAAAACTTGCGGCCCACCGAAGGCATGGCGTCATACACCTGAACAGACAGCGCCGCACCAGCGCCGGCCAGCACCTCGGCGGCCATCAGGCCGGCAGGCCCGCCGCCGATCACCGCGATGCGCAGCGGCCGGGTCAGGGAAGAGTCAGAAGGTGCGGCGGTAGAGGTCAATGGGGTTGCCGCCTGTTGCGGGTCACAAGTTGAATGAAAGAAAAAGCCGTTCTCAGGGAAGCCGGCAGCGGGCAAAGCCAAAACCGCAGAGCCCGTGTTGGGTAGCAGCTGCAGGCAGCAGCTGGCGCGCTGCACAACGGGAGTCCGCAATTATTGCAGGTGCACCGAAAGCACCACGCACGCCCGCAAAACAACAGAATTTTCAAAGACTTAATACGAACAACCTAACCCATCACCGCAGATTGAGACGGTTCAAAAAAATATTCTGCACAGGACTATTGACCTGTCACAAATTGCATAAACTGCGGTGCTAGCATTTAGTAAGCATGCTTACTAAATAGGCAGACACCCGAAAAAACAACGAGGGATTTACAAGTGACGACACGAGACAGCAAAGCCACCCAGACAGCCACCCGCCCGCTGGCGCGCAGGCATTTCCTCCAGCAATGCGGAACGGCCGCAGCGGTCTTTGCAGCGCCCTCCTGGGCGCAGTCGCGCACCCTGCGCCTGGGCACCACGGTAGACCAGACCGGCCTCGAAAAAGGCATCGGCAGCGACCTGGTGCGGGGCGCCACGGCCTACTTCAACGCGGTGAACAAGGCCGGCGGCATCAACGGCGCCAGGATCGAACTCGTCACTTCGGACGACCAGTTCAAGCCCGACATCGCCAAGGCCAATGCGCAGGCCTTCCAGGCCGACAGCTCCGTCCTCGGCATCCTGAGCCCGCTGGGCACACGCCCCTGCGCAGCCATCGTTGAAACCATACGCGACTTCGCGGTGGTGGGGCCGGTTGCCGGCGCTGCGGCGGTGCGCAAGAACAGCCCGTCCAACGTGTTCTGGGTGCGCGCCACCTTCGACGCCGAAATCGAAAAACTGATTCACACCGCCGTCACGCTGGGCACCACCCGCATCGGCATCGTGCACCCGAAGGATCCGCTGGGCCTCTCGATCCTGGCATCGTTCCAGAAGGTCATGGCCGAGATGAAGCTGGAGCCGGCCATCATCGCAACGACGCCGACCAACACCAGCACGGAAGTCGAGCCCGCTGCCAAGGCGATCGCGAAGGCGCAGCCGCAAGTGGTCATCATGGTGCTGTCGGGCGTGGCGCCGCTGTTTGTGAAAGCCCTGCGCGATGCGGGCGGCACCAGCACGGTCTACGGCCTGTCCAACGCGGCCAGCGCCGTCAACATTGCGGCCATGGGCGAGAAGGCGCGCGGTGTGGGTTTTGCCATCATCGTGCCCTCGCCGGCCTCCAGCAAAAACACGCTGGTGCGCGGCTACCAGGCCGACATGCAGGCCAGCGGCTGGAAAGACTTCACCCTGTTTGGCCTGGAGGCCTACGTCAATGCACGCGTCATGGCCGAAGGCCTGCGCCGCGCCGGCGCCAAAGTGACGCGGGAATCGCTGATCGCAGGGCTGGACAGCATCACGAATTTCGACCTGGGCGGCATGCGCGTCAACTACGGCAACGGCAACCGCGTGGGCAGCACCTTTGTCGACGTCGGCGTGGTGGGCTTTGACGGGCGGTTGCTGACCTGATGGCCGTCAACCGTTCGGGCTGAGCCTTTCGACAGGCTCAGGGCGAACGGGAATGAGTGGCTACATAGGCGGCGCAAACCCGTTGCGCCCGACGATCACCCGCAGCGCGGTCGGCTTGCCGGCCTGCTCCTGCGCGGTGATCATCACCTTGGCGCCCGGCACCAGCAACACGTTTTCATCGGCCTTGCCGGGTTTGAACGACACCACCGGCACACCGGGCGGCACGATCACCGTTTTCTCGCCATCCTTGTAGCGCAGCGTCAACTTTTGCCCGCCGGGCACCGACGAAGGCGCGGCCGCGAGGTCGGCCACCGTCGCATTGGTCATGGTGCTATCGGGCCGCAAGTCCCAGGGCCGGTGGCCTTCACCGGCGCCGCGCGCTGCTTCCGGAAACACCACCACCTCCAGCGCCAGCTGGCTGCCGTCCGCCTGCGGCATGGCGGCGGTGCCGATGTAGCTGCCCGGCTTGATGTCGGCCAGCGCCAGCGGATACACCTCGGACACATCCATGGCCGCGGGCCGCACCAGCGTGATGACTTCGCCGCTGCGCTCCTTCACGGTCAGGCTGGTGGCGTCGACTTTTTCAATCGTGGCGCGCAGGCGCAGCGTGGGGTTGGCGGGCGCCTGCGCCGTCGCGAGGGGAACGGCGGCCAGCAAAACGAGGGACGCCAGCGAAGTGGCCAGGTGCTTGAACTTGATCATGAGGTGCCTTTCAGCCGGCATGTAATCGGAAGGATCGGAAGGATCGGAAGGTGATCGGAATGTGCGCCGGACAGGCCCGGTGAGATCAATCCACCATCACCACAGTTCCCTGCCCCGTGAGAAAAGCTGCTTTCACGGGAACGCCGGGGTAAATCAGCTGCACCGCCGCGCGGTAGCTTTGCATCTTGGCGACCAGTTCAGGGAGGTCTTGCGGTGCAAATCTGGATTTGTAGTCAAGCACCCACCAATGGCCTTCGTGGCCGGCGTCCTTGCGCTGCACCAGGCGGTCCAGGTACAGCGATTTCCCCTCATACACCAAGCCCACCTCATTGCCCTGCCAGGCAATGGCCTGCGGGCTCCACGCCCACGCGCCCTCGCCCACCAGAATTCGCCGCGCCGACTCGGCTGCCCGCTTTGCTTCAACCGGGCTCAGGCGAAATTCGCGCGTCACCGCTTTCACCTGCTCCACCGACAGAGCGCCGCCCCACTCCAGTAAACGGTGCATGGCGCTGCCGACGCGCGCCGTGAGAGAGTCTTCCTCCACGCGCTCCGCGGCGGGCACGGCGGGCATCAGCGCTTCGGGCAGTTCCGGCAGCTCAGGCAGGTAGAACACGCCGGCGTCCGCCGCATCAAGATGCTCGCCCGCGGACTCGTCCGCCACCGGCGCGGGCAATTCGCCCACCAGCCCCTGCAGCCGCTGCCACCAGCTCTCGGTCGTCACGCGGTGCGGCTCTATCGACGAGATGACCAGCGTGTGGCGCGCACGTGTCAGCGCCACATACAGCGCATTGAGCTCTTCGCGCTTGCGGGCGGCCTGCTCGTTGGCCAGCGTCTCGGCCGCGCAGGCAGGCGGACGGCTTTCACTGACGAGGAAAACAAACTTGCGCGGCTCGGTCGCCTCACCGGGCCAGTCGACCAGCACGCCCATGCTGTCGGCGTTGCGCTCCACCGTGTCGGTGTCCAGCAGCAGCACGGCCTCGGCCTCCAGGCCCTTGGCGCCGTGAATCGTCAAGAGGCGCACGGCCTCGGTGCTGACGGTGGCGGGCGCCTGCGTGCCGCCGGCCTTGAGGGCGCGCACAAAGCTGTAAGGCGTGGCGTAACGCCCGCCGTCCAGCGCCAGCGACACGCCCAGCAGCGCGCGCAGGTTGGCGACCACCGCGCTGCGCTCGGCCGCCGGCGCGGCCGCGCCAAAGCGCGCCAGCACATCGCCGTCGTCATAAATGCCCTGCAGCGCATCGTGCGGCGGCAGGCTGTCCAGCCAGCCTTTCCATTTGGCCAAAACAGGCCCCAGCCCAATCAGGCTGTGGGCCAGCAGCTCCTCTTTTTGTAGCAAGTCGTACCAGGGCATGCCGTGCTCGCGATGCAGCAGCGCCAGTTGCACCAGGCTGTCGTCGCCCAAGCCAAAGAGCGGCGAGCGCAGCGCGCGCGCCAAAGACAGGTCATGCTGCGGCGACACCAGAACGTCCAGCAGCGCCACCACGTCCAGGACTTCGCAGCAATCGATGAGCTCGGTTTTCTCGCCCACCTGGGCGGGGATGTGCAGTGCGCGCAATTCGTCCTGCAGCGGCAGCAGGCCGGCGCGTTTGCGCGACAGCACCATCACGTCTTGCGGCCTTAGGCCACCGGCCAACTGCTCTGAAATCCACGCCGCGGCCTGGCGGGCCTCGCGCGTGCGCAGGGTTTCTTCAGGCAGCTCGCGCGGCGTGGTCAGGCTGTCGCGCCAGCCGGCGGCCAGGGGTGAGGCGTCTTCCTCATCCCTGTTCCGTGCAATCGGCGGCAGGCGGCCTGCGGCGCCGGCCACGCCTGATGCCGTGGTGTGTTCACGAAAGCCTTCATAACCGTCGGCTTCGCGCGCCGTGGCCATGGCGGCGTTGACGGTGTCGATCACCGCTTCGGCATTGCGCCGCGTGTGGTCGCAGCTGAGCAAATCGCCGCCCAGGCCGTGCACCACAAAGGCCTGCGCGGCGCGGAACACCTGAGGCTCGGCGCGGCGAAAGCGGTAAATACTCTGTTTGGGATCGCCCACCAGGAACACGCTGGGCGCCGTGCCCGCGCCCGAGTAGCCGATGAGCCACGAGTACAGCGCCTGCCACTGCAGCGGGTTGGTGTCCTGGAACTCGTCAATCATCAGGTGGCGGATGCGCGCGTCCAGGCGCTCTTGCACCCAGCCCGACAGGACAGGGTCGGCCAGCATCAGCAGCGCGGCGCGCTCGACATCGTTCATGTCGACCCAGCCGCGGTCGCGCTTCAAGGCGGTGAACTGCGCGATCAGCACGCGCGTCAGGCGCGCCATGCGCTGCTGGTATTGCCAGGCGTCATGTTGCTGGCGGGCTTGCGCCACGCGCAGCACCAGGTCTTGCGCTTCCCGGACTCGTTCAATGCCCACGATCTTGTCGCCGAACTTGCGGGCCGTGCCCTTCTCCGTCAGCAGCGCGATAAGAACGGCGGGCATGTTGCCGGCGCTCAAGGCCAGTTCCAGCTCTACGCCCTTGGCCGAGAAGGTCGGCGCGCTGGCGCGGCCCAGCGCCTTGGCGGCTTCCAGCAGCAGGCGGTGGTTGGAAGCATCGGCGGCATCCGCAGCCAGGCAGTCTTCAGGCAAATTCAGCCCGGCGAACTCGGGGAACTGCTCCCCGAACGTTTGCACCGACGCATCGATGACACCCTTTTCATCAGCCAGCGTGAACTCTGTGCGCTTGTCGAGCGCGGCCTGCAAGGCCTTGTCGGTCTGAAAGCGCCCATGCGCCAGCACCACGGCTTCGAAGTCGGCCCGGTGCGAGGCGTCTGCCGCCACCGCCGCATAAAAGCGGCGCCAGACCAGCGCACGCGCCGGTGCGTCATCCTCCAGCAGCTCGTAATTGACGGGCAGCTCCAGCCGCTGCAGCACCGCCACCGGCGCGCTGCGCAGCAAGGCGGCAAACCAGCTGTGGAAGGTGCGGATCTGCACCGAGCGGCCGCTGGACAAAATCGAGCGGTATAAATTTGATAGCTGCTGGCGCACGTCCTGTGCGGACTTCAGGCCTTTTTGGGTTGAAACGTCGAGCCGGACGCCGCGCATTTCAAGTTCACGCTGCAAGGTCTCATCGTCGGCATGGGCGAAAGCTTTCAGCCAGTCGTCCAGGCGCTCGCGCATTTCACCGGCGGCTTTTTTGGTGAAAGTAATGGCCAGGATTTCATGCGGCAGCACCTGCTTGCCGGCCTCGGCCGTGGCCCCATCCAGCAGCGCACGCACGATGCGCGACACCAGCATCCAGGTCTTGCCCGCGCCAGCGCAGGCCTCCACTGCGACGCTGCGCCGCGGGTCGCAGGCGATGGCGTAGAAGGCCTCGGCCGAGACCGGCTCGCCGTTGCACTCGTAGGCGGCGGTGTGGGCGATTTTCATAGTCCACTCCTCGCGGTAGGCACAGATGTCTCATACCAGCATGAGCCGCGGAACCGGCTTTGCCGGGCCGCAGGGCGGGCGGCCCCCTCGGGGGGCAGCGTACTACGCGAAGCGAGAAGCGTGGGGGCCTTATTCATCCAGGCTCCAGAAGTCTTTGCGGCATAAACCGCGCGCCGCGCAGTAGTCGCAGGCCTTGCCTTCGCCCAGCGCCGGCAGCGCCGCACCGCGCGCGATGCGTGCCATGTCGGTCAGGATGCTGTCGATGAGCTCGTCGCGCAAACCAACGATGTCGGGTTGCTCGTAAGTTTTGGTCGGCTCTTTTTCACCCAGGTTCACATAGGCGGCGGCCAGCGTGTCGTCCGTCATCAGGGCGGCATAAAAAGCCAGCTGGGTGTCTTCCTGGCCGTTCTTGATGCGCTCCGCCGTGGTGCTGCGCGGCTCGGTCTTGTAGTCGATCAGCAGCGCGTGGCCGTCGGCCTGGCGGTCTATGCGGTCCAGCTTGCCCAGCAGCGTGATGCTGCCCAGCGGAACTTCGCGCCAGGCTTCGCCGGCCTCAAAGGTGGCGCCGGTGGCTTCGTGCTCGGCCAGCCATTTCAGGTAGCCCTCGCGCACGCCCGGCCAGGCAGCGGCAAAGGGTAAAAACTCGCTCTCGCTCAGCGCCAGCTCTTGCGTGGCGGTGTCGGCTGCTATATTAATCATAGCTATACGCCCAGGCAGGTCCTGGGCTGAAGCCGTTTTTAATGCTTCATGGAAGTGGTGCAGCAAGTTGTGCAGCCAGTTGCCGAAGTCGCGCTTGCCGAGCTCGCTTTCGAGCTCTTCGGACTCTTGCAGCTTGAGCTGGCGCAACGCAAAAAACCGGTAGGGGCAGCGCCGCAAGTCTTCATACGCGCTGGCCGACAGGCGGGTGACGGGCAAGGCCTCACCTGTTGGAAAGGGGTGCGGCGTGGGCTGGATGTCGACGGCGCGCAGCACGCGCGGGTCGGCGGCAACGGGGGGCGCCCCTTCCGCGTCATCCTGGGCCAGCAAAAGCTCCTGCACAAATCCGCTGGGAATCAGGTGCTCGCCCGATTCGCTGGTACGCCACAGCACATCGACATGCGGCATGCGCAGCGCGTATTGCCAGGCCTGGCGCTGGGCGGCGGCGAGGGTTTCGCGCGAAGCCAGGCCCAGCAGTTCGCGCTGGCCCGGTGTCCAGGGGCCGGTGGGCTCGGGCGAAACCGGCAGGCGGATTTCGTCGCAGCCTGGCAGCACCACCGCCTGCATGGGCCGGCCCAGCAATTGCGGCAGCGGCAATATCACCACCTGCTCGGCGGGCGGATGCGCTGGGGAAAACTTGCCGCCCTCCAGCGCCTGGTTGGCCCACTGGGTGAAGTCGTGCAGCCGCATCACCGGCGAGGCTTCAAATTCAGCCTCGGCGCCTTCGTGCAGGCGCAGTACGTCGAGCACCGTCTGGCCGGCTTCGTCTTGGGCCAGCGCATCCCATTGGCCGGCCGATTGCAGGGCGGTGCGCAGGTCGCGCAGCCACATCGCCAAAGGGCGCGCGCGGGCAAAAGGCGTGCGCAGCGCGTTGACCTGGCGCGCCAGCGGCCCGGTTGCGGCAAATGCGGGCGGCACGATCCCCTCTTCCGGAAAGTCCGGCAGGTCGCGCCAGGCGCGCACGCCGGCCCGGCGCAGCTCGGTTTCGGCGGTAGTCAGCATGGCGCCGTCAAAGGCCGGCGCATTCTTCAGCCAATCCAGCACGGCGTCGGTCGAGGCGTCCCAGGGCATCGCGCGCAGCAGGCTCATCAGGCTGGCGGCGGCGCGTGTGGTCGAAAGCTTCCAGCCGGTTTCATCGCGCATGGCGATGCCGCGCTCGGCCAGCATGGCGCCCACGCGGCGCGTGAGCTGCCGGTCTTGCGCAATCAGCGCCACCGGGCTGCGGCCTTGCGCCAGGTGCGCCAGCACACAGGCGGCGGCACGCCCGGCCTCGTCTTCGGCATCCTGCGCGGCGTGTAGCGCCGGCGGCTGCGGGCTGTCCACCAGCGGAATGCACAGCGGGATGGATACGGCGCGCTCGCCGAAATGTGCCTTGAGCGCCTCGGTGAGCGGGTCGGCCTGGAAGCCTTCGAGCACAGCAAACAGCAAGGGCTGCGCCTGGAAAAGGCGGTCTGTGGGGTAAGCGGAGTTGGCGGCCCAGGCCAGCGCAATCCGGCCCACGGCGGCTTCCAGCGCCAGCGCGGGCGAGTCAAGCCCCGCGCCCAGCGTCAGTGCCAGGCGCTCGCTCCAGGCCTGGCGCCGCGCAGGCATGACGGCGGCGGCCACGCCCGCCAGGCTCCAGGCCGCTTCCACCAGGCGCCCGGCCAGGGCATCCTGCTGGCCGCCCAGCCCGGCGCGCGCCAGCAAAGACGCGGCGGTCAGCATGTCGACCGCCATGTCCATGCGCAAGTCGTCGCCCGAGGGCGCAAAAAGGCCCAGCGTGCCGCCCAGCCCGCTGGCCCAGTTCATGGTAGTTTCAAAACGCGGCACAAAAAACGTCGCCCCGGCCTGCGCGGCCCAGGCCTGGCGCGCCTGCTGGATCAGCTGGGCATACGGCAGCAGCACGACGGCCTCAGCCGGGTGAACGCCCCGCGCCTGCAGCGTTGCGGCCAGTTGCGCCACGGCCTGCTGCCAGCAAAGCGCATCAGGCGGCGCCAGGGTGGTGTCGGCAATCTGGGCAGGTGGCATGGATGAAGGAGTGGGAAAGGCGGGTCAATCTGCAAAACACGGGAAAACAGGCAGCGGCCTGCGGCGGGCATAAGGCAAAAAGCGCCAGGAGCGCCCTGTCAATGGAGGACGTCGCTATCAGGGTGATAGCCCCCGCCCGCCCGACCCCGCCACTTGCTTTCTGCCACAATGACTGCAACTCAGCCCTGTACCTTATGGTACCCATCCTAAACAGACCAAAAAAGGAGCCGTCATGGCAAGCGAACTGATTAAACATACCACCGATGCCACCTTCGAAGCCGACGTGCTGCAATCCTCCAAACCTGTGCTGGTGGATTACTGGGCCGAATGGTGCGGTCCGTGCAAGATGATCGCGCCCATCCTTGACGAAGTGGCAACCGGCTACGACGGCAAACTGCAAATCGCCAAGATGAACGTCGACGAAAACCGCGATATCCCCGCCAAGTTCGGCATCCGCGGCATCCCCACGCTCATGCTGTTCAAAGACGGCCAGCTGGCCGCCACCAAAGTGGGCGCCATGAGCAAAGCCCAATTGACCGCGTTCATCGACCAGCAACTGGCCTGATGAACCTTATTGGGTATCGGAAAGGAAGCCCGGCGCCCTGCCGCTTCCTCTCCGGCTCCAGCCCCTTCAACGGCCGCCCCGGCCACACGAAAACGGCCTGATTTCCCGCCTGATTTTCCTGTCATAATGTGTTTTATTCACCGGCTGGCCCTCCGCCCTCCGGTTCGAGTTCCCGGTTTGTAAGCCATCTTCTGCGGCTTCTTTTCAAACCTCCCCCGTTTTCCATCAATGAACTCCGCAAGGAGTAATTCCATGCACTTAAACGAACTCAAGGCACTGCACGTGTCTGAAGTCCTCAAGCAGGCCGAAGCCCTTGAGATCGAAAACGTTGGCCGTATGCGCAAGCAGGAGCTGATGTTCGCCATCATCAAAAAACGTGCAAAAACCGGCGAGACCATCGTGGCCGACGGCGTGCTGGAAGTGCTCCCCGATGGTTTCGGTTTCCTGCGCGCACCGGATTCGAGCTATACCGCTTCGACCGACGACATCTACATCAGCCCCAGCCAGATCCGCCGCTTCAACCTGCACACCGGCGACATGATCGAAGGCGAAGTGCGCACCCCCAAAGACGGCGAGCGCTACTTTGCCCTGAACAAGCTGGACAAGGTCAACGACGGCCTTCCTGAAGACAACAAGCACAAGGTCATGTTCGAGAACTTGACCCCGCTGTTCCCGCGCGAGCAGTTCAAGCTCGAGCGCGACATCAAGGGTGAAGAAAACCTGACCAGCCGCATCATCGACATCGTCTCGCCTATCGGCAAGGGCCAGCGCGCCCTGCTGGTCGCGCCGCCCAAGTCCGGCAAGACGGTGATGATGCAAAACATCGCCCACGCCATCACCGCCAACTACCCTGAAGTCGTGATGATGGTGTTGCTGGTGGACGAACGCCCTGAAGAAGTGACCGAAATGCAGCGCAGCGTGCGCGGCGAAGTCATCTCTTCCACCTTCGACGAACCCGCCGCACGCCACGTGCATGTAGCCGAAATGGTGATCGAGCGCGCCAAGCGCCTGGTCGAGCTCGGCAAGGACGTGGTCATCCTGCTCGACTCGATTACCCGCCTGGCCCGTGCCTACAACAACGTGCTGCCTTCATCGGGCAAAGTGCTGACCGGCGGCGTAGACGCCAATGCGCTGCAGCGCCCCAAGCGCTTTTTCGGCGCGGCCCGCAATATTGAAGAAGGCGGCAGCCTGACCATCATCGGCACTGCCCTGGTCGACACCGGCAGCCGGATGGACGAAGTGATCTTTGAAGAATTCAAGGGCACCGGCAACTGCGAAATCCACCTGGACCGCCGCTTGTATGAAAAGCGCGTGTTCCCTGCAATTCACCTCAACCGCAGCGGCACCCGCAAGGAAGAGCTGCTACTTGCACCCGAAATCCTCCAAAAATCCCGGATTTTGCGTCAATTCATGTACAACATGGATGAAATCGAGTCCATGGAGCTGATGCTCAAGAACATGAAGGCTACGAAGAACAACCACGAGTTTTTCGACATGATGCGGCGAGGTGGCTGAAGCCACCCCGCCAAATATGGCCCCCACGGTCGCTCACTTCGTGTAGCTCCCTGCCCCCCGAGGGGGCCGCCCGCCCTGCGGCCTGGCAAAGCCAGTTCCGCGGGCTCATGCTGGTTTGAAGATTCTTTGGGCGCGACCAGCGGGGGTCTTCGCCAGCGGGCAGCCGCGGGACTGGCTTCGCCAGACCGCAGGCGCCGTCCCCTCGAGGGGAGAACAAGCTACACGCAGTGAGCTTGGACAGGGGTGCTATAATGTGTGGCTTAGCGGAAAGTGCCCAGGACTGGCTTGTGTGGCTCCCGCATCGAACAAGGAAGATCATGAAAGAAGGCATTCACCCCAATTACCGCGAAGTTTGTTTCCTGGACCTGTCCAACAACTTCAAGTTTGTGACCCGTTCCTGCGTGAACACCAAAGAAATGGTGACGATGGACGACGGTCGCGAGTTGCCCCTGTACAAGCTCGATACGTCCAGCGAATCGCACCCCTTCTACACCGGCACGCAAAAATCCGTGGACAACATGGGCGGCCGCGTTGAGAAATTCCGCAACCGTTTCGGCAAAACCGCTGCCAAAGAGGCCGCACCCGCCGCTTCGAAGTAAGCTGCGAATTTTTCGCCAGCCTGCCAAAAAGCAGCCTGAATTTCAGGCTGCTTTTTTTTCGGCAAAATTCGCCGGGGGCCCCCGGTCTCCCGGCCCGGTTTGACGCAAAATCACTGACGGTCCGCAGTAAGTGGGCCGATCGCTTCGTCTGCACGCCTCACCGCTTCCGCTTTTCAAACAACCATCGTTTTGAACAAACCCTCGCCCGCCATCATTGCCCAGTCCGCCGTGCGCCGCCTGCCCCGGCTGGCGCTCCTGCTGTTCTGCATTGCCTATGTGCTGCCGGGCTTTTTGGGGCGGGGCCCCTGGAAGAACGAGGACATTGCGGCATTCGGGGTCATGCGCGAACTCGCTTCTGCCGCATCCAACTGGCTTCAGCCGCAGCTTCTCGGTCAGGTCACAGGTTTCGATGCGCTCGTGCCTTACTGGCTCGGCGCCGTTGCCATCAAAATCCTGCCCGTCCTGGATCCGGCCCTGGCCGTGCGCATTCCGTTTGTGATGCTGCTTGTGCTGGCCCTGCTGGCCACCTGGTATGCCGTTTATTACCTTGCCCGCAGCCCGCAAGCCCAGCCGGTGGCCTTTGCCTTCGGCGGCGAGGCCAGCCCGGTGGATTACGCCCGGGCCATTGCCGATGCCGGCCTGCTGGCGCTGATCGCCTGCCTGGGCCTGGCGCAGCTCTCCCACGAAACCACGCCGGCGCTGGCGCAGCTGGGCTTTACCGCGCTGGCCTTTTACGCCATGGCGGCCAGCCCGTACCGCAGGGCCACCAAAATACTGGGCCCCGCCTTCGGCCTGCTGATCGGGCTCGGGGGCCTGGCCCTGAGCGGCGCCCCTACCTTGGCCCTGCTGTTCGGGGTGGGCGGCGCGCTGGTGGAATGGACCCACATGCGCTGGGGCATGAATCAGGACGACCCTGCGGCCAAGCAGCAGTCCTGGCACTGGGTGCTGCTGATTACCGCCATCACGCTGGGGGTCTCGGTGCTGGCGTACTGGCTGGATCTATGGCGCTGGCGCATTGACCTGCCCGGGGCCGATGAGCCTTCTGCCTGGAAAGACCTGCGCAGCCTGGGGCGCCTGTTGCTGTGGTTCACCTGGCCGGCCTGGCCGCTGGCGATGTGGACGCTTTTTCGCTGGCGCAGGCAACTGGCCAGCCGCCACGTCGCACTGCCGCTCTGGTTCGCCGCCATGGCGGTCGCCGCCACGCTGACCACGGCAGCCTCCGACCGCAGCCTGCTGCTGAGCCTGCCGCCCCTTGCCGCGCTGGCGGCCTTTGCGCTGCCTACGCTCAAGCGCAGCGTGGCTTCGCTCATTGACTGGTTCACGCTGCTGTTTTTCACGGGGTGCGGCATCATCATCTGGGTGGTGTGGATCGCCATGCAAACCGGCGTGCCGCGCCAGCCTGCGGCCAACGTCGCCAAACTGGCGCCCGGCTTTGAGCCCAGCTTTTCATGGCTGGCCTTCCTGGTCGCCCTGATGGCAACGCTGGCCTGGGCCTGGCTCGTCAAATGGCGGGCCGGCGCGCAGCGTGCGGCCGTGTGGAAATCGCTGGTGCTGCCTGCCGGCGGCGCCACCCTGTGCTGGCTGCTGCTGATGACGCTCTGGATGCCCCTGCTGGACTACGCGCGCAGCTTTGCGCCCATGTCACGCCAGATCGCCAGCCTGGTCGACAAAAATGCCTGCGTCGAGATCTATGGCATCGGCAGCGCACAGGCAGCGGCATTGCAGTACCACGGCCAACTTGAATTGCGCCAGGCCGGCCCCCAGGCAAGTTGCCCCTACCTGATTGTCGATATCGAAGCCCAAGGCACGCTCAGCAACACCGTCAACCTGCCCGACTGGGCGTTCCAGGCAACAGTGCGCAGGCCCACGGACAAGACGGAGAACGTCCTTCTTTACAAGCGCGTGAGCTCTGACGCCGGGCCGGCGGCAAAGCCTGCCGGCGTCGCCCGCCGCGCCAAACCCAGAACCAGTCCTTGAGCGAACTCAAGATCCTCAGCCGGCACGCAGGCACGGTGCTCATCGGACAACTGGCCATCATGGCTTTCGGGGTGGCCGACACCGTGATCGCCGGCCGCTACAGCGACGAAGCACTGGCTGCCTTGTCGATTGGCTCCGCCCTGTATGTCAGCGTCTACGTAGGCCTGATAGGCATCGTGCAGGCCTTGCTGCCGATCTGGTCCGAGATGCTGGGCGCACGCAGGCATGAGGCCGTGGGCGCATCAGTGCGGCAAAGCATGTACCTCTGCGGTTTTATCGTGGTGGCCGGCATGGCCGCGATGCTTTTTCCCGGCCCGCTGCTGCGCTGGGCGCAGGTGCCCGAACTGATGCGGGATGAAGTGCAGCATTACCTCGCGGTGCTGGCCTTTGCCTTCGCCCCTTCCTTGCTGTTTCGCATCTACAGCACCTTCAACCAGGCGCTGGGCAAACCGCTGCTGGTCACCTGGCTGCAGGTCGGCGCCCTGGCGGTCAAGATTCCGCTGTCCATCTGGCTGGTGGCCGGCGGTGCGGGTGTAGAGCCCATGGGCGCGGTGGGCTGTGCCTGGGCGACGCTGATCGTCAACTACCTGCTGCTGGTGCTGGCCATTGTGATGCTGCGTTCGCAGTCGCTCTACCAGCCGTACAACATCTGGCGCCGCATGGAGCGGCCCGACTGGTCGCAGATCGGCAACTTCGCCAGGCTCGGCATCCCGGGCGGGCTGGCCTACCTGGTTGAGGTGACGTCGTTCACCCTGATGGCGCTGTTTATCGCCCGGCTGGGCACGGTGGCATCCGCGAGCCACCAGATTGCGTCCAGCGTGGCGGCCGTGCTTTACATGATGCCGCTGTCCATGGCGATTGCCTGCAGCGCACGCGTGTCGTTCTGGATCGGTGCGGGCCGCCCGGACTACGCCAAACGCGTCGTTCTGTTGGGGCTCAAACTCACAGGATTTGCCGCGATCACGCTGGCAGCGCTTGTTTCCCTGGCTGGCCCCGTGCTTGCGGGATGGTATTCAGGCAGTCCCGAGATCGTAGCCCTCGCTTCGTCGCTGCTGGTGTGGGTGGCCTTCTACCATGTGGCCGATGCAACCCAGGCTTTGACCGCCTTCTTGCTGCGCTGCTACCGCATCACGATCACGCCGCTGGCGCTTTATGGCGTGTTGCTGTGGGGCCTGGGGCTGCTGGGCGGCTACCGGCTGGCCTACACCGGCATTGCCGGCCACGCGCCCACGCAGTCCACCACAAGCTTCTGGGCAGCCAGCACGGTGGCCATTGCGCTGGTAGCGGCCTGCTTTCTGGGTTTGCTGTGGTACGCCGTCAGGCGCAGCCTGCGGGTGGCGGTGGCGCCTGCAGCTCAGGCCGCCTGAGTCGCCTGCGCAGCTTGAGCCGCCTGAATCCGGCGCACGCGCGTCATCGGAAAGATGATCGAGAAGCAGGAGCCCTGACCCAATTCGCTGGTGATGTGCAATTCCGCGCCATGGCGCTGGGCCACATGCTTGACGATGGCCAGGCCCAGCCCGGTTCCGCCGGTTTCGCGCGAACGGCTGCGGTCAATCCGGTAAAAGCGCTCGGTCAGCCGCGGCAGGTGCTCAGGCGCAATACCCGGGCCGGTGTCCTTGACCTTGAACTCACCGCGTCCGTCTTCGAGCAACGCCCAGCTGACGCGGACCAGGCCGCCTTCGGGGGTATAACGCACGGCATTCGTGACCAGGTTGGACATGGCGCTGTAAAGCTCGGTTTGCACGCCAGCGATTTCGCAGGCCGGGCCGGCGTCGAACTCCAGGTGGTGCCCCTGCGGCGCGATGACGCCTGACAGGGCTCGCGCCTCCTGCTCGCACTGGGCCAGGAGCGCGCTCAGGGTGGTCCAGTCATGGGCACCCGGAAACGGACTGCCTTCGAGGCGCGACAGCGTCAGCAAATCGTTCACCAGCGTCTGCATGCGCTGGGACTGCTGCGCCATCAACGACAGGTAGCGGGCGCGCTCCGGCTCCTTGAGCGGCAGGGTCTGCAAGGTCTCAATAAATCCGGACAGCACGGTCAGCGGCGTGCGGATTTCGTGGGACACATTGGCCACAAAATCCCTGCGCATGGCTTCGGCCAGTTCGACCGCGGTGATGTCGCGCGACAGCAGCAGCTTGCGGTCTTTGCCGTAAGAGTGCACGTGC
Source organism: Polaromonas sp. SP1 (assembly GCF_003711205.1). Classification (NCBI taxonomy): domain Bacteria; kingdom Pseudomonadati; phylum Pseudomonadota; class Betaproteobacteria; order Burkholderiales; family Comamonadaceae; genus Polaromonas; species Polaromonas sp. SP1. The sequence goes on along the minus strand of NZ_CP031013.1, from coordinate 3,254,990 downwards.
ACAGACAGCTTGACGGGACGGGCGGGCGTGCTGAAGTTGCCGGGAATCACCACGTCGTGGGAGAAATTGCCCGCCGCCACGTAAGCCTTGAAGGCCGGGTCGCGAACCAGGTTGGCAATGTGCTGCAGCACGTCGCGCTGGGCGTCGAAGCCAAAATGCTCCGTTGCCATCTGGTTACACCATTCGATACGGCCCTGGGCATCGAGCAACACCACACCGCTGGGTGAGGCCTGCATGGCCGCCAGGAATTCGTCCAGGCGCGCCTGGCTTTCCCGCAACTGCTGGTCGCGGTTCTTCAACAGCCTGCGGGTGCGGTCGGCGACCTCGCCCCAGACACCAGGCATGCTGGGGGCGCTGCCCGCCGTGATGGCTGGGGTGTCGTTGTTTTGCTCGGTGCGCAGCCAGCGCAGCAGGCGGTTGATGAAGAAGCTGTCGATCAGCAGCCAGACCATGGCACCCACTGCCAAGCCTATGCCCAGTCCGAAGGTCAAGCCATTGGCAGTGCGCGCCCAAAAGCCCAAACCGCCACCGGCAAGCATGCAGGCGGCAAAAATGATCCAGCGGTTGATCATGCGCTGGATTGTGCAGCAGCTACCGGATTGTTGGCGGCCATCGCCGTCAGGCGATAGCCTGCGCCGCGAACGGTCTCCACCATTACACCCGCGGATCCAAGCGCTTCCCGCAGGCGTTTGACGTGCACGTCGACCGTGCGCTCTTCAATGAAGACGTGGTCGCCCCACACCTTGTCGAGCAGGGCGCTGCGGCTGTGCACACGCTCGGCGTGCTTCATCAGGTAGTGCAGCAGCTTGAACTCGGTGGGGCCCAGCTTGAGCTCCTGGCCCTGGTAGGAAATACGGTGGGTGGCCGCATCCAGCACCAGGGCGCCGACCGTCACGCTGTCATTGACCGACTCCGGGGCACGGCGGCGCAATACGGCGCGAATTCGCGCCAGCAGTTCCTGGGTCGAAAACGGTTTGGTGATGTAGTCGTCCGCGCCGGCGTCGAGGCCCGCCACCTTGTCGGGTTCGTCGCCGCGCGCCGTCAGCATGAGGATGGGGATGCTCTTGGTGCGCGCCTGTTTGCGCCAGTGGCGGGCCAGCGCAATACCGCTTTGCCCCGGCAACATCCAGTCGAGCAATATCGCATCGGGCAACACGGCATCGAGTTCGCGCTGCGCCGAGACACTGTCTTCCGCCACCACGGGGTCAAAGCCGCCATGCCGCAGGTTGACGGCAATCAGTTCGGCGATGGCCGGCTCGTCCTCAACAATCAATACGCGTGGCAGATGTTTCATTCCAGTTTTACTTTACTGCAGACTCAATCTGCTCCATCGGGGTGTGGCGGACGTCAGCCCCTTTGACGATGTAGATGATGAATTCTGCGATGTTTTTGGCGTGGTCACCCACACGCTCAATGGCTTTGGCCACGAACAGCAGATCCAGGCTCGGCGAAATGGTGCGGGGGTCTTCCATCATGTAGGTAATGAGCTTGCGCACAAAACCGTCGAATTCCTGGTCGATCTGGTCGTCTTCCTTGAGGATGGAAACCGCCACCGCAGTATCCAGGCGCGCAAAGGCATCGAGCGCCTTGCGCAGCAGGCCCGAAGCCAGTTCCGCCGCCACACGGAGGTCGGAAGAAGGCAGCGCGCGGGACGATCCACTTTCAATGATGGACTTGACCATGCGCGCGATTTTTTCGGCTTCATCGCCGGCGCGTTCAAGGTTGGCCGTGGTCTTGGAGATGGCGATCAGCAAGCGCAGGTCGCGGGCCGTGGGCTGGCGCCGCGCAATGATGGACGAAAGCTCGCGGTCGATGTCGATTTCCATCGCATTGACGCGTGATTCGGTTTCGATCACCTGGTTGGCGCTCTCTGCATTGAACTGCGACAGCGCGTAAATGGCCAGGCGAATCTGCGATTCGACCAGCCCGCCCAGCTCCATCACGCGCGAAGAAACGCCGTTGAGTTCGCTGTCAAACTGGGTCGAGAGGTGTTTATCAGGCATGTGTGCTCCCTAATCCGTATCAGCCGAAACGGCCGGTGATGTAGTCTTCAGTTTCTTTGCGTTTCGGCTTGAAGAACAGGTCTTCCGTCGCGCCGAACTCGACCAGGTCGCCCAGGTACATATAGGCGGTGTAGTCGCTGCAGCGTGCGGCCTGCTGCATGTTGTGTGTCACGATGACCACGGTGTAATCGTTCTTCAACTCGGCGATCAGCTCTTCCACCTTGGCGGTAGAGATCGGATCCAGCGCCGAGCAAGGCTCGTCCAGCAGCAGCACTTCAGGCTTGATGGCGATGCCGCGGGCAATGCACAGGCGCTGCTGCTGGCCGCCCGAGAGGCTGGAGCCGCTCTGGTTCAGCTTGTCCTTGACTTCGGTCCAGAGCGCTGCCTTGCGCAGCGCCCACTCCACACGCTCATCCATGTCGGAGGCGTTCAGGCTTTCAAACAGCTTGACGCCAAAAGCGATGTTGTCGTAAATCGACATGGGGAACGGTGTTGGCTTCTGGAACACCATGCCGACCTTGGAGCGGATCAGCGCCACGTCTTTTTTGGATGTCAGCAGGTTTTCACCGTCGAACATGATCTCGCCTTCGGCACGCTGTTCGGGGTAAAGCTCGTACATGCGGTTGAAGATCCGCAGCAGCGTGGATTTGCCGCAGCCCGACGGGCCGATGAAGGCGGTGACCTTTTTTTCCGGGATTTCCAGGTTGATGCCCTTCAGGGCGTGGAACTTGCCGTAGTAGAAGTCGAGGTTCTTGACCGAGATTTTCGATTGCTCGCGTTGTGCGGTGATGGTGTCCATCTGTGACCTTGTTGTGTTGGGTTGGGCTAAAGCCAAGGAGCGTCAGCCGGTCAGTTTTTTGCACGCGTGAGAACACGCGCCAGGATGTTCAGGCCAAGCACGGCCATCGTGATCAGGAAAACGCCTGCCCATGCCAGCTGTTGCCAGTTTTCATAGGGGCTCAGCGCGAACTTGAAGATCGTCACGGGCAGGCTGGCCATAGGCTGGCTCAAGTCGGACGTCCAGAACTGGTTGTTCAGCGCGGTGAAGAGCAAAGGCGCCGTTTCGCCTGCAATGCGCGCAACCGCCAGCAGGATGCCGGTTGTCACGCCGGCACGTGCGGCACGCAGCGTGATGCTGGTGATCACCTTCCACTTCGGTGCGCCCAGGGCATACGCGGCTTCGCGCAGGCCCGGCGGAACCAGCTGCAGCATGTTTTCGGTGGTGCGGATGACCACCGGAATCACGATCAGCGCGAGCGCCAGGACACCGGCCCAGCCCGAGTAGGACTTGAACTGCGACACGACGACCGTATAAACGAAGAGACCGATCACGATGGACGGCGCCGACAGCAGGATGTCGTTCACAAAGCGCGTCACCGAAGCCAGCATGCCCTTGGTGTTGTACTCCGCCAGGTAGATGCCCGCCATGATGCCGATGGGCGTGCCCACAAACGTGGCCAGCAGCACCATCAGGAAGGAGCCGTAAAGCGCATTGGCAATACCGCCCTCTTCATTGGGCGCCGGCGTCATCTGGGTCAGGGTTGCCCATGAAAGGCCGCCCACGCCCAGGCGAATGGTTTCCCACAGGATCCATGCCAGCCAGAACAGGCCGAACGACATGGCCGCCAGGGACAGCACCAGCGCGATCCCGTTGACCCGCTTGCGGCGGGCGAACTTGGCCAGGCGTGCGTCTTGCATCGCGGTACTCATGTTTTCACCCCTTCACTCTTTCGCAGTTGGGCCAGCAGCAGCTTGGACAGCGACAGCACGACAAACGTAATGAAGAACAGCACGAGGCCCAGATAGATCAGCGCCGCCTGATGCAGGCCTTCGCCCGCTTCGGCAAACTCGTTGGCCAGTGCCGACGTGATGCTGTTGGCCGCCTGGAAGAGGCTGAGCGAATCGAGCTGGTTGAAGTTACCGATGACGAAGGTGACCGCCATGGTCTCGCCGAGCGCGCGGCCCAGTCCCAGCATGATGCCGCCCACCACGCCGGCCTTGGTGTAAGGCAGTACGACTTTGGAGACGACCTCCCAGGTGGTGGAACCCAGCCCGTAGGCCGACTCCTTGAGCAGCACCGGCGTCACTTCAAACACGTCCCGCATCACCGAAGCGATGAAGGGGATGATCATGATGGCCAGGATGATGCCGGCCGAAAGAATACCGATGCCGACCGGAGGCCCGGAAACCAGGGCGCCGAGGTAAGGCACGCCGGTCAACAGGCTTTGCAGCGGCTGCTGCACATAGGTGGCCAGGATGGGGCCGAACACCAGCAGGCCCCACATGCCGTAAACGATGGACGGCACGGCAGCGAGCAACTCGATGGCGGTGCCCAGCGGCCTTTTGAGCCATGCGGGCGACAGCTCGGTCAGGAACAGCGCAATGCCGAAGCTCACCGGCACCGCGATGACCAGTGCGATCAGCGAGGTGGCGATGGTGCCGTAAATCATGACCAGGCCGCCGTACTCGCCCTTGACAGGGTCCCAGACGCTGCTGGTCAGGAAGCCGAGGCCGTATTTGCTGATGGCGGGCCAGGCACCGATCACCAGCGAAACAAGGATTCCAAACAGCAGGCCCAGTGTGAGCCAGGCCGCGCCCTGTGCAGCCCAGCCGAAAAGGCGGTCTGCCAGGGGGCTTCTGCGCACAGCGCTGCCAGGGGGAGGATTGGTCATATCGCGTCCGGTCGCTTTGGCCGGGGGGTCAAAAGCAGCCCGGCTAGCCGGAAGTGTAGAGGACACGTGAGAAACCCCTATGGTTTGTAACAACTGCGGAAATCAGCTGGGTATGCTGACTTGCTTACTTGTAGGCAACCGTTTTGCCCGATGCGTCCTTGATGTCGCCCCAGGCTTTTTCGATGATGGTTTTCACGGCGGCGGGCATGGGCACATAGTCCAGGTCGTCGGCGGTCTTGTCGCCGTTTTTGTAGGCCCACTCAAAGAACTTGAGCGAGGCAGCGGCCTGGGCAGGCTTGTCCTGTACTTTTTGCATCAGGATGAAGGTAGCGCCGGTGATGGGCCACGAATCCTTGCCGGGCTGTTCCGTCAGGATCTGGTAGAAGCTCTTGGACCAATCGGCACCCGCGGCGGCGGCTTTGAAAGCGCCGTCTTCAGGGGACACGAAATTGCCGGCTGCATTTTTCAGCTGGGCAAAGGTCATCTTGTTTTGCTTGACGTAGGCGTATTCCACATAGCCAATCGAGTTGGGCAGACGGCCGACGAATGCCGCCACGCCTTCATTGCCCTTGCCGCCGGCGCCCACGGGCCAGTTCACTGCGGTGCCCTCACCCACTTTGGACTTCCACTCGGCATTCACTTTGCTCAGGTAGTTCGTGAAGATGAAGCTGGTGCCGGAGCCGTCAGCACGGCGAACCGGTGCGATGGCTGCATCAGGCAATGCCAGCCCAGGGTTCAGGGCCTTGATGGCCGGGTCGGTCCAGTTGGTGATCTTGCCCAGGTAGATGTCGCCCAGCACCTGGCCGCTCAGCTTGAGCTGGCCTGGGGTGATGCCCTTGATGTTGACCACGGGAATCACGCCGCCGATCACGGTAGGGAACTGCATCAGGCCTTTCTTGGCCAGTTCTTCGTCTTTCAGAGGCGCATCAGAAGCGCCGAAATCGACGGTTTTGGCTTCAATCTGGCGCAAACCAGCGCCGGAACCGACCGACTGGTAGTTGATCTTGACGCTGGTGGCCTTGTTGTAATCAGCCGCCCATTTGGAATACAGGGGAGCCGGGAAGCTGGCGCCGGCGCCGGTCACGTCCTGGGCGGCGGCCAGCGTGGCAAACGATGCCAGGGCAAGGCCCACTACGGTCGTCAGGGAAGCTTTGAAAGTCAGGTTCATCAGAACACCTCTTGGGTTGGAAATAAGGGAAATCGGTTGGGATTGGCAGGAACGATGCGGTGACATGCGTTGACTGTAGAAATCTTGTGTGACAGGCTTGTGACAACTATGACAGTCCTCAGGGGGCGGCCATTGCCCACTCATTTACCCCTCTTTTCCACTCGGGAGCGTCACAAAACCTTCAAATTAGCGTCACGAATTTGTCATCCGGTTCTCCTACCCTTGGCCTCGTCTCAATCAGGATTAATCAGGAGAACTTTCCATGTCCAACCGTCGCTTTCTGGTCCTTGCCGCCGCCGTTGCCGCCCTCGCCGGCTGCGCCACCACCTCCACGCCGGTGTCCGTGACCGACACCATCGCCGCCCAATCCCAGCTCAGCACGCTCAACGGCCTGGTGGCCAAGGCCGGGCTGGCCGACACGCTCAAGGGCACGGGCCCCTACACCGTGTTCGCCCCCACGAACGAGGCTTTTGCCAAAGTGCCCGCCAAAACCATGGACGAACTGGGCAAAGACCCCGCCAAACTCAAGGCGGTTCTGGCTTACCACGTGGTTCCCGGCAAGGTGATGGCCGCCGACGTCAAGAACGGCAACACCAAAACCGTCAACGGCGCCAATGTGGCGCTCTCCAAAGCCGGTGAATTCGTCACCGTCGAGGAAGCCCTGGTCCAAAAGGCCGACATTTCCGCCACCAACGGCGTCGTGCATATCGTGGACGCGGTGCTGATTCCACCCGCCAGGTAAATCGGCAGTCACATCAACGGGCCAAGCCTCCGGGTTTGGCCCGTTTTTCATTTGAATTTATAGCGTTTTCGTGCTCTAGCCCAGGTACAGCCTGCACTTTCAGCTACTGTTTTTATAGCAAACATACCGGGGCGGCATCGCCCACCAGGGAGCATTCAATGCCATTTCAAACGCTCGTCTTGAGCCGCCGCCAGTTGCTGCAACGCGCCAGCCTGATCACGGCAGCCGCAGCGGTTGCACGCCCCGCCTGGGCACAGCCCGGCAAAAGCGCTTCATCGCGCAGCATCACGGTGGCGCAAGCGGTCGACTTTTCCCAGGCGCAGCAGGACGTGTCCAAGGACTTCCTGATCGGCTCACGTGCCGCCTGGCAGGACATCAACCTGCGCGGCGGCGTTCGCGGCCGGCAGGTCCAGCACCAGGCGCTGGAGACGGACGGCACGCCCGCCAGCCTGCGCACCGCGCTCGACTCGGTCAAGGACAACCCCTCCTGCGTGGTGCTCTCGGGCAGCGTCGGCGACCAGGTTGCCAGCCAGATCGTGGCGCTTTCCATGCAGGGCGGGCTGAACATCCCCCACGCCGCGCCGTGGCTGCAAAACTCCAGCCTTGAGATCGACGACAAAACCTTCCCCATCTTTGCCGCGCGCCAGGAGCAGATTGCCTATGCCCTGAAAAGCCTCACGGCCATGGGCCTGAAGGAGCTGGGGGCGATTTACGCCACCGCGCAGGACTACGCCGCGTACCACACCGACGTCGAACGCATCGCCGCCGGCATGCAGCTCAAGCTGCAGGCTTTCAGGGCAGCGGGTGATTTGCGCGCCCTGGGCCAGAAGCTCACCCCCAAGACGCCCGCCGTTCTGCTGTTTGTGGGCGGAACGCCCGAACTGGCCGAGTTCACGCAGGGCATGGAAAAGCAGGCCCGCCAGCGCTACATCGTGGCCCTGGCCGACGTCAACCTGCAGACCATGCTGCAAATGGGCGCCGGCCGCAACACCCCCGTCATCGCCACCCAGCCGGTGCCGCTGGTCAATGCCAGCCTGCCGGTCGTGCGCAGTTACCGCGAAACACTGGCCCGCCTGTTTGACGAGCCGCCCACACCGCTGAGCCTGGCCGGCTTTATCGCCGCACGCTACACCTACGAGGTGCTGAACGACGTGGAAGGCGCCCTGAACCGCGCAAGCGTTCTGAGCGCTTTCCAGCGCCGAACCAACCTGAACGTCGGCGGGTTCGCCGTCAGCTTCAACCCCCAGCGCCGTAGCGGCACCTACGTCACGCAAAGCATGATGACAGTCGACGGCCGGCTCATTGGGTAAGAGCGGGTAATGCTGATGCGAGTCCCACGTGAACACTATGCCCAGCCCATAGAAGCTGTTTACGATTTATTGAGGGCCACGTTGGGGTGCAATCGGGATGAGTTGGTGGCCCAGGGCCCGCTGCATGGGCTCATGCCCATGCAAGGGACTGGGGCGCCAAATCGCCTGACCGCCCAGCCGGCCGGCTGGGCGTCGTGCAGCTGCCCCAACGGGGATGCAAACGCGACAGCGTTTGCGTCACCCCAACCCGGAGGGCAGGAGCCTTTTCGGGCGGTCTGCGGCGTTGCGGCGCTAGCCAATAGCGGGCTATTGGCGGCGCACCGCGCCTTGCATCCCATCCCGAAAAGATTCCTGCGCGGCCCCCAATAAATCGTAAATAGGTTCTTAAACTCAGGCATGCAAAATGGAACGCTGCTCGCCGCTGTTGACCTCGGGTCCAACAGCTTTCGTCTTGAAATTGGCCGCTTTGACCACGGCCGCATCCACCGCACCGAATACCTGAAGGAAACCGTCCGCCAGGGCAACGGGCTCGACGCCGACCGCAACCTGACTCCTGAAGCCATGCAGCGCGGCTGGGACTGCCTGGCACGCTTCGGCGAGCGCCTGGCCGGCTTCAAGAAATACCAGGTGCGCGCCGTCGCCACCCAGACCCTGCGTGAGGCCCGCAACCGCGAAGAGTTCCTGGCGCGCGCCCACAAAATCCTCGGCTTTCCCATCGACGTGATCCCCGGCCGCGAAGAAGCCCGCTTGATTTACCAGGGAGTGGCCCACCTGCTGCCGCAGTCCGACGAACGCCGGCTGGTCGTCGATATTGGCGGGCGCTCCACCGAGATGATTCTGGGGAAAGGGCTGGACGCACGCACCATGGAGTCCTATCGCGTCGGCAGCGTCGCCTGGTCGATGAAGTATTTCCCCGACGGCCAGTTCACCGCCCGCGCCTTCCAGACGGCCGAGGTGGCCGCCAAGGCGGTGCTCGACGAAGCCGTCAATGCCTACCGCTCCAGCGCCTGGGACACCGCCTACGGGTCCTCCGGCACCATTGGGGCCGTCAGCGATGTGCTGACCGCATCGGGCTGGCCTGCAGGCCATGTCACGCGCGAAGGCCTCGACTGGCTGCTGGACCGCCTGCTCAAGGCGCAAAGCGCAGACCGCCTCAAGCTCGACGGCATGAAAGACGACCGGCGCGCCGTGATAGGCGGCGGCGTCAGCGTGCTGCGCGCCGTGTTCGACCTGCTGGACATCACGCAGATGGAAGCCGCGCAAGGCGCCTTGCGTCATGGCGTGCTCTATGACCTGGTAGACCGCGAACAGGATTTGACGGACCTGCGCTCCACCACCGTGCAGCGCCTCGCCAGCAAATTCAACGCCGACAGCGCACAAGCCCAGCGCGTCAGCAAAGTCGCCAAGCAATTGTTCGTTATGGTTTGCGCCGGCATGCCCGCCGCGGAATCTGCGCGCTTTCAGCGCAAGCTTGAATGGGCGGCCGAACTCCATGAGATTGGCAGCCAGATCTCGCACAGCGACTATCACAAGCACGGCGCCTACATCCTGGACAACGCCGACGCGCCGGGTTTTGCGCTGCCCGAGTTGCACCGCCTGAGCCTCTTGGTGCTGGGCCACCGCGGCAAGCTGCGCAAGCTGGAAGTCAATTTTGAAGACCGGGTGTTCATCCAGCAGCTGCTGTGCCTGCGCCTGGCCGTCATCCTCTGCCACGCCCGGCGCGACCCCGACCTCAAAGGCCTGCAACTTGAAAGCGGCGCCGAGCCCGGCAGGCTCTTTGTGCTGAACTGCCGCGCCGGCTGGGCGCAGGCCTTTCCGCAATCGGCGCACCTGCTGCAGGAAGAAGTCCTGGCGTGGCAAAAAACGCCATGGACGCTGGTCGTTCCCAGCGCCTGAGCCGCCGCCTCCCCTCTTTCGCCTCGCAATGCAGCCGCAGCCGGGCAGGCTTGACCGCGCCCAATTAAACCGTATAAACTGTATATACGGTTTATTTGACCGCTCAACTAAAAGGATCAATCCATGGCAACCAGCAAAAAAGCAACTGCGAAAACCTCTGCAACGGCCGCTCCGGCAACGCCGGCCAAACCGGCTGCAACGCCGAAAGCCCCTGTGAAAACCGCGGCCAAGCCCGCCCCGAAAAAGGCATCCCCCGCCAAGGCCCCCGCCGGCAAAGGCACCGTCAAAAAAGCCACCGTGAAAAAGGCCGGCGCCAAAAAGCCCGCAGCAAAACCCCAGGCCAGCACCAAGCCCGCCAAAGCCACCAAGCCCGAAAAAACCAAAAAACCAAAACTGGTGCGCGACAGCTTCACCATCCCCAAGGCTGAGTATGTGGTCCTCGACGACCTCAAACAACGCGCCGCCAAGCTCACCCGCCCGGCCAAGAAAAGCGAACTGCTGCGCGCCGGCATCAAGCTGCTGGCCAGCATTTCCGATGCGGCTTTCCTGACGGCGCTGGAGCAGGTTCCCGCCATCAAGACTGGTCGCCCTACGCTCGGTTCTTAAGCCACGCAAAGGCAACTTCCAGCGCTCGCAAGAGCGCTGGTTATGAGGCAACTGCAGTAAGCAAATCTAACGGCTTTATTTGTCGTAATAAACGACGGATGGGAATTCGAAGTTGTTCCCACGAGCTTGACTCCACTGCGCGAATGCCGCATCCGGCATCTCTGCGCAGTAGGTAGCCCACTCTGACATCAAGCGCCTGTAATGCTCCAGCTCATTATTTAAGGCAGCTCGATGAGGGAGACTCTCTACCTTCCCGATGAATCCTGCAGCTTTGCAAAGCGTCTCGTTCGCTTCATCGACGGTTCCGATGAGGCGAGATTCCGACAGGTGATGCGTTTGAAAATCTACATCGCTCAAACAACATTCGGCGAGCCGCACAACGGAGGTTTGTTCATCTGGTTGAAGCTCCAGCGCGGCCTGGAAATGCCGGATGTCATGCGACAGAAGCCCCAGGTTAACGCGAGGCAAAACTTCCTGTGGGCAGGCCTCAATCCACTCCTCCAGAATGTGCATCAGTTCCGTTTTTATCGGATGCGGAAGTAGTTGATGCACGCCGGGATTTGCGCTTTGGAGTTGAACCAGGCGCACACAAATTTTCCGTTGAGATGCAAGGTCCAGGGTTTTGAGATGCCTGGAAAACAATGACGCGGCTTCGTGCGCCTGTTTCCTGAGGCCTTTCTCGCGAAGAAGGCAGTATTGGCCGAAAAGTGCCAAATCGGTCTCAGACCTATAGGCGGCTCCAATGGACGCCAAGCCTTCGAAGTTTGTTTGGTTCCAATAATGCATCTATGACTCTCCGACACATACACGTTATGCGGTTAACGTTTAAACGCGCCCGCCTGTGGAGGCCAGGGAAGGCAGCTTTAGCATGTCGGGGTAACGAAGGGTTGGGCGGAACTGACAGACGGCGGATGAATGGCGTTACAAGCGTCACCCAAACTTTGCCATCACCAGTTGTACCAGACGACGATACGGATGCCTTCATCGTTGTACTTACCAGATCGTTCCAAGGTACGGAGAAGATCAAACACCGTTGACCACTCAGTGTGCGGTGCTACTTCCGACGTTAACGGGTGGGTTTTCATATCGCGCCATGTAGCATGCGTGTAGCCACCGAATTCTCCGGTGCCAAACTGCTCTTCATGGTCAGCAATGCCTGCAAGATCATATTTCACGGAGGTTGAAGCGTCATCGGGGATACCACGCAATGGCGCCAGTGCACGGATTTGTACTTCGCCAGTCACAACGCGCTTGGACAAGCAAAAAAGCTCTTCCGACACCTCGTCATAAGTGTCAATGAGAGGCCCTAAGCGAATTAAACCCGCCCAGGCATTCTTCTCCGGTGTATCCACCGAGCAGGCAACTTCCACCCAACCTTCAATCCAGAATGACATTTGATCTTGGCTAACGTTTAATAAGGCAACTGCAGAACCGTCCCGCAATCCCGCCTAAAGTAATGTATGCCGCAAAACCTGCGGCATAACCTGGCGACTGCAATCTGATCTGGACATCCAAACCTCCTGCAAGCCGACCACGTATTGGACTTTCAGGCAGTTTACGGAAGTCCTACCGACAGCAGAATTTCAGGGAAACCCGTAGCGCTGTATCGCCGTCTATCCACTCCTGAATCAAGTCCGGGAACGATGCGGTGTTTAAGCTATGGCTTTGGACTCAAAAGCTTCAGTACGTTTGGTTATTCACCGGCATGGACGCAAAGGCTCGTCGCGGCTTGAGCCGATTCGCGCCAGCTCAGAGTACCTCAGGCGACTGCACCGTCACCACCACCGTCTGGTCCATGCCATCGCGGTCGCGGTTGCGCAGCCACCAGAGCGCGCCCTTCTTCACAGGGCAATCGCTTTCCTGCAGCCCCAGCAAATGCGCAATGGTTTGGCCCAGTATGGGCTGATGACCCACCACCAGAATCGGTGACTTGGCCGTGGGCCATTGCACCAATTCCAGCAGCTGTTCCACCGTGGCGTCGGGCGCCAGCTCGTTGCGGATTTTGTACTTGCGGCCGAGTGCGAGAGCGGTCTGCTCGCAGCGCCTCGCCGGGCTGACGAAGATGCGCGCGCCTTCAGGCAGCTGGCGGTCCAGCCAGTTGGCCATGCGGGCTGCCTGCTTCTCGCCCCGGCTCGTCAGCGAGCGTTCAAGATCGCTGCCGCCCTGCGGGTCACCTTCGGGCCAGTCTTCTGCCTCTGCGTGACGCCACAGGATGAGGTCCATGTCATTTGTCCTGGTGTTGGGGGGCCGAGTAGCGGGCCATCAGGGCCGCCTGCGCGCCGTGGCGCGGGGCGTCGCCCTGCTGGCTCACCCGCAGGTAGGTGCCGTCGGGCTGCAGGTCCCAGGCATCGCGCCCGTCGTGCAAATAAGCCACCAGGCATTCGTCGATGATGCGCTGGCGGAGCACCGGGTCGTTCACCGGCCAGGCCAGCTCGACCCGCCGCAGCATGTTGCGGTTCATCCAGTCGGCGCTGGACAGCAGCAAGGTCTCTTCTTCGCCGCTGCGGAAGTAAAACACCCGTGAATGTTCAAGGAAACGGCCGATGATGGAGCGCACGCGGATATTGTCCGTCACGCCCGGCACCTGGGCCGGCAGCATGCAGGCGCCGCGCACGATCAGATCGATCTTTACGCCGCGTTGGCCGGCCTTGACCAGCCCGAGCATCAGGTCTTCGTCGGTCAGCGCATTCATCTTGGCCACGATGCGCGTGTCTTTGCCTTGCAAGGCGGCCTCGCCCAGCGCGTCGATTTTTTCGATCAGCTTGCGGTGCAGCTGTAACGGCGCCAGCAGCAAATGGTGCAGCTTGGGCAGGCGGCTCTGGCTGGCCAGGTGCACGAACACGTTGTCGATGTCGGCCGTCATCAGGTGGTCGGCCGTGAGGTAGCTCAGGTCGGTATACAGGCGCGCCGTGCGCGGGTTGTAGTTGCCGGTCGACAGATGGGCGTAGCGCACCAGGTGCCTGCCTTCGCGGCGCGTCACCAGCAGCATCTTGGCGTGGGTCTTCAGTCCAACTACGCCGTACACCACCTGCGCGCCTATCGACTCCAGCATTTCGGCCCAGTTGATATTGGCCTCTTCGTCAAAGCGCGCCTTCAATTCCACCACCACGGTGACTTCCTTGCCGCGCCGCACGGCTTCGCGCAGCAGCACCATCAGCTCCGAGTCGGCGCCGGTGCGGTAAATGGTTTGTTTGATCGCCAGCACCTGCGGGTCGTTGACGGCTTCACGCAGGAAGGCGAGCACGCCGTCAAAGCTCTCAAAAGGCTGGTGAATCGACACATCGCCTTCCTTGAGCCGCTCAAAGAAGGACTCGCCGGGCTGCAGCTGCGTGGGGTAGCAGGCACTGTAGCTGGGGAACAGCAGTTTGGGGTCGTTGACCAGATCCACCAGCTGCGTCAGGCGCACCAGGTTTACCGGGCCATGCACGCGGTACAGCGAGGGCGCCGGCAGGTTGAACTGCTTGAGCAAAAAGCTGGCCAGGTGCTCGGAACACCCTGCAGAAACCTCCAGCCGCACAGCCTGCCCGTAGTGGCGCTGCTCCAGCCCCTGGCGCAAGGCGGTGCGCAGGTTTTTCACATCGTCTTCATCCACCGCCAGATCGGAGTGGCGCGTGACGCGGAACTGCGAGAACTGACCCACATCGCGGCCGGGGAACAGCTCCGCCAGGTGCGCACGGATCACGCTGGAGAGCGACACGAAGAGCCGGCTCTTGTCCTTGCCGTGGGCCGGCATGTGAATAAAGCGCGGCAGCACCCGGGGAATCTTGACGATGGCAATGTCGTTTTCGCGGCCGAAGGCGTCGTGGCCGCTCAGGCGCACGATGAAATTGAGCGATTTGTTAGCCACCTGCGGAAAGGGGTGCGAAGGATCAAGCCCCACCGGGATCAGCAAAGGCCGCACTTCCCTTTCGAAATACTCTTTCACCCACCGGCGCTGGGCCGCATTGCGCTCGCCGTGGGAGACGATGCGTATGCCCTGGCGCTCAAAAGCCGGCAGCAGGTCGTCGTTGTAAAGCGAGTACTGGCGTGCCACCATGTCGTGCGCGGCGGCAGACAGGGCCTTGAAGGAATCGGCCGTATAGACGCCCTTCGATTCGCCGGCCTGGGCGGCCGTGAGGTGCGGCGCGGTGCGAACCTCAAAGAACTCGTCCAGGTTGGACGAGACGATGCACAAATACCTCAGCCGCTCCAGCAAGGGCACGTCCGGGCGCTTGGCCCAGTCCAGCACCCGCTCATTGAAGGCAAGAATGCTGTGGTCGCGATCCAGGAACTGGACGGGTGGCGCGGCGGCGGCCACCGAGGCGGGTGAGGTGGGCATCAACAAGGAGGTATCTGTCAGTAAAAGTAAGTCACAGTGTTGACGGTTTTTATGACAAAGGCGTGACAGTACTTTTGACTGATGTTGCACCTACCTGAGTGGACTGACAAGGGTTGCCCTTGGGCTTACGGGGGTTGCTTTTGCAGTGTTTGGTGCTGCCGGCACGAGGTAAGACTCGAACAATTGCGCGGCTTGACCCCAGCTGAAGTCCAATGCGCGCAAACGGGCTTCATGGCGCGGCACCGCCAATGCGCTGTAACAAGCCTGTTGCAAGTCTTCATTCATGACACCGCCGTGACAGCTTCCGTCGGGTTTCCCCAGCACTTCAAGTGGCCCATCGACCGGGTAGGCCGCGACCGGCGTGCCGGCAGCCATGGATTCCAGCATCACCAGGCCAAAGGTTTCCGACCGGCTGGGAAACACAAAGACATCGGCAGCCGCATACACCTTGGCAAGTTCGTCCCGCGCCAGCACACCCATCCAGCGAACCTGCGGATAACGCTCCTTGAGCGAGACCTCCAGCGGCCCCACCCCGCAGACCACCTTGGTGCCGGGAATGTCCAGCTTCAGGAAGGCGTCGATGTTTTTCTCATA
This sequence comes from Polaromonas sp. SP1, assembly GCF_003711205.1. Taxonomy (NCBI): domain Bacteria; kingdom Pseudomonadati; phylum Pseudomonadota; class Betaproteobacteria; order Burkholderiales; family Comamonadaceae; genus Polaromonas; species Polaromonas sp. SP1. Next base: position 3,239,681 of record NZ_CP031013.1, on the reverse strand, counting down.
AGACACCCGGCCCACAAACAGCGATACCGGGCGCACCAGCGTGCCCATGGGCGGGTACAGGCGCGGCTGCGGCTCAAAGCCGAAAAGCGCTGTGTCCACCCCGTGCGTCCAGCTGCGCAGGTTCTGGAAGCCCCGCTGCTCCAGCATGCGCAGCACGCCGTGGGTCGGCACCATGACGCCGGACGACGGCCTGTGGAAATGGCGGAACAGCGCATAACCCCATGAAAGCGGGATTTTGAGCGCAGCGTGAAGGATCTCGGGGAATTTGGTGTGAAACGCGGTTGTGAAACGCAGGCCGCGCTTGAGGCAGTAGCCGCGTGCCGCCCAGCCCAGCGGGCCCTCAGTCGCGACATGGATGGCTTCGGGGCCAAACGCGTCCAGCTTTTCCGTCAGGCCGCGTTTGGGCCGCACGGCCAGGTCAATGCCCGCATAACCCGGACAAGGCCGCGTCTTGAACAGGCCCGGGTGAATGACTTCCACCTGGTGCCCCAGGGCTTCAAGTTCGCGCACCAGCTCAACCAGGGTGGTGACAACGCCATTGACCTGCGGTTGCCATGCGTCGGTGACCAGCGCGACCTTCATGCCACCACCGTCGATGCCGCATGGCCGCGGCCCTGCGTTTCATGTGCGGGCGCCCAGTGCACCAGCTCCAGCGTGCCGTCGAAGTTTTCCACCAGCGCGGTGCGGCTTTCCACCCAGTCGCCGTCGTTGCAGTACAGCACGCCGTTGATGGTGCGCATTTCAGCGCGGTGGATGTGCCCGCAGACCACGCCCTGGTGGCCGCGCCGGCGTGCCTCGTTGGCCACCGCCACTTCAAAATCGGTGACGTAGTTGAGCGCGCTCTTGACCTTTTGCTTCAGGTAGGCCGACAGCGACCAGTAAGGCAGTCCCATGCGGGCACGCAGGCTGTTCAGGTGGCGGTTGAGTTTGAGCGTGAATTCATACAGGTTGTCGCCCACATAGGCGAGCCACTTGGCGCACTGCACCACGGCGTCGAAGTAGTCGCCGTGGATGACCCACAACTGGCGGCCGTCGGCGGTGGTGTGCACGGCTTCATCGATCACCTCGATGCCGCCGAACTGGTTGCCGATAAATTCACGCGCAAACTCATCGTGGTTGCCGGGCACATAAATGATGCGGCAGCCTTTGCGGGCGCGGCGCAGCAGTTTTTGCACCACGTCGTTGTGCGACTGCGGCCAGTACCAGCGGCGGCGCAGCTGCCAGCCGTCCACGATGTCGCCCACCAGGTAGAGGTTGTCGCTGGGGTGGGCTTTCAAAAAGTCCAGCAGCGCGGCCGCCTGGCAGCCGGGCGTGCCCAGGTGGATGTCGGAGATAAAGATGGTGCGGTAGCGTTTGCGCAGCGAGTCGTCGTCGTCATGGTCGTCGCTGCCCCCGCCAAAGCCACTCCCAGACGAACCGAGCGCGCCCATCGCGTCAAACATGCTTCGCATCAGGCCTCCGACGAGTTGCCGGCTAGCGGTTTGCCGGAGAAATGTTTCAGGTAGCGCGGTGGCAGGTCGGCGATGCGCATCATCATGGGCAGGTCGGCCGAGTTGAAATCGGGGTCCCAGGCCGGTGCGCCCAGCACCTTGGCGCCCAGGCGCAAATAACCCTTGATCAGTGCGGGCGGCTCCACATCCAGCGTGTCGTCCAGCTGCTCCACCGGCAGCGCCAGGCGCGGCGTAACGCGGTATTCGATAGGTGCGAGATGCGTTTCACGCACCTGGCGCCAGATGCTGGCGGCCGCATGCCCGCTCGATACACCGTTGTGCTGCATCGGGATGCTGGCGCAGCCGATCATGGTGTCGAGCTGGTTGCGCGACATGAACTCGGCCAGCGCGCCCCACAGTGCCAGGATGACGCCGCCGTGGCGATGGTCGGCATGCACGCAGCTGCGGCCCAGCTCGACCATGCGCTCGCGCAACGCGCGCAGGCGGGTCAGGTCGAACTCGGTGTCGCTGTAAGTGCTGCCGACGCGCCGGGCTTGCGTCGGCGTCAGCACGCGGTAGGTGCCGATGACGTCCTGCGTCGCCTCATCGCGCACCAGCAGGTGTTCGCAATAGTCGTCAAACAGATCTACGTCGTGGCCGGGCAGCGTCTTCGACAGGTTCGCGCCCATTTCGAGCGCGAAGACCTGGTACCTCAGGCGCTGCGCCTGCCGGACCTCGTCCTGGTGCCGGGCCCAGCTGACCGAGATTTTCCCCACGGCAGGCCTTTGAACAACGGCGGGAATGACAGCATGACCGCTTTGATGAAGTGACCCCCGTGGCATTGCGACTGGCGACAATGCAAAGGTGGGATTGGGCAGTTCTTTCATGGCTAACTCCTTGTTTCCTTGTGTCTCAACAATCTCGACAACTTCAAATCGCGCTGTAAAAAAGCCCCAGAAATGGGGCTTCGACTCTCAATCACCGGCGGTCAGAAAACCCGCCTTGTCACGTCGCCCCAAACCCGCGGCCAGCATGGGCCGCGCATTTGACAAACCTTCCAGCCAGGGCCGGGTCCCTGCCTTGAAACGCAAACCACCCGGGCTGTTGGCAAAAGCCTGGGCCGTGCAACGCAAAATGCGCAGGCACTGCTTGTTGAGGTCTTGAATGCCGGCGCTCAAGCTGCGGCTGGCTTGTGTCGATTCGGTTCCCATCGGGTGCTCTGTCATGCTGGTCATGACGTGATTCTGGAAGTGGGGGGTGACGCGTTCGTGTCAGTTCAATGGCAGTTGTGTGACAGCGCCAAAGAAATCTGCTGAAACCGCGTTTTGCCGGAAACCCTGCGCACGGGTATCCAGCTTGCTATTAAATCAATAGCTAAAAGCCAATACCCCGTCTTGGCTGGCGGCCTTTTTCACGTAGGAAACGGCCGACTTCGCTTTTGGAATGCCGCGTTCAAAGGCCCCGCTTCCCGCGCATTAATTTGGAGGTCCCAGCATCAAGGACTCATGCACCCAAAGGAGACGCACCATGCCAAAAGGCGACAAGTCGGCCTACACCGACAAGCAAAAGCGCAAGGCCGAACACATTGAAGAAGGCTATGAAGACCGCGGCGTCGGCAAGGAAGAAGCCGAACGCCGCGCCTGGGCCACGGTGAACAAGGAAAGCGGCGGCGGCGAAAAGTCCGGCTCAGGGCGTGGCAAGCCGGAGAACCATTCGGCTTCACGCAAGGGCGGGCGACTGGGCGGCTCCGCAGCGGCCGCCCGGCCCGCAGCGGAGCGCTCAGCGTCGGCGAAAAAAGCCGCGGCCACCCGCAGGCGCAACGCGGCCTCGGCGAAATAACGGCCCGACAGGGGCCGCAGCTTTCTTTAAATGGCGCGCTGGTTCACGCGCCTGGACAAGGCTTCGGCGCTTTCCTTGCGTTCGCTGTAGCGATCCACCAGGTAAGGCGACACATCCCTGGTGAGCAGCGTGAACTTCACCAGTTCCTCCATCACGTCAACGATGCGGTCGTAATACGCCGAGGGCTTCATGCGCCCGGCTTCGTCGAACTCCAGAAAAGCCTTGGCCACCGACGACTGGTTGGGAATCGTCAGCATGCGCATCCAGCGGCCCAGCACGCGCATCTGGTTGACGGCGTTGAAGGACTGCGAACCGCCCGAGACCTGCATCACCGCCAGCGTTTTGCCCTGCGTGGGCCGCACCGCGCCATCGGCCAGCGGAATCCAGTCGATCTGCGACTTCATGATGCCGGTCATGGCGCCGTGCCGCTCGGGCGAGCACCAGACCATGCCCTCGGCCCACTGCGCCAGTTGCCGCAACTCCTGCACCTTGGGGTGCGTGTCCGGCGCGTCGTCGGGCAGAGGCAGGCCGCTCGGGTTGAAGGTGCGCGTCTCCGCGCCCATGGCCTGAAGCAGGCGTGCCGCTTCTTCACTGGCCAAGCGGCTGTAGGAGCGTTCACGCACCGAGCCGTAGAGCAGCAGGATGCGCGGCGCATGCGTGCCGGGTGCGGAGTCTCGCAGCCCTAGCGAGGGCAATGCAAAGAGCGTAGGGTCAATGTTCGGCAGGTCGGCCATCAAGGTATCAACGGCCTGCAACACGTTCACCCCGCTCGTTAATCACCTGCTCGCCGTCTTCCTTGGCAAACGCACCGCGCTGCGGCAAGGGCAGGATGTCCAGCACGGCTTCCGAAGGGCGGCACAGGCGCGTGCCCAGCGGCGTCACCACGATGGGCCGGTTGATCAGGATGGGGTGGACCAGCATCGCGTCAATCAACGCGTCGTCACCCAACGCCGGGTCGTCCAGGCCCAGCTCCGTATACGCCGCTTCTTTTTGCCGGATCACCTCACGCACCGGCACTGCCATCTGGGCCACCAACGCCTGCAGCTTTTCCCGCGTCGGCGGTGTTTTCAGGTATTCGATGACTTCCGGCTCGATGCCGGCATTGCGGATCAGCGCCAGCGTGTTGCGTGAGGTGCCGCATTTCGGGTTGTGATAGATGGTGACTGGCGGGTGGGACGGCATGGGAGCTCCTTGAAGATGAATGGATTGTGGGTGGCTTGCATCGATTCAATAATTCAATTATATTTGAATTATGGAATCTTTAACCCCTTTGCCGCAATTCACCACACTCGACGAGAGCACCGCCGTAAAGGCACTGGCCGCCTTGGCGCAAGCCCAGCGCCTGCGTGCTTTCCGCGCCCTCGTCGTCGCCGGCCCTGAAGGTTTGACGCCAGGCGTCATGGCCGAACAGCTCGGTGTTGCCCCCAGCGCCCTGTCTTTCCATCTGAAAGAACTCGCGAACTCAGGCCTGGCGAGCAGCGAGGCACGCGGGCGCAACCTGATCTACCGCGCCAGCTTCGGCCAGATGAACGCCCTGCTCGGCTACCTGACCGAGCACTGCTGCGAAGGCGGCAGCTGCGAAGTCGATGCGCAAGCCGGTTGCGCCGCCTGCTAACCAATATTCCACCCACACACCTACGTCAAGGAGAACCTCATGAAACGCTTCCACGTCCATGTGCACGTCAAAGACCTCCAAAAAAACATCGCCTTCTACTCGGCCATGTTCGAGCAGCAACCCGCACGCACCGAGGCCGACTACGCCAAATGGATGCTGAACGACCCACCGGTCAACTTCGCCATCTCCACACGCGGCGACGCACCCGGCGTGGACCACCTGGGCATCCAGGTCGAGCGGGCCGAAGAGCTGGATGCCCTCAAGGCCAGCGCCACCCGCGCCGACATGACCTTGCTGGATGAAGGCCCCACCACCTGCTGCTATGCCCGCAGCGACAAATACTGGCTGACCGACCCGCAGGGTATTGCCTGGGAGCAGTTCCATACGCTGGACAACATTCCGGTGTTCAGCGAAGCCAAGCCCGCCACCGGCAAGGCTTGCTGCGCCGTGCCGGCTGACGCACCCTCCGGCGCAAAAGCGGCGTGCTGTTAAGTCCTGCCGCGGCTCCAACGCCGCAGCTCCCTGACGCGCCTTCGCTCGCGCGCCAGGCGCTCGCGGAGTTTGTGGGCACCGCCGCCCTGCTCTGCGCCGTCATCGGCTCGGGCATCATGGCCGAGCGCCTGTCGGGCGGCAACATGGGCGTGGCGCTGCTGGCCAACACGCTGGCCACGGTGTTTGCGCTGTATGTGCTGATCGAGGTGCTGGGCCCGGTCAGCGGTGCGCACTTCAATCCGCTGGTCACCCTGGTTATGTGGTCAAAAAGGCCTCCAGCCCATACTGCGCATGCGCTTCTAGCTATATCTTTTATAGCATCCCAGCTTTTGGGTGCGGTGGCCGGCGCCTGGCTGGCGCATGCGATGTTTGACATGAACGTGATGCAGTTCAGCAGCAAGGTCCGCACCGGCAGCGGCCAGTGGCTGGCCGAAGCCGTGGCGACTGGCGGGCTGATCCTGGTCGTGCTGCGCGCGCCGCCCGCCAAGGCGCCGGCGCTGGTGGCCTGCTACATCGGCGCGGCTTACTGGTTCACCGCCAGCACCTCGTTTGCCAACCCGGCGGCCGTACTGGGCCGCATGCTGTCCGACAGCTTTGCCGGCATCGCGCCCGTCAGTGCGCCGGGCTTTGTGCTGGCGCAGGCGGCCGGGGCGTTGGCGGGTGTGGTGTTGCACCGCGCGCTCGGCGTACGGCAGGCGCCCGACCCAGCCTGAGGCGGGCGCATCCTTGGTACCCTTGGGCTCGTGACTTCGACCAGCCGCACCGCCACCATCGTCCAGCTGGGCATTGCCCAGACGCTGGCCTGGGCTTCGAGCTACTACCTGCCGGCCATCCTGGCGGTGCCGATGGCGCGCGACCTCGGCGTCAGCACACCCACTGTGTTTGCCGCGTTCTCTGCCGCGCTGGTGGTGTCCGCACTGCTGGGGCCGGCGGCCGGCAAAGCCATAGACCGGCACGGCGGCAAGCCTGTGCTGGCGGCCAACAGCCTGATTTTTGCCGCCGGGCTGGCCACGCTGGCCTTCGCGCAGGGGCCGGTGGGCCTCCTTGCCGGATGGGTGATCCTGGGCGTGGCCATGTCCGCAGGCCTTTATGAAGCAGCCTTTGCTGCGCTGGTGCATCTCTACGGCAAAGACGCGCGCGGCGCCATCACCGGCATCACGCTGTTTGCCGGTTTTGCCAGCACCGTGGGCTGGCCGCTCACAACCTGGCTGGAGCTGGAATGGGGTTGGCGCGCGACCTGCCTCACCTGGGCGGCGCTGCATCTGCTGCTGGGCTTGCCGCTCAACTGGCGGCTGCCCGCCTCGCCGGCTCACGCGACGCCGCACGGAGCCGCAGAAGCACCGCTTGAAGTCACCCCCGTTGAAACAGCAAACCCCGCAGCCGCATCAACGGCAAACTCCGCCACCCGCACCGCCATCCTGCTCGCCCTGGTGTTCGCGGTGACCTGGTTCATCAGCACCGCCATGGCCGCCCACCTGCCGCGTCTGCTGCAGGCCCATGGCGTGCCGCTGGCCACCGCACTGATTTTTGCCGGCCTGGTCGGCCCCGCGCAGGTGGCTGGCCGATTGCTGGAATACGGCCTGCTGCGCAACATCCACCCGCTGATCTCAGCCCGCGTGGCCGGTGCGATGCACACGCTGGGCGCAGCGGTGTTTCTGTTTTTCGGCGTGCCGGCCGGTGCACTGTTCACCGTGCTGCACGGCGCCGGCAACGGTGTGCTGACGATTGCCAAAGGCACGCTGCCGCTGGTCTTGTTCGGTGTGCGCGACTACGGTGCGCGCCAAGGCGTGTTGATGGTGCCGGCGCGTTTTGCGCAAGCCACGGCGCCGTGGCTGTTCGGCCTGGCGATTGACCGCTTCGGCGCGGGCGCGTTGTGGTTTTCAGCGGCATTGGGTTTGGTGGCTTTTGCGGCGCTGATGCTGCTGCAAGACTCTTCGCGCGTAAAGGCCCAGCGTCAGAATTAATTCCTGTCGAAGAGAAGCAGGCGGACCGTTTACCGCCGGACCGCCAGCGCCACAACCGCCGCCCCGGCGGCAACAATCAGCGCGTCTTCAATCAAACCGCTGCGGGTCTGGCCCATGCGTGCCATCGCGCGCTTGCGGCCTGCGAGCGTGATGTAGGCCAGCGGTACGGCCGTTGCAACCGCCGTTAAAGCGCCGGCCTGTTCGCGGCCACGGGGAGCCAGTGCAGCGCCTGCGATGCCTGCGCTCATCACGCGCGCCAGCAGTCCCAGAAAGACGGTGCGGTCAGGTGCGGTCTTCATCTTGTCGCCCAACAATTCGCCCACACCCATGGCCAGGGCGCCATGCCTGAACAGCGGGCGGTCCAGCAGGACAAGCCTCCCCGGCGTGCGACGGCCAAGAACCCGTGCTGCCGCGATGGTGGCCATTGGCGTCATGGAGCGCGCGCAGGCGACCGCGCCGATGAGGGCGGAGAAAAGCAGACCGTTGTTTTTCATGTTGCATCCGTGGCTGATACTAAAAAGCCATGGTGCTTGGGCCTGCTACCTGGAAGAAGGAGAAAAACACGCGACCAGCCGTAGGAGGGAGCGAAGGCTGGTTAGATCGAAGCGAGCCTGCAGTCAGTGGGGAAAAAGGCTGCTTTGGCCCCAAGCGGACGTCATGCCTTCTTTTGTTGTGCTCGACTTTCCCGGATGGCGTGAACGTCTTTGCGTATGGATCTGGGAGTCACTATCGCCACGAAAACTGCGAGGGCGAATTGAAATCAGAAAGCAAGCCAAAACACCGTTGGCTCGCTTTCCAGGCGAATCCATCGATTGGCCTTGCTGAACTTGATTTCGCCAGTAAACACGGCCTGGAGGCAAACCCGTCCGAGAATAAGCGCGAAGCAAAGCGCGGCGATATTGCCGATCAAGGAAAGATAAGGACTGTTCCACCAGCGTTTCATGCTTCTGGATCCTGATATCTGGTTCTGACCGATTGAGGCATTGAGGCGCCCTCACTCCAGCCACTTCTGAAAGAACCGCGCCTGCCCCATGGCCGGGTCCAGCTGGAAGCCACCAAAGCCCACGCGCTCATACAGCTTGATGGCGCGCTCATTGCCTTGCAGTGCTTCCAGCGTCAGCTTGCAGGCGCCGCGTTCTCGCGCGATCTCTTCCACCTTCGCCAGCATCTTTTCGCCGATGCGCTGGCCGCGATGACCGGGGCGCACGGACACGTCGTGGACATTGACCAGTGGGCGGCAGGCGAAGGTGGAGAAGCCCTCGATGCAGTTGATGAGGCCCACGGCCTGCTCGCCCTCGAAGGCGAGCACGCTAAAAGCCTGTGGGCGCGCGGCGAGTTCCTTGATGAGGTTGCCTTTGGCGAAGTCGCTGAGCGGGTGGCCGCCGCCGGCCAGGTCGCGCGCATACACATCGAGTAGGTCTACGACTGCGGCTGCGTGCACGGGGTTAGCGTAGTCTGCGCGGCAGACGCGTACGGAGGAGGAAGTTGTTGATTCAGTCATCGGGCGATTCTAAATACCTCATCACTTCAATGGGGTTTACGCAAACCATGACCACCCTGTCGGTGGCGAAGGGCTTCGTCACGCTCAGCCCGAACGGTGTGGAGCCTGAGTGACGAGAATATTTAAGCCCCGCCCAACCGGTAAAGCCGCGCTGCATTGCCCCCCATCACCGCCGCCTGGTCTTTCGCATCCAGCCCGGCAAGCAATTGTTGCGTCTCGCCCCACCATTGCGCATAACTACCGGCCAGCTCCAGCACCGGCCAGTCGCTTCCCCACACGACACGGTCAGCGCCAAAGCTCTGCAGCACATGTTCGCCCCAGCGCCTTACAGCGCCCGGCTGTGGTCGCGGACCAGCCTCGGTCATCAGGCCTGAGAGTTTGCACATGGCATTGGTTTCCTTGGCGATGCGCGCCATTCCATCTGCCCAGGGTTGCCACTCGCCCGCAGCGATGTCCGGCTTGGCGCAATGGTCTATCACCATGCGCAACTCAGGGTGGCGCGCAGCCAGCGTCAGGATGTGCGGCAGGTGCACGGACTTCACCAGCGCGTCAAATACCAGGCCGCAATCGGCCATGGCGCGCAGGGCCGGCGCCAGTGCGGGTTGCAATATCCATTCGGGATCCGCGATGTCCTGCAGCATGGGCCGTAAACCCTTCAGGCGCGGGTGACTGGCCAGTTTTTCGATACGGGCCGGAGCGTCAGCGGCCAGCAGGTCTACCCAGCCCACCACGCCCAGTACGGCGGGGTTGGCATCGGCCTGCGCCAGCAGAAACTGTGTCTCCGCCTCGGCCGGTGCAGCCTGCACCAGCACGCCACCCGTGATGCCGTGCGGCACGGATTGCGCCTTCCAGTCGGCCACGGCCACATCGCGGTAAATCGGCGCCAGCGCCGGGGTCAGCCAGCCATAGTCGCCGCGCGCGAGTTGCCAGCAATGAAAGTGCGCGTCGATCTTTGCCATCGCGGTCATGGCGTAGGTGCCTCTGATGGCAGCAGGCCCTGCTTGCGCAAGTCGGCCCAGAATTCCGGGGGAATCGGGTGCTGCATCATCGCCACCGCATCGGCCCACTCGGCGACCTTGCGTGCGCCCAGCATCACGATCTCCACCGCCGTGTGGGCCAGCGGAAACTGCAGCGCCGCCGCGCGCAGCGGCACGCCATGCGCCTCACAAACCAACTCAATGCGGGAAGTCCGCTCCAGCCATTCGCCGGCAGCGGGCGCGTAATTAAAGCTCGCCGCGCCGCCGCGTGCGCCCGTGGCCAGGATACCCGAATTGAACACCCCACCCAGTGCAACAAGGACGTTGCGCGCCGCGCATTGGGGCAGCAGCGCAGCCAGCGCGCTGTGGTCCAGCAGGCTGTAGCGCCCGGCCAGCATCAGCACATCCAGCCCGACTTCGCGCAGCACCTGCAACACCACATCCACGTCGTTGGTGCCCAGGCCGATGGCGCGTATCAACCCTTCCCGCTTCATCTGCCGCAGCTCGGGCAAAGTCTCCTCAATCACCTGACGCAGTACCGCAGGCGCGCGTTCACCGTGCGAGGCGGCATCGGGGTCATGAACATACACCACGTCCAGCCGCGGCAGGCCCAGGCGCTGCAGGCTTTCTTCCACGCTGCGGCGTGTGCCGGCGGCGCTGAAGTCCCACACCTGGTTAAAGGGCAGTATGTCGACGTAGCCGTGCTGCGCGCGCGGGGCATTCGCATCGGGCAGCAGCAGCCTGCCCACCTTGCTGGAGAGCACATAGCTGTCCCGCGGGTGCCCGCGCAGCGCATCACCCAGGCGCCGCTCCGACAGGCCGTGGCCGTAATGCGGCGCGGTGTCAAAGGTGCGGCAGCCATCGGCCCAGGCGGCATCCACCAGCGCCCTGGCATCGGCATCAGAGACGGCGCTGAACAGGTTGCCCAGCGGCGCACCGCCCAGGCCCAGCCTGAGGCCGCTTCCTTCGCAGGCAGAAAAAACAGGGGCCATGCCCCCAGTCGCAGTGGTCATGTCGGCTTTGACTTTGTTCAATTTCGTTCGGATTCAGGGTTAGTCCTGATAAAAGGTCAGTTATGTTATGACTAACATGTCAGTGATCGACAGCGGGAAATCCCGAGGTTTTGCAAAAACCGGGCTCCGCAGCTGTTCACCACATTGCTCCCATGCTCAAAAACATTTCCCCCCTGCTCACGCCCGACGCCCTGCATGCCCTGGCCAGCATGGGCCATGGCGACGACGTGGCGATTGTGGATGCGAACTTCCCTGCTGCCCAGGTGGCAGGCAAAAGCGGCGCACGGCTGGTGCAGTTGGCGGGTGCCACTGCGCCTCAAGCACTTCAAGCGGTGCTGCAGCTTCTGCCGCTAGACAACTTTGTGCCCGACGCTGCCTGGACCATGCAGGTCGTCGGTGATGCTTCAGCCATTCCCGAGCCCGTGGCCGAATTTACGAACGTACTTCGCCAAGCCGGCGAGCGCCCCGCCGTCTCGCTTGAGCGCTTTGACTTTTACGCACAAGCCCAAAACGCCTTCCTCATCCTGCAAACCGGTGAGCAGCGAAAGTACGGCAACATCCTGCTTCGCAAGGGTGTGATTTCCAGCGACGCGAGCTGAAGCTCATGAGCAACGCTGCGCACTCCACGGCCTCCGCTCCGATCAGCCTGCGCGCGCAGGCGTACGAGAGTTTCCAGCAGCAGATCGTTGACGCCAACATCCGCCCGGGCCAATTCATCTCGCAGCGCGAGCTGATGCAACTGCTGGGCATGCCGCTGGGCGCGGTGCGCGAGCTGATTCCGCGCCTGGAAGCCGAAGGCCTGCTCAAGACCGTGCCGCAGCGCGGCCTCCAGGTGGCCCATGTCGATCTGAAGCTGATCAACAACGCCTTCCAGCTGCGCCGCCTGCTCGAGCGCGAGGCCGCCAGCCGCTTTGTGACGACGGTGTCCGACTCCGACCTGGCCATGATTGAGCTGGCCCACCTCAACATCGTCAAGCGCGCCAAAAAGAAAGCCATTGACGACGCCCTGCTGGAAGACGCCACCACGGTCGACTGGGGCCTGCACGATTTGATGATCGACGCATTGGGCAACGAACTGATCTCCGAGGTCTACCGCATCAACAGCCTGCGGGTGCGGCTGATCAAGCTCGAAGGCTCCACCCTTTCCCCGGACGTGCTGATTCCCGCGATGGAAGAGCACCTCTGGTTTATTGACGCCCTCAAGCGGCGCGACGCACAAGCCGTGGTCGACCGCCTGAGCCACCACATCGACAGTGCGCACCGCCGCGTGCTCGGTTTGCCGCGGCCCGATATGCCGTGGTCTTTGGAGACCCTTGAATGACGCGTTCTTTCCCCGCCGCCGACAAATCCTTTCGCGGCATCTGGCCCGCCCTGCTGACGCCGCTCACGGCCGGGCTAGACATTGACCACGCCAAATTTGCGGCGCATTGCAAGACGCTGATCGCCACCGGCTGCCCAGGCGTGACGGCTTTCGGCACCACGGGCGAAGGCCCTTCGTTCTCGCTGCAAGAGCGCAAGGACGCGATCGACCAGCTCATCAAAAACGGCATTCCGGCCGCGCAGATCATGGTCTCGACCAGTTGCGCCGCCTTGCCCGAAACGCTGGAGCTCACGCGCCACGCCGTCAAGGCCGGTGTGCACGGCTGCCTGATGCTGCCGCCGTTTTTCCTCAAGGGCGTGTCCGACCAGGGCATCATCGACGGCTACCGCTATGTCATCGACGGCATGGCCGGCACGCCCTTCAAGATGTACCTGTACCACATCCCCCAGGTCACGGGCGTGCCGCTGTCGCACCACGTCATCAGCACACTCAAAAAGCAATACCCCGACACCATCGTCGGCATCAAGGACAGCGCCTGCAGCACCGAGCATTCGGTGGGCCTGGCGAACGCCTTCATGAAAGACATGACGGTTTACGTCGGCTTTGAGCCCGACCTTCCAGAGATGGGCAGGCGCGGCAGCACAGGCGCCATCAGCGGCCTGGCCAACTTCATGCCGCGCCTGGTCAAACGCCTGGTGACAGAGCCCGAAGCCGCCGCCACACCGGCCGAACGCGAGCGCGTCGTCCAGCTGATCGGCTTGCTGAACGGCTACTCGCTGATGCCGGCGCTCAAGGGCATCATGGCCATGCTGAGCGGCGACAAGGCCTGGCTGCGCGTGCGCGCGCCGCTGGTGGCGTTGACGGCCGACGAGTACCAGGCGCTGGAAAAAACCATCGCCGCTTTCGGGATTGATACAAAATCCGACTGATTGCCCAAAGTAGAACCGGGGCCTGAGCCCCAACGATTGACCTAAAAAAGGAGACAACCATGAAGACTTCCCTCTCATCCACCCTTCGCCGCACCCTTTTGGCCGCGGCTTCCGCCACCGTGTTGATGGGCGCCCTGCTGCCCGCCGCCCAGGCCCAGAACAAGATGGTGCTGCGCGTGTCGACGCCCGCCGTGCCGGACGACTGGCACGCCAAGATGTGGACGGTCTTCAAGGAGAACCTCGAAAAAAGCGCGCCTGGCGAATTCGACGTGCAGATCAACCTGAATGCGTCGCTTTTCAAGCAAGGCACGGAGCCGGCCGCCATGGCGCGCGGCAACCTGGAGCTCTCGTCCATCTCGGCCTTCGACATCGCCAAGCTGGTGCCCGAGTTCTCCATCTTCACTGCCGGCTACATCGTGCGCGACCCGGACCACCAGCAAAAGGTGTTCTCCGGCCCCATCGGCACCGAGATGTTCAAGCATGTCGCGGAAAAGATGGAAGTCACACCGCTGTCCACCGTCTACCTCGGCACGCGCCAGGTCAACCTGCGCGAAGCCCGCAACGTCAAGGTGCCGGCCGACCTCAAAGGCGTGAAGCTGCGCATGCCGGGCTCCAAGGAATGGCTGTTTCTGGGTGAAGCCCTGGGCGCCACCCCCACGCCGCTGGCCTTCGGCGAGGTCTACCTGGGCCTGAAGACCGGCACCATCGACGGCCAGGACAACCCCCTGCCCTCCGTGCGTGCGGCCAAGTTCTACGAAGTGACCAAGCAGATCGTCATGACCAGCCACCTGGTGGACGGCATCTTCATCGCGATTTCCAACAAGGCCTGGAACGGCATGAACGCGGCGCAAAAGACCAAGGTCACTGCCGCAGCACAGGCCGCAGCCGTCTACAACAATGAAAACCGCATCAAGGAAGAAGGCCAGCTGGTGGACTTTTTCAAGAAAGAAGGCCTGCAGGTCACCACACCGGACGTGGACGCTTTCCGCAAGACCGTGCAGACGACTTACCTGAACTCCGACTACGCCAAGGTCTGGCCCAAAGGCCTGCTCGAGCGCATCAACGCGACGAAGTAAGTCCGGCGGCAAGCACCAGGCACCACAACAACTCCCATGAAAAGCTGGCCTCAAAAAGCCGCCAACCTGATTGGCGGCGGACTCTTCCTGACCCTGTTCATCGTGTTCGTGATCCAGATCACGGCGCGGTTTCTCTTCGGCAAGCCCCTGGCCTGGACGGATGAAGCCGCCGTGATCCTCTACGTGTGGGTCATCCTGTGGGCGGCTGCCGTGGTGGTGCCCGAGCGTGAGCATGTGGTGTTTGACCTGGTGTGGAACAGCATGCCCTATCGCGGCCGGCAGGCCATGGCCATCATCGGCAACCTGCTGGTCGGCGGCCTGGCGGCCTGGGGCATTCCGGGCTGCTGGGACTACGTGCACTTCATGGCCCGCGAGGGAACACCCGTTCTGGGCGTGTCCTTCCAGTGGGTCTTCATGCCTTTTGTGCTGCTGCTCGCCGCTTTGGCGGTGCGCTCGGCCTGGGCGATCTGGAACGCGATCCGTGGCAAGGGTCTTGAAGCGGAGTTGCGGATATGACAAGCGGTCTCTGGATATTGGTGGGGGTGCTGGCGGGCGGCATGCTGCTGCGCATGCCCATCGGCTTTTCGATGATTGCTGCCGGCATCGGCTACCTGGCGGTCAAGGGGCAAGACATTGGCCTGGTGGCCGAACAGATCGGCAACGGCCTTTACAACAGCTACGTGCTGCTGGCGGTGCCGCTTTTTGTGTTTGCCGCCAACATCATGAATGCGGGCACGGTGAGCGAGCGTATTTTCGACTTCTGCCGCATCCTGGTGGGCCGCTTTCGCGGCGGGCTTGCGCAGGTGGACATTCTGGTCAGCGTGATTTTCTCGGGCATGAGCGGCAGCGCGATTGCCGACGCGGCCGGCCCAGGCCTCGTCACCATCCGCCAGATGCTGAAGAAGCCCGAATACACGCGCGGCTTTGCCGGCGCCGTGGTGGTGGCCAGCGCCACGCTGGGGCCCATCATTCCGCCGTCGATCCCGATGGTGATTTACGCGCTGGTGTCTGGCGCTTCGGTGGGCGCACTCTTTCTGGGCGGTGTGGTGCCGGGCTTTTTGATGGCCGGCCTGATGATGGGCGTGGTCGCGATCATCGCAAAAAAACGCAACATGCCGCGCGACGAACCCGTGCCGCGCTCGGAGTGGGCGGGGCTGATTTTTCGCGGTGCCTTGCCGCTGTCCATGCCCATCGTGCTGTTGGGCGGTATTTACTCGGGTGTCTTCACGCCGACCGAAGCCGCCGCCGTGGCGGCGCTGCATGCGCTGATCCTGGCCGCCGTGGTGTTTCGCGCGCTCACGTGGCGCAGCTTCTGGGGCGTGGTGATGGAGTCGACCCGCGGCAGCGCGGTGATCACCATGATCCTGGCCGGCTCTTTCATGCTCAATTACGCCTTCACTGCCGAGGGCGTGCCGCAAGCCATGGCCGCCTGGGTCGACGGCATGCACCTTTCGCAGATCGGCTTCCTGCTGATGGTGAATGTCATGTTCCTGGTGCTGGGCTGCTTCCTTGACGTGTCGGTGCTGCTGCTGGTGTTTGTGCCCATGCTGCTGCCCGCGGCCAAGCTGCTGGGCGTGGACCTGGTGCACTTCGGCGTGCTGGTGGTGCTCAACATGATGATCGGCCTGATCCACCCGCCTTTCGGCATGCTGCTCTTTGTGACCAAGGCGCTCACCGGTATTCCGATCGGCGAGATGATGAAAGAAGGCTGGCCTTTCCTGGCGATGCTGCTGCTCTTGCTGCTGGCGATGACTTTTTTCCCGCAAATCGTTCTTTGGTTGCCCCAGACCATGGGGTACAAGTAGCTCCCCCCGTGCGCCTACGGCCCGGCAAAGCCGGTTCCGTGGCGCCTGCTTGGTCACTCACGCCCTCAGCTCAGGCCGACGCTTTTCTCCATAGATTGATATGAATGACGAAGTGAATACCGATGTCGTTTGCGTTGCCAGCTGGAACGCCGACCTGATTTCGCAGGTGGCGCGGCCGATTGCGCGTGGCGAGACCCTGATGGCCAATAGCTTCAGCATCAGCCCCGGCGGCAAAGGCAGCAATGCCGCCGTGGCGGCCGCGCGCCAGGGAGCGCATGTGGCGCTGATCGCCCGCATCGGCGACGACGACTTTGGCCGGATGGGCATGACGCTGTGGCACAACGAGGGTATTGATACCCGCCATGTCGAGCAGGTGGCGGGCGAGCGCAGCGGCATCGCGCAAATCCTGGTTTATGAAGACGGCGACAACAGCATTGCCGTCTACCCCGGCGCGGGCACCGGCCTGGGCGTGCGCCATGCGCAGGACGCGGCGCAGCTGCTCGCGGGTTGTCGCGTCGTGATGGCATCGTGCGAAGTGCCGGCTGAAGCCACCCTGGAGGCTTTTCGCCTGGCGCGGGCAGGCGGCGCCGTCACCCTGCTGAACCCGGCGCCCGCGCACCCACTGGCGGACGAGCTGCTCGCGTTGGTAGACGTGCTCACGCCCAACGAAAGCGAACTCTATTTGCTGGCCGGCCCCGGGCATGACGGCTCACCTGCCGAGGCCGCCCGGCAATTGCTCGGGCGCGGCGCGCGCGCCGTGCTGGTCACACTGGGCGCAGCAGGCTGCCGGCTCTATCAACAGGGCCAGGCGCCGGTCACGCTGGCGGGCCGGACCATGCCCGTGCGCGACACCATAGGCGCGGGCGACACCTTCACCGGCGCGCTGGCCGCGGCACTGGCACGCGGTGAAACATTGGCCGCGGCCATGCAATGGGCCAACGCTGCGGCAGCGCTGTCGGTCACGAAGCACGGCGCGATCGACGGCATCCCGCGGCATGCCGAGGTCGCGGCGCTGCTGGGCTGAACAAGCCCGGCCTTAAGAAAAATCGGCCTCCAGCCCAATAACCACCTTGGCTATTAGCTATCAAAACGATAGCAATCCGCCTCGCAGGCTGACGGCAACGCCGGAATTGCCCGCCGGCCTGTAGTCCGGCCTCTCCTTTACAGGACGTTTACGAGCTTCTTTCCGGGCGTATATCTGCACCCGCAGTGTTGCAGTGATAATTATTCAGCGCTGACCGTACAAAGCCCCCAAAGCCTTGATCCGGCAGTGGCTGGAACCTGCCGGTTCCGACCATCAAACACAAAAAAATGCCGCGCCGGCCTGGGTAAAACCGGTTGAAGCGGCGGGCACCAAGGACAGCTGATGGACCCGAAAGCAGAAACGCCGCAAGACGGCGCCGTGACCCCTCCCCGCAAACGCCTGAGCCGCCGTGCGTCCATCATCGGCAGCGTGATTGCCGTGCTGGCGCTGGCCGGCACCGGCTGGCTGGCCTGGCACCTGACGCGGCCTCCCGCCGAGCCCGGCGCAGCCGCAGGCCCCGGCGGCGCCTTCCGGCGCGGCGCTCCGTCCACCACGGTGGGCGTGGCCACCGCCGAGAAAAGCAGCATCCCCATCGTCCTCGAAGCCCTGGGCACCGTCACGCCGCAGGCCACCGTCCGGGTGCGGCCGCAGGTCTCGGGCGTGCTGGAAAAAGTGCTCTTCAAGGAAGGCCAGATGGTCAAGGCCGGCGAACTGCTGGCCACCATCGACCCGCGCCAGTTTGAGATGGCCTTGATGCAGGCCAGCGGCCAGCGCCAGCGGGATGAAGCGCAACTTGAAAGCGCCCGCGTCACGCTGCAACGCTTCAAGACCCTGCTGGAGCAAGACTCGATTGCGCGCCAGGAGGTCGACACCCAGGCCGCACTGGTCAAGCAGCTCGAAGCCACGGTCGTGATCGACAAGGCCAATGAAGGCACGGCACGCCTGAACCTGGGCTACACCCGCGTGGTGGCCCCCATCAGCGGGCGTGTCGGCCTGCGCACGGTCGACGTCGGCAACGTGGTGAGCAGCGGCGACGCCAACGGCGTGGCCCTGATCACGCAGGTCAGCCCGATTGACGTGGTGTTCTCCGTCCCGCAAGACCGCGCCGGCGAGCTGCAGCAAAACGCCAGCGGCAGCACACCCATGAAGGTCGTCGCGCTGGACCGCACCCGCACCACCCCGCTGGACACCGGCGTGTTCGCCTCGCTCGACAACCAGGTCGACACCACCACCGGCACCGTGCGCGCCAAGGCGCGCTTTGCCAACAGCAAGCTCAACCTCTTCCCCAGCCAGTTCGTGAACGTGCAGTTGCAGGTCACAACGATTGAAGACGCCGTCGTCGTGCCCGTGACGGCGCTGCGCCTGGGCGGCAGTGGTGACTATGTGTATGTGCTCAACGCCGACCGCACCGTCTCGCTGCGGCCGGTAAAGCGCGGCCAGGCCACAGCTGAAAAAATCGTGATCGCCTCCGGGCTGAAAGCCGGCGAGCGCGTCATCACCGAAGGCGCCGACCGCCTCAAGGACGGTGCCAGCGTGGTGCTGCCCGGCGACGCCCCCGGCGCCGGAGCGGGGGCAGGCGGCAGGCGCCGCGGGGCCAGCGCACCGGGCAGCGGCGCGCCGGGAGCGCGCAACCGTGCGGCATCCGATGCAGCAGGCTCAGTACCAATTACGGCGCCGGTTGCAGTTCCATCGCCGGCGTCATCGGCGCCCGCAGCCGCAGCGCTGCAACCCAACGCCGCCCCGCCTTCGATTGCCGGCCCCACGGCCGAACAACGCCAGCGCATGCTGGACCAGGTCAAAGACGACCCGGCCGCGCTGGAACGCCGCAAACGCTTTCTGGAGCAGATCGACAAGGGCGACCCGGCCGCACTGGCCCGCTGGCAAGGCATGAAGGACAACCGCCGCCAGGGCGAACGGCCGGCGCAATGATCCGGGACTCCTGCGAATGAGCCCCTCACGTCCCTTTATCCTGCGCCCGGTAGCGACTTCGCTGCTGATGGTGGCCATCGTGCTGGCCGGCCTGGTGGGCTTCAAGTTCCTGCCGCTCTCGGCCCTGCCGCAAGTCGACTACCCGACCATCCAGGTGCAGACGCTCTACCCCGGCGCCAGCCCCGAGGTCATGGCGCAAACCGTGACAGCGCCGCTGGAGCGCCAGTTCGGCCAGATGGCCGGGCTCTCGCGCATGAGCTCCACCAGCGCGGCCGGTGTCTCCATCGTCACGCTGCAATTCGGCCTGGGCCTTGCGCTCGACGTGGCCGAGCAGCAGGTGCAGGCCGCCATCAACGCCGGCGGCTCGCTGTTGCCGGCCGACCTGCCCGCCCCGCCCGTCTATGCCAAGGTCAACCCGGCCGATGCACCGGTGCTGACGCTGGCCATCACCTCCGACACCATGCCGCTGACGGAGGTGCAAAACATCGTCAACACCCGGCTGGCGCTGAAGATCAGCCAGGTCAACGGCGTGGGCCTGGTGTCGCTCAGCGGCGGGCAGCGCCCTGCCGTGCGCATTCAGGCTGATACGCGTGCGCTGGCCTCTTACGGGCTGGGGCTGGATTCATTGCGCACCGCCATCTCTGCCGCCAACGCCAACGCCGCCAAGGGCAGCATTGACGGCCCCACGCGCTCCTACACCATCAACTCCAACGACCAGCTCGTGGCCGCGACCGACTACAAGAATCTCATCATCGCTTTCCGCAACGGCGCCGCCGTGCGGGTGTCGGATGTGGCGCAGGTGGTGGACGGCGCAGAAAACGTCAAGCTGGGCGCATGGTCCGGACTGAAACCGGCCATCATCCTCAACGTGCAGCGCCAACCGGGCGCCAACGTGATCGCCACGGTCGACGCCATCAAGGAGCGCCTGCCCGAGCTGCAGGCCGGCCTGCCCACCTCGATCAAGGTCGATGTGCTGAGCGACCGCACAACCGGCATACGCGCCTCTGTCATGCATGTAGAGATCGAGCTGCTTCTGGCCGTGCTGCTGGTGGTGCTGGTGATCTTTGCCTTCCTGCACAGCCTGCGCGCCACCGTGATCGCCAGCCTGGCCGTGCCGATTTCACTGATCGGCACCTGCGGCGCCATGTATCTGCTCGGCTACAGCCTGAACAACCTGAGCCTGATGGCGCTGACGATTGCCACCGGCTTTGTGGTCGACGACGCCATCGTCATGATCGAGAACATCTCGCGCTACATCGAGGAAGGCGAAGACCCGATGGCCGCGGCCCTCAAGGGCGCGACGCAGATCGGCTTCACCATCATTTCGCTGACGGTGTCGCTGATTGCGGTGTTGATCCCGCTGCTCTTTATGGGCGACGTGGTGGGCCGGCTCTTCCGCGAATTTGCCATCACGCTGGCCATCACGATTTTGATTTCGGCGGTTGTCTCGCTCACGCTGGTGCCGATGATGTCGGCCCGGTGGCTCAAGCACGTGCCTGAAACCACGGGCGACGGCCGGCTGGCCAAGGCCGGTGCCAGGATGCAGCGCTTCTTTGACGGCGTGATTGCGCGTTACGACATCTGGCTCACCTGGGTGCTCAAGCGCCAGGGCGCGACGCTGCTGGTGGCGCTGGGTACGCTGGTGCTCACCGTGCTGCTGTATGTGCTGATTCCCAAAGGCCTCTTCCCGACACAAGACACCGGCCAGTTGCAGGCACGCGTGGAAACGGCGCAGTCGGTGTCATACGCCCGCATGGCCGATCTGCAGCAGGCCGCGGCCAAGGCGATCCTGGAAGACCCCGACGTTGAAACGCTGAGCTCCTTCATCGGCGTCGATGCAGCCAACAACACCATGCTGCACACCGGCCGCATGCTGATCAACCTGAAAAAAGAGCGAACCACCAGCCAGCAGGAAACCATGGACCGCCTGCAGCGCCGCGCGGCCGCCGTGGCCGGCGTGACGCTCTACCTGCAGCCCACGCAGGATTTGACGATTGACGCCGAAACCGGCCCCACGCAGTTCCGCGTCTCGCTCGAGGGCTCCAACAACGCCACGGTGGTGGAATGGGCCACCAAACTCGCCAGGCGCATGCAGGAACTCAAAACCCTGCGCAATGTGGCGTCCGATGCAGGCTCCAGCGGCGCCGGGGCCTACATCACGGTCGACCGCGACACCGCCTCGCGCCTGGGCGTCACCACCTCGTCGATTGACGATGCGCTCTACAGCGCTTTCGGCCAGCGCATCGTCTCCACCATCTTCACCGAGACCAACCAGTACCGCGTGATTCTGGAAGCCATGCCCGACCAGCTGCGCACGCCCGCCTCGCTCGGCAGCCTGCAGCTCAAGACCAGCTCGGGCACGCCCACACCGCTGTCGGCGATCGCCACCATCGCCGAGCAGCCCGCGCCCCTGCAGATCACCCGCGTGGCCCAGTACCCTGCTACCACCCTGGGCTTTGACACCGCGCCCGGCGTCTCTCTCGGCAAGGCGGTCGACGAGATCAAACAGGCTGCCAAAGACATCGCCATGCCGGCCAGCGTGACCATGACCTTCCTCGGCGCGGCCGGGGCTTACCAGGCATCGCTCTCCAACCAGTTGTGGCTGATCCTGGCGGCGGTGATCTGCGTCTACATCGTGCTGGGCGTGCTGTATGAAAGTTATATCCACCCGCTGACGATTCTTTCGACCCTGCCCTCGGCGGGCGTTGGCGCACTGTTGGCGCTGATGATCAGCGGCTCCGACCTCGGGGTGATCGGCATCATCGGCATCATTTTGCTGATCGGCATTGTGAAGAAGAACGCCATCATGATGATCGACTTTGCGATCGACGCCGAACGCAACCAGGGCAAGTCGCCGCAAGACGCCATCCACCAGGCAGCGCTGCTGCGCTTCCGGCCGATCCTGATGACCACGCTGGCGGCGCTGTTTGCAGCTGTGCCCCTGATGCTGGGTTGGGGTGAAGGCGCGGAGTTGCGCAGGCCGCTGGGGTTGTCGATTTTTGGCGGGCTGATTGTGAGCCAGGTGCTCACGCTGTTTACGACGCCGGTGATCTATTTGGCGTTTGATCGGTTGGGGGAGAGGTTTCGGGGTAAGAGGAAAGTTGAGGAGGTTTCTTTGTGAGGCCGGCTTCTCTTTCTTTCTTCTCTGGTGTGCTTGGTTCCGGGGCCGGGTTTGCCGGCGGCAACTCACTTTCTTTTGCTTCGCCAAAAGAAAGTAAGCAAAGAAAAGGCGACCCTACTGGCTGCGTCCCTCCGCTTCGCTGCGGGCAACCTGCGGTGCTCGGTCCAGACGGGGTCTCGCTCGAACTCGCTACGTTGCACTTCGCTCAGACAATCGCGATCCCTGATCCGTCTGGCCCTGCGCTCCTCGGCGCAGCCAGAAGGGGTGGGGAGAGGAATACCCATACCGAACAGCCAAAAACCCAGAACTCCAAATCCCAACAGCCGAAGGCAGAACCCCGAATACAGGAAGAAACAAGGACTCGCTACGGCGAGTCCTTGTTGGTATTTGTCCGCGTTCCCGCTCCCGATTACCCCTTGTGGATGCGCCGAGGAGCGCAGGACCAGACGGATCAGGGCAAAAACTTGTTTGAGCGAAGCGAGTTGTTTTTGACCCCGGCTGGGCCGAGCACCGCAGGTTGCCCCGTAGCGAAGCGTAGGGGACGCAGGAGCCAGGGTCGCCTTTCTTTTGCTTACTTTTCTTTGGCGAAGCAAAGAAAAGTGAGTTGCCGCCGGGCAACCCCCGGCCAGCCATCCTCAACAAAAAACGCATCGACAGAACAACCAGAGGCTTCGACAAGCTCAGCCCGAACGGCAGGGTCAAGGCTTCGATACCTCAGCCCGAGCGGATTCGGAGGAGCAAGGCCATGAACCTGTCAGAGCCGTTCGTCCGCCGCCCAGTAGCCACCGTCCTGCTGACCATCGGCCTGGCCCTGGCGGGCATAGGTGCCTTCTTCGTCCTGCCGGTTTCCCCATTACCGCAAGTCGACTTCCCGGTCATCTCCGTCAGCGCCTCGCTGCCAGGCGCCAGCCCTTCCACCATGGCCAGCAGCGTGGCCACGCCGCTGGAGCGGCGCCTCGGCGTGATCGCGGGCGTCAACGAGATGACGTCCAACAGCAGCAACGGCTCGACCCGCGTGAGCCTGCAGTTTGACCTCAATCGCAAGATCGACGCGGCCGCGCGGGAAGTGCAGGCCGCCATCAATGCTTCACGTGCCGACCTGCCGGCCACCTTGCGCAGCAACCCGACTTACCGCAAGGCCAACCCGGCTTCGGCACCCGTCATCATCCTGGCGCTCACGTCCAAGACGCGTTCGCCGGGACAAATTTATGACGAGGTGTCCAACCTTGTGCAGCAAAAAATCGCCCAGGTGCCGGGCGTGGGCGATGTGGAGCTCGGCGGCGGCTCGCTGCCTGCCGTGCGGGTTGAGTTATTGCCCTTTGCGCTGAACCGCTACGGCGTCAGCATGGAAGACGTGCGGGCCGCATTGCAGGCGTCCAACGCCAACCGGCCCAAGGGTGCGATTGAAGGCAACGGACAGCGCTTCCAGATCTACTCGGGCTCCAACACCACTACCGGCGGGCTGAAGGCCGTCGACTACCGCAACCTGGTGGTGGCCTGGCGCAACAATGCGGCCATACGCCTGTCGGACGTGGCCGAAGTGGTCGACGGTGTGGAGAACATCAACACGCTGGGCCTTTTTAACGGTGAGCCCGCCGTGATCGTGCTGGTCACGCGCCAGCCCGACGCCAACGTGATCGCCACCGTGGACGGCGTGCGCAACCTGCTGCCCGAGCTGCAGGCGGCGCTGCCGCAAGACGTGAACCTGCAGGTCGCGTCGGACAGCACCAACTCCATTCGCGCGTCCCTGCATGAGATTGAAGTCACGCTGCTGATTTCCATCGTGCTGGTGGTGCTGGTGGTCAGCGCCTTTTTGCGCAGCGCGCGCGCCACCATCATCCCGGCGGTGGCCACCGTGGTGTCGCTGCTGGGCACCTTCGGCGTGATGTATTTGCTGGGCTTTTCGCTCAACAACCTGAGCCTGATGGCGCTGACGGTGGCCACCGGTTTTGTGGTGGACGACGCCATCGTCGTGCTGGAAAACACCAGCCGCCACATCGAGGCCGGCATGGACCGCTTCAAGGCGGCGCTGCTGGGTGCGCGCGAAGTCGGTTTTACCGTGCTGTCCATCAGCCTGTCGCTGGTGGCGGTGTTCATCCCGCTGCTCTTCATGGGCGGGCAGATCGGTCGGCTGTTCCGCGAGTTTGCCGTCACGCTGTCGGCAGCGGTGCTGATTTCGCTGGTGATTTCGCTGACCACTACGCCCATGATGTGCGCCTGGCTGCTCAAGCCCGATGCTCACCAGAAAAAAACGGGCCGCTTCTCGGGCGTGGCGCGATGGTTTGAAAGCGCCTTCAACCGCGTACACCGCAGCTATGAAACCAGCCTGGACTGGGCGCTGCACAGCAAGCTGCTGGTGATGCTGATCCTGGCGGCGGTGGTGGGCCTGAATGTCTACCTCTACGTCAAGGCGCCCAAAGGCTTCTTCCCGCAGCAGGACACCGGCCAGATCAATGGCGGGCTGCGGGCCGACCGCAGCATTTCCTTCCAGGCGCTGCAGGCCAAACTCAAGCAGCTGGTCGACATCATCCGCGCCGACCCGGCGGTCGACACCGTGGTGGGCTTTACCGGCGGCTCGCGCGCAGGCGGCGGCTTCATGTTCATCAACCTCAAACCGGTGGGCCAGCGCGACGTCTCAGGCCAGGCGGTGATCACGCGGCTGCGGCCGCAGCTGGCGCAAGTGACGGGGGTGAGCCTCTTCCTCAACACCGTGCAAGACCTGCGCGGGGGCGGACGCCAGAGCAACTCGACTTACCAGTACACCCTGAAAAGCGACAATGCCGCCGACCTGCGAGTGTGGGCCACACGTCTGACCGAGCAGATGAAGCTGCAGGGCGACCTGATCGATGTGGACACCGACCAGCAGGAAAACGGCGTGGAGACCATGGTCACCGTCGACAAGGAAAGCGCGGCGCGCATGGGCATCAGCTCGCGCGACGTCGACAACGCGCTCTACAACGGCTTCGGCCAGCGGCAGGTGGCCACCATCTATGCTGAATTGAATCAGTATCATGTGATCATGGAGGTGGCGCCGCGCTACACGCGCAGCCCCGAGGCGCTCAAAGACATCTATGTGCCGGCCAGGAATGCGGGCGGGGGCGGCACGGCCGCCGCCACCAGCACGACAACCACCGCTGCAACAAGCACCGGTACGGGCGCCACATCGATCGCCAGCACCACCACGCAGACAGCAACGTCGAGTTCATCGAGCTCATCTACAAGCTCCAGCTCCGCCAATCCCTCGCTGCGCGACGGCTCCACGGGCCAGGTCCTGAGCACCACGGCCACCACGATGGTGCCGCTGTCGGCCATCGCCAGCTTCAGCGAGAACCCGACGGCCGCCTCGGTCAGCCACGAGGACGGCGAGCTGTCCACCACGATCTCGTACAACCTCGCCGAGGGCGCGACCCTCAGCGACGGCGAGGCGGCGGTTCACCAGGCCGAGGCCGATATCCGCCTGCCCAACAACGTGCGCGGCAGTTTTGCAGGCACGGCGCGCAGCGCGCAAGACTCGCAAAAGCAGCAGCCGCTGCTGATCCTGGCGGCACTGGTGGTGATCTACATCGTGCTGGGCATCCTCTATGAAAGCCTGGTGCACCCGATCACGGTGCTCTCTACCCTGCCCTCGGCCGGTGTGGGCGCGGTGCTGGCCCTGCTGATGTTCAAGCTGGACTTTTCCATCATCGCGCTGATCGGGGTGTTCCTGCTGATCGGCATCGTCAAAAAGAACGCCATCCTGATCATCGACTTCGCACTGGAGGCTGAGCGCTCACGTGGGCTGTCCGCGCTGGAAGCCGTGCGCGAAGCCTGCCTGCTGCGCTTTCGCCCCATCCTCATGACCACGCTGGCGGCTATCCTGGGTGCGCTGCCGCTGGCCATCGGTTTCGGCGAAGGGGCAGAACTGCGCCGCCCCCTGGGCATCGCCATCATCGGCGGGCTGATCGCCAGCCAGGTGCTGACGCTGCTGACCACGCCGGTGGTCTATGTGCTGATGGACAAGCTGCGCCGCCGCAGCCCATCCGAGCGCCAGCTTGGCCGCCATCCTGACGAGCCCGGCATGACGCCGCCCGGCGCCCCGCTGCAACTGCAGTGATTGACGAATGACTGCCATGAACTACACCTTCACATACCCGACGCCGCGATTCACGCTCCATCTGCTCAGCGCCGCGCTGGTGCTTGCGCTCGGCGGCTGCGCCGTCGGCCCCGACTACAAAACCCCCGCCACCGCCGACGTCAGCACCTTCAAGGAAGCCGAAGGCTGGGTGCCCGCAGCGCCCGCTGATGCGCTGGAGCGCGGCCCGTGGTGGAGCCTCTTTAATGACCCCGTGCTGGACCAGCTGCAGTCGCGCGTGGACGTGTCCAACCAGAACGTCGCGCTGGCGGTGGCCGCTTATGCCCAGGCGCGCGCGCTGGTGCGTGAGCAGCGTGCCTCGCTGTTCCCCTCGGTCACGCTGGACGGCGGCGCCTCGCGTTCGCGCGCCAGCGGCAACGTGGCCACCGGCACCACCGGCCGCGTCGGCAACAACTACCAGCTCAGCATAGGCGGCAGCTGGGAGCCCGATGTGTGGGGCCGCCTGGGCCGCGCTGTCGACAGCGCCACGGCGGGCGAGCAGGCCAGCGCCGCCGACCTGGCCTCGGCCAAGCTGTCGGCGCAGGGCGAACTGGCCGCCAATTACTTTTCGCTGCGCCAGACCGACGCACAAAAAGCGCTGCTTGAAACGACGCTGGCCGGCTACCAGCGCGCACTCGAGATCACGCAAAACCGCTACACCGCCGGCATCGCCGCCAAGACCGATGTGCTGCAGGCGCAAACCCAGCTGGCCAACGCCCAGGCCGACAACGCCGGGCTGCAGCGCCAGCGTGCGCAGCTGGAGCACGCGATTGCCGTGCTGGTGGGCGAAGCGCCGGGCAACTTCTCGCTGCCGCCGGCCGAATGGAAACCGGTGGTGCCCGAGGTGCCGGTGGGCGTGCCGTCTGAACTGCTGCAGCGCCGCCCCGACATCGCCGCAGCCGAGCGGCGCGTGGCCTCGGCCAACGAGCAGATCGGCATTGCCAAAAGCGCCTACTACCCCAGCCTGTCGCTCAGCGCCTCGGCCGGCACGGGCGCCAGCCGTGTGGCCGATCTTTTCAAGGCGTCCAGCAGCGTCTGGTCGCTGGGCCTGTCTGCAGCGCAACTGATTTTTGACTTTGGTGCGACCGGCGCCCGCGTGGACGGTGCGACCGCCCAGCACGAGCAAGCCGTGGCGCGCTACCGGCAAACGGTGCTGGTCGCCTTCCAGGACGTGGAAGACCAGCTCTCCGCCACCCGCGTGCTCCTCACGCAGCAGGAGCTGCGCCGCCAGGCGTCCGCTGCGGCCGACCAGGTCGAGCAGCAGGTGCTGAACCGCTACCGCAGCGGCCAGGTGGGCTACACCGAGGTCATCACGGCCCAGGCCACCGCCCTGAGCGCCCGCCGCGCGCTGGTGCAGGCCATGGCCGACCGCCAGACCACGGCGGTGGCGCTGATCCAGTCACTGGGTGGCGGCTGGCAAGCGGCCAAGTAAGCGCCGGGGGCCGCGCGCCCGGTCCTCATCTTTTTAGGGAAAAAAGGCCTCTAGCCCAATCCCTGTCTTGGCCTTTAGCTATTAAAAATATAGCAAATGGCATCAGTCCGGTATGAACCTTCAGCGCCCGTGCAGCGCCGCCAGGAAAAGCCCCGCCGCCTCGCTGAGCGGCCTGTCCTTGCGGGTGATGCTGCCGAAGGCCTCCATCTTGTGCTGGATGTGGCCGGGCAGGATGGCCAGCAAGCCGTGTCTGGCATAGGTGCCGGCAATCGACAGCGGCATCACGCCCACCATGTCGGTCTCGGCGATCAGGTTGGTGGTGGTGAGAACCGCCAGGGGGAATCCTCACGGCCAAGTCGCTGATGAAGGAAGGTGGCATCATTGCGTCTGAGGCGCCGCGCCACCCCTTCCCCGCCATGCACCCTGCGGTGCGCGCCGGCCTCCTTGAAACCGCCCGCCGACTGGATCCGATGGTCTTGCGCCGGGCCCGCTAAACCAAACCTATCTTCAGGACACCATGACTTCCTCGACCGACACATTGCACCGCAACCTGATCAACGGCGAATGGGTGGAGGGCACGGGCGCTACCGACAACCTGAACCCGTCCAATCTGTCTGACGTGATCGGCCAGTACACGCAGGCCGATGCGGCCGGCCTGGATGCGGCGGTCAAGGCGGCGCAGGCGGCCTTCCCGGCGTGGTTTACCTCGGGCATTCAGGCGCGTTCGGATGCGCTCGACAAAATCGGCACCGAAATCCTCGCGCGCCGCGAAGAGCTGGGCACCCTGCTGTCACGTGAAGAAGGCAAGACCAAACCCGAAGGCATTGGCGAGGCCACCCGCGCCGGCCATATCTTCAAGTTCTTCGCCGGTGAATGCCTGCGCCTGTCGGGTGAAACGATGCCCTCGGTGCGCCCCGGTATCGGCGTGGAGATCACACGCGAGCCTGTGGGCGTGGTCGGCCTGATCACACCATGGAATTTCCCCATCGCCATCCCGGCCTGGAAGATCGCACCGGCGCTGGCATTCGGCAACTGCGTGGTGTTGAAACCCGCCGACCTGGTGCCGGGCAGTGCCTGGGCGCTGGCTGAAATCATCTCGCGCTCCGGCATCCCGGCCGGCGTGTTCAACCTGGTCATGGGCCCGGGCCGCGTGATCGGCGATGCGCTGGTCAACCACCCCGGCGTGAACGCTATCAGCTTTACCGGTTCGGTCGGCGTAGGCGGCCGCATTGCCGAGGCTTGCGCCAAGAACCTGAAGAAGGTTCAGCTCGAGATGGGCGGCAAGAACCCACAGATCATCCTGGACGATGCCGACCTGACGCAGGCCGTTGAGCTGAGCGCGCAGAGCGCCTTCTACTCGACCGGCCAGCGCTGCACGGCGTCCAGCCGCCTCATCGTGACCGACGGCATCTACCCGGCTTTTATCGAGGCACTGCAGGCGCGCATGGCACGCATCAAGGTGGGCGACGCCCTCACCGCCGGCACCGACGTGGGCCCGGTGTCGTCACAGGCGCAGCTGGAGCAGGACTTGAGCTACATCGAAATCGGCAAGGCCGAAGGCGCAAAGCTGGCTTTTGGCGGCGCACGCATCCCATGCCATACCGGCAGCGGCGCGGAAGGCTACTTCATGCAGCCGGCGCTCTTCACCGAAAGCGCAGCCGGCATGCGCATCAACCGCGAAGAAATCTTCGGCCCGGTCGCCAGCATCATCCGCGTGAAGAATTACGACGAAGCCCTGGCCACCGCCAACGACACGCCCTTTGGCCTGTCAGCCGGCATCGCCACCAGCAGCCTCAAATACGCGACCCACTTCAAGCGCCACAGCCAGGCCGGCATGGTGATGGTGAATTTGCCGACAGCGGGCGTCGACTACCACGTGCCCTTTGGCGGCCGCAAGGGCTCCAGCTACGGCCCGCGTGAACAAGGCAGGTACGCACAGGAGTTTTTCACCACGGTGAAGACGGCGTATACGCTGGCCTGAGGTTAGTGAGGCGGCGGTGCCCGGTGCGGCATCGTCTCTCAAGCGGACGTGTCGCAACGGCGTTGCGGCCAGCCGGTGCAGAGCGCTGAAATATATGACGCGAGGTGAAAGCTTCATAGAATCGGTCAGATCATCCTTCAGCCGATCAACCCACATCGACACGCCCATGAAAGAATCCCAGTTTGGTTTCCATTACTCGTGGGCGGACCTTCAGCCGTCCGTGCATTGGCAGTGATCGTGTTTGGCGCGCAGATTGCCGGTGGGCTTGCCGGCCTGGTGTTTCCGCAATTCCCCCGCTGGTTTGAAAGTTTGTGGTTTGGCGCGGCTATTGCGACCTTCCCTGCCTTCCTCATCGGGCTGGCAGTTCAAGCCAGACTTCGTCCCTTAAGCCTCGCCGAAAATCGCGTCATGGTCCGCCGCCTGGGCCTGATCGCGCTGTTCTTGTCCGCCTTCGCGTTGGCCATGCCGCTTCTCGGATTCGGAAAATAGACGCGCGGTCTTTCGCGTCATCCCTCTTGACCATTCAAAGCGCCACCCATGCTCCAACTCAACCACATCCCCAGGATACTTCTCGCACTGACCGCGGCCTACTTTCTCACCAGCCTCGGCCACTTCAGCCACAACGCGGAGTTCATTTGCGAATACCCGAACCTGCCGGCCTGGCTGACCCGTGCACAGGTCTATGCGGTGTGGGCGGCCATCACGTCAGTCGGCGTGGTGGGACTGCTGCTGATGCGCAAGAAATACATGGCCACGGGCCTGCTGTTGATGGCCGTGTATGCGGCGATGGGCTTTGACGGCCTGGGCCACTATGCACTGGCGCCCATTGAGTTCCACCCCTGGATCGCCAACGCCACGATTCTTTCCGAGGTCGCGGCTGCGGCGCTTCTGTTGCCGGTGGTGTTGTGGATGTTGGCGTCGCATGTGCTCCACCTCGAGTCAGGAACGCAACAGCCATGAACCACCCATTGCAATGCCAATGCGGCACTCTCCGCGGCTACGTCAACCATCCTGAATCCGTCTGCCGCGGCATCTGCTACTGCAAGGACTGCCAGGTCTATGCGCATTTCCTGGGAAAACCCGGCGAGATTCTGGACGACATGGGCGGCTCGGATGTGATCGCCACCCTGCCCCAGCATGTCACCTTCAGCCACGGTATTGAATCACTGACCTGCATGTCACTCAGCAACAGGGGCATGCTGCGCTGGTACGCGAGCTGCTGCAACACGCCCATCGGCAATACGGCGCGGGACTTCAAGGTCTCGCATGTCGGGCTGTTGCACAACTGCCTGCAAGATCCTTCGACGAGCCTGGACAAGGCTTTCGGGCCCGTGCGCATGAAGGTCGGGATGAAGAGCGCCAAGGGCACGCCCCAAGGCATGGCGGTCAGCACCACCGTGGCGATTTTCGGGTTCATGGCGAAGTTGATACGCACCCGGCTCAATGGGAGCTACAAGATCACGCCCTTCTTCAATCCGGATGACGGGACGCCGCGTGTGCATCCCAAAGTGCTCACGCCGGATGAGCGGGCCCGCTTGATGCAGGCCGCCGCCACCTGGACAGGTTGACGGAGTGCTATCGATTTAGTAGCTGCTTGCCCACGTGGTTATTGGGCTGCAGCCACTTTTTCCTTAAGAAACTTCAGGAGCGCACCGTGTCGGCCACGCGCTCGGCGCAACTCTTGGCCTGGCCCGCGTCACGCGCCTCGACCATCACACGCAGCAGCGGCTCGGTGCCGCTGGCACGGATCAGGATACGGCCGGTGTCACCAAGCTCGGCTTCCACCGTTTTTGTCATGGCGGCGAGTTGCTTGCTGCTTTGCCAATCCTGGCCGGGCTTCAGGCGCACATTGATCAGGGTCTGGGGGAAGAGCACCACCTCGCTGAGCAATTGCGCAATCGTCTTGCCGCTGCGCACGCAGGCCTGCAGCACCTGCAGGGCGCTGATGAGGCCGTCGCCGGTGGTGTGCTTGTCGAGCGCCAGCAAATGGCCCGAGCCCTCGCCGCCCAGCAGCCAGCCGCGCTTGTCGAGCTCTTCGAGCACATAGCGGTCGCCCACCTTGGCGCGCACGAACTCCACGCCTTTTTTCTTGAGTGCGACTTCCACCGCCATGTTGGTCATCAGCGTGCCGACGGTGCCGGGGACTTTCTCGCCGCGCGCCAGTCGTTCGCTGACCATCAGGAAGAGCACCTCGTCGCCGTTGAAGAGGCGGCCGTCGGCGTCCACCATCTGCAGGCGGTCGGCGTCACCATCGAGCGCGATGCCGTAGTGGGCCTTGTTGGCCTTCACCGACTTGATGAGCGCCTCGGGGTGCGTCGCGCCGACGTCGCGGTTGATGTTGAGGCCGTCAGGCGCGCAACCGATGGCGATGACTTCAGCGCCCAGTTCATGGAACACCATGGGAGCAATGTGGTACGCCGCGCCGTGGGCGCCGTCGACGACGATCTTCAGGCCCTTGAGCGTGAGGTCGTTGGCAAACGTGCTTTTGCAAAATTCGGTGTAGCGGCCTGCGGCGTCGTCGAGGCGGCGGGCCTTGCCCAGGGTGGCGGAGTCGACCCATACGGGCGGCTCTTCGACGGCTGCCTCGACGGCCAGCTCCCAGGCGTCGTCGAGCTTGGTGCCCTGGGCGCTGAAAAACTTGATGCCGTTGTCGGGGTAGGCGTTGTGGCTGGCACTGATGACCACACCCAGGCTGGCGCGCAAGGTCCGCGTGAGGTAGGCCACGCCGGGTGTAGGCAGGGGGCCGAGCAGCACCACATCCACCCCGGCGGAGTTAAAGCCCGACTCCAGCGCACTTTCAAGCATGTAGCCCGAGATGCGGGTGTCCTTGCCGATCAGCACCGTAGGGCGGGATTCTGTGCGGCGCAGCACGCGGCCCACGGCGTGCGCCAGGCGCAGCACGAAGTCGGGCGTGATGGGCGCCTGGCCCACCGTGCCGCGAATGCCGTCGGTGCCGAAGTATTTTCTGGTCATGGGTTTTTGTCCCTGTAAAGCTTGTTGTTCTGGGCTTGTTGTTCCGGAGGTTCGGAAAAATGCAGGGCTATTTTAGGTCGCGCCGCCCTGCCCGCCTGTCAGCCAAAGTCTCAGAACCAGAACCGGCTTACGGCCTAGACGGGTTGCTGGCGTGCGGCCGACCACACCTTCAGCGCCTGAACAGTCTCTTTCACATCGTGCACGCGCACGATGCGGGCGCCGCGGTCTACAGCCAGCAAGGCTGCCGCTACGCTGGGCACCATGCGGTCGGCCACATCAAGCTGGGCGACTGCGGCCAGCGAGGTGCTGGTGACGGCGGCCAATGAGGATTTGCGTGACCAGGCGGCCAGCAGCGGGTAGCCTGCGGCCAGCAGCTCGTTCTGGCGTGCCAGCAAGGCAAAATTTTGCGCCACGGTTTTGCCGAAGCCCACGCCCACGTCCAGCACGATGCGGGACTTGTCGACACCCACCGCCTGCAGGCGGGCCGCGGCCGCCTCCAGGAATGCCAGCACCTGCGGCACCACGTCGCCGTCCATGGGGGCAAGCTGCATGGTCTGAGGCTCGCGGTGCATGTGCATCAGGCAAACACCGCAGCTGGGGTGGCCCGCCACGACTTCAGCAGCTCCCGGTTTGCGCAGCGCCCAGATGTCGTTGATGACATCGGCGCCCAAATCAAGCACAGCCTGCATGACCTCCGGTTTGTAGGTGTCTATCGAAAGCGGCACGCCCAGCTTGACCGCATGCTTCACCACCGGCAACACGCGCGCGAGTTCTTCTTCCAGCGGCACGGGCGGCGCACCGGGGCGGGTGGACTCGCCGCCGATGTCCAGCATGTCGGCGCCGTCTCGCAGCAGCTTGTTGCAGTGTTTCAGGACGCTTGCAAAACTGCCGTCCGGAGTGAAGTACTTGCCGCCATCAGAAAACGAGTCCGGCGTGACATTGACGATGCCCATGACGCGGGGCTGCGACAGGTCTATTTGAAAGCGGGAGGTTTGCCAGATCACAAAATTATCCTCAAACAGCATCCAGAAGTCGTGCGCAGCGCCGGGCCGCCCGAAGCAAGCACAGCCCCCTCGGGGGGGCAGCGTAGTACACGATGAGTGACAAGCGTGGGGACCATATTTGCCGGAAATAAAAAACCGGGGACTGGCCCCGGTTATGGCGACTGCCTGGCAGCCACTGGTTGTTCGTTCCTTCAGGCCACCGTCGGCGCCGGATCGGTGCTGACGGCCGGTGTGCCGCCCGTCGGGCCGCCACCGCCGCCGACGGACGAATTGCGCGGTGTCCAGTCCTTGGGCGGGCGCGGCTCCTTGCCGGCCATGATGTCATCGAGCTGGTCCACGTCGATGGTTTCCCATTCGAGCAGGGCCTTGGCCATGGCGTGCATCTTGTCCTGATTCTCTTCGATCAGCTTGCGCGCCAGGGCGTATTGCTGGTCGATGATGCGGCGCACTTCGCCGTCGACCTTTTGCAGGGTCGACTCGCTCATGTTGTTGGTCTTGGTGACCGAACGGCCGAGGAAGACTTCGCCTTCGTTTTCAGCATAGACCATGGGGCCCAATGCTTCCGTCATGCCGTAGCGCGTGACCATGTCGCGGGCCAATGCGGTGGCACGTTCAAAGTCGTTGCTGGCGCCGGTCGTCATCTGGTTCATGAAGACTTCTTCGGCGATACGGCCGCCAAACAGCATGCTGATCTGGCTGAGCATGTATTCACGGTCGTAGCTGTAACGGTCTTGCGCCGGCAGGCTCATCGTGACGCCCAGTGCACGGCCACGCGGGATGATGGTGACCTTGTGGACAGGGTCGCACTTGGGCAGCATCTTGCCGAGCAGCGCATGGCCGGACTCGTGGTACGCCGTATTGCGGCGCTCTTCCTCGGGCATGACCATGCTCTTGCGCTCGGGGCCCATGAGGATCTTGTCCTTGGCTTTTTCGAAGTCCTGCATCTCGACGGTGCGCGCATTGCGGCGTGCGGCCATCAGGGCGGCTTCATTGCAGAGGTTGGCAAGGTCGGCACCAGACATGCCGGGCGTGCCGCGGGCGATCACGCCGGGGCTGACGTCCTGGCCAAGCGGGACCTTGCGCATGTGCACGTTCAGGATCTGCTCGCGGCCGCGGATGTCGGGCAGCGTCACATACACCTGGCGGTC